>CAYUTY010000036.1:0-54990 GCA_964447795.1 uncultured Anaerolineaceae bacterium
AGATTTTAATGCTGTGGGATGCAGCCACAGGCAATATCATCCGCCGCTTTGAAGGCCATTTATGGGGTGTCAATGGTGTAGCCTTTAGCCCTGATGGAAAATCAATTATTTCTGGCGCTGGGGACCTAACGACCACTTCCGGTGACAAAACTCTGATTTTATGGGATATAGCCACAGGGAATATTATCCGTGACTTTGAAGGTCATTCTACAGGTGTTACGAATGTGGCATTCAGCCCCGATGGACAATCTGTGCTTTCCAGTTCAAGAGATGCCGGGCTGATATTGTGGGATGCTGTAACAGGCAATTCCATTCGTAAATTTGAGGGACATTCCAGTCGTATTAATAGTATAGCTTTTGCACCTAATGGTCATTCAATCATCTCTGGTTCCGATGATCAGACGCTGATTTTATGGGATTTGGCGACCGGCAATCTTACTCGTCGCTTTCATGGGCATGTTAATGTTGTGTGGGCGGTGGCGTTCAGCCCTGATGGAAAGTCAGTGATTTCCGGCTCATGGGATAAAACATTGATTCTGTGGGATATAGCGACGGGAAGTGTGATTCGTCTGTTTGAGGGACATTCCAATATCGTATTGAGTGTGGCATTCAGTCCTGATGGTCAATTCGCCATTTCTGGTTCTAACGATAAAACATTGATTCTATGGGATATAGCGACGGGCAATATGGTACGCCGTTTTGAAGGTCATTCTAAAAGTGTTACGAGTGTAGCTTTCAGCCCTGATGGTCAATTCGTGCTGTCGGGCGCTGATGACGACATGCTCCTTCTCTGGGATGTGGCAACTGGAACTCTCATCCGGCAATTTGAAGGGCATTCCGATGGTATTTGGTGTGTTGCTTTCAGTCCTGATGGTCAGTCATTGCTTTCCGCCTCAGCAGATAGCAGCCTGATTTTATGGGATGTTGTAACCGGCAATAATTTGCGCCGTTTTGAAGCAAAACCTTTTTATATCACGAGCGCAGCATTTAGCCCTGATGGACGTTACATTTTCTCTGGCTCAGACGACCCTTCAGTCAGGATGTGGGATGTAGCAACCGGCACTCTTATCCGCCAATTTGAAGGTCACTCCAATGATATTTTTAGTGTGGCAATCAGTCCTGATGGTCATTCACTTGTTTCCGGCTCATCGGATAATACACTGATCTTATGGAATATCGAGACAGGAATGCTGCAACGTCGGTTCGAGGGGCATTCTGGAGTGGTCAGAAGCGTGGTCTTTAGCCCTGATGGAAAATCCATCCTTTCTGGTTCTGAAGATAAAACACTTATTTTGTGGGATGTGGCGACAGGCGGCATATTACGCCGTTTTGAAGTGTCTGCATTCTATATTACCGATGTGGCAATCAGTCCTGATGGTCAATCGATGCTTTCCAGCGCGGATAACCGAATCATCCAATGGCGCATTGACAACCTAGAACAATTGCAGGCATGGACACTTGAAAACCGTTACGTGCCTGAACTCACCTGTGGACAGCGCGCATCTTACGACGTGTCACCGCTATGTGTAGATGGCACACCGCAGTCAACACAGTGAATCTGTGTGTTATAATTCCAACCTGATTATCCGCACCCAACAGGACAACAGCACCCATGCCCGCAAGCGACTGGACGCCGATCATCGGTATGGAAGTCCATGCCGAACTGCTGACCGAAAGCAAGATGTTTTCCACCTGCCCGGTGGTGGACAGTGTGGAAGCCGAGCCGAATACCGCCGTTGATCCGGTTTCGCTCGGTCTGCCGGGGACGCTGCCGGTTGTCAACCAACGGGCGATTGAATTTGGCATCCGCGTTGGGCTGGCGCTCAACTGCACCATCCCGCCCTTCAACCAGTTCGCCCGCAAGAGTTACTTTTACCCCGACCTGCCGAAGGGCTATCAGATCAGCCAGTATGACCGCCCGCTGGCGATCAACGGCTTCCTCGATGTTGAAGTCACGCCGGAAAATGGCGAGCCGTATGTCAAGCGCGTTCGCATCCGCCGCGCCCACCTGGAAGAAGATACCGGCAAGCTGATTCATGCCGACGGCATCAGCTATGTTGATTACAATCGCGCGGGTGTGCCGCTGCTGGAAATCGTCACTGAGCCGGATGTCAACAGCGCCGAAGAAGCCGAAGCCTATGCCCGCACCCTGCGCGCCATTTTGCAATACCTGGGCGTCAACGATGGCGACATGTCCAAAGGTGTGCTGCGGATTGAGCCGAACATCAGCGTCAAGCACAAGGACGATCTTGACTACCGGACGCGCACCGAGGTCAAGAATCAGAACAGCATCCGCCACCTGTACCGCGCCAGCAAAGCTGAGATTGAGCGGCAGATTAAGCTGTATGAGAGCGGCGGAAGTGTCGAGGCGGCGACGCTGGGTTGGGATGAAGTCAAGCAGCGCATCGTCATCCAGCGCGTGAAGGAAACCGCCGCCGAGTACCGCTACTTCCCCGAACCGGATATTCCGGTGATTGAAATCAGCCGCGAATGGGTGGAGGAGATTCGTGCCAGCCTGCCAGAACTGCCCAATGCCAAACGTGAACGGTTCATCAGCGCTTTTGGCCTCAGCCATTACGACGCTGCCGTGCTGACGCTCGACAAAGCGGTTGCCGATTATTATGAGAGTGTGCTGGCGGCGGGCGCGAATCCCAAAACTGCCGCTAACTGGCTCATCACCAGCCTGTTCAGCCTGATGAACCGCGACGGCGTGGAGCGCGAAGCCATCGGCACGATCAAGATCACCCCAGCGCAGTTCGCCGAACTGACCAAACTGGTCGATGGCGGGACAATCAATCGCGGCACGGCCAGCACTGTTTTAGGCGAAATGTGGGAAAGCGGCGCGGAGGCCGAGAAAATTGTGGCCGAGAAGGGGCTGGCGCAGATTTCTGACACCGGCGCGTTAGCGGGTGTTGTCGCCAAAGTGCTGGACGACAACGCGGCGATGGTGACGCGCTATCTCGGCGGCGAGGAAAAGGTTTTTGGAGCGCTGATGGGGCAGGCGATGAAAGCGATGGCCGGGAAGGGCGACCCGAAGGTGATTACTGGCCTGATGAAAACCGAAATCGAAAAGCGCCGAGGTTAGCAAGTCTTGAGTGCTGAGTGCCGAGTAAAATGCGGATTGTGGCGCAGACTGCTTTATGCATTTTACTCGGAAATCGGAACTCAGAACGCTCGATTGACCTATGCCCGCGCAGGCATTACACCCAGGTTGTAAAGAATCTTCTGAAGTTCGTCGAAGCGGAAGGGCTTGGCGAGGAAAGCGTCGGCACCGTGTTCGATGGCGGCCCAGCGCTGCTCATTGGTTGGCTGGCTGCCGGTCATCACAAAGGCGCTGGTTGACCATTCCGGGTTGGCGCGTACCGCATCGAGGAATGCCAGGCCGTCCATCTTCGCCAGCGACAGACTGCTGATGATGAGCATGGGCGCGAGGTTGTGCAAAATTTTCAGGCCTTCTTCACCGCTGCGCCCGGTGAAGACCTCGAAACCCTGCTGTTGCAGGACAAGCCGCAGCATCGTCACCATCTCCGCATTGTCATCCAGCACCAGTACCCGATTCATGTTGACTCATTTCCCAACGTATGTCCGCTATAACGTGATTATAACGCCATCTATACCGTCTGTTACATTTGTAAACGTGAATAATTTGTCAATTCTGTATATTTGACCCCTTGAAACTGGGGATAGGAAAAAGGCGCAAAATGCGGTAGAATTTTTGTTCCATTGTCACTCACATCACGGCTAAATCCATTCATCCATGCTATAAATGAGAGTGGCAGTCTAGGGGGACGCTCCGAAAAGCGATGCACCTTTCATCGTCTGACTGTCATCTAATAAAAGGCAGCGTATAAAGAGGTGTACGCATGGATACAAAGCAGTGTACAAAGTGCAAGTTGGTTTTGCCTATAGATAGCTTTTATAAAAGCAAACACAAAAAATCGGGTTACACTTCTTGGTGTAAAGGCTGTCAGCGAGTTTTTCGAGGTACCGGTAAGCTTCGTGAAATTTTACCACCGGGTTTGAAACGGTGTTTTGCTTGTAAGGAAGTATTAGCTGCTACCAGCGAATTCTTCTCTGTCGATAACCGTGCATCAGATGGATTGCAAGGCCGTTGTAAAAGCTGTTATCAAATTTATCGTGCCACTAACCGAGAACGAATTATCAAGCAGAAAAAAGAGTATTACCAGGAAAACCGCGATGAAATAAACGGCGTTCGGAAAGAAAAATATCACGAAGATCACGAACAGAAAAAAGCTCAGGCACGAGCTTACTATAGAGCCAATAAAGATCACATTCTACGCCGAAACAAAAAATATCGTGATCAACACCCTGAAATATATAGAAGGAATCGGCCTGACCAGAAAGAACGTGTTAGGTTATATAATCATCATTACTATTGGAATAACTTAGAACGTGAGCGCGAACGCTTTAAAAAATGGGCTACCGAAAATCCTCATAAGCTTAAGTTGCTTCTGGCAAAACGACGCGCTCGTAGGCGTAAACTGCCAGATACATTCTCTGACGCAGAGTGGGAACAATGCTTGGCTTATTGGCAACATAAATGCTTAATCTGCGGCAGCACGGACAGGCTTGAAATTGACCATTGGATTCCATTCAAGTCAGCAGTTTGTCCCGGTCATGTCGCTGAAAATGTGGTAGTGATGTGTAAGTCGTGTAATTCGAGCAAGAGAGATAAAGACGCCTTTGAGTGGCTAACATTGAAACTTGGTCAGATAGCGGCCATCGAAAAACTGGCCGAAATTGAAGTCTATTTCGAGTTTGTTAATAATCGCAAAAGCGAGGAGTAAAGAATATGGCCTGGCATCAGACGATTGTAGTGGGTAATGTGGGTCGGGATCCGGAATTGAAATACTTGCAAAGTGGAATTGCCGTATGCGATTTCAGTGTTGCAGTCAGTGAAAGTTGGAATGATGCTAATACGAATGAAAAACGAGAGAAAACAACATGGTATCGGGTAAATGCATGGGGTCGTCTGGGTGAGATTTGTAATCAGTATGTGCAAAAAGGTCGTCAGGTGATGGTAGTAGGCACGGTAGAAGCCCGTGCTTACCTGGATAAGGCTGGACAGCCTGCTGCGTCACTAGAACTAAGGGCGCGGGATGTTCGCTTCCTCGGCAACCGTCAGGAACGTGAAGGTAGCGATGGCGGGGAATATAACGATTACGGCGCTGGGCCATCCAATACGGATGACATTCCCTTTTAATCAACATTCACTATGCGTGACTTCCCCTTTCTCTCTTATGCAGGGAAAGGGGAGGGAACTTTAGCTGTGTACTTCAGCTTTTGGAACAGCCGCCCGGTAGCTGACATGGCCGCCATCGGGCGCTTTGTTGTCAGCGATCTCTTTCACCAGCAGTCCGGCATCTTCCAGCAGATCAAGCTGCATCATATCCTCAGCCGTTAGTGAGGATTTTCCCAGCCCTGCCGCAATTTCCGGTTGTTTCATCCAGCCGCCGTTTTGTTGCAGCACGTTATATAAAACCTGCTGCGCCTCGCTTAATTTAATCATGGCACACGTCCTCCCGTTAGACCGATTGTAATGACTGTAGCAGTAAAAAATGTTTCGCTAAACAGGTACTTTGGTATCCCGATAATAATCACACTGTGACTGAAGCGGGCATTTAGCGCAGCGCGGGATATTGAAGATACAAATGGTCTGCCCATGCCGCAGCATCGACTTGTGAAAGTTAAACAGGATATAAGGTTCATGGGGCAGCAGATCGAGCAGAATGTCGTGGGCCGCTTCCGCGCTGACCCTGGTGCCGATTAGCCCCAGTCGTCGGCTGATGCGGTGAACGTGTGTATCCACCGGCAGCACAGGTTTGCTGAAACAAAACAGCAGCACCAGCGTGGCCGTTTTGATGCCTACCCCAGGCAGCGCTGTCAGCCAGTGTACGCCCTGATCGACCGGTAAATCGCCCAGAAAGTCGATATTGGCCTCGCCCCGTTCGGCGATAATTTTTGTCAGCGTTTTCTGGATATTAGGCGCTTTCGCTTCGGGGAAGGTCGATGGTGAAATCGTCTCGATCAGTGCATTAAGTGGCGCATCACGCACCTGCTCCCAGGTTTTGAAACGTGCCATCATCTGGTCGTAGGCTCTGGCCTCGTTGGCGTTGGTCGTGCGGTGGGAGAGCATGGTCGAAACCAACTCATGCATCGGCTCACGACGCGGCACAAGCGGACGTTCACCATAAGCGGCGATTAACATCTCATACACGACCAGGGCCTTGGTGCGAAGGGCAGCGTTTATCATAAAGCGACTGTAACATGCGAAGATTAACGGCGCGTAAGATCAAACAAATTATCTCAAAATTTCACAAAGAGCGATTGTTGGCGCTGCTGACTGCTTGGCGGTATGCTGTCTGGTCTATGTAAGGAGAGGAATCATGCAGCAGCCTCCACAACCACAGCGTAAATTGAATCTGGAAATCCCGGCCAATCTCACCGCCATTTACAGCAACGCGGTTATTATCAGCCAGACACACAGCGAAATTATTTTTGACTTCGTTCAGATTATGCCCAACGATCCACGCGCCCGCGTTCAGTCGCGTATCGCCATGACGCCCGCCAACGCCAAAATGTTCCTGAAGGCGTTAGGGGTTAATCTGGATCGCTTTGAGCAAATTCACGGTGAAATCACACTCCCGCTCGGTGCGCCGACGCTGGCCGACCAGTTATTTGGGGGGATCAAGCCGGAAGGAGGGGAAGGAAATGAGTGATCTGACCGCCATCAGCGACTCGATTCGCGCTGTCTTCATCGCCAAAAATGCCGCCCGCGACGAAGCGATTGCCCGCTCGCGGGAGCTCGTTCGCCACTGTTCCGAAGGCATCCGCGCCATTCACCGCCATGAGTGGGATAAGGCTGAAGCCAAACTGGCCGCCGCCCGCGCTGGTGCTGATGACTTACGGGCAGGCATTGCTGCTTATCCCGATTTGTATCATGCAGGTTATTCGCAGGATTCGCTCAAGGAAGTGGTCGAGGCTTTCTGCACCTATGCCATCGTGCGCGGGGAAGCACTACCCACGCCGGAGTCGCTGGCTGTCGAAGCGCCGACCTATCTCAACGGGCTGGCGGAAGCCGCCACTGAACTGCGCCGTTTCATCCTCGATATTTTGCGGCGCGAAGAACCCGACCAGGCTGAAGCCGAGCGCCTGCTGGAATGGATGGACGACATTTACGACCAGTTGGTGACGTTCGATTTTCCCGACGCGCTCACCGGCGGCCTGCGGCGGCAGACGGACATCGTGCGCGGTGTTTTGGAGCGCACACGCGGCGACCTGACTACCACCGTCCAGCAGCAGCGCTTGCAGGCGGCGCTGAAGCGTGCAGAGGGTGGATCAGGAAACTGAAAATCCTATGTCTTATATGAAGCTCGAAGGCCGTACACTCGGCCAATATCAGATTGTCGAACTGCTGCGAATGGGCAGCCATACTGAAAATTACCGCGCCTATCAGGAAGCGCTTGGCCGCGAAGTTCTGGTTCGCCTGCTCAAAAGGGATTTGCAGACCGATGTGAACTACCGGGAGGCATTTTTCCAGAGCGCGGCCATTCATGCGCGGCTCGAACATGCGAACATCGTCCCGATTCATGATTATGGTTCGCAGGATAATCTCAGCTATATCGTCTTTCGTCTGATGGCGGGCGGCACACTGCAAGACCGCATGAAAACGGGCGCGATTCCCCTTCAGGAAGCCGCAGGTGTGCTGAAGCAGATCGCTAACGCGCTTGACTTTGTCCATGCACAGGGCTTTACTCACAGCGACCCCAGCAGCGCCAACATCGTTTTTGATGAGTGGGGCAGCGCTTATATTGGCAACTTTCATGTCGCTGGCTTCCAGAAAGTCATGCCGAAAACCATCACTGGAACGGCGATTTATACCGCGCCGGAAAAATGGGCCGATAAAACGATTTTACCTGCTTCCGATCAATACGCGCTGGCCTGTGTCATCTACCACGCCATCACCGGGGTTTTTCCGTTTGAGAAATTTTTTGACTTAAACAGCCTTGCTCAAAAGCATATCAACGAAATGCCAGCGTCACCGCAAAGCTATAATCCCGAAATTCCCCTGGCAGTGAATGATGTATTGTTTCGTGCTCTCGCCAAAAAGCCGGAAGACCGTTATCCAACGGTGATGGATTTCGCCCGCGAATTCGAGAAGGCGCTGCAAGCCGTTCCGCAGCATGTGTTTATTTCCTACAGCCGCCGTGACAAGGACTATGCCCGCCAGTTGTCCGACTATCTCAGCCACAATGGCTTCACTGTCTGGATTGACGACCAGATTGACTATGGCGATGCCTGGTTCAGGGAAATCGACGGCGCTGTTAAATCCTGCGCTGCTTTCGTCCTGTTGATGTCCCCCGATGCTGAACAGTCGGAATGGGTACATAAGGAAATTCTGCTGGCGAAGCGCTACAAAAAGCCGATCTTTCCACTGCTGCTGGCTGGTGATGAATTTCCAATCGTCATTGACATTCAGTTCGCCGATGTCAAGGATGGCAGGCTGCCGGATACCGATTTTCACCGCCGCCTGCGCCGCGCTGTCTTTGGAGAAGGGTGACTATGGCAGAACGCGAACTGGAAGGACAAACGCTGGGAGAATACCAAATCCGGGAAATGATCGCCCCCGGCAGTATGAACACCATTTACGAAGCCTATCAACCGGCACTCAAACGCAGTGTTGCCCTGCGCGTCCTCAACCGCAAACAGCGCGAAAATCCGCACTATGTTGAGGCCTTCATGCGCGAGGCGGAACTGCTGGCACGCATGGAGCATCCGCATATCGTACCGATTCATGGCTACGGCATCGAGCGCGGCTACAGCTACATGGCGATGCGGTTGATGCGCGGCGGGTCACTCAGGAAATTGGTTGACGGCACAGGTGGTTTACCATTTCCTGAAGTGGTTAACCTGACGCGCCAGCTCGCCAGTGCGCTCGATTTCGTTCATTCACAGGGTATGGTGAATGGGGAACTCTCCCGCGCCAATATCCTCTTTGATGGCTGGGGCAATCCCTATATCGGGAATCTGTTTTTCGCCAACATTCAGGCCGGGGCGGAAGAATCGCTTGCCTGGAGTTATGCTGCCCCGGAACGCTGGCATGGTGAACCCGCCACCCCCGCCAGCGACCAGTATGCCTTTGGCGTGGTGGCGTATTATATGCTGACAGGGAAAAAGCCCTTCTTCAAACGCGGTGACAGACTGCGCGAACAGCATTTGAACGAAATGCCAGCGCCAGCGCCAAGCGTTCGCCCGGAAATTCCGGTCATGGTCAATGCCGTTCTTGAGCGCGCCCTCGCTAAAAAGGCGGAAGACCGCTACCCAACTGTGATGGATTTCGCCCGCGAGCTGGAAAAAGCGCTGGAATCTGTCCCGCAGCACGTCTTCATTTCCTACAGCCGCCGCGATAAGGATTATGCTCGCCAGATCGCCGATCACCTCGGCGGCAGTGGTTTCGCCGTCTGGATTGATGACCAGATTGATTATGGCGATGCCTGGTTCGAACAGATCAACGGGGCGATTCAGTCCTGCGCCGCTTTTGTCCTGCTGATGTCGCCAGAAGCCGAAGAATCCGAGTGGGTGCGGAAGGAAATTCTGCTGGCAAAGCGCTACAAAAAACCGATTTTTCCGCTGCTGCTGGCAGGCGAAGAGTTCCCGATTGTCATCGACATTCAGTTTGCTGATGTCAAGGACGGCTCGCTGCCGGGGACAGATTTTCACCGCCGTCTGCGCCGCGCGGTCTTCGGCGAAGGGTAGCCATCTCTTCATGTCCATCACATCAGACAAGTGCGCTGCTGTCCGGGTTTGATGATAGCCTGCTAATAGGTGGTGATGTGCAGGTGCGAATACTCATCGCGGTAATTGCCGGGTGATATGATGCTGGTCATCGTGCTGTTTTTCTTCGCCCAGCGCTACTTTATTAAAGGGATTGTGATGACTGGACTGAAAGGATAGTACACTTCATTTTTAGCTGGCGAAACGGATGGAGGCTGCCTTGAAAACCCATACATTAGGACACACCGGCACTGAGGTCAGCGCCGGTATTTAGCCGCTCTCTTAACCCGAAATCACTTTCAGCGTTATCTCAAAAATGGGTATGGGGATATTGCTCCATAAAAAACAACAGCCAGCTAAGGTGCTGGCTCATGTTCAAATTGCTACTGGCTTGTGGGCCCATCAGGATGCGAACCTGAAACCTAACGGTTATGAGCCGTCTGCTCTGCCGTTGAGCTATAGGCCCTTATTGAATAATATATTATAGAAGCGGGTAATGAGATTCGAACTCATGCCAAGACCTTGGAAGGGTCGTATGCTACCGCTACACCATACCCGCGCAACTACAAGTCGCCATTGTGGATTGCAGCATGGCAATTCTTACACACCAGTATACACGTTTCCAGTTCGGTGACAACCCTCTTCCACGACCAATAGCGCATATTTTCAAATGTTGGGTCTTTTGTGGAAGGGGCTAAATGGTGAACATCGAGAGCGCAGTGAAATTGATCGTATCCGCATTTTGAGCAAGCCCCGCCCAGATGCTGGATGACTCGCTCCCGTGTAGCATAGGCTTTTTCCTTGACGCGCTCATTGTCGCATCTGGCACACATCTTTTTGCGATAGCTGTAAAATTTTGCGGGGTCGGTTTCCCCACACTGGCGACATAAATACCCTGGGGTACGGGCCAGTTTGACCTTGATGCTGTGCTTCCTGATCCAGTACATCGCTGTCGTTTGAGAAAGGCCGAAGTAGTCAGCAATTGCTCTGGTACTGAACCCCTTTGCAGCCAGTTCCTGAAGTTTGTTTTTATCCATATAAACACTATAGTTCAAGTTTGATATTTTTGAAATGATTTTGAACTAATAACAAGTTACAAAAAAGACACATTTGCATGTGCCTTAGTGGGAATTCAGTCGGGGCGACGGGATTCGAACCCATGACCTCTCGCTCCCAAAGCGAACGCGCTGCCAGGCTGCGCTACGCCCCGAATGAAAAGTATTCTACCACTGGGCTTTGATAAAGTCCATCCATGCTTCCAATTTTGCTCGGAAATAGGTGTCGCATACACGGATACTCAATAGACCGTTTACTGATCGAAACTGTCTGCCCGATAACATGCCACTATTGGACTTCCGCATAATCGTAACTATTTCTGGATGAACGCCGACAATTTGCGCCCAATAAGCTTTTAACTCCTTTTCATCATGGTCAATATGACACTGTATGCGATAACTGATTCCCGTATCGACGTTTCGCAATTTTATCATCCAATGATGAGCTAATTTGACCATTCGTGCATCGGAATTCACGAACTCAACAATATTCCTGTTTTTCTTGCTGCCCTCCGCCATGTAAAGCACCACGAAATCGCGGAAAGTCAGGTCTTGCATGAGCGTCGGGGCATCCGCCATGCCCTGCTGATAGGCCTGCTGGCGCAGGGCAGCATATTTCTGGCGGACTTTCTCAGCCTTTTTCCGCATTCCTTCTGTCTGTTTTTCCGTGAACGGAATTGGCAGGTCTTTTATCCAGTAGTAGACCGTTGTTTTGGGCAGTGCCAGCCGTTCACAGATGTCGTCCAGCGTCATGTTGTGCTGCGTGCGCAGCTTGATCGCTTTGTCACGCAGGTGCGAGTCGTGCGCCATTATTTCCCCCCGAACAGGTCAAGCCACTCATCGACTTCATTTTCCGACAGATGCACGTCGGCGGCCTCGCCCGCATCAATTTTTGGCTTCGGTGGCGCCTGCATCAAGGCGGCGAACTCGTCGGAATGCAGTGTCCCCATCCGGCGCAAACGCGCCGTCGTCAGCACATCATTGTCTGACGAGACGACTGTCCAGCCCAGCGGGTCAGGGATTTTGCGGATGCGCTCCATCATCACCCGGTCAGCGCTGGAGCGCCCGGAGGCGAAAACCACCTGTACCGAGCGGGTGGACATGCGCGAACTGCCGCCGGGCAGACCGTAGTCGAAGACTACCAGACATTTTTTGCCGGTGCGGGCAGCGAACCCGACCAGTTTTTGTACCAGCAGTGCTTCGTCGTTGGGGTCTTCGAGGGAAATGTCCGGGAGCTGGCCGATCAAATTGTGTCCGTCGATCATGTATGTCATCTTAAGTCCCTCCATCTCCCCTTAACGCTATACTGAACTATAGCATACCAAAACAGCCTATCCCACACATTACAGGCGGGTGAGATGATGATGAAATGGCGGATATTCGCGGCGCTGATAGGTCTTATCGCGGTGCTGGTCGGTTATTACTGGGTGCATAAGCCGCTCGACCCGGCGCTGATTTTCTCGCTGGGCGGCGCGGCACTGGATGGGCTGCCGGCAGCGCTGCTGGCGCTGGTCGCTGGCGGCGTGGGGCGGCGGATACTGAGCATCATTTTTCCCCTGTCTGCTATACCTCATGCCCCTCAACCCGTAAACAGGGTAGGAGGACAGGAAACCGTCATAAAGCCCCTCTCTACGGAGTGGGGTGGGAATCATTTTGGAATGAGCCGCGCTGAAAAAACTGCGCTGGAAGGACTGCTGGGTCTGGGCCTGTTCAGTCTGGGTGCATTAGCGCTGGGACTGGTCGGCTTGTATGCGGGCGGCGTGCTGTGGGCGGCGCTGGCGCTGACCTTCGCCCTGACACGACGGGCGGCGCTGGACTGGCTGCGTGATGCAGGCAGCCTGCTGCGGGCGGCGGCTCGGCCTGAGTCTGGCTGGGCGCGTTGTCTGATGCTGTTCGGCGGGCTGCTGCTGGGCCTGGCGCTGCTTCAGGCGGCTGCTCCGCCAACCGCTTTTGACGCGATTAATTATCACCTTGTCGGGCCGCAGCGCTATTTAGCTGCCGGGCGGATTGTGGCCGCGCCGGATAACCATTTTCTCGGCTTTCCCCAGGGTGTCGAAATCCTGTTTGGCGTCGCGATCAGCCTGTTTGGGCGCGACACGGCTGCTGCGCCAGTTCATGCCCTGTTTGGCCTGCTCGGTCTGCTGGCGGTTGGCGGTGTGGCGCGGCGTTTCGCCGGAGAGGTAGCAGGATGGCTGGCGGTGACGCGGCTGCTGGCGTCCTACAGTCTGTGGCTGCTGCTGGGCTGGCCGTATGTCGATCTGGCGCTGCTGGCTTATGGCGCGGTGGCCTTAGCGCTGAGCAGCATGTATCGCGCCTCGCCTGAAAAGCTGCGTCTGATCGTGCTGATGGGCGTGATCGCTGGGCTGGCGCTGGGTGTGAAATATACGGCGGTAGGGCTGGTCGGGGCGATGGCTCTGGTGGTGCTGAGTGCTGAATACCGCGTTCCGAGTCAAAGCATTCGGGCTGTGATGCTGTTTGGCATGGTTGCTGCGCTGGTTTTTCTACCCTGGGCGCTGAAGGGAGTGGCGTTCTATGGTAACCCGGTTTACCCCTTCGCTTTTGGCGGCCTGAATTGGGATGATGGGCGTTCGGCGACCTTCAGCACCAGCGGCCAGGGCTTGCTCGGTACAGAACGCGCCTGGCAGCTTCTCATTTTGCCAGCGGCGGCGGCTGTTTTTGGGGTGGAGAAAGGCGAAGGCTTCAGCTTTACAGCCGGTGCCTGGCTGCTGACAGCACCCTTTTTTCTGCTGCCGCTTGGCTGGCCCTGGCTGGCGGAGCGCGCCAAATGGCTGGCGAAAATCTGTATCCTGCTGGGCTTGCCGCTGCTGGCCTTCTGGATGATTCTGGCGGCGACCAGCGGCATTGGCGGGCAGACGCGCCTGATGGCGATGGGACTCCCGGTGGCGGCGGTGGCCGGTGCGCTGGCTTTTGATGGCCTGAAAGACTGGCCGAAAAAACCGCTCGATGTGGGCTTTCTGGCGCGGGCGCTGCTGGCGCTGACGCTGGTCTTTAACGCGCTGGATGCTGTCCGTTATACCGTCAGTTCCGGCGTGCTGCCTTACCTGCTCGGCTACAAAAGTCGCGACATCTATCTGATTGAACATCTTGGCTCGTACCTGCTGCTGACACAAAAGCTGGCAGAACTCCCGGCTGGCTCGACGGTGCGTTTTCTCTATGAGCCGAAGACCTACTACTGTCCCCCCAGCGTCACCTGCCTGGGTGATATGCTGTTCGATCACTGGCCGCGTGCGCTGGCTGCTGCCGGGACACCCGACGCGGTTTTTGCGGGCTGGCAAGCGGCGGGTGACGATTATGTGCTGATTTATAAGCTCGGCTATGACTTTGTGGTGACTGATGAAAGCGAGTCACGGGCATTTTTGACCGCGCTGGAAAGGGTGATGAATGCCGTCTGGAGCGATCCTGTCGATGAGTACACTCTCTACCAATTTGCGACGCCATAGGCAAACCCTTACCCCCTAATTTATTGGGGCTTCTAACCTTAATGCGCTGGAGATCAATAAATTTCTTACAACAGCCGTGCTTTTTTAAAGGGGCTGGTTGTTATCAGCCAGCGCTTGTATCGGGTTAGTTGGAGTTCAGGAGTTTCATGCCCAAGTATCTTGCTTCTCCTGGCGCGGAGATCATCGGCAGCGCCATGCGGGCTTTGCTTGCCCGTCTTAATCAGGATCGGTTTATGCCAGTTATCAACGGTGTGCTGGATGGTTATAGTGTCAGGCCTATTCAGGATGAGGTCTGGTATCCCTTTCAGGCGCTGCTTGATGTTTTCACACGCATCGCGGGCGAACAGCGCAGCGACCATAACCTGATCGATGTAGGACTGGAATATACCGAGACGATGCTGGTTTCGCCGGAAACCCGATCAGTGCTGGATGGATTGAAAAATCTGCACCTGAGCTACCGTACCAGTCTTCGCCATATCACAGAGGGTGAAGGCTATCACATTACCGAAGTGGGCGAGCGTCATATTCAGGTGAATGACCATACGCCTTTTCCGCATGACATGATTTACGGCTTCATCTGGGGTGTGGCGCGGCGTTTTCGGGCAGGCGCTTCCCCCTGTCTCATCTGGCGGCGTTATGTGAATGCTGCCGCGCCTGACCTGGATGGCGCTTGCTATGACCTGACCTGGTAAGCAGATCCCAAGCGGGGCAATTGCCCCGGATTGCGATGTGTGTTAAAGTTCACAAGTAATAATCTCCACCTCTGAACCCCCTTTCTGTTGAATGGAAGGGGGTATTGTGTCGGGCGGGTGGGTTAACGAGGCAGGGAATTTATGCGGCGTCCTGCGCCCCTTCTTTTTATCATCATCAACGTGATTGTGACACTGGTTGTCGCGCTGGCTGTGGTTTCAGTTTTTTCCAGCCAGAACCCGCAGCAGGCACCGGTACAGGTCATCACGGTGGAAGTGCGTATCACCACTACACCTGACCCCAACAGCGAATCGCGTGTCGTCATCATCACGGCGACACCGCAGCCGGGGACACAGGCTGTCGCTGCGCTGCCGACTGGCATTCTGGATACCCCAGCAGCGGGCGAGTCTTTGCCGGTGACATTCGACGCGGCAGCGTTGAGCGGCGATACCCCGCTGCAAGGGACGGCTACCGCGCTGCCGGCGAACTGTATTCTGCACGTTATCCAGTCCGGCGATACGCCCTTTGGACTGGCGGAAGTCTACGGCGCGGATGGTTTTGCCATCATGGAGCTGAACGGACTGGATGACCAGCGCGCTTCATCGCTGCAAATTGGCGATGTGCTGATCGTCCCGCTGGAAGGCTGCCCCCTGACAGCGGCTGATCTGCCTACGGCCACACCAGAAGCCGGAGAAACGGTTGAAGGCGCAGGCGGTGGCGAGGTTACTGAAGAGGTGACGGCTGAAAGCACTGCCGAGGCAACTGCTCGTCCAACTCTGACGCTGCCTCCGACGGCGGCTAATGCCCAGGTCGAGATCGTGGAAGCGGTCGGCGTGGGTGACATCACAGCCGAAGGGATTTCCATCCGTAATGTCGGTAACTCGATCAATCTGAACGGCTGGACTTTAAAAGATGCTGAGGGGAATACCTATACCTTCGGCGAACGGTTGGTGTTCTCCAATGCATCGATCACCCTGTTCACCCGTGTCGGCCAGGATACGCCCATCCTGCTGTTCTGGAATCGTAATGCCGCTGTACTGGCGGCGGGCGATGTCCTGACCTTGAGTGACCGCAATGGGGTCGTACAATCGACCTATCGCGTTCCGGGAACAGTGGAGCTACCATAGCAAGTTCACAGTCGTCAGTTGGCAGGCATTCAAAAAGACTGAAAGCTGACCGCTGGCAGTGGTAAACTATCAAGGAGATTTTGCGTGTCTGACTGGGGATCCTATATTGACCGGCAAATCCGCAAAGCGATGGAGGATGGCGAGTTCAGCAACCTGCCTGGCGAGGGAAAACCGCTCGACCTGAGCCAGGACGAGCATACCCCCGACCAGTTGAAGATGGCCTATAAAATCCTGCGTGAGAATGATCTGGCACCTGACTGGATGCTGATGGGGCGGGAACTGGATGGCAAGATTGAAGCGCTGATGAGCAAAGTGCGACGTGCTTTCAAGACCTGGTCAGCCAACATTCACGACCCGGCAGCCGGGAGCGCCCAGCGCATCGAGGCAGAGCGCAACTGGCAGGCAGCGCAAAGCCGGCTGACCAAAGAAGCGGCTGAACTAAACAGCGCGATTCTGACCTATAATCTGAAAGTTCCGGCAGGGGTTCAGCACAAACTGACGTTGAATCTGGCGCGGGAAATCAACCGGCTGGCGCAGGCATAAACGCCCTGCACACCCTGATTGCAAAAAGCCCTCTCCCGCCTGGGGAGAGGGACTAGAAGACTTGCATTTCGCTCGCTCCGTCTTTATAGGGAGATGGGGCGGAGGAAGTAGCTATTACGACGGGTTGTTGAAACCTTCGCTTTTGTTTTCGGTCTTCTCTTTGCTGCCGTCCGAAAGGCCTTTACGGAAATTGGCAACTGCGCTGCCCAACTCCCCACCGATTTTCGAAACGCGACCCACACCAAACAATAAAATCACGATCACCAGAATGATGAGCAGTTCAGTTGGTCCAAGTGATGGCACGATTTTCTCTCCTACACTAGTCGTTGCTGCTCATTATAACACCGTTAAGGGCATTGGGGGTATGTTTCTCATGCGCCGTTAGTCACCCTTAAACGCTGAACAGTTCGTCAAATGAGCCATGTGACCTATTCGCATTCCCTCTTTATGCCTATGACAGACTGCCTCTGGCTGCTGTATGGTGAGAAGTACAATAATAAGCTGCGGAGGGTAGTCATGGTTCAGGCGATGCTGGATATCACTGAAAATAAGACACGCTCGCTCCCTTCCCAGGGAACACCGGTTTATGACAGCAGCGGCGGCAGGATTGGCAGTGTGCGTTATGCCTGTGATGCCGAGACTGGTGGGTCTTTTGCAGCCGGTAAACCCTCGGAATTTTATTATCTTCCTTTCGCATTACAGGATTCTCTGCGCCAGCACGGTTTTATTCAGATTGACTGTGGTTTTCTGCTGCATGACCGGATTGCCCTGCTAGACCAGATTGAAAGCGCTGATGATGAGCGGCTGGTGCTGAAAGCGGCGGGTGAAGCCCTCATCAGGATTTAGCGCTGAGCGGCATAGCACTACGTATTCCACCCTGTACAAAGTCTGTCCGATAAGCTAAAATTTAGATCATCTGTTCCATTCTGGTTTGTCAGGATGGGCAGCACTGATTGACGTGTTGTACCCTCACTCATTGTATTAGATAACGATCTATCCAAATCACTTTTCTCTGCCACGATTCCACAAGATGCCCATTGGCTCACCAGCAAATGCAGTATGATTGGGTGAGGTCTTTATCACCTGGCCGTAAGGCCATGCCAGCATTATTGTCTGAACAACTCATCACCGATCAGTTCAGCGGAAGTCTCATATGCGATTACTCAAAAATCAGCAGTTGGTGGCGAAGGAAAATCCTGATAAAACGATTTTTCTGGAGGGGTTAGCCGGTACTGGCAAAACAACAGCCGCTATCGAGCGCGTGAAGCACCTGCTGCGCGAAGGCGCTGCGGCAGATTCTATTCTGATTCTGGTTCCGCAGGCGACGCTGGCAATACCTTATAAGGAAGCCCTGCGGCGCTCCCGCACCAAAAATGGCGTCAATGTGCGGACGGCAACGCTGGGCAGCCTGGCTTTTCAGGTGATTGACCTGTTCTGGCCGCTGATCGCCGAAGACGTGGGTTTTGAAAAACCATTAGACCGGCCTCACTTCCTCAGTCTGGAACTTGTCCAGTATTATATGACTCGCTTTGTCGAACCCGAAATCAGGCGAAGCGATTACTTTAACAGCGTCCACATCAGCCAGAACCGCCTCTATACCCAGATTGTCGATAACCTCAATAAAGCCGCGCTGGTTGGTTTTCCCCAGGAAACGATTGCCACCAGACTGAAATCAGCCTGGGCCGGCGATACCGAACAGGCCTATATTTATGATGATGCCCAGGCCTGTGCCAGTCTGTTCAGGGAAATGTGCCGCCAGCATAACCTGCTGGATTTTTCGCTTCAGATCATTCTGTTTGTTGATTTTCTGTGGAAGATGGAGCAGCCCCGTCGCTACCTCACCCAGCAGTATCGCCATCTGATTGTGGATAACATCGAAGAGGACACCCCGGCGACCCATGACATGCTGGCTGACTGGCTGAAGGAATGTGATTCTGCCCTGCTGATTTACGATTCTGAAGGGGGCTACCGGCGTTTTCTCGGCGCGGATTCAGAGAACGCTCTGAAGCTGAAACGGCGCTGTGAGGTTCATGTTCTGTTGGATAAGCCGCGCATTATGTCGGACGAACTCGAAGCTTTTCAGATGGAAATCGCCCGCAGTCTGAATCGGCCTCATGCGGCAAAAGCCGAGGCAGATGCCCGTGATGCGATTGCCTATACCGATAACCGTTATCTTCCGCAGATGATTGACTGGACGGTCGAGAATATTGCCTCGCTCATCCATAACGAAGGCGTCCCGCCCAAAGAAATTGTCATCCTGTCGGCATTTTTACCGGATGCGCTGCGTTTTTCCCTGCAAACGCGCCTCAACGAGCAGGGCATAGCAAACCGTTCCTATCGTCCTTCACGGGCATTGCGGGAGGAACCAGCGGCGCGGACGCTTCTTACCTTTGCGAAGCTGGCACATCCCCAGTGGAACAGCACGCCCGATAAATTTGATGTGGCTTTCGCGCTGACATCCTCCATTGGCGAACTTGACCTGGTGCGGGCGCGTTTGCTGGCCGATATTCTGTTCCGCAGTGGACAGCTTTTGCCGTTTGAACGTATTCAGGATGCCAAAGTGCAGGGCAGAATCACCTTTGATTTTGGCACACGCTACGAGATACTCCGCAGTTGGCTGGATACCTATCGGGAGGGGGAGCCTTTACCCGTCGATATTTTTTTCAGCAGGCTGTTTGGCGAAGTGCTGTCACAGCCTAAATTTGGATTCCATCGCAATTTTGACGCGGCCAACACCAGCGCCAATCTGATCGAGTCTGCCAGGGAATTTCGCCAGACGGTCAGTAAAATCGAACCTGACCTCCCGATTGCATCCGAGTATATCCGCATGGTGGACTCTGGTGTGTTTGCCAATCAGTATGTCTCCACCCGGCAGCACAGCGAAAAGGATGCAGTTCTCATTGCGCCTGCCTATGCTTTTGTGATGAATAACGTGCCGGTTGATTACCAGTTCTGGCTGAATATTGGCAGTCCGGGGTGGGGGCAGCGGCTCTACCAGCCGCTCACCCAGCCCTACATCTTAAGCCGCCAGTGGGAGGAAGGGCGCGTCTGGACGGATGCGGATGAATTTGAAGCCAACCAGGAAACGGTTTATCAGCTTGTTTCGGGGCTGATACGCCGCTGCCGCAAACGTATTTATCTGGGCTTCAGCCAGTACGGCGAACAGGGCTTCGAGCAGCACGGCGCGTTATTAATGGCTGTGCAGAGTATGCTGCGTCGTCTGGCAAAAGAGGAAAACCATGTTTAAACCGCGTCCGAGACAGCAGGAGGTTCTGTCCTACTCGAAAGGGAAAATGGGGGTTTCGGCAGTGCCGGGCAGCGGCAAAACCTCGACCTTATCTTATCTGGCGGCCCGCCTGGTGGCGACGGCAGACCTGGCTGACGGGCAGGAAATCCTGATCGTGACGCTGGTTAAATCGGCGGTTGGGAATTTTGCCCAGGCCATGTCACGCTATCTGAAAAGCGAATTCAACCTGCTGCCCGGCTTCGGCTATCGGGTGCAGACTTTGCACGGACTCGCCAATGATATTGTCCGCGAACGTCCCGGATTAGTCGGGCTGGCAAATGATTTCACGGTGATTGACGAACGGGAAGCGGATGATATTTTGCAGGAAGCGGTGGAAACCTGGGTACGCGCCAACCCCGACAGCCCGGATAATTACCTGACCGAAGAACATTTTGCCAACGTCTATACCCGCACCAATCACTGGCCCAATGCGCTCAAAAGCATGGCGAAGAATTTTATCCGGCAGGCGAAGGATATGCAGGTCACAGAAGCCCAGCTCCGCCAGCAGCTCGACAGCTTCAAACTTCCTTTACCGCTGGCGGAAATCTGCTACACCATTTATGAGCAGTATGAACGCGGGCTGCGCTACCGGGGCGCAGTCGATTTTCAGGATTTGATTCGGCTGGCGCTGCGTGTACTGGAACTGGATGCTCATTATCTGGCGCGGCTGCGGGAGCGCTGGCCCTACATCCTTGAAGACGAGGCCCAGGACAGCAGCCTGCTTCAGGAACAGATTTTGCGCCGTCTGGTGGGGCCAAAAGGCAACTGGGTGCGGGTGGGCGATCCCAATCAGGCGATTTTTGAGACATTCACGACGGCTAACCCTAAATACCTGCGCGATTTTCTGCGCGAAAAAGGGGTACAGGCGAAAACGCTGCCAAACTCAGGCCGCAGCACAACCAGCATTATCCGGCTGGCAAACCAGTTGATTAACTGGTCGCTGCACCATCCGCTTCCTGAAATTCTGGCGAAACAGCCCTTAACGCAGCCCTTTATCGAAACAACGCCAGCCGACGATCCCCAGGGTAATCCGCCGGATGATCCCCAGGCCGATCAGCTGCGCGCCGAGAAATTCGCGCCCGACGAGGAACGGCAGGCCATCATCCAGTCGCTGAAAAAATGGCTGCCGGATAATGCCGATAAAACTGTCGCTATTCTGCTGCCCATCAACAGCAGCGGCGCGAATATGGTGCAGGCGCTGCGGAAAGCCGACATCGAGTATGTCGAAAATTTGCGCTCGACCACCGGCACACGCGCTGTCGTCGGGGCGTTGGCGATGCTGCTGGAATATCTGATCGACCCGAAAAGCAGCACAGCGCTGGCGAATGCCTACCGCGTCTGGCGGCGCGATGATCGCGGGGACGAAGAAGCTGAGCGCGGCATTGCCACCATCATCACCGAACTTCGCAAAATCCCGCATGTAGAGGATTTCCTTGCGCCGCGCACCCATGACTGGCTCGATGCCAGAGTCTCGTTATCAGAGCAGCCCGCGCTCTACGAACATCTGCTTCAGTTCCGGGGGCAGGCGCGGCGCTGGCTGGGCGCGGCGGATTTGCCAGTCGATCAGTTGATTCTGACGGTAGCGGGCGATCTCTTCATCCTGGAGTCGGAAGTTGCCACCGCTTACAGTGTGGCGCTCTACCTGCGGCGCTATGCCGAGCTTCACCCGGAGGCCCATCTGCCGCAGTACACCGAGGAACTGCGGGCGATTGCCAAAGGGCAGCGCAATTTCAGCGGGGTAGGCGATGACGACGACGCCTTTGACCCGGAGCGGCATAAGGGCAAAGTGACCGTGACCACCATGCACAAGGCCAAAGGGCTGGAATGGGATCGCGTCTATCTGATGTCGGTCAATAACTACGATTACCCTTCCGGCGACCCCTTTGACTCGTTCATCGGCGAAAAATGGTTCATTCGCGATCAGCTCAACCTCGATGCGGAAGCGCTGGCACAGTTGCAGGCGCTCATCAGCGGCGGCGACTACAGCGAAGGAAAGGCCACCCGCGAGGCGCGGATTGATTACGCGGCGGAACGGCTGCGGCTGTTGTATGTTGGCATCACTCGCGCCCGGCGTGAACTCATCATGACCTGGAACACCGGGCGGCGCGGCGAACAGGTAGAAGCGCGTCCGATGGCGGCGCTGCGCGGCTGGTGGGAACAGGAAAGGGACAAGCGATGAATTTGCCAGAGGATTTCACCTTCAGCCAGAGCAGCTTGCAGGATTACGTGGACTGTCCGCGCCGTTTTCAACTGAAATATCTGCTGGAGCAGCGCTGGCCCGCGCCGGAAGTGGACGACCTGCTTGAATTTGAGCAGCACATGGAGCAGGGCGAACGCTTTCACCATCTGGTACACCAGCATCTGGTGGGGATTCCGCCGCATCTGCTGACCAAACGGCTGGAAGATGCCGATGTGCGGCGCTGGTTCGAGGCCTATCTCAACAACGGGCTGGACGGACTGCCGCCACAGCGCTACCCCGAAGTGACGCTGACCGCGCCGCTGGGGGAGTACATGCTGCTGGCGAAGTTTGACCTGCTGGCGATTACCCCCGGCGAACGCGCCCTGATTGTGGACTGGAAAACCGGGCAGCACATCCCCCAGGCGGAACGGCTGGCGAAGCGTTTGCAGACCATCGTCTACCGCTATGTGCTGGCGAAGGGCGGCGACCACCTCAACGGCGGCCAGTTGATCGCGCCGGAACAGATCGAGATGATTTACTGGTATGCCGACCACGCCGGTGCGACGCGCCGTTTTCCCTATGACCGGCGGCAGTTGCAGGCCGACGAAGCCTATCTGACCGGGCTGATGGCGGAGATCAGCACCCGCCTCGACTTCCCGCTGACGCCGGATGAGCGCCGCTGCCGCTACTGCGTCTATCGCTCCCTCTGCGACCGGGGGCAGCAGGCCGGGCCGCTTGCGGAGTTTGACGTTCAAGATTATGATGAACAAGACATAGACACGTTTACCCTCGACATAGATACTTTGGTCGAGGTGGAATTCTAAGACTTTTCATGGGGGACAATCAATGGAATATTTACATTGGACTCTTAATGAAGCGTTTAATGAAACCTGTTCTGCTCTAGAAAAGTTTTATCCTGAATATATAGAGCTTCTAAAAGCAGATAACGATAAAGCTATTTTTGATGGATATGAGGGCAAACATATTGCAGCACAATTCAGCAAATGGGCTAAATTACATACACGCAAAGTTCAGTGTGCTTTAGAAACGCTCTCAGACGACTTTTTTGAAGGGGAGAGTATTGTAGTAGTAGATATTGGGTGCGGTGGAGGTGCAGCTAGTGTCGCTATTGTAGATAAAATTTTGAGATTGCGATCTTCTTCAAAAATGTCCCCATTTGATATTCATCTATTTGGATGTGATCCCAATAAACATACTTTACGAGTCTATGATTATCTTATTCAAAAGTTAAGCAAGAAGATAAAACTTCAGGGTATTCATTTTGATTATCGAATTGTGGGGAAAGGTATGCCAGAGGTTCTACCTTATATAGCTGATTATCTTTCTCAACTTCGCATCAGTTTAGGAAAGCCACGCTTCCCCAAAATAATATTTACTCAAGCAAACGTGAGTCACCCCTTAAATAGACAATATAAGGAATATATTTCACAAACAGTAAATTGGTTAATTGACCATAAAGTAAATTCTGCTGTTCTTGGGAAGAGAACATTTGGAGAAATAGAGGCGCAATCTTACGAACAATTGTTGTCGTTATCTAAAAGTGACAAGGTTGCAATATTAACAGTAGGTACGCATCATCAAAAGCAAGAATATGATCAGAAAAGAAATGTTGTGCAAATGGAACAAGCTTTACTAAAGACAATTACATCAAAAAATCATCATGTAAATCATTTACATCTAGCAAATAAAAAAACTCCTATTCAATATCGATCAAATAGTTCTGTGCCCTCCTATTTCTATTACTCTTTTTTGGAAATAACGCATCAAGAGTATGCGATTGATTATGATTGGCGAAAAATTATTTCACTCGATAATTTAAAGTTAGCCTGGGCAAGAGTGAGAGCATCGCAGTTACGCGAATCGTTAGTCGATGAATTTGAAATTCGATTATTTGAGTCGAAACTTGAAGAAAGATTGAAGGAGATCCAAGTACGACTGACTAATTACGAGCTTGTAGACTCTGATTATGCTCATTTAGATGACCGTTACCCTCATTTTCACTATGAGTTCCCTAAAAATGAAGATAAAGCACGCCCTAGACCGCTCCTCCGATTGGAAGAGGAATTGATTTCTGCGGCAGTTGTCCAGGTTTTAGGTCAGCGTGCATCGGCTTTAATGTCGAATGTCCATGCATATCGGCTAAGTAATGAACAATCAGAGCATTTCTATAAATCATGGTTTCGCGGCTATAAACACTTCGTGCGTGCTGTAAGCAACTATGCATCAAAGCTTGGAGATAAAACGGTTATTGTTCAGATCGATATTAAAAATTTTTATCCATCAATAAATCAGAATATGCTTCTTGAAATTGCTGGTCAGGAACTCCGCGCTTTACGAAGTGATCGGATCATGTGGCTTTTAGAAAAACTGCTTTTAAGAAATATGGGAAAAGCAGGAAACGGAGATAGACTTGGAATACCTCAAGGTGGCACTATATCCGGCTTTTTGGCGAATCTTTACCTCACGAAAATCCACGAAAAATTTAACGATATTTACGAATATGCAAGAATTTTCAGGTATGTAGATGACATGATCATCGTCATCCATGACCGTGTCCATGAACAAGAAGTAATAAATGATCTAAAGCGTGAATGTGACGAATTAGGATTGACCATCCCACTAACTGTACAGGATGGCAAATTTTATCGTTGGGAAGATGTCTCAAAATTCAAATCAGATGTAGAGCTGTCTGACGATATAAATAGAATAGGCTGGCGTTTTGAAAAGAAAATGGCTCACTTATATTTCATGGACGAAATACATCGTGAGCATTGTAGTAGTTCAGGTGAGTGGTGGCATTTTGTAAAGCTATATCAGACCTATTTAAACAGTATTGGCGTCTATATAAAGCAGGATAGGCTCAGCAGGAAGTTAAATCAATATATTAAAAATCCGCGACTGCGGGTAAAAGAAGGCGGTCAGTGGTATTTTCTAGGCTCCTTAAAACTCGCAAAAATCACGCCTAATTATCCAATCCCGCAAAAATGGGCGGCCTACTTTAAGAAAAACAATTCTAATTGGATGCAAGAGGTTCAGAAGATAAAAAAGGAGATTTCTGAGCTTTTAATAAATAATTGGAGTGAATATAAGCAATCCCTGGCTCAACAAGCACAAACGGACTTACAAAATTATCAGATTACACAGAAAAAATTACTTGCTATAGTGCGGTTCTCGATTGGTCGTTTGGCGCGAGTAGGCTATGAGTCAGTTGAAGATACCTTAGTGGATATTTTCTGTACTAAGCCGGAGATTGTGCGTGATCCTCGGACAGTTTTTGAACACTTAGCACTGCAAGGGAATTTTGATACGCTAAAGAGAATTCTATCATGTCTTGAGTCATCTCTTATGCCGGGAATAGATTACCTGGTTGGAGCGATCTTAGGGTCATTTCGATATTTGGAGAATTCGCCAGATGAGGAAGAGATTTCCAAGATATTAAAATACTATGCATTGGAGAAAGAAACTTCAGATGTAGAAAAGTTGATGGCACTTCAATCTATCGCCTTTTTATCTCATTGCGATGCTCGCTTAGCGACAACTTTACTTGAGAAGCTCAAGACAGTAGAAGAACCTAGGATTATAGCGGCAATAATTTTAATTCTTGGTGAAAAATTTCCTTCAAAGTTAAAAACCCTTCCTCAAAATCTTCTAACTGACAGCTTTATAAAGCTTGCATATGAAACAGCATTAACCAATACCACTAACCAAATGGCCGAATTGTGGAAACCCATTGAAACTGAATCTCTCATTCGATTTTATGCGAGTGCCTATCCAGATGGTGCAGATGAGTTTGAAGATGGTTCTAGTCCATGAAATCCTGGCTTGAACCCGCGCCGATAACCGTTTCCGATGACCTTGCTGCGGCGGTGGGGGGGCATCCGGTGGTGGCGGCGCGTCTGCTGCGCCAGGGCATCACCACGCCCGAAGCGGCTCGCCGTTTTCTCTCCCCGGCGGCTTATACCCCCGCCGCGCCCGATCAACTGCCGGATATGGAACGCGCTGTCAGCCGCCTGCAACAAGCCATCCGCCGCCGCGAAACCATCCTCGTCTGGGGCGATTTCGATGTCGATGGGCAGACCGCGACGGCGCTGCTGGTTTCCGCCCTGCGTGACCTGGGGGCGCAGGTGGTCTACCACATCCCCAACCGTTTCAGCGAGGGGCATGGCATCCATCTGCCGGCGCTCAAAACCCTGCTGGACGGCGGGGTTGATCTGCTGCTGACCTGTGATACCGGCATCACAGCGCATGAGGCGGTTCGTTATGCCCATTCACGCATGGTCGATGTGGTCATTACCGACCATCACGCCCTCCCGGATGTGCTGCCCGATGCTGAAGCCGTCGTCAACCCCATGCGCCTGCCCGCCGGGCATCCCCTGCGCGAACTGCCGGGCGTCGGTACGGCCTATCAGGTGATGCGGGCTTTGTATGGCGCACAATCCAGCGATCATTTGCTCGACCTGGTGGCGCTAGGCATTATCGCCGATGTCATGGTGCTGGTGGACGACACGCGCTATTGGGTGCAGCGCGGGCTGGAGGTGCTGCGGAATGCGCCGCGCCCCGGCCTGAGCGCCATGCTGGAACGCGCCGAAATCACGCCCGACCATCTGACTGAAAGCGATATTGGTTTTGCCCTCGCGCCCCGCCTCAATGCTCTCGGTCGGCTGGCGGACGCCAATCCAGCTGTTGAGCTGCTGACCACCAGCGATAAGGCCGTTATCGCCGAGCGCGTCACCGAACTGGAAGGTCTGAATCAGAAACGCCGCTTTCTCACGCGCCAGGTCTACGAGTCTGCCCGGCAAAAAATCGAAGCCGATGACTCGCTCCTGAAATATGCCGCGCTGGTGGTTTCCGGCGCTGGCTGGCATACCGGCGTGGTGGGCATTGTCGCCAGCCGTCTGGCCGAGGATTATGGCTGCCCCGTCGTCGTCCTCTCGGAAAATAATGGCGTGGCAAGCGGCTCGGCGCGCTCAGTGGCGGGCTGTGATATTGTCGCCGCCATTGGCACACAGGCCGCCATCATCAACACCTATGGCGGTCACAGCATGGCGGCGGGGCTGAGCCTGCCGCTGGATAAGCTCTTTGAGTTCCGGCGCGGTATCTCGCAGGCCGCCCGTGAATCGCTCGGCAAAACCGCTGTGCAGCCCCAGCTACAACTGGACGCCTACCTTGAACTGCCGGAAATCACGCTGGATTTCGCGTCGGATATTGCTCGTCTCGCTCCCTTTGGCAATGGCAACCCACCGCTGGCGCTTGCCACACGCGGCGTGCGCGTCAAAAAGCGGCGGACGCTCGGCAGTCGCGGCGACCATCTGGCGCTGCACATTGAGGATGAAGCCGGGCATGAACAGCGCGTGATCTGGTGGTTTGGCGATCTGGATGCCGTGCCAGAGGGGAAATTTGATCTGGCCTACACCGTTCGCCCCAATGTTTTTGACGGCAGGCGCGAAGCTCTGATGGAATGGCTCGATATACGGGCCATCGAGGGCGAATCCCTCTTTCTCAGCGCGGAAAAACCGGCTTATACCGTCATCGATTATCGCCAGCACCCCGACCCGCAGGCCATGCTCAGCCAGATTCAAAACACCATGCCCGATGTGCTGGTATGGCGGGAAGGCACAGACGAGGTTGCGGGCGTTGATCGCTATCATCTGCGCGCTGCTCAGGCACTGGCCGTCTGGTCTGTCCCACCGGATGTGCTGACTTGGCAGGCGCTTCTCAATACGGTGCAGCCGCAAACGCTGATTCTTTTTGGGCGGCGTTCGCCATTGGACAACCCCAAAACCCTGCTGACACAAATTGGTGGTATGGTCAAATACGCGCTTCAGCATAAAGGGGGCATCGTCAGCACCAGCGAATTCGCCGCTTTGACCGGGCAGACCGAGCCGACCATCCATGCCTGTCTGCGCTGGTTTCATCTGAACAGCGAATTGATGGTCGAGCCTATCGACGAAGACCGCTATCAACTCCTGTCCGGCCAATCAGCACACGCCCTCAGCCCACCGGACTCGCTGGAGCGGCTGAAGGCGCTGATTGCCGAAACCAATGCCTATCGCCGCTATTGGCTCAGGCAGCATTTTTGAGAGTGACTGCCCATTTACCGGTCACGCCTCCTGAGGTTCGCGGGTGAAGATCACCGCCTCTTCCAGCGACATAGCCCGTCCCTCCAGCCAGGCTGCCTCAAAAATGGCTGGGTCGAGCTGGGCGCGGACAGCGGCGATATTGCGATCATGCTCCGGCCTGTCGGCGGGTTGGGGGACAGCGCCCATCCGCTCCAGTGCCACTTCCCAGGCACCCAGGATGCGGGCTGCTCGCTCTGGTTGGCCGGTACTGCCCAGCACCCCCGCCAGCCCCGCCAGACTATCGGCAATATCCAGCTTGTTATCCATCATCAGCGCGACTTCTAATGCCTGTTGGGCCATATCTCTGGCATGTTCGTAATTGCGTTCGCGTTGGGCAATAAAAGTGAGGTTGCCGAAAATGAAGCGAATGCGCCGTGTTTCACCGGTTTCCTGAGCGATCAGCAGACATTCTTCATAGGCACGTCTGGCGCGTTTATTGTCGCCGCCGAAGCAGGTAATTTCGCCGATGATATTGAGCGCCTGAGCAATGCCCGGTTTATAGTTCAGTTCCCGGAACAAAGCCAGCCCTTGCTCAGATATGCTGACGGCTGCTTCCATTTCCTGCATCATGGTGTAACCGATGAACGTATATGCCCAGGCGGTATACACTATGTCGTTCAGCTCAATGGCGAGGTCAAGCGTCTGCTCAAAATACTGCTTCGCCTTTTCCAGATCATAGAGCATGGTTATGTGACCCGTGGCGAAGACCAGTTTTGCATGATAAATCACCGGCACATTGTCCAGCCTGCCAGCTATCTGCTGTGTCCACTGCTGGCCTTCAGCATGATGCCCATGAGCGAACCAGAACAGGCACAGCGCCCCGGCTAACCGCGCCCCAGGTGTTACATCGCCTTCGTCCAGCGACCATCTGAGGACGCCGCGCATATTTTCATGTTCCGTTTCAAGCCGGCGAAACCACTGCTGGTGCTGCGCCAGCCGGAGTTCCGGTTCGGCCTTTTCAGCGAACTGCACAAAATAGTCCGCATGTCGCCTGCTTATTGTGTTTGCTTCGCCACTGGCCTGCAATCGTTCCCAGGCGTATTCGTGCAGGGTTTCCAGCATCATAAAGCGCGGTTCGCCGTGCGCTTCTTTCTGCTGTACCAGGCTTTTGTTGACGAGCGATTCAAGACCATCAAAGACATCCACCGGCAGGTTTTCGCCGCAAACAGCTTCAATGGCTTCCAGCGAGCAGCCCCCCCGAAAGACTGCCAGCCGGGCAAACAGTATTTTCTCCCCCTCATCCAGCAGGTTATAGCTCCACTCAATCGTATTGCGTAAGGTTTGCTGGCGGGTGGGTAAATCATACGCGCCGCCGGTCAGGGTGTCGAGTCGGCTGCTTAAGCGTGTCAGCAGGCTTCGCGGTGTTAACAGTTTGATGCGTGCCGCTGCCAGTTCTATGGCTAATGGCAGACCTTCCAGGCGAAGGCATATACTGGCGATATCGGATGCATTTTCCGCCGTCAGCTCAAAGTCGGCACGCACCGCCCGCGCCTGCTGCATGAATAAGGCGGTAGATTCGCACTCTGCCAGCGTGTGTAAATCGAGACTCACCGGGTCGGGCAGTGCCAGCGGTGGCACTGCATATTCCTGCTCTCCATACAGATGCAGGGGTTCGCGGCTGGTTGCCAGCACTTTAAGCTGCGGCGCGGCAGCCAGCAGTTCCGCTACCTGTGGCCCAGCCGAGAGAAGATGCTCAAAATTGTCCAGTATCAGCAGCATCTTGCTCTGGCGCAGAACCTGTTTTAAGGTTTCGCTCAAAGGCTGACCGGGTGCTTGAGTCACGCCGATAGCAGCGGCGATGGTATTCGTGACCAGCGCCGGATCACTGATGGGTGCCAGCGAAACAAAATAAGCGCCATCGCGGAAGTTATCGGCTAATTCCCACCCGATTTGCAGCGCCAGGCGGGTTTTTCCTGTCCCCGGCGGGCCAACCAGAGTCAGCAGGTGTGCTGTATCCAGCCGCCTCTTAATCACGCCAATTTCTTCTTTGCGCCCGATGAAGTGCGTGGTTTCAACCGGAAGATTATGTTTCGGCGGGGGGCGAACGATATTAAAAGTGGGTGTGTTCTCCGTCTCTTCATCCAGAATCTCAAGTTCACGAGCGCGGGCAATGGCCTGGGTGCGGCTTCCGACGCCCAGAATGCTGTAAATCTGGCGGTTGTACCATTTGACCGTGTTGATGGTCATCACCAGCCGTTCTGCAATCTCCCGATCCGACATTCCCTCGGCCAACAGGCGCAGAATCTCAACTGCGCGTTTGCTGAGGCTTTCATTCTGAACCTGCCATTTTTGAGAAATCATTGGCTGAATCTCTTTGATCTTACGAGATGCATTTCTGTCTAATGTCATCATAATATAGCAAAAACCGTTTGACAGAAAGCACCCCGGCTGCCGATTCCATTCTTTCGATAGGTGACACCCATTCTGGCTGTGTCCTATTGTGAAAGCCACGTATACGAAAGGGGAGTTTCAATGCTTATCAATACCGCCGATATGGATGCCATCAAGACCCGACAAAAGGCTATGTGGATGTCTGGCGATTACGTCACATTCGCAACCTACCTGGTCGATGGCGCGATGGATTTTCTGGCCTCCTCCAACATACCTGCTGGCGCGAAAGTGCTGGATGTCGGCTGCGGTGCAGGCCAGACAGCGCTGCCAATGGCACGCAAGGGCAGCCGTGTGACGGGGATCGATCTTGCCAGTAATCTGGTCGAAGCGGCCCGGAAACGGGCGCAGGCTGAAGGCTTAGCCGTGCAGTTTGATGAGGGCGATGCTGAAGACCTGCCTTACGAAAGCGCTTCGTTTGATATTTCCTTCAGCCTCATCGGGGCCATGTTTGCTCCACAGCCGCATCTGGTCGCTGCTGAACTGGCGCGGGTTTGCCGACCCGGTGGCCGCATCATCATGGGCAACTGGACGCCGAGCGGCTTTGTCGGCCAGATGTTCAAAACGATGGGGCAGCATGTGCCGCCGCCCCAGGGGATACCTTCCCCCACGCTGTGGGGCGATGAAGCTGCTGTCAGCGAACGGCTGGGCGGCTACGTTTCCGACCTGCAAATGACGCGGCGGCTCTATCCCTTTAAATACCCCTTTGGCCCTGCCGAAGTGGTGGAATTTTTCCGCGCCTACTATGGTCCGACCAACCGCGCCTTCAGCACGCTGGATGCCGACGGGCAGGCCGCTCTGCGCCATGAGCTGGAACAGCTCTGGTCGCGCCACAATCAGGCGACCGATGGCACGGTTTACCTTGAGTCGGAATATCTGGAAGTCCAGGCAGTACGCCAGTCTTGAGTAGTGAGGCGAAAGGGGTCAGCCCTCGGCAAAATTGCTGACCCCTTTCTGCCATTCAAGCTTTTTATCACCTGCAAGCCAATGGGGGAACCAATCGGATGATGCATCGACGTCTGGAAAACAAAGTGGCCCTGGTGACAGGGGCAAGTTCGGGAATTGGGCGAGCGGCTTCAATCGCTTTCGCCAGAGAAGGCGCTAAGGTTGTCCTTGCCAGCCGCAACGAGGAAAGTACGCTGCGAACGCTCCGTATGGTAGAAGAAGCCGGTGGCGAGGGTATTTTCGTCAAAACCGATGTTTCAGTTGACAGAGATGTCGAAAATCTCGTGCAGAAAACGCTGGAAACCTATGGGCAGCTCGACTGCGCTTTTAACAATGCTGGGGTAAGTGGAACGCCAGGGCCGCTGTTTCAGCTTGCGGAGCAGGATTTTCAGCAGATCATGGATGTCAACCTCAAAGGGGTATGGCTGTGTCTGAAGTATGAACTGCCTGCCATGCTGGCGCGGGGCGGCGGTAGTATCGTGAATATGGCATCAGTTGCCGGATTGATTGGCTCCGTTGGCATTGCTGCCTATACTGCCAGCAAACATGGTGTTGTTGGGCTGACCAAAGCTGCCGCGCTTGAATATGCTAAATCGAAGGTGCGTATTAATGTGGTCTGCCCCAGCGTGATCGACAATACGGTCATGATTGAACAGGTCAAAGCCACCCAGCCCGGCATTTACAACTATCTGCTTGGGACGCATCCTGTCGGGCGCGTTGGTCAACCTGAAGAAGTCGCCAATGCCGTCGTCTGGCTCTGCTGCGATGAGGCTTCGTTCATAACCGGAGTCGCCTTTCCCATCGACGGGGGGACAGTCGCGGGCCCGGTTCCACAGGCGATGTAAAACAAATTGGCGGGAATGCCACTTCCCGCCTTCATAATAATCAACTGTGTTATATGAGAAGGAAAGATTGTGTCGTTCATAAAAACTATATCCGAGCAGGAAGCAGCCGGTACACTCAGGGAAATTTATGCTGCTGCTGAGGAGCAGGCCGGTTATATTCCCAATTATGCCCGGCTTTTCAGCCACCGCCCCGAAGTCTACCGGGCATGGCAGCAGCTAGTGACCGCCATTCGTAAGCCCATGAGCCTGCGCCGTTACGAATTGGTTACGCTGGCCGCTGCCCGTGCGCTCCAGGGCAGTTATTGTATGCTGGCGCACAGCCACACCTTCTTGAACAGCGGCGAGGTCGATGCGGTTCAACTGGCGGCGATTGCAGCCGATTTTCATCAGGCGCACCTTGAACCTGATGAAGTCGCCATCATGGAATTTGCCGAGAAAGTTATCATCAGTTCTGGCAGTGTGACCCAGGCGGATGTTGATGGCCTGAAAAGTTTTGGCCTGACCGACGCCGAGATTCTGGATATTACGCTGGCCGCCGCCGCTCGTAGTTTCTTCAGCAAGACGCTGGACGCCCTGAATGCCGAGCCTGATGCCAAATACCTGAACTTTGATGCCGGTTTGCGGGATATTTTAGCGGTTGGGCGTCCCTTTGGGGCTGCCGAAAAATCCGACTGATGGATGGTTTCGTTACCTGTTTGCTTATCCTGATGGGGTTGCTGCCTGGATAAACTCTGGCTGCTGGCGCTGCACCGCCAGGCCGATTGCCAGCCAGGCCAAACCCATACCAAACAACATGAGAAAAGACAGCAGATTCGCCGCAAACGAGGGGAAGCTGGTTGTGAAAATGCCGCTCATCAACACCAGCCACCCCCCGGCGATTTGCAGCGGCAGCGCGCGGAAGATGGGCAGCGCGGGCTGGCGCAGGTGCAGCAGCCCAAAGGTGGTCAGCCCAATCCCGTGCAGGATGCCGCCAGCCATCCCGATAGGCCAGCGCGAGTCTGGAATCGATGCGGCAGCAATGCCAAGTGCCATCCCCAGCAAACCCAGGCTGCTGAGATACAGCAGCCACTGACCCAGGCGGGGGATATTTCGCGCGTAACGCAGCGCCAGCCCCAAACTTCCCACTGCAATCAGGAAAAAACCGGGCGCGAACAGCCATCTCAAGACCTCATAGACACCCGAATAGATGGAGCGATCTCCCGGCTGAAACTGGCTGAATGCTCCCATCGCCGTGAAAGCGCCGCCGATCACCAGCAGTGGCCCGGCCAGTTGCATCAATCTGTATTTTGACATCCCGAACCTTACCTTTCGTCGTGCTTCAAATGCCGTCACAGTGAGGTCAAGCAGCGTCGTACACCACCAGAACAATATCCCCGCCACTCCATGCCGCTGATAACTGTCGCGTGCAGCATCCCGAAAGACCTGTGCCATCAATTCACCGTATTCGCGGCGGTAGTCGGCGGGGTAGCAGATGAGCAGGGCGCGGTATCCTCGCTCTGATAGCTCGATCAGCCGCATCAGATTGCACCCCCTGTAAGCCTTTTGGATTGGGCGATATTGACCAGCATGGTTAAACGCGCGGTTTCCGCCTGGGCGACCCGTTCACCGAACGAGGTCAGGCGGTAGTAGCGGCGGCGTTCGTCATCCATCGCCGGGTCAGGGCGCTCGTCGCTTTCTTCAATCAGGCCTGCTTCTAATAGCCGCTTGATCGTGCCATATAGCGTACCCGGCCCCATCCGTACCGTTCCCTTGGTGATCGCCGTGACTTCCTGCATGATGCTGTATCCGTGTTTCTCACCATCTGCCAGCGCCAGCAGAATATGAAAAACAGCGGGCGTCAGCGGCAGCATATCATCTGGTCGCATGGTCGTGTCAGCCATTCATACCTCAATATACAACTGCTGTGGATATATCCGTAACTGTTATAGTAGTGTGGATTTATATGAATGTCAAGCACGCTGTGTGGGGATATACTGGTTCAAATGCTTTGAGTCTGCTTCTACATTTGTGCAGAAGGGTAAATCAGCCCATAATCAGGCAGGAGATTTGCATGAAAAAAGCTGGTTTTGCTTCAATTGATGCGTATATTGCTGCTTTCCCGGAAGACATCCAGAAAATTCTCCAGGAATTACGCGCAGCCATTAAATCTGCCGCGCCGGATGCAAAAGAAAAAATCAGTTACCAGATGCCCGCTTTTGCCCTAAAGGGGAATCTGGTTTATTTTGCCGCCTGGAAAAATCATATCGGATTTTATCCGGCCTCCAGCGGCGTTCAGGAAGCCTTTAAGGATGAACTATCCAGCTTTGAAGGCACAAGCGGTTCGGTACATTTCCCCTTCGATAAGCCGCTGCCCCTCAAACTGATACGCGACATAGTTGAATTTCGCGTTATCGAAGATTTGCAACATGCAGAAGAAAAATCGCGCAAAGGTAAATAACTGGCAGAAAGGACTGGATCATGACAGACTGGAAAACATTCGCCCAGCAGTCGCCACAATTGGCGGCATTCGGTGAAGCGCGTTTCAGGAGCGGTGTTGCTTATCTCGGTACGATACGTTCCGACGGCGGCCCGCGTGTGCATCCGGTGACGCCAATCGTGGGCGAGCAGTTGTTTCTGTTCATGGAACCCACTTCGCCCAAAGGTAAGGATTTACAGCGCGACCCCCGCTACACCCAGCATGGCTCGGAGGAAGCTTCGACCGGCGGAGGAGCTGAGTTTTTAGTCAGGGAGAAGGAGGCCTACAGTGATGACCCGCTCATGCGTGAGCAGGCTGTACAGGCATCATCCTATGTGCCGCAGGCGCATTATATCCTCTTCATTTTGACCGTCGAGTTTGCCTTTATGAACCGTTATGTCGATGGCACGCCCACGATCCACCGCTGGCAGTCACCGGCCTGACCGCTTTTAAAGGATGATTCATGACCTATACCATTGAACCCGTTGGATTTGTCCGCTCAGAGCTGAAGCAGCTTGAGGCTGCGCCGCGTCAGGGTGACGAAGGCGCGCCGGAAGCCTGGCTGGAAATCACACCCTCAGCAGCCGACGGCTTGTTGGGCATTCAGGCGGGTGACGAACTCGTTCTGCTGACATGGCTGCATCTCGCCCGGCGTGAGGTGCTGCAAGTACATCCACGCGGCGATCTCAACCGACCATTAACGGGTGTGTTCGCCACCCGCTCGCCCCATCGTCCCAATCCGATAGGGCTGCATCGTGTTTCAGTGTTGGAAGTCGCGCCGCAGCGAATCCGGGTTGCGCCTTTGGAAGCTGTTGACGGCACGCCCATTGTTGATATTAAAGCCGTGCTGTCTGGTTCAGACCCCTCAGACCGTTGATACAGGGGCGCTAGCGCATCACCAGCGGGTTGATGCCAGCAATCGGCGGCAGCATCCCGCATCGGCGAATAGCCTGAATAATTTTTCGGCGGGTACTGTCGGGTTCGCTGTTATGAATCCCAATCCAGTTCCAGTTTCGTTTCCGGGGATTGTCCGGCTCTGCTAAATCCAGCCCAAAGCGGTTGATTCGATAAACCGTATAACCCATTTCCTCCATTTCGCTCTGTAAAGCGCGCAGACTATAACCACCTTGCTCCTGCCCCTCCTCAGTGGCTTCGACAATAATGGCCGGTTTATAGGTGGCAATGAATGATTTACCGCCTCGCAGTACCGGGATTTCGTGTCCCTCAACATCCATCACAATCAGCGGAACACGCTCAAATTGACCGGTTAAGGAGTCCAGCGTTACGGTATCAATGTCAATAAGCTGGTCTGTTGTTTCCGTCCCTGTGTGTACGCGGCCTATCCCCGTGTGAGAAACCGGCGGCACGACAAATTGCACGGTTTCCACCCGTTCGCCCAGCGCTGCCGGATTCACAACTACATTGTTCAGGTTATTCTCACTGAGAATGGTTTGTAGTCTGTCGAGGTTGACCGGGAGTGGTTCAAAAGTATAAACCTGCCCGTTACGTTCGGCGGTAATTCTAGCAAAACCGGATGTTTCCAGCCCGAACTGTGCGCCAACTTCGATCAGCGTATCGCCAGTCTGGCACAATGCCATTGCAATCACCCAGTGCCGCCATTCCCCATAACCCTGCGTACAGAACAAATACCCGGCGTAATCGTCTACCGGGCAGTTAACCGTAGCGCCTGTAAGAGTCGTAATGGGATAACGCTGGTGGTGATTCTCTGCCATTTTGACGGGATAAATTAAATTTCTCAGCTTGTATGCCCCCACAGGTGGTAACAGATTGCAGACAAGCTGAGCGAGAGTCAATCGAAATGGTTTATTGGTCATGAAATCCCAGAGTGTTGATTTGCTGCGTTGTTTTATATTCTAAATCATCACGCGCTTTCTCACATAAACAATTATAATGATGAACGTGCAGGCTGGTTTTGTTCAACTGGATAATGAGTGAATTTTGGAACGGATCCTCGGCAAAATACGGAATGATGCCAACCTCAAGGACTTAGTGCGCCATTCCGGTCTCCTCTACATAAGCGGCCTGTTTTCGCTTGGATTCATGTTTGCCCAACAAATGACGACAGCTTCCCTACTCGGCGCAACCGATTTTGGAAGGCTGGCAGTGGTGCTTAGCACAGGGCTAACCGTAGCAACACTCCTCGATTTTCGTACCTGGGAAATTGGCTCTAAACTGCTTACAGAGGCGCTTCAATCTCAGCAGCACCGGGAAACGGTACGCATCATTACCTGGCTCTATCTGGTGGACTTTTTCGCAGGGCTGATCGGTGTGGCGCTGTTGTTTGTATTGGCCGAATTTGTTGCCATCTCTCTCTTACATGATCCTGAACTGGTATGGTTGATACGGTTGTATGCTTTGAGTGTTCCCTTTCGGCTTCTTGGGGGAGGAATTGTCGGCGCACTGCCGCGCTACTTTAATCACTTTGACTGGTTAGCCATTAAGGCGGTCATCTACGCGGTTGTTCGCCTGGTGCTGATGACCGGCGCGGCGCTGCTGGGATTCGGTTTTACCGGGGTTGTTATTGCCGCGCTGTTAAGTGAGATCGTGCATGTCGGAATGCTCCTCATCATGGCACGGGCAATCTGGTGGAATCGCTTAAGGCAGTCTGCCATCTTTGACCTGGGGAAACCCACTAATTTTGATGAAGGGCGACGGATGCTGCCTCGCTTCTGGATCAACTCCACTTTAATAGGGCTGCATCTGAATCTGTTTATCCCTATCGCTGCTTTGTTAACTACCCCCGCTCAGATCGGTGTCTTTAGTGTCGGTGTGGCGGTAATGGAGCTGATTGACAGAGCCATTCAACCGCTGTGGGTAGTGTTTACGCCAAAAATCATTATGCTCTACCGGCCTTCCACTCTGCCCGATTTTCGCAAATATCTGCGGCAAGCGGCTGGTGTGTCCGGGGTTGTAGTCATCTCTTTGACGCTCATGCTGATAATTGCAGCGCCATTCGTGCTTCCCGTTCTGCTTCGCGGATCAGAATATGAAGGAGTGGTCATCGTCACGATTATTCTGGCAGCCGCCAATGGGGTCTATATGGGATTGATGTGGACGCGCCCGGCCATCATTACCACCGGATTGATTTCCTGGCATAACGTCTTGACCTTTGCGCTGCTCATACTCTCTCTGGTTGTGTTAGTGAGCTTTGTGCCGTCTAACGGGGCTGTCGGCGCGGCAGTGGCGAAAGCGGTGTTCCTGGCACTTTCTGGTATTGGCTCGCTGCTGCTGCTGCGCTCCAGAGTGCAGCTCTAAAGGGGAAAAATGCATATACTGGTGCTGCCTTCATTTTACCCCTCAGCGGCACGCCCGCTGATTGGAATTTTCTTCAAAGAGCAGGCCGAGGCTTTGGGGCGCGGCGGTCATCAGGTTGGCGTAATGGTCGCGCCGCGTATTCGGGAAACCTTGCATTATCTACAGCACAATGGGAAACTGCCTGATTTGCAGACCGGCGAACTGGAAACCGATACAGCGCTGCCCGTTTACCGGATGCACTGGGGCTGGTTTCCGCGCATGTTTCCCCGCTTCTGCGCCTGGCTGACGACCCCTCCCGCCCTCAGGCTGTTTGAACGCTATTGTGCCGAACAGGGCAAGCCGGACATCATCCACGCGCACAACGTCTTTTACAGCGGCTATATGGCCTCCCGTATCCGCCAGAAGTACGGCGTTCCCGTGGTGCTGACAGAACACGCCACTAATTTTCTGCGGGGGCGCATCTTTTTACCGGGGCAGCATCAGGTTGTCCGGCAAACCCTGCAACAGACCGATGCCGATTTCGCCGTTAGTCCGCTGCTCGCGCAAAAACTTGAAAGTTATGGCGTTAAAAAAGTAGGCTATGTCGGCAATGTCATCGACACTGAATTTTTCTCACCGGCGGCTGCACCCCTGGACAGCAGTCCCTTCAGATTTGTCGTGGTTGCCATTAAGCTGATTGGGCGCAAAGGCATTGATCTGCTCATTAAGGCCTTTGCCGCCGCCTTTAAAGGGCAGGATGTCCTGCTGACCATTGTCGGGGAAGGCGGGGAGCAGGAAAAGCTGGAAGCGCTCGTCCATCACTTACAGCTTGAGCGACAAATCACCTTTGTCGGGCGCAAGCCGCGTCAGGGCGTGCGCGACCTCCTGCGTGACTCGCACGTCATGGTGTCAGCCAGTTCTGTAGAAACCTTTGGCGTCACCTTAATAGAAGCGATGGCCTGTGGCAAACCCGTAATTTCAACGCGCTCTGGTGGCCCGGATTATTTCGTGACGCCCGAAACTGGTCTGCTGGTTCCGCCCGGCGATGTCGCGGCCTTATCAGACGCCATGCGCGAAATGCGGCTGAATTATTCCCGCTATCACCCAGAGGTTATTCGCGCCTATTGTGTCAGCAACTACGGCGAAGCAGCCATTGTTAAGCGGCTGGAAGGCATTTATACCCAGGCCATCGAACAGTTTTCTGCATCATCTAGTCCCACCTGATCCCGCTGTTGAACCAGCTTTACCCGATCAGCAGCAGCGTTTTGGCAATCTGAACGGCGATCAGGTCAAAGGCTGGGACAGTATCGGCCAGTTGTTGGACCGCGTCGATGAGATTCGCCCCTTTGATTTTCAGTAGGTGTTGATTGGGTTTTTCTTTGGCTGCCTCATCGAGCGCGTCCTGTGCCACAGCCTGCACTACTTCGACTTCGGTGCTTTGCTCCGGCGGGAAAATGGCCAGCATCTCGGCAAGTTCTTTGAAAAGAGTTTTAAGCTGCTGATGATTATCGTCGGACGAGGTGGCGAGGCGGCCAAAGTCGAAAGCGCGGGCGGAGTTGATAAAGGCACGCGCTCCCTGACCAATCATCATGTTGTCGCCGCTATCGATATGGATGCTGTTGGGTTTATCGCTCACCGCTGACCTCCTGACTTCGCCTGTACAATCGACATCACCTGTACTTCATTGTACAGCGCTAAGCATATCCGGCAATGGGTTGCCTTTAACGGTGGCGCGGCCCGTTGAAGCGTTGGCCGATCAGCGACAAAATGATGACCAGACCATTAAAGAACTGGGTCACATAGCCGGTTAACCCGGCGGCGATGATCCCCGTCTCAATCGAGGCGATGATGCCCACACCAAAAGCACTGCCGACGACGGTACCAATGCCGCCCCAGGTTGGTGTGCCGCCAACGAATACCGCCGCCAGTGCGGGCAGCAGTAAGCCATCACCCGTCGTAGGCCACCAGTTCTGGTTCACCAGCACGGAAAGCACACCCGCCAGCGTCGCGCCGATGCCCATAAAAATATAAGCGCGAATCTTGACGCGGTTCACGTTGATGCCCATTTCGGCGGCGCTGCCGGGATTATCGCCTACAATCTGCACATGTGTGCCGAATTTATGCCGGTTGAACAACACCCAGCCCAATGCTACAAACACTAAACCCCACAGCATGTGAATCGGGAAGCCTCGAATCCAGGGGAAATTCTCAATGCGTCCCGCGAAGATTTGCCAGAACGCCAATTCCCGCATTTGTGGGAACTGGATGGCAATTCCTTCCGTCCCCATGTTGATGATTCCGCGCATGAGGAAGTTCATGCCCAGTGTGGCGACCAGCGACGACAGCCCCGCATAAGTCACAAGTACACCAACAGATACGCCCACCGTGATACCCAGCAGCAGTGCCGGAATCATGGCCGCAAAAGGATCCCAGCCATCGCGTACTGCCGCCGCGAACACCCACGACGTAATCCCCACCGTCGCCGGAAACGATAAATCAATTTCGCCGGATGCGACGATGAAGACCAGCGGCACGACCACGAACAGCGAGATCGGCAGCGAGATGAAGATAGAGCGATAAGTGATCGGGTTCGTAAACACGCGCGGACTCAAAATCATGAAGATAGTGAGCATCGCCGCGAAAATCATCAAAGCGCTCAGGGCGCGGCGATTGTTATTAACCCATTGGCGAAATGGTCTTGGCTGTGTCCGGCGCGGTGGCGCGGCAGGAAGCGAAGTGCTTGTGGTATTCATAATTTGACCTCTGTATGGTGTCCGGCATGGGCAAAATCTTTCATGATTTGGACAAGGCGCTCGGCGTTCTCGATTTCGGATTTATCCGCCGTCATGGCTACCGTGCCTCGATCCAGAATCACGAAGCGGTCGGCGATGTCGTAAGCATGAAAGATATTATGGCTGATGAACAGCACCGAACTGCCCTTCTCCTTTGCTGCCTCCATGAAGCTGTAGACTTTGTGCGTTTCGGTTAGCGAAAGCGCTGTCGTCGGCTCGTCGAGGATGAGCAGTTCGGCGTCGAAGTACAGCGCCCGTGCGATAGCGACGCCCTGCCGCTCGCCGCCGGAGAGCGTAGCGACCACCGAATCCGGGCTGAACACCTTGGACGTAAAGCCAATCTCACGCATCAGTCGTTCCGCTTCCTCGTACTGTTTTTGCACACGGATGAGGCCAAGCAGACCCGTAATCTCGCGCCCCATGAAGATATTGCGCGCGATGGTGTGCTGCACCGCCAGCGCTCGATCCTGATGCACGGTTTCGATTCCGGCGGCGTGCGCTTTGGCAACCGTCCATCGACCTTCCACCTGCTTGCCGCGCACCCACAGTTCACCGGAATCAGGTGAATGTACACCCGATAGAATCTTGATTAGGGTTGACTTGCCCGCGCCGTTATCGCCGATTAAGCCGACGATTTCGGCCTTGTTGACATGCATGGTCACATGCGACAGGGCATTGACGTTCCCATACGATTTTGTGATGTCCTTCAATTCCACCAGCCGTTGATCCACGCTTGTATTCCTCCGCTGTCTATAGGTAGGGAGATGTCCTTGTCCTCTGTTGCCCGCCGGCACAATCCCCCTTCACCTCTAAGGAAGCCATTTGAAAAGCGCTGCTTGAGATAACACAATCCCTCCCCTGCTACACAACCTCCAGGCGGGTGATGTGACTTCTCAAATGACATCTAAATCTCCTCTCACAGGAGAGAGGATTTAGGTTTGTGCTGCTTTCTCTCATACAGAAGAGGCAGGGAATGAGAACAGAGTCACTCCCTGCCCGAAAGACCCTAGCGGTAACCCGCGATAGCGAGTTCGGCGACATTCTGATAGTTCGATGTATCAACGAATCCCGCGCCCGTATCGACGCTCATCGGCCCGAAACCGTAAACAAGCGTATTGCATAGGCTCAGGATGGGTAGATAACCCTGGAGGAATGGCTGCTGGTCAGAGGTTAATTGCACATAACCGCTGCTGAACGCTTCCATGATCGCCGGGCTGGTATCGAAGCCAATGTTAAAGATGTCGCCGGGTGCCATGCCTAATGCATCCATATAGCCGGGTACTGCCCCCAGCAACTGCCCACCGGGGTAAACGATCAGGCGCAGGTTATCCGCATTCAGGACAGCAGCGGTGAGCGGCGGGAGCGCCAGGTTCGGATCAGAGGCATATTCTGGTGCGGCATCCAGACGGACGACGGTTAAACCTGCCGCTTCCAGGGCATCCGCCGTCGAGCCTTCGCGCAGGTCACGCCCCGGCTGGCCCAGTGGCACAAAAACAATCGCCGTGTCGCCAGCGCCCAGGCCAAACTGACGAACTGCTTCTTCACCAAGAGCGCGTCCCTGTGAAACCAACTGTGCGCCGACATAGCCGCCGCCGAAGCTGGCACGCACCTCTGGCACATCGACATTCTGATACATCATGGCGATGCCCGCGCTCGCGGCTTCTTCTGCCAGCGGTGTGATCGCTGCGTCGCCGGGGTGTCCCATCATGGCGATGCCGTCCGGTTCAGCAGCAATCGCGTCACGGAGCTGCTGAATCATCCGCTCAACATCCCAGCCAGAGTAAATATACTCGACAGTGACTCCCAGATCAGCTTCAGCCGCCTGTGCGCCGCGCTGCACAATCGAGCCGAAGGCATCGCCTTCCGCGCCACCCGTGAAGAAACGGATTGTCTTACCTGCACACCATCCTGCGCTGTCTTGCGCGACTACCGGGAGGGTGAACGCTAATACAACCAACGAAATCATGCTCAGAAAGATCAGTTTTTGCTTCATCATTTTCCCCTTGTCGTTCAAAAGATATTAGTAAGTGATTTGCAATCTTTATTTACCTTGATAAACACCTCCCTTCATAAAATAAACACGCTTATTTCGCTGGTGAGCGCGTTGGCGCACATACCAGACGGTAGGGAATCAACATTTGCGCTAAATTCGCCATCTCAGGCTGCTGTATCATAGTGATCTCTTTCCTTAACGATTCGCTTTGTCGCTAAGATCAACCACTGTTTTCTGTCCTGAATACAGCAGCTCTGCCGATTGTGAGGGCTGCAACGGCGTGATACCTTCAGTAACCTTAATCAGCCGAAACGTTCTTGAGACGGGCATTCCGGGATAACTTCCTTCCCGTGAAATCGTGAGCTGCTGGGCTTGGTCATCCCATTCAATGGAAAACCGCGCGAAGCTGCCCCGCTCATAGTTGTAGTTGTCGCCTTCATCTTCATATAAGGTGAAGTGACCGTCGCGCCCTGGATAGATGTACAATTCGACAGGATGATCGCTTCCTTCACTCGTATGCTGAATATCCGGGCCAATCGGCAGGATCGATCCGGCGCGAACATACAATGGCATGGTGTCTAGCGGCGCATCAGCCGCAATCGTTTGTCCACCTGCATAGCGTTTGCCCGTCCAGAAATCGTACCAGTCCACGCCCTTCGGCAAATAAACCGATCTGGATTTGCTCACATCATGGAGTGGAGTGGATTTGGCTGCGTAGTACATGGGCTGTGTTACCGGGTTTACCAGCAGGGCTGGCCCAAACATATATTGATCATCAATATCGTAAGTATCCGGGTCACAGCGGAAGTCAAAGGGCAAAGCCCGCAGCATCGTGTAATCTTCGTGCGTCACCATCCCCGCCAGCGAATAGATATACGGTATCAGGCGGTAACGCAGCCGGAGAGCTTTCACCAGTGCCTCGTAAAATATTTCTCCCGACTCACCGAAGCGCCATACTTCACGCGGTGTATCCGTGCCATGTGTGCGAAACATCGGCAGGAAAGCGCCGTACTGGAACCAGCGCACATATAACTCACGGTAGCCCATGTCCTCGACACCGAGATCGTAGTCCCCATTCCAGAACCATAACTTGGGGTCATTTTTAACGAAGAACGCGCCAACATCTGTCGTCCAGTAGGGCAGGCCGGTTGCACAGAAATTCAGCCCATCAGCGATCTGGCGATGAAGCGTATCCCAAGTGGCTGAAACATCCCCCGACCAGGTAATCGCGCCGTAGCGCTGCTGGCCCATATATGCCGAGCGAGTCAGGTTGACGACTCGTTTGTCTGTGCCTGTTTTGCGCTGTCCCTCATAAATTCCCTGCGAGTGCAGTAGGGAATAGGCGTTGATATATTCGGGGTCAAGATAGCGTTTCGCCTCTTCCGTGTTAATCCGCAGGCGTTCTTCCGGTTCGGGTTTAAAAGCGCCCCGCCAGTCCGCCTGAAACGGCTCCGTACAGTCACACCACCAGGCATCTATCCCGTAGGAAAATAACCCTTCGTTCGCCTGTTTCCAGTACAGCGCCCGCGCCTTTTCATTAAAAGCGTCGTAAGTCCCCTGGTTGCCCAGCAGATAACCCTGGTCGCGCATTTCGCGCCAGTTGTCACCACCGGGATTCATGTTCGGCCAGATAGAAATCATCAGGCGTGCATTCAGCCTGTGGAGTTCCGTCATCATCCCCTTCGCATCAGGAAATCGTGCTGGATCGAGCGTCTTCTGTCCCCACAGATCACTCGGCCATGATTTCCAGTCCTGCACAATGCAGTCCAGCGGGAGGCCGCGTTCCCGATATTCTTTTACAACCTCGATCAGTTCATGTTGCGAGAGGTAGCGCTCTTTTGACTGGAGATAGCCAAAAGCCCACCGGGGAAGCATGGGTGTTTTCCCGGTTAGCTGCCGAATCTGCTGGACGATCTGGTCGAACTCAGGCCCGTAAATGAAGTAATACTCCATTTCATCGTCAACATCCGTCCACACATACGAACCGAATGCATCATCATGAAAAGTCATCAGCGAATAACTATCGAGTAGAATGCCGTACCCTCTGGTCGAGAGCAGCGCCGGGACAACAACCTTCATATTTTGCTGATACAGATACTGGTGCTGCCCCCGCAAATTCATCATGCCTTCTTCGTGAGAGCCAAGTCCATATAAGGCTTCACCCGGCATCCATTCGAACTCAAGTTTTGTATGGAAAGCATGGCGGTCAACCACCTGCTTTGCGGCTGGGGTATAGGCATGGACACCATCGGCATCTCGGCGGATTTGAGCCTGGACAGAGTCGTCAAATACCGATTTGAGGACATCGACAGGTATCAGCGTTTTCCCGCCTCGATCAGGTTCTTTCGTCAAAAGTTGACCGGAACTGTCAAGGTAGGTGAATGCGCCCGTCTGCTTGTTGATCTGAATGGAGAGCTTTGCGGTGGACAAACGCAGCGTTTCTGCCGTTTCATCCGCATCCATAGCAATCGCTGCGTCTGGCGCTTGATGAAGCATCAGACTTTCTTTTGTGCTGAAGGCTGGGGTTGCGGCATAACGCACGCGAATAATGCTGTCGGAGTAAGCTGTCAGTTCAAGAAACCCTGCGGCAATTTGGAGAGTAACAACATGTTCAGGGTTACGAGGGCGCATCGTTTGCAAGTGTGTAATCTCCATTTTTAAAAGAAAATCTGTCGTCAATATAAATATTCTGCTATTTCACCCCAGCTAACGCACCGCTGTCGTGCTTTCCCGGAGAATCAGACTGGGTGGCACTAAAATCTGCCTGCCGGGAAATTGATCGTCCGCTAGTTTTTCGGTCATCAGGATAGTCGCCTGATAACTGATTTCATAAGGAGACCATTCCAGTGTCGTCAGCGAAGGTGTCACCACATTGGCGAAATTGCCGCCAAAACCGATTGCCATGACTGAGCAGTCCTCCGGCACACTCCGTCCATGTTGAGCCAGTGCCTTGATACTGCCTGCTGCCGTTAAATGGCTGACGGTAATGATGGCAGTCACATCCGGGTTTTCCTGGAGCAGATCGTTAGTTGCTTCAAAGCCTTCTTCAACGCTGTTCAGCCCGATTTCACGGTAACAGCCGGGCAAACCGTAGTGGTTAAGCGCCTGCTTGTAACCGTCGAGCGAACGAACCGCCGGGCCTATGCCACCTTTATTCCAGGATTCCGGGTATGTCAGCAGGCCGATACTGCGGTGTCCTAACGCAACCAGATGATCAAAGGCGAGCAGCATCGCTTTTTCAAAATCGAGGTCGATAAAGCTTAAGCCTTCCACATCAGCGCACCGCCCGATCATGACGAACGGATAATGATTCTCCCGCAGCAGATTGACGCGCCAGTCATCCAGCCGAACCTGCAGCAGGATGATCCCATCAATCTGATTGCTCCGGTACATATTCAGTAATGCTGCCGGGGTTAGCTGTGAAACCAGGAAGTTGATGAAATATTCTTTTTCGCTGGCGGCCTCTGCCGTGCCTGTGAAATAGGATGTCTCAATCACGCTGCTGAGGTTGTCAGGGGATTCAATCGGATGGTGCAGCGCCAGCGTCATCGACGCCCCGCCGCGTAAACGCCGCGCCTGTGTGTGGGGGGTGTATCCCAGCGTGCGAATAGCCTCATGCACACGCTGGCGGGTTTCCTCAGCCACATACGCTTTGCCATTGAGGATGCGCGAAACCGTAGGTACAGAAACACCAGCGGCTCTGGCAACATCCGCTATGGTGACACTGCGATTTTCATTGCGGGAAAGGTTATTTTTGGGAGTCATAAAAGGACAATTTTTTCTGATAACGATTTCTGATAACGTTATCAGGAATCTTTTTGTTTGTCAACAACCTCCCGACGATTTCATATATTCACGGCCTGGCATTTCCCGCCGCAACCGCTAACCGGCTGGTTCCATGCCCAACGTAAGCGCTGCGCGATCAACCTGCGGCGATTGCAGAACTGAGTACAATCACAGAACATGGCAATGCTGCTTGAATCATCCAACAGGATTAGAAACCATTTGAAAATGCACAATTTCCCATCCTTAGAGGAAGATCTCCGTGTCGTCCCGTATCTCATTCACGGCGCGGTATCTCTCGACGGGTTTGAGTCGGCTTCAGCCGACTTCCCGTCGGAATAGATAGCCGCATGGCTTTAGCCTGCGGCGGCTGTGTATCACCTTATTCACGACTATACAGACAAGGAGCATTTGATGGATTGGCTCACAAACCCCGACGCCTGGATTGGCCTCCTGACGTTAACCTTCATGGAAATCATTCTGGGTATCGACAATATAATCTTCATCTCCATCCTCGCTGCAAAACTGCCCGCCGATCAGCAGGTGCGGGCACGTCAGGTCGGCCTGGCGCTGGCCTTGTTGATCCGAATTGCCTTGCTCTTCATGGTTTCATGGATCGCCCAGCTTACCACCCCCTTGTTCACCATTGTGGGACAGGAAATTTCTGGACGTGATCTGATCTTAGTCGTGGGTGGATTATTTCTGATTGGCAAAGCCACCCGCGAAATTCATGAGCGACTGGAAGGTGAAACCGGACATGCCAACGCCAGAATAGCGCCGTCCTTCTCCGCCGTTATCGTTCAAATTCTCCTGCTGGATGTCGTTTTCTCGCTCGATTCAGTGATTACAGCAGTCGGGATGGTTGACGAAATCGGGGTAATGATTGCGGCAGTCACCATCGCTATTGTGATTATGCTGCTATCAGCAGGCAGGATTAGCGCTTTTGTCAATCAGCATCCTACCGTAAAAATGCTGGCGCTAAGTTTCCTGCTGCTCATCGGTTTTATGCTGCTGCTCGAAGGGTTTGATCAGCACGTTCCCAAAGGCTATATCTATTTTGCCATCGGCTTCTCGGTGTTCGTCGAAATGCTGAATCTGCGTGCGCGGAGCAAAACCGCATCACAACCCGTTCAGCTTCACCAGCCCTACGTGAAATCTGCCGAACACGTAGAACAAGCTTAGATCGGATAACCGGCATCAAACTTGGTCTTGAAAACCATTTAAAAATGCACGGTTTCCCATCGGTAGGGGACGACCTGTGTGTCGTCCCGTAGCTGTGTGTTACCCTTAATCCGTTTGCAGGCATTCGTGCCAAAGCGTTCCCCGGCGGGTTTGAGTCGGCTTCAGCCGACTTCCCGCCGGAACACTAGCCGCATGGCTTTAGCCTGCGGCGGCTAAAGGAGGATAGCTTGATGGTTCAGGTAGTGAATGCCACTGTGAATGATGCGGCGGCTGTTCAAAAACTATTGAGAGAAACCTGGAAGGATACCTACGGCGATCACTTATCGCAGGAAACGTTAGACGAAGTTTATAAAAACTGGCAAAGTATCGAATTCCTCACTAAACAGATCGAAAATCCGGCGCTTTATTTTCCCTTGGCAAAAGACGGTGATGAATTCGTTGGACTGGCGACGACCTACATGCCTGAAGATACCATTATGATGTTTCGGCTTTATGTTTTGCCCCGCTATCAGCGAAAAGGCATCGGCGAGCTGCTCCTCAAAAATGTCATTGAGCATTTTCAGGGTGCAAAGAAAATTCAACTCCACGTTGAGGTCATGAATGCAAAAGGGCAGTCGTTCTATCAGAAACAGGGCTTCAGGGAAGTGAAGCGTGAAGCAGAAAAAGTGGGCAGTGAAGTTCTTGAACTGATTTTAATGGAAAAACAGCTATGAACATCTGCTAACCTGAGTTCGGGATAAACTGAGACAGTTTTACTCGAATTGTTCTGGCAGATCGATGATTTCTGCCAGAAATCTGAACCTGATTCTTAGAAAATTGGGAGCGGCCTATGTGTCGCTCCAAACAGCCTACACAAGGTATTCCCCGGCGGGGTTGAGTCGGCTTCAGCCGACTTCCCGCCGGAACACTAGCCGCATGGCTTTAGCCTGCGGCGCTTGAGCGCGTGTTTTCGCAGAGGATGGTTTCAAACCCGCCCCTGCATCTATAATAATTTGGCGCTTGCTTAATTTGCATAAGGGGTCTGCATGACATCTATAGTAGCACTTGGCGCTGTTACGGTGGGTATCGACCTTCCCTCTAGCTGTGCCGAACTCCGCGAACTGGGGCTTACGCCAGGGAGTGATTCAATTATTGCGGTGGAACGCATGGAGGCGATTCGGCTTACGCTTGAAAAGAATCACGGAACACTTCCCCATCCCACGAGCGGCGGCTCGGTTGGAAACACCGCCAACTTAATAGCACGTGCTGGCCTAAGCTGCGGATTCATCGGCGTTGGTGGAAACGACCCCTTCGGTAAAATTTTTGTCGCCAATTGTGAGAGCGCCTCGCTGAAGTTCCTCTCCAGACTCGAAGATGGCGCTGTTACAGGGTATGACTTCTATCTGTACGATGAAGACGACACGCGCACTATCATCCTGACTCATGGTGCAAATGCCCTCTTAAGTCCTGCTCGAATTGATCTTGAAGCTATTCAGAGCGCAGAGCTTGTGTTGCTTGATGGTGGTGCGCTCGCTTTTGGCCCAGACTCCAAAGCAGCAGTGCTGCGCTGTGTACAGGCAGCAGAGGCGGCCCATGTGCCTTTTGTACTTGCCCTTGCAGGTACAGAAATCGTTGATCGTTACCGGGACTTTTTCAATGCCTTTGCGCCAAAAGCCCACATGGTGGCAGGTAACCTTGAGCAGGCGGCAGTTCTGGTAGGTCTTGAGCCGAAAGCATCGTTCGAAGCGGTGAGAATCAGGCTCGCTAAGACGCCCATTGATGCGGTTGTTACCCTGGATGCAGATGGTGCTTTTGCGCGATTCGGCGACGAAGAATTTCTTGTGCCTGCCCAGAAGATTGAAGCATTGGATTCCACGGGCGCGGGTGATAATTTCCTCGCGGCGTTTCTCGTCGCCAGAAGGCAGGGACTCTCGGTACGCCAGGCGCTCGCCGTTGGAAATGTCATCGCCGGTCAGGTTATTCAGGTTAAAGGTGCTCAGTTGCCGCTGAGCGTTGATGTGCCTGGGCTTATGCTGAAAGCAAGGCAAAATGCTGAGAGCAACTAAAGGAATGGGTAGTGTAGGGATGCATCCTTTTGCGCCTGCGGTGTGTGCTTGCCTGAAATCCTCCCCGACAGAGTCGGCAAGTGCCTGACTTCTAAGTTGAACGACCGCTTTCGCCCTCACCTTGTCACATGTGCCAGAAAACTTGACAACTATACAAAAGCGGCTTACCATTAGCTTATGTGTGGAAGCGCTTCCACGCACGGTTGATCGGTTGCAAATCGTTGAGGTGTTGAATGCCCAATCCAACCATCTACGATGTTGCCAGAACTGCTGGAGTGGGTGTAGGGACTGTCTCCCGCGTTCTCAACAACAGCGTGCGGGTCAGCCCGGAAACACAGGAAAAGGTTCTGAGCGCTATCCGGGTGCTTGGCTTCCGGCGGAGTAAGGTTGCGCGGCAGCTTTCAACCGGGATTCAGCATCGCAACATTGGCGCGATAATGCCTTTTATCACACACCCTTCTTTTGTGGAGCGGTTACGTGGGATGCAGTTGGCACTCAATCATCCAGACAACGACTTTAATCTCGTCCTCTATAACGTGAGCGAGCCGGGTCGCTATCACGAGCAGTTAGTGGCAATCGTGGAGCAGGCCGCCGTCGATGGATTGCTTATCGCTACACTAACGGTTTCAGATGAACAGCGAGATTTGCTGACGCAGGCGGACATCCCCTTTGTCACCTTAAGCGATGCGTGCGGAGAGGCGTTGAACTGCATAAGCCCCGACAACACACATGGCGGCTATGTAGCGGTGCAGCATCTCGTGGAGCTTGGTCACCGCCGTATTGCCTACGTGGGTGATGAATTCTCCAACATCTATGGCTTTCCAACCAGTGAATTACGCTACGAAGGCTACTGCTCCGCGCTCAAGAAGTACGACATACCCTACCGTTCCGAATACGTCTGCCTGGGCGCGCACGGCGAAGACACGGCACACAGCCTCACAGCCCATCTTTTAGCCTTGCCAGAGCCACCCACCGCCATTTTTGCCATGTCCGATATACAGGCCGTTGGCTGTATTCTGGCTGTCCGTGAGGCAGGGCTGCGTGTGCCAGAAGACATTTCCGTTATCGGTTTTGACGATGTGCAGTTGAGTCGCTATATCGGCCTCACAACCGTGAGACAGCATCTCGAACAAAGCGGCTACCTCAGTATGCAGCTTTTGCTGAATATGCTCACTGATCCTGATAACGTTGTAGCTCAGCAGTTGCCACCGCTGGAATTGGTCGTGCGGGCAAGCACACAGCAGTGGTCAGGTCTTGTTTAGGATAAAGATAGTGGCTTACGATCAATCAGAAAGGCGTCAGTTAGTCTGACGTGAATTCTGTTGAGACCATTTATTTCATCTGGCCCAGCGGGTCAGAAAGGAGTGGATTTGAAACATTATTAAAAAGAGTAAGAGTCGGGTGGCCGCCCGACCCTACCGGCACATTTCTGTACCTAAATAGTAACCGGGAGATTTTACCATGAAACGCACGACTAGTCTTTTACTTTGTCTTGTCATGCTGCTGGCGCTTTTCGCGCTGTTTTCGCCGATGCCCAAAGCCCTCGCGCAGGAGGCCGCCCCCGACTGTGGAACTGAGCCAGTCACGCTCAATGCCTACTTCGAGACCGGCTTCGATATTCCCTTTAAGCTCGCCGAAGAATTCACCAACCAGTTCCCCAATGTAACCTGGGACATCAAGCAGGATCAGTTCACCAACCTCATCAACTCCACACCAAGGCTGCTGTCCGGCGACAACCCGCCTGACCTGATCCGGTTGCCAACCATGGTCTCGTTCGCCACGCAGGGGCTGCTCAAGAATCTGGACGACTACGCGGCTGCTTTCGGCTGGGACGAGTGGCCTGTGCCGCAGCTCAATCAGAATCGTGTCGCCGAAGACGGTACGCGCGGCTCTGGTTCGCTCTATGCGATGGGTCTGAACTACAGCCTGACCGGCATCTTCTACAATAAGGAACAGGCAGCTCAGCTAGGCATGACCGAGCCGCCGCAGACTCTCGCTGAGTTCGAAGAACTGCTCGCCGCTGCAAAAGAGGCTGGCCTCCTCCCCATCATGCAGTGGGGCAGTGCCAAGAGCGGTATGGGACTCGCCTTCCCCCTGCAAGCGCTGATGGCATCTGTCGGCCCTGTCCAGCCGATCAACGACTGGATTTTCCAGAAATCCGGCGCGACGATTGACACCCCGGAAAATCTGATTGCGGCCCAGCACCTCGAAAGCTGGATCCAGAATGGCTACTTCCCGCCAGACATCAACGCCATCGAATACACCGACGCCAACGCTCGCTTTGGTCAGGGTGAGGGTGTTTTTATCTTCAATGGCGACTGGCAGAATGTCGGTTATGACACCGATATGCCCGGTAATGTCGGCTTCTTCCTGATGCCGCCCGCCGAGGCCGGTGGATCGCCCGCTGCCATGTCTGCGCCGCTGACATATGGTATCGCCGCCAATGCCAAAAATGCGGATTGTGCCGCTTTCTTCTTTAACTGGGTCGCCAGCAACGACGCGGCGCGGGAGATTAACGTCAACATCGGCGGTTCCAATCCCGGCGGGCCATCCGGCGCAACCATGCCGGTTGTTACCGAAGGGTCGATCACCAACGAAACGCTCGCCTCTGGCCCAATCGTCGGCGAAGCAGGTACATCGATGGACTTCATTGCCAACGCAACCAGCGCGATCTTCGCCCAGGGCTGGACACCTGAACTCCAGAAGATGGTCGGCGGCTTACAGGACGCAGCCGGTCTCCTGCAGGCGGTTCAGGCTGAGTACGAAAAACAACTATCTGAGTAGCGGTGAGGCGGCAGGGCGATACAGGTACCTGCCAGAGTGGTAATAACTTATGGATGTAACCTCAGACAATCGCCCTGCGGCTCCCGCATTTTCCCAGCGGACTTCCTCCAGAAGGATTGTCCGCCGGGAGACCATTATCGGCTGGATGTTCGTTTTGCCTGCCTTGATAATGTACGCCGTGTTTGTGCTGCTGCCGATGGCCTTGAGCGTTCAGTATTCGTTCTTTCGCTGGAACGGTATTGGCCCCATGACCTGGGTCGGACTGCGAAATTACGTGACCGTTCTGGAAGACCCCGATCTGCTGGGGACGATTTTCAACGCCTTCCGTCTGGTCACCTTCTTCAGCTTCGTCCCCGTATCCCTGGGTCTTGTGGTCGCCAGCGTCATGCACCGCGTGGCAACTGGGCGGCTTGGGACGATAGCCCGCACGGTTCTCTTTCTACCCCAGATCATCCCGCTGGTTGCCGCTGGGATCATCTGGGGCTGGCTGCTGGCCCTGCCGGGACTGGTCAATCAGTTTCTCACTGCCGTCGGACTTGGTTCGTTCACCCGCGCCTGGCTCGGTGACTTCGACTGGGCGCTGCCGGCGGTGGGCTTTATCGGCATCTGGGTGCTGCTCGGATTCTGCACCGTCCTGCTGTCAACCGGCATGACGAAGCTTGATCCAGCCCTCTATGAATCCGCCCGGATTGACGGCGCGAGCTGGTTCAGGGAATTTATCAGCATTACGGTTCCGCTGCTCCGGCATGAGATCGGCGTGTGTTTCACCGTCACGGTCATCGCCGCGCTGGCCGCTTTCGACATCGTTTACGTTTCAACAGCGGGCGGGCCGGGCAATTCGACGGCAGTCCCCGGTATCCAGATATACATCCTCGCCTTCACCGAGCAGCGCATTGGCCCGGCCTCTGCGCTGGCGGTGTTGCTCATGATCCTGGTACTGGTCGTCATCCTTCCCATCCAGCGTCTCACCCGGGAGTCAGAATCATGAAAATAGGTCAGGGAGAACTCTGGGCAGGGCGGACACTTCTCATCGGGCTGATGATTATCACCATCCTGCCCCTGATCAGCATTTTTATGACCGCGCTCCACCCGTCAGGGACAGTCCCCAGGGGCTTCGACTGGCCTGCAAACCCGCAGTGGGGTAACTTTATCGAAGCCTTCAACGTGGCAAATATGACCGCGCTGCTGGGATCAAGCACCTTTATTGTCCTCGCGGTGGTGCCTGTCTCGCTGATAATCTCAACTATGGCCGGATTTGCCATCGGTCAACTGCGAATCCCCGGCTCGCGTCTGCTGTTGTTTCTGTTCGTGTTCGGCCTGACGCTGCCGTTCAGCGGTATCGTTGTCCCGCTCTATTACCTCGAACGCGCCCTCGGCATCTACAACACCCGCCTCGCCATTGTCCTGCCGCTGATTGGCCTCTATATGCCCTTCGCCGTGTTCTGGATGCGGGCGCACTTCGTCAACATGCCAACCGAGATTTCAGAGGCCGCCCGTGTCGATGGCGCGACCATACGTGATCTGTTCTGGCGCATCCACCTCCCCCTGGCGCGCGCGCCGATTGCAACCCTCGGCAAAATCATGTACGTCTGGACGTGGAATAAGTTTATAATAGAGAAAGAGCTTGTAGAAGACCCCACACAGCCAACAAAAGCGGGTGCGCTCGGCGCGTTCCAGGGCCACTATGCCACCAATGTCCCGCTGCTGTGCGCTGGCACAATCCTGATTTTGCTGCCCACGCTCATCATCTTCATACTGTTCCAGCGCCAGATTATCGCCGCCCTCCTTCAGGGGTCGGTCAAGGGCTGAGTAGGGGAGGGCCTGTGTGCCGCTCCCGACTGTGTGCCGCTCCCGACTGTGTGCCTTCCCGCCTGTGTGCCGCTCCAGGCGGATGCTCCCGCGCTGACCTCACCGGAACGCCAGCGCCTGCAACCTCTCAACAATCGCCGCCGTCTCGACGCTGACGTGCACCACCCGCTCCACCAGATCAACAATGTAGCGCGGGTTATCCGGCGCGTAACCATTCGGATCGCTCGTGATGCCGCTGCGTTTATCGGTGCTGACCTGATACTGGTCGATCACCCATTCGAGGGCGCTGCGGTTGCCCAGCCGGTAATCGAAAACCGCCGCCGGAATCCCCTTCAGCGTCAGCGTATCATTCACCTCCACCGCCTCATACACCTTGTAGGAGCGCTCCGATACCCCCACTCTACGCAGTGGAGAGGGGGCTAGGGGGTGAGGATTTTT
>CAYUTY010000036.1:55000-59324 GCA_964447795.1 uncultured Anaerolineaceae bacterium
CGTCCCTTGTTTCGGTGGTGGGCGGTTGGGGCTCCGCATTTTTCAGCTTCATCTTCTCGACGCGGTAGCTGATCGCCTTGCCAGCCGTCGTCGCCCATTCCAGTTCATACGGCTCAACCGTTTCGTAATTCAGGTGCAAATCCGCCAGCTTCTTTCCCGCCTCACTGAACGCCCAAAACCCGCTTTGACTCCCCCTCACTACGAAGTGGAGAGAGGGTAGGAGGGTGGGAACAAAGGGGAAGCGCGGCAGTAAGCGCTTCAGGTTATCCGCATACCGCTCCCGATACCCCGGATGATGCAGCAGACCGTAGACGTAATAGAAAATGTCCCACTTGCTGATCGACTCGTCCCCATACTGCGCCCGGAACTGCGCCAGCGCCCACTCGGTGATGTTCTCGCGTCGGTTCGTCCCGTCCTCATTGTAGACGTAGAAGGGGAAACATTGGGAGCCACCTTGTGGCAGTAAATCAACAATACGATCTGCCATTAATGCAAACATCGGCCAGTCCGAGCCGACTTTTAACCAAATTATCCGATTTTCCTGCTCGGTTTCGATGGTGGGAAAAATATGATTTTGTTGGTAAACACGATTAATGAAAAGCCAGTCAAAATACAAATATGTATTTGTAAATGGCCGATAAACAGATTTCCTTAATAAGGATTTGTCGAATTCGCCATATCGAAGACTTTGTAAACGTTCTTTTAAACTGCCATCCCATTTGAACAAATCATATCGAACAAAATCATCAATGTTTTTTACTGTCGTTTTGATACGTTTATATCGATCAACTTCCGCATTGTAGTCACTTACAAATTTCTGCATTCTTTGCCGTAAAGCCGAAACATCGAAATCGTAAATATAAATGTCTCGATTAGTTTTTATTCCATTCGAAGAAAGTATAAAAATGCCGCTGTCAGGTGTTTCGGCCTTTATGGGTAAAAAGTCTTTAAACTCAACCGCATTTTCTGGTACAAGCCATGTATGGCGCTCATCCGGCGTCAGTTCATCCCATTCCACTTTGTTCAGCGCATTCTGCCGCCCCATCCGTTCCACGTTATCATCCAGCCAAGCCAGCTTTTCCCCCCGCGGCCACATCTCCGGTACTCGATGGTAAAACAGCCGCGCCCGCGCCCCTCGCCCTGCTGCCGCCTTATCTTGCTCCCCTCGCTCTGCTGCTGCCTTATCTTGCTCCCCTCGCCCTGAGGGAGAGGGGTTGGGGGTGAGGGTTTCTGAGGGAGAGGGGTTGGGGGTGAGGGTTTCAACGGGGGTGAGGGTTCTCCCCGCCCGCATGATCGCCACCAAAACCCCTTCCAGATCATCTTGAATAACCTCATTTGTGAAGCGCAGCACCCGGTAGCCCAATGCTTCAATGTTGGCCTGCCGGATGGCGTCATCTTCCTGCTGGTTTTCGTGAATGCTGCCGTCCAGTTCGACCACCAGCCGCGCCTCGTAACACAGGAAATCGACAATGTAGGCATTGTTTTCAATAGGGTGCTGGCGGCGAAATTTCAGGCCGTCCAGCCGCCGGTTGCGCAAACATTCCCACAGCAGCTTTTCGACGGGCGTCTCCCGCTGGCGCAGGTCACGCGCGATTTGCACCATCACCTCCGCAGCACGGGCGCGGTAAACAGCCTCGTCAGAAACCCTCACCCCCGGCCCCTCTCCCTCAGGGCGAGGGGAGTCAAGAGGCGGCAGTTCCCCGTCTGCATTCAAAGTCCCCTGTTCGGAAGCTGACAGTCCACCATCTGTATTCAAAGTCCCCTGTTCGGAAGCTGACAGTCCACCATCGGCATTTAAAGTCCCTCTCCCTGAGGGAGAGGGATTTAGGGTGAGGATTGTATCAAGGGTTCGCCGCCGCACCGCCACCGTCACCCCCACGCCCACCTGAATCCCGAAGACGTTATGCGTCGTGCCGCTCAGTTTCGGGTTCTGGCGCACGTTGCCGTGCAAATCGAGATGATAAATCTCAGTAAAATCTTGCAGCAGGTGTTTCCGCATCCCATCGAAAGCAATCTGGTCGATGAAGCTGTTGTTGCTGACGTAGCAGATGATGCCATCTCGATCTCCCAGCCGGTCAACCGCCCAGCGAAAGAACTTGACGTAGGGATCGTAAAGCTGCATTTTCAGCGTGGCTTTAGAGTCTTTCGCATAAGTATCCGCTACTCGCTTATCGACCACCGGATACTTGCGGTTTTTGTTGTTATCGTTCTCGTTCAGTTGGCCGACGTTATACGGCGGGTTGCCGATGATGACCGTGATCGGCGCTTTTTTCTGCCGCTCCACTCGTTCGCTGTTTTTCTCGGTCATGAAGCTGAAGCTCATCTGCGAACCTTCCGCCAGATCGAGCGTATCCACGAAGCACACGCCCTCGAACGGTTCATATTTCCCTGTCCGCTCGAAATATTCGTGTTCGATGTTCAGCGAGGCGATGTAGTACGGCATCAGCATCACCTCGTTGGCGAACAACTGCTCCTTGTAAAAGCGCTCGAACCCGCGTGGGTTGCGCTCGTAAGCCCGCCGCAGCAGGTTGACAGCGAAGTTGCCCGTCCCCGTCGCCGGGTCGATCACGTACACATCCTTGTCGCCCAGCTTTTTGCCGAACTCTTTTTCCAGCACTTCTTCCACCGCCGCGCACATAAAATCGACAATCGGCTGCGGCGTGTAAACGATGCCGTGCGTGTCCGCGATCTTGACGCTGTAACCCTGGAAGAAGCGTTCGTAAACCGTATTGATGAACGTTTGTTTCCCGCCGTAATCCGCCAGCTTTTCCGCTGCCTCCTCGATGGCGGTGTAAAAGCGATCCAGCGCCCCCAGAAATTCCCTGGGGTTGAAGTGGGCGCTGGTCAACGCGCCGATCACCTTTTCGATTTCGGCGGCGATCACATTGCGCTGGGCGAATCCTTCGGTGAAAATTTTGCCGATCAAACGCGCTGTCAGCATGTGCTGAATCAGCATTTCATCGACCGCCGCCGGGGCGATGTTCGGGTTGAGCGAGGCGCGGCACAATTCCATGAACTGCGTGTAGGCCGCTTCAAATTTGCGGTTGTCCTTGTGCGCCGCCTCGATGCGTGCTTTCAAACCGCCCGCGATGTCCGGTATCACACCTTTGAAGTAGGTGACCGCTTCCTCGAACTTGCTAAAGGGCGGGATGTCGTGGCTGAAGAAGCGCGTCAGCAGGTCGGCCAGTTTGTCCGGCTGGCGCAGGTCAATCCGCGCGATCAGGTCATTATCCTGGTACAGCGCCGCCTCGCGCGTGTCCTCGAAGATGATGTTCGTCAGCGGGTAGCCCCGGTCGCGCTTCTTGCGGATTTCGGTGTCGAGGTCGTCGCGGGTGTCTTTCGCCTCCCAATAGCCGTGCGGCAAACGCCACTGGTCGCGCAGCACACCGTCGAACCGCAGCAGGTTGCCGCCCCGCCGTTCGCTTTGCTCCGTCACCAGTTCCCACTTCTTCGCCTCCCGCGCCGTCTCCCGCAGCAAACCCTCAAACGCATTGCGGACGTTGCCCTCGTGCAGCGCCTCCTGCCCCTCGGCGGTTTTCAACATCTGGTAATAGCGGGCGATGGCGGGCGAATCAGGCTTAATCGCAGGCATCGGTCATCCTCATCATACACAGGGTCACGGCATCTTGGGGCGGAGCAGCGCCCTCTTTAATAGCTATCCGTAAATCGCTGCTGAATCCGTCATTCACGACGTAGCTATTTCCCGGCGGGTCAGAGCGCCTTCAGTGCGCTTCCCGCCGGAACACGTAGCCGCATGGCTTTAGCCTGCGGCGGCTTCTGCAGGATCAACCTCCGGCAGCGTGCTTCCATATATATACTCTGTCACCACGCCTGTGTGCAACCGCTGTTACCAAAAATCAACCGTCACCCCATTCGCATCCCTCATAACTCGTTACTCATTACCCATAACTCATCCCTGCTTTCCCCTCAAAATCGAAACAAATGTCATGACAAATGTTTCACTTTTGCCCTCATTTCCCGCTTATACTGTTTCTATAGCGCTGTGTCCCTGTCTTTAAACCCTTTACCTTTACCTGGCAACTAGAGCGTGTTATGCACGTCTAGCCGAGGGAAATAGGATAGCAAACTCGAAATTGATTTCAAGTCCCTCGCCCTGAGGGAGAGGGATTTAGGGTGAGGGCTGAACTCAGGCGAACAGAGTTCATAACAGCCTCTAGTGACTAGCAACTACTGACTATCGACTATCGACTCAAATGATAAAAATGTCCGATTCTCATTTTCACCATTTTCACCATTTCACCATCGCCGCCAATCGCCGCCTGGTGGCGGCAGAAACTTAAAAACACATCACCACTGCCACCGC
>CAYUTY010000037.1:0-57060 GCA_964447795.1 uncultured Anaerolineaceae bacterium
GCCTTATATCCCCTAACCTAAAGGTTGGGGTTTTACGGCGTTTTTTCGATAAAAAGAGGCAGCCCGTTGGCAACCTCTTCTCACATCATCAGCTAAAACGACGCTCGCCTTACGCCAACAGTGTCGCATTCAGTGTAATCGGTACGCTGGCGAGTGCCCTCGAAATCGGGCAGCCTTCTTTCGACTTTTGCGCCAGTTCATCGAATTGTTCCTGGCTAACGCCGGGAACCTGGGCTTCAACTGTCAGGACAATACCCTCGATCAGCGGGCCTTTGTCATCCCGCCCCAGCGACACATCGGCTTTCGCGTAAACCTGCGTCGGTGTGAAACCGGCAGTCGTTAACTGTGCCGCAAGAAACATAGCGTAGCAGCCTGCGTGCGCCGCGCCGACCAGTTCTTCCGGGTTAGACTTGCCTCCTTCTTCTTCAAACCGCGATTTGAAGCTGTAAGGCAGGTCGAATGTTCCGCTGCCAGCCTTGACTGTGCCTTCACCTTCTCGCAGCGTTCCCTTCCAAACAGCTTCTGCATTACGAAGCGCCATGTGTTTTGCTCCTTTATATGAGTAACAATTGATCGAAGGGTAAGTATACCCGCAAACCCCTTCTCTGAAAATCAAACTCTGCTCAAAAAATCGCCCTCATCAAACAATCGCAGCAGCTTTAACGCCACCTGTAAGTTGGTTCGTATCAGCGGATTAGATAGCTTAATGCCACAAATTTCCTCAATCCGGTCAAGCCGGTAATTCAGCGTGCTGCGGTGAATATGCAGCGTTTCTGCCGCCTGAACCCCATTTCCGCCGCTGTCCAGATATTTTTCCAGCGTATTAAACAGATCAGATTGATTTTCCGTAAAAAGCCGCCGTACCACTGGAACATAAGGGTTCGTTTCCAGACTGCCGATTCCCGCCCGGTACAGTGCATGGATATAGCCCAAATCGTCGAAAAATACCGCAGCCGAAGCGTCACCCATCCGCCGAGTGATATGCAGCACCTCGCGGCATTCCTGATGTGCCGCGCCCACTGCTTCAGCCCCGCGATGCGTTCCGCTCACACCTATACGCAAACCCTGTCCGCCTTCTGCCCGAATTTGATCGATTAACACCGGCAGATTTTCATCCGCCTGCGCCAGTACCACGACTTGTCCGGCAAACTGTCCCACTACCGCCGCCCAGGCATGCATGGTTGCCAGGCGGTTTGTCCGCCGGTAAAGTTGCAAAAGCCGTTGGGTGCTGCGGTCAGCCGCCTCCACCAGAAGCATCATAAATGGCTGTGTCAGATCAACTCCATAGCGCAGTGCCTGATCGGTTAGCACTGCCTCACGCCCCGCCTCGCTCTGGATGAGCTGAGATAGTAAACTACCTTTGAGCGAAGCCTCTGCATTCTGTGATGACTCCTGATACAGTAGCACCAGCGCTGCTACTGTCGCCCCGATGCTGATCGCTATGCTGTCAAGCTGAGTCAAAGGTCGGTCATGTGCGATAATCCACACATAGCCATAAATATCACCATGCACCACAATCGGGGCAAGGATACGCTCCAGTTCCAGGCCGACATCAGGTATAGCCGGGATGTGAACCGGGCGCAGTGTCCGCTTGAGCTGGTCGATGATCCCTCGTACTTCAAGTGCCTGAACCAGGCGTGGATCGGTACGCCCTTCGCTGACAGTGAACCGCCGCGCTTCATCCACCTCTGCGACATTGGCGCTGGCAAGAATTTCAAAGCGGTCATTTTCAATACTGATCGACTGTCCCAGCAACCCCGCCAGCCGTGTGGCAAGATGCTTTAAATCGCCGCCATCCAACACAATTTGCGTTAAAACCTGCTGGATATTCAGCGCACCAGTCACCATCGCCATGTTTTCTTCAGCGATTCGTTCATTCGTTGCTTTAGCGATGTCAATAAACCTGGCCTGATACGAAACTTCGATCAGCGGAAATCCATTCCGGTCAGCCACTTCACGCAAATAATCGGGTGTCTGGTCAATCACCCGTCCCACCGTCAGTGCCAGGCCGACCACACCTTTATCAGCCATCTCCTGCACATACTGGCACTGTTCCTCCGCCGTTGGCGGCAGGTTGCGTGCCACCGTCAGCACCAGTTCACCGCCGTTCACCCACTGCGGCGCATCCGGCCCGCTGGCGACATGCACCCACGAAACAGCGCGGTTCAGACCGGCTCTCCCGGCGACAATCTGCGCCCCGGCAAATTGCTCTAATTTTAGCGCCTCGGCAACCGTTAACATAATCACCCTGTGTATAAAAAAGGCGAGTCTGGTATCACAGGCTCGCCCTATATTTAACCTAAACTATTCTATCACGTTCATCAGTAAGCCTTAAGTCGCTGCTTCTGGCGTATGTATATCCAACCAGTCAACAATCAATTCAATCACACGATCACGCAGCTTGGGCGAACTCAACATGCTCGTGCCGTGTGTACTACCTGTGAATAATTGCAGGCCGATTTCGCCTCTGGCATTCGTTGCCATTTGCTTAACAGCCGTTGAGCTTTCACGATCTGCCTGCGCTGCTATCAGTAGTGCCGAACGTTCTCGCAAACCTTCTGTGACCGCCGTTTCCGGCATAACATTAAAGTAATTCAACCCTGGCGATAGCGCCACAGCCGTTACGCACGCCTCATCATCAGCACAGCCAATCAGCGCCAGATTCGAACCAATACTCGCGCCCACTATCGAAACCGCCTCCGGTCGCACACCTTCCTGACCGCGCAGCCAGTCCAGCCATCCCGTTACATCCTCCTGCGCCAGCGCCCAATTCGTCGTTCTGCCGCTGTCCCCAAATCCGCGCAAATCCACCGCCAGCACATCATATCCAGCCGCTAACAGCGGCGAAACCAGCGGCGCCCATGCCGCCCGGCTGCTGGAGTTTTGATGCAGCAGTAAAACCGCCGGACGCGCCTCACCTTCAGCCGGATAATAATCTCCAGCCAGCGTCGCACCATCTGATGCAGCTAATTCTACAACTTCAGGCGTAGGCGCATCCTGTGCGAAGGCCACAAAACAGCTTAGTGCCATGATTACGATTAGTGCCATCATTTTAATCATAAAAATCCTTGTCGCTGAATCCAGGGAAAGTATTAGTGAACAGGGATGGAGACACAGCTCCACCCCAGTTTCAAGTGCTTAGAACCCAATCGTCGCCGATGGGTCGCTCGGTGTATCCCCATTGCGGATTTCAAAGTGCAGATGCGGCCCGGAAGAATTGCCTGTGCTGCCAACAGTCCCGACTGACTGCCCAACCGACACCAGTTGACCACAGCCCACACTGATACTATTCATGTGACCGTACAGTGTCAGGAAAGGCCCATGCGCCAGTACTACGGTGTTCCCATATCCCCATGAATTCCATCCAGCGAAAATCACGGCACCGCTGTTTGCTGCCTGTATCGGCGTTCCTATTGGTGCGGCCAGATCAACTCCCGTGTGGATACCGTCGAACCCGCGCATCCAGGTTCCGCTCGGCAGCGGATTAGACCAACCAGCACCGCCGCCGGGGTTATTCACATTACCGCAGCTTCCGGGGTCGCCCGGCGCGAACACCGACACATAGCCTCGGCGCGGCCCTTCCTGCTCTACCTGCACGCCCGGATTCCAGGTAATGTCTTCTGCCCGCCCGCCGGGGACAAATATCCATGTCCCGCTTGGCAGAATAGTATCGGGGGGTGTTCCAAACAAATCGTTGTATTCTGAATCGATGATGACATAGGGGTCACTCCCCCGGTAATCCGACGCAATTTCTGCAATCGTCCGGCTGCCTACCACCTGATGATAAATCCCCTCCACCGGTGGAATATTCAGCACATCCCCAGGTCGCAGCACCTGAATATAACGACGTGGATTCGACCAGCCAATCGACACAGGTTGCAACCCAAAGCGTTCTGCAATCGAATAAATCGTATCGCCCTGTACTGCTGTATATTGGATGACTTCACTGCGCGGCCTGTCAGGGATGATTGTGAACGGGTTATAAATATCCCGTACCACACTGATTCCATTATTGGAAGCTGCCACCACAGGCATACTAAGCAGCGAAGCAAGTACGTCTGGCGGCAGCGTCGGGATTAAATTCGGGTCTACCTGCTGCACAATGTTCGTTGGCTGCGGCTCATTCGTCGGAAAAGGTGTCACCGTCGTTTCAAAACTCTCCGGTGGTATATTGGGCATCGGAGATGTATCCGACGGCGAAATCAGCAGCAGTGTCGTCGCAGCAGTTAATCCGGCAGCGATCAGCAAACTCAGAAAACCAGCCCGACGCTGCCATTGATCTGTTGGCCTGTTATCCACCTCTACCGGACGCATTGTCAGGGAAGGATTAGTATCCGCCAGTGGATCAATCGGCGGCTCGTTGTTTGGGTTCAGGTCAGGCATACTGCAATCAACCTCTTATCATAATCAACCATGTTGCCCCCACCCCGCCCGTATGATAATCCTAGCCACTCCGCCTGACAAGTTACATCCTTCCTTATTCACTCAAAATCCATCCTGATAAACATTTTCCATGAAGTAATCATGCCCTTTTCTCAACCATCAATCCTTCACGATCATGAGTCGTCATGTATCGCCCACTACTTCCCCTGCCATACTGGCACCTGCTTTGTCAGCATCGCCTGCGCTCCGCTCTCAAAATCCTGCGTCCGCATCAGATAGCTCTGCGCCCATGCTTCCATCTGCAATCCACGCTCAATGTCCGCCAGATTGTCGATTACCCGCTTGGCATAGCTCACCGCCAGCGGCGCAGCCTGCGCGATCTCCGCTGCCAGCGACTCGCCCTTCAACAGCAGATCATCCGGCCCAACCACATAATTAACGATGCCCCAGCGTTCAGCATCATTCAAATCAATCGTGCGACCGGTCATAATGAGTTCTTTTGCCCGTGCTGGCCCGGCCAGCCGTGTCAGCCGTGTTGTCCCACCCACATCAGGTATGATGCCCAACCGCGACTCCGGCAGTGCCATTTTGGTGCCAGTTGCGACGATACGAAAATCACACGCCAGCGCCAGTTCAAAGCCCAACCCCAGACAGTAACCATGCAGCAGCGCAATCGTCGGCAGCGAACACCGCTCGAACGCCGTCACACTGGACTGAAACCCTGCCGTCACTGGAAACAAATTCTCACGCCAGTTATCGCCATGCGCTGCTGCTACTTCGCTGAATCCCATCAGATCAATGCCGGCGGAAAACCCGCTCCCGTCCCCCCGCACCAGCACCGCACGTGCCCCTTGCAGTTTCTCTGCCGCCTGCACTGCCTCCGCCAGTTCTACCATCATCGGCCAGTTAATCGCGTTACGCTTCTCGACCCGGTTAAGCACAATTTCAACGAGACTATCCCGCTGTTGCAGGATGACAAATTCAGCCATGTAACATCTCCATATTCAAATATCCAATACTTTTTGGGAAGTATATCTAAACCTGAGTAAGCTTGCGCAGACATAGCAGCAAAAACTCAAAAGAGATGTAAAGCAGGCTTTTCATCCGTCATTTGGTGGCGATGCTCGTGGTTAATGCCCAATGTGCAGCAAAATCGCCGCAAAATGCAGTGCACTTCCACCCAGAACACACAGATGCCAGATTTCGTGATGACCAAAATGGGGATGAAAATTGGGCTTTTGGATTCCGAAAATCACTGCCCCCAGCATATAAAGTGAGCCACCCGCCACCATCAGCGCGATAAAAATCGCTGTCAAATTCGGCGCGGCCTGCGGTAGTGCGATCACGCCTATCCATCCCATCAATACATAGAAAATCAACGAAAACCAGCCGCCGTGTCGCAGGAAAAATAGCTTGTAAATGGCTCCCAGCCCTGCCATTCCCCAGATCAGCGCCAGCATCCCCCAGCGCCACCCGCCATCCAGCATCGTATACAGAATGGGCGTATATGTCCCGGCAATCATGCCATAAATCGCCGCGTGGTCAAACCGCCGCAGCCATAGCAGCACTTTTTCAGATGCTTTGGTCAGATGAAACGTCGCACTCGCCAGATACAGCGCAATCATACTCACGCCATACACAGCAGCCATCATCATTTTTGTGGTATCTTCCCGCGTCATGATGACCAGCCAGACAAGACCAAATGCTGCCAGAATTGCCCCGGCCAGATGGGTAAATCCGTTGACAGGTTCGCGGAAGCGGTTCATCACAGCATCCCCAAAACAATTGCGTCATGTAATGCTCATTGTAAAGCGCAACTGCTCTCATGAATGTCTGAGTTCTTTAACGATTAGCTAAAAATCTCTGAAAACTACTCGGCTATTGAATGAGAGAATACTAAACGCCCTGCCCATTTAATGCCCGTTTAATCGTCTCCATATTTTTTTCACATTTTTCTCGCTTAATTTTGTTGCTGTCTTGACCTTTACCGTAATGAATAGAAAAGGATTGGGAAAATGAAGTTCTCCAAAGGAAAATTGATTGTGGCGGTTCTCGCCCTTGTGCTGCTTGTTGGGATGCTCCCGGCAGCGGCCTCCGTCGCCACCACCCACATTCGTGTGGCCCATTTCTCGCCTGATACCCCTGCCGTAGAAGTATTCGTCAATGGCGAATCCAGCGGCATCCAGATATTGAATTTCGGTAATATTTCCGGTTGGGTCGAACTCCCGGCAGGCAGCTACGAAATCGCCGTCGCCCCTGCCGGTGCGGGTATCGAAGCCGCCGCCATCGGCCCGGCTCGCTTCAACCTTCGTGCGAACGCCTGGGTTACAGTCGCCGCCATCGGTTCGCTCGAAGCTGGCACGTTGACTGCCGCGACTGTGGCGGAGAACTATCGCCCCCTGGATGCGGGCGAATCGCGTGTCACCGTCTTTCATGGTATTGAAGATGCGCCTGCGGTAGATGTCATTCTGCCCGATGGCACGCCTGTTATCGCTAACCTATCCTTTGGTGACAGTGCCACCGTTACCGTCCCCAGCGGCGCTTACAATCTGGCCGTTGTCCCTGCGGGTGCAACCAGCCCGGTTGTGATTAACCTTGCTGGCACCGTTCTGGAAAATCAGACTTATTACTTCGTGGCGGCCACCAATGTTCTTGCTGATCCCCAGGTTGCCCTGGCGGCGGTTGATCTCGGCACGGTGTCCCCGCTCATCGACAAGGTAATCGGCACTCAGACAATTGCCGCCATTGCCGCCGGGGATGGCCGGTTTGACACCCTTGTAGCTGCGCTTCAGGCTGCTGGCTTGGTTGACACGCTCAATGGCGAAGGTCAGTTTACCGTCTTCGCCCCTACAGATGAGGCTTTTGCTAAACTCCCAGCGGGTACGCTTGAGGCGGTTCTGGCAGACACAGACCTGCTCACCAGTATCCTGCTTTACCATGTCGTTGGCGGCAAAGCGCTGGCTTCGGATGTCGTCAGCCAGTCATCGCTCAATACCCTCAATGGTGTCGTTAGCGTCAATGTTACCGAAGATGGCGTTTTCCTGAATGACAACATCAAAATTCTACTGACGGACATTCAGGCTACCAACGGTGTCATCCACGTTATCGACACCGTTCTCATCCCCTGATTTTTCACATCAGCAGTTGCCACTCTCGTCGCCGTGGTTGGAGTCGAGGGTAGCACACTCCGACGTGGGAAACACTAAAAACAGGGTGGAGGCGATTGCTCCACCCTGTTTTGTTGCATCACACCTGCAACTTATCCACTGCGTCCATCAACTCATGAAATTGCGGGATGAAAAGCTGCTGCTTGGCATCGCTCATCGCCACTGGCGGATTCGGGTGAACTTCGACCATCAGCCCGTCCGCGCCACTGGCTTTCGCTGCCCGCGCCATCGGAATGGCAATATCCCGCCGTCCTGCTGAATGTGAAATATCCACTACCACCGGCAGATGTGACTCCATTTTCAGCACCGCAATCGCGCCCAGGTCGAGCGTATTCCGCGTCCATTTTTCATAAGTGCGAATGCCGCGTGCCATCAAAATCACATTCGGGTTACCGCTGCTCACAATATATTCCGCCGCGTACAGGAATTCTTCCAGCGTTGTGGCAAGGCCATTTTTCAGGATAATCGGCTGCCGGATTTTGCCCAGCGCCTTCAGCAAAAAGCTGTTCTGGACGTTGCGTGCCCCAACCCAGAATACATCCACATAATCCGACATCATCTCAATCTGGCTTTTGTCCATGATCTCACTGACCACATACATGCCATATTTATTCGCTACCTGCCGGGCAATTTTTAGCCCTTCTTCGCCCATGCCCTGATAATCATAGGGTGACGTGCGCGGTTTGTACGCCATCCCCCGCATGAACTTCACACCCCGTTCAGCCAGCGCTGCCGCGACTGTATCCATCTGCTCATAACTTTCCACCGCGCATGACCCGGCAATCAGCGCGAACGCCCCGTTGCCGATCTTCGTCACACCGTCAGGCATCGTGATGACGGTGTTTTCATCCGCTGATTTGCGCTGCACCAGTATTTTCGCCCGCGCTTCTTTTTCTTCCAGCGCCATCGACGCCCGGAAAACCTCACGAAACAGTGCCTTGATGGTTTCGTTGCTGAACGGGCCTTTATTGCTGCGCTCAATTTGCTCCAGCATATAGGCTTCGCGCTGTGGATCGTAAAACGATGACCCTAGCTGCGCCAGCACCTTACCAATTTCGGAAACCGTGCTGGCGCGTTTGTTCAGCAGTTCCAGAATTTGCAGGTTGATGTCGTCCACTTCAGAGCGGAGTTCTTGTAAACGGGACTGGGACATGATTGACCTCATAGAGTTGGTGTTGTTCGACGGGCGGGAATTATACACGCTTAGGCGTTAATTTGGACGATTTTCCTCAATGGTAACGTTCTGACTGAACGCCTATAATGAACAACAAAACATATTGCAGCCTTACTTACGGAGTTTGATTTGAATCACTCGCCTGTTATTCAGGATGTTGACCCAACACCTGACTTTTATCAACGTTCCATTGACCTTCTGCACCGCTGGCAAAATGGTGAACTCCCGCTTGAAAATACCTTAGCCGGAATGGCGCAACTCAATCAGGAAGCACAGCGCAGCGGCCATCTCGCCAATCAGGGGCGTATCGAACAAATTCTCGGTGTTGTGCAATCCTACATCGGCAACCTCAACACCAGTATTCACCATTACGAGCGTTCGCGTGCCCTCTTTTCCGAAGTTGGCAACCGCCTTCGGATCGCTATCTGTGATCTTAATATGGGTGAAGTCTATCGCTATAAAGGGGATTTCAATCGCGCTCGCGCCCTTTTTGAACGCGCTTATGACATGTCAGAGGAACTCGGCGACCGCTCCAATATGGCCTATGCCCTCGGCAACAAAGGTCAGATGCTCCTCAGCATGGGACAGTTGCAGGCTGCGCGGGTTGATCTCGAAGCGGCCTATCATATTACGCTGGAATTTCCGCCTGATTCCGATGAGCGCACCGAACTCCACTGTGAAATTCTGATGGCGCTGGCCTCTCTCCATTTGCGAACAGGGGATATTGACTCAGCCTGGAACGAAGCGCAGCAGTCGCATACCATCGCAGCCTCCACCCCAAAACCATTGGCGCGTGGTTTTGCCAACCGCGCCGTCGCCGAAGTGCTGACCATGCGCGAAAACCCGCCCGAAAATGGCTTTGACCCCGACCCGGATACCTATTACACTGCCGCCAATGATGCTTTCCGTGAAATCAATGCCGAGGGCGAAATGGCCCGCACCATGTTCGCCCAGGCGCGCAGTCTCGCCCGTCGTGGCCGCCGCATGACCGCTGCCCGTAAGCTCCAGCACGCCATGATTATCTTTACCCGCCTCGGCATGGTGGATGACGCCGCCCGCGCCGCCGAAGCCCAGCTCGAAGTCCTCTAACCATCCACAGTTGCCCGATGAGCATCCGTTTGGCTACGACATTGAAATCAACAGGCTGTGTACCTTTTTTATCACTTCAATTTTCCATCGTCATCCTGCCCTCAATCCACTGTAACTCAGCAATGCATTCAGCCTGTGGATCACTGCCATTGCCACTGCTGCGCTGATCAAGCAAACAGATGAGGGGCACGCTCGAAGAAGGCATCGCGCCATTTGTACAGCAGCGATTCGGTGATGTTGCGCTCACGACAGATTTGCGCCACCGTTCTTTCGCCGCGCACCATGTCCAGCACCGCATCCAATTTGAAGTCTGGCGTGAAGGTGCGTCGTTTTGCCATGATTTCTGGTCTCCCTTTCGTTTATGATACTCCTCTATTGGGTTGTCCAGAATTCTCGCCGCACTTCAGTCCGCTGCTGCTGCCCCATAACCCTATAAAGGCCAGGCCGGGTGCTCGGCTCGTATGCCCTTCTTCCTTCACGACCTGTTACTTCTACCTGAAAATCCAGCCCTGGCTTTAGATAACAGTTTGTTTCCAAGCTGAACAATTACGGTTATACTGTGCCGCTAAATTCGGCAGGTTTTGAGCCAATCTTTTAAGAGGCATATCGATGGCAGAATCGCCCCCTGCGGTGCTGGAAGTGCGTGGTTTAACCAAGCGTTTTCCCGGCGTCCTTGCTAACGACCATATTGATCTAACATTGTATAAAGGCCAGGTGCTGGGGCTGCTCGGTGAAAACGGCGCGGGCAAAAGCACCCTCATGAATCTCATCTACGGCCTCTACCAGCCAGACGAAGGGGAAATTCTTGTTAATGGCAAGTCCGTTCACATCAAAGACCCCAACGATGCCATCGCCCTCGGCATCGGCATGGTGCATCAGCATTTTCAGCTTGTTCCTGTGCTGACTGTCACTGAAAATATTATGCTCGGTAACGAATCCGTGCGTGGCCCGTTCCTCGACCGCCGCACCGCCCGCAACCGCATTATCGAGATTTCCAGACAGTTTGGTCTGGATGTTGACCCGGATGCGCTGGTACAGGATTTGTCTGTCGGCATCCAGCAGCGCGTCGAAATCATCAAAGCGCTTTATCGCAAGTGCGACATCCTCATTCTTGATGAACCTTCCGCCGTACTGACACCCCAGGAAACCGAGGGTTTGTTCAATATTATGCGAACGCTGCTGGATCGCGGCGTCAGCATCATTTTCATCTCTCACAAGCTCAAAGAAGTCCTGGAAATCTGCGATCAGGTCACGGTCCTGCGGCTCGGCAAGGTCGTCGGGCAGGCCGACCCGAAACAATCGACGGAGGAATCCCTCGCTTCCATGATGGTAGGACGCAGTGTCCTCTTGCATGTGGAAAAAGGCGAAGCGCTTCTCGGAGAGCCTATCCTGACGATTAATGACCTCTGCATTCGCGATGATCGAAAACTGCTTGCCATCGACCACCTTTCGCTGGAAGTGCGCGGCGGCGAAATCCTCGGTATCGCTGGTGTGCAGGGCAACGGACAAACCGAACTTGTTGAAGCCATCACCGGCCTTCGCAAAGTCGAAAGCGGCCACATTCTGCTCGACTATCAGGATGTTACCGGTGCGCGCCCCCGCCGTATGACCGAAGCAGGCATTGCCCATGTTCCCGAAGATCGGCAGAAAAACGGCATGGTTGCCACCTTCCCTATCAAGGATAATCTGGTTCTGCAAACCTACTACATTGGCCCCTTCTCTATTGGTATATTAGCGAACGAGCAGGCCAAAGAAGAAAATGCTCACCAACTGGTGAAAAAATACGATGTTCGCACGCCCAGTATCTTCGCCAACATTGGCACGCTTTCCGGTGGCAACCAGCAGAAAACCATCGTCGCCCGCGAATTTTCGCGTAAGAGTCACCTGCTCATCGCCGCCCAGCCCACACGAGGCCTCGATGTCGGTTCCATTGAGTTCATTCATAAACAGATTGTGCGAATGCGTGACGAAGGCATGGCCGTCCTGCTTGTCTCCACAGAATTAGATGAAATTTTCTCTCTTTCGGATCGTATTTCTGTCATGTACGCCGGTAAAATTATCGACACACTCCCCGCAGCAGAGGCGACCCGTGAAAACGTTGGCCTGCTCATGGCGGGCATCAAGCGCGAACGCGACGCAGAAAAGGTAGCCGCTCATGGCTGAAGGAACACTGCGGGGCCCGGAAGCACTCGCCCCGGCAGCACGTCATTGGCGCCGAATTTCACCTCGCCTGGTGCCGGTTTTCGCCGTTATCACCGCCCTCATCATCAGCATGTTATTCATGATGCTTTCCACTTTTATCCGTGTTGGCTCTGTGGATATTGGCGCGGAATTGAATAAAACGGGCACGGCCTACAGCGCTCTGGTTGAGGGTTCTCTTGGCATCGTCATCAACAATGTCATGACAGCTAACAATTTGAATCTTGCTCAAACCTTCGCCAGCAGTGGCGAATTTTCGCCCCGACAGGTCAATCAGGCCGCCCGTACCGCTGGTGATGTCGCCTCCCTCGGCCTGGAAAATGCCCTTCGCTACTATGAAACATTCTCGAAATTAGATGATCTGACTGACGAAGAAATTGATGAACTCGGAGGGCGCATAGACGACATTGCCGCAATTGGGGATGAAACCCTGCTGGCGATGACTCCGCTCCTGAATGGACTGGCTGAACTTGAACGCGACCAGGCCGAAGCGCTGATTGCTGCTGCGGCTGATGGCACGATGCTTGCCGCCGCCGCCCGTACCGCTCTTGAAACTGCGGTTCCGGCTGCTGTGGAAATTTCAGATGAAGACATCATTGTCTATGCGAAAATCATCGACGACGAAGGTCTTGTCAAAATGCAGCGGGTGGCCGAGCAGGCAGTTGTCCTTGACAGCCTTGAACTCACCTCAACATCGCCCGAAGCAGCAGACATCATCGCTATCGCCAGAGGTACTGCGGCCAACATGCGTGAACGAGCCGCTTTCGCTGCTGCACTTCAATCACTTGGCATTCTCGATCCGGCAGCGCTTTCCAGCCAGCTTCGCCTCGTGCGTGACCTTTATGATGCTCAACTGCTCACCAGCGAAAATGCTGCCCTCGCGCTCAATGAAGAATTGGAACCACTTCTGCAAAATGCACTGGTTGTCCTGCGCCCCAATAACCAGATTTTATTCACTCGCGCCGCTGCTCCGGCAGGTATCATCTACAACAACAACCGCACACCGGATGACCCCACCGATGACAAGCCCGATGCGGCTTACCTGCGCCTCGGTAACAGCGCCCTCCTTTTCCTGCCTGCCAATCTGGAAAACATGCTGGTGCGCTCCATTCCCTTTATCATCGCCGGATTAGCTGTCGCCCTCGGTTTCAAGGCCGGTCTGTTCAATATTGGCGCGGAAGGTCAGCTTTACGCCGGTGGCACACTGGCGGCCTGGGTCGGTTTCTCGCCACTTTTCGCCTCTTCCGCCGATTGCTCACATCCCCTTGATCGTCATCGCAGGCATTGTTGGCGGTCTGCTCTGGGGCGCGATACCCGGTGCACTCAAAGCCTACACCGGCGCACATGAAGTCATCAACACCATCATGTTGAACTTCATCGCTATTCTGCTGGTGGACTGGCTCATTAAATCCACCAACCCCGTCATCCTGCTTGATGTAACCGCCAGCGTCCCTCGTACACCCTATGTGCTGGACACAGCTAAACTGCCAACCTTCAATACCATCGCACCAGTCTGGTTCATAGTCGCCGCCCTGCTTATGCTGGTCTTAGGCCTCTGGGGACGCCGCAGCGCCATTCAACAAAATCCAACCGCTGCCATCCGCCCCATCGTCAATGCCGTCCTCGTTGGCATAGCAGGCTTTTTCCTCGGCTGGATTAGCGTGCGAGGTTCGCTCCACATTGGACTGCTCATCATGATTGCCGCTGTCTGGTTTACCGGCTGGTTTCTCGATCGAACCACGCCCGGTTTTGAGCTTCGTACTGTCGGCGCTAACCCGGATGCTGCTCGTTACTCTGGCATGAATGTTGAACTCAACATTATGCTGGCGATGGCACTAAGCGGTGCGCTCGCCGGTTTAGCCGGGGCCATCGAAGTTGCGGGTGTCCAGTTCAACATGCAGCCCGGATTTTTCGGCGGTGTCGGCTTTGATGCTATCGCCGTCGCACTGCTCGCTCGCACTAATCCCCGTAATATGATTCCGGCAGGGCTGCTCTGGGGTGCGCTCCTATCGGGTGCAGGCCTGATGCAAACCCGCGCCCAGATTTCCATCGACCTGGTGAAGATCATTCAGGCGCTTATCATCATGTTCGTCGCCGCCGATGCCATCATCCGCTTCCTCTGGCGTGTGCCAGAAGCGACCGATGAAGAAAAAGAAGCGGCCTTGTTCGCCTCGAAAGGCTGGGGCTAAACCATGACTGCACAAACACTATCGCCAGCCGCAGAAGCACCGCGCACCTGGCGCGACAACTTTAAAGTGACTCGTGTTGGCATTTTCTCAATCGTCTTCATCCTGGTGGGTCTGTGGATTCTGATTTCCGTCCCGCAGAATGTCACCGGAGAAACGACGACCCTGCTCACCTTCGACCGCGCCGGAACACAGGGACTCCGGGTGCCGACTCTGCCCTTCGCCATCATTGTTGCCCTGCTCTACATCGCTGGCGGAATCGTCGGACTGCTCCCCAATCCCGCCCTCAGACGCCTGAAATTTTCCTGGCTTATCCTCAATGGTATCCTCATCATCCCCACAGTGCTGATCATCATCGCCGCGGGTGGCCGCACCAACGTCACGGTCATGTTGCAGGAGAGCCTGCGCCTCTCCACACCCATCATCCTCGGTGCAATCGCTGGCCTTTGGTGCGAAAAATCCGGCGTCGTCAACATCGCCATTGAAGGCATGATGCTGACAGGTGCCTGCTTCGGTTTCATCGCCTATGTGCTGGTCGCACAGGGCGGAACGGCAACTGGAGTCGCCCAGATCGTTGGTATTTTTGCTGCCATCCTCTCTGGTGGACTCATGGCGGCATTGCACGCCTGGCTTTCGCTCAAATTCAAGACCAATCAGGTCGTCAGTGGTACGGTTATCAACATTCTGGCGATTGGCGTCACCAGTTTCATCCGCCGCGACGTGCTGGTCGATGCTGAAGCTGCACGTGGCACGCTTCAGCAAATCCCCATCCCCGTTCTCAGGGACATTCCGCTGCTGGGTGATGTGCTGTTCACCGGCAAGCCCATCTTTTACGGTATGTTCATCATCTTGATCGTTTCCCACATCGTCATGTATTACACCCGCTGGGGCTTGCGAACCCGCGCCGTCGGTGAAAATCCCCATGCGGCAGATACCCTCGGCATCAATGTCCTCCGCAACCGCTGGACGAATGTCATTATCGGTGGCTTGATCGCTGGCTTCGCCGGGGCCTGGTTCACGCTGGAAACCACCGGCGCGTTCGATGACCAGATGACATCCGGGCGCGGCTTCATCGCTCTCGCCGCCCTGATCTTCGGCAACTACACCCCCTTTGGCGCGTTCGCAGGCGGCCTGCTCTTTGGCTTCTCCGACGCGCTCGGTCAGCGTTTTCAATTCCTCGGCGTGCAAGTGCCGCCGCAGTTCCTGCAAATGGTTCCCTACGCGGTCACAATCATTGTACTTGCCGGACTGATCGGCAAAGCCCACGCGCCCAAAGCCGATGGCGTCCCCTGGGACAAGGAATAATTTGTCTGGGTAGTTTTTGTAAGGGCAGCGATCAATAATGTGCTGCCCTTTCTCTGCATTTAATCCTTTGACCTAACAGTTGCAACCATCATTCCTACTAGAGATAATAAGTTTAAACTCAATAAGTTTCAGGCAGTAGCAGCGCCATGAAAATTCACGATATTCGGGCAAAACGCAGTCAAATTGTTCAATTAACAGAAAAATATGGCGTCGCCAATGTGCGGATATTTGGTTCTGTTGCGCGCGGTGAATCCACAGCCGACAGTGATCTTGATTTGCTGATCGATGTAGTTGACTTGTCCCGTTTCTCATGGGGCGGCGGGGGCTTAGTAGCTGACTTAGAAAATCTACTGGGATGCGAAGTTGATCTGGTCACAACAAAAGGTCTGCATTGGTACATTCGGGATAAAATTCTTGACGAGGCGGTCCCTCTGTGAGTGATATTCGGTTATATCTGCTTCATATTGTCGAGTGCATTGCTGATGTCAATCAATACATCATAAATGGACATGAAGCATTTGAAGAATCTAAACTCATTCAGGATGCGGTTATTCGTAAACTTCAGGTAATCGCCCAATCCACCATGAACTTACCAGATGATTTGAAAGCTGCCTATTCTTCTGTAAAGTGGAAAGATATTCGGGGATTCCGCAATCTCGTCGTACATGATTATCTTGAGGTCGATCCTGATGTAGTTTGGAGTATTACTCAGAATGACCTCCCAATCCTCAAAATCGCTGTTGAAACTATGCTTTCCTCAATGGATGCTACTGATATGCCCTCAAAATGATGTGTTTTGATTGGTAGAGTGCAATTGATAGAGTGTCGCGTTGGCTGCGGTGCGTGCTGCATCGCCCCTTCCATATCATCCCCCATCCCCGGTATGCCAGGTGGCAAACCCGCCGGGGTGCGCTGCGTCCAACTCAGCGACGACAACCGCTGCAAAATCTTCGGCCAGCCGGAACGCCCCGCTGTTTGCGTCCGCCTCCGCCCCACCGAGGACATGTGCGGCACATCCGCCGAAGCAGCGCTGATTTACCTCGCCGAACTCGAAATCCTCACCCGGCCAATGGACAGCTAAGGCTCGATCTGAGTCGCAATTCCATAAATGCCATTTGCGCCAACCCAGCCATTGATTCCGCCGCGATTGTTGCCGATGAGGAATCGATTCCCGTTGATCGCTTTAATCAAGTGCAAATAGATGGTGCCCTTAACCTTGACGAGCACGATATCGCCAACTTTAAGCTCGTCAGGCTTGACCGGTTCTAAAGTGACTAAATCGCCGCTGTTGACTTTTCCTCTCATGGAATTGCCACGCGGGCGGATTTTTGTTGTTTCACCCCGTTGGAGCGCCTCTACTGCAAATTTGGCCCAACTCATAATCTTCTTCCCTGCATGCTATAATATGCCACAACTTGTAAAGGAGACTTTACCATGCTTCAATCAATTCGTGTCATCTATGAAGACGGTATTCTACGCCCGCTCGACCCTGTTGAATTGGTCGAAGGTCAAACCGCCGATGTGATGATCATAACCCAGCCACCGAAAAATCATTTGAGCGCTGAGGAAATGGATCAACGTCTAGTGGTTGCTGGACTGATCGCATCACGGCCTGACGGAGCGCTCGTTGGGGAACTTTCTCCACAAGAACGCCTTCGCATTGGTCGACTCTTTGTCGCAGACCGTCCCTCCGAGGATTTGATTGACGAAGAACGAGGCTCATATTGAGCATTTACTTCGCTGATACCAGTGCCTTTGCCAAGCGCTATCTTCCAGAATCTGGCTCCGCTTGGGTCGAAAGTTGGATAAATCCCGAAAGTGGGCATTACATTATCCTCTCTGCCCTAGGAACAGTAGAATTTCTCTCACTATTATCACGGCGTCAAAGAGAGGGTGATGTATCCATAGAGAGCTTTTTCAAATTACGTGATGATTTTCTGACACATGTTCAGCATCAGTATCGCGTGATTGCTTTAACGGCTGAGGTTATCGACGAAGCACAGAAACAAGTTACATCACATCCCTTGCGTGCTTTGGATGCACTTCAACTTGCGTCAGCGATCATGGCAGCAAAAATCCTCGCTGAAAACCCCATATTCGTGAGTGCGGATACAAAATTACTTGCTGTTGCATCATTAATTGGTTTCACAACCGATAATCCAAATCTTCACACCTGATGTAATTACTCCGCTCGCCAACCCATTCCCATCACTTCCATCACCCCAAAACAAACCCCTGTTCCGCGTCGTGCAAAACAGGGGTTTTAGAAAATCTTGTGTGAGCGGGGTTCTTTTAGATCGGCTCGGCGACCTTATGCCCGTTGCTCCCGTGACCATTGGTGGAAGCCAGCACCTCTGCAAACGGGTCGTACTTCGCTTCCAGGTCACTGCGGAACTGGCTCGTATACAGGTTGTAGTAATGCCCCTTCAGCCGCATCAATTCCGCGTGCGACCCCATCTCGCTGATGCCGCCCTTCTCGATCACCAGAATCCGGTCAGCCCGGCGGATGGTGCTGAGGCGGTGCGCGATGATGAAACTGGTGCTGTTCTTCATCAGGTTTTCCATACCCTGCTGAATCAGCGCTTCGGTCAGCGTATCGACTGAGCTAGTCGCCTCATCCATGATGAAGATTTCCGGCTTCGCCAGCATCGCCAGCGCCAGGATGAAGAGCTGCATCTGCCCCACCGAGAGCAAAACGCCGCCTTCGCCCACCGGCTCATCATAGCCCTTTTCCAGCGTCATGATGAACTCGTCCGCCCCAGCCAGTTTCGCCGCTTCTTCAATCTCCGCGTCGGTCGCATCCAGTCGCCCATAGCGGATGTTCTCCCGTATCGTGCCAGAGAATAGATGAGGCGTCTGAAGCACTACCCCGATGCGCGACTGAATCGCGTGCAGCGTCAGGTCGCGGTAATCGCGTTCCCCAAAGCGGATGACACCTTCTTTTGGTTCATAGACGCGGCAGATCAGGTTCACAATCGTCGATTTACCGCCGCCCGTCGGCCCCACCAGCGCGATAGTCTCGCCCGGTTTCACCGTCAGGTTGAAGTTCGTCAGCACCGGCTTATCGGCTTCATAGTAGAAGTTCACATTCTCGAACCTGATCTCGCCGCGCACGGTATCAGCTTCAATCGCGCCTTCGGTATCCACGACTTCCGCTTTCGCGTCCAGCAGCGAGAAAAAGCGCTCTGCCGAAGCTACTGCCTGCTGCATTTCCGCGTACACCCGCGCCAGTTCCTGCACCGGCCACAGCATAAAGGTAATGTAGCTGATGAACGCCTGAATGCCGCCGATGGTGATGCCGCCAACTTCCACCTGCCCGCCGCCAAACACAACGATGCTGCCTACCGCCAGCGCACTGATGATCTGCACCACCGGAAGAAAGAGTGCCGACAGCCACGCCGCCTTGAACGACGAGCGATACATGTCCGTCGCCAGCGTATCAAATTCGCCCAGGTTCGCATCTTCGCGCACCAGCGCCTTCACCACCCGAACACCTGTGATGTTCTCATTGTAGGTGCCAGTGATTTTCGAGTTCAGCTTCCGCACATTCCGGTATTCAACCAGAATCCTGGTCTTGAACCAGATCGCGATGCGGAACAGCACCGGCACCAGTACCACCACAATCAGCGTCAACTGCCAGTTAATCATCGACATGAACAGCAGGGCAGTACAGATATTCATTACCGACCAGGTGACATCCAGCATTCCCCATGTCACCAGATCAGCCATGCGCTCCGTATCCGAGGTCACCCGCGACATAATCCAGCCTACGGGTGTCCTGTCGAAGTATGAGAACGACAGCCCTTGCAGGTGGTCGAAAATTTTCTTCCGCAGATCATAGCGCACCCGCTGACCGAGAATACCTGCCAGGTAGATGAAGAAGAACACAAATCCGGCCAGCACAACAGTCAGAATGGCGTACAGCGTCATGATTTCGGCCAGTTTCGCGCCATCACGCGGAATAATCGCCTCATCAATGATGCGCTTACCCAGGAAGGTAAAGTATGCTTCCAACACGGATACTGCACCAACCGCCACCATGAACCCGGCTACCCAGCGCCAGTGTGGCCTCACCTGTGCGATGATTCGCTTCAGTGTTCCACCGTTAAACTGCGAGCTAAAATCTTCTTCTTCGTAGTGTATATCAGCCGACACTGGCAATCTCCTTTTCCAGTTCGTCCTCAATGCGCGATTGCAGTTCGTAAATCTGCCGGTAAACGCCATCCTGCTCCAGCAGTTCCGTATGCGTCCCGCGCTGGATGATACGCCCTTTATCCATCACCAGGATCAGGTCAGCGTGCATCACAGTCTGAATCCGGTGGGCGATGATGAACGATGTGCGCCCTTCCATCAGCTTCAGCAGCGCGTTTCGTATCGAGTCTTCTGTTTCCGCATCCACTGATGATGTTGCATCATCCAGAATAAGAATACGAGGGTTTTTCAACAACGTCCGCGCCAGCGCCACACGCTGCTTCTGCCCGCCAGAGAGCGTCACGCCACGTTCGCCGACCAGCGTACTGTACTGCTCTGGGAAGGACATAATCACTTCATGGACAGCTGCTGCTTGTGCCGCCGCTTCGACTTCCGCGTCGCTCACTGTCCGCCCCACGCCGTAGGTGATGTTCTCACGGATCGTGCGCGAAAACAGGAACGGTTCCTGTTCCACCACGCCGATCTGACGCCGCAGGTAATGCCGCGCATAATCGCGCAGTTCTACGCCGTCAATCGTGATCTTGCCGCTGGTGTAGTCGTAAAAGCGTGGCAGCAGCCCCACCAGCGAGGTTTTACCTGAACCCGTTGAGCCTAGTAATGCGATCCGCTGCCCGGCCTTCACTGCAAAGCTGATATTCTGCAACACAGGTTCACCAGCGTTGTATTCAAAACTGACATTATCGAAAGCTACATCGCCGCGCAGATCACCTGTTGGATGATAAACTGCCTCAGTCAGCGGTTCGCGCTCCTGCCGGATGACATCCATCACGCGCCCAAAAGAAACCATCCCGGTAGACATATTGACGATCAACCGCCCCAGATTGCGCATAGGGTTGATAATCCAGCCCAGCAGACCGGCATAGGCCAGATAGGTTCCCAGTGTGATTGAGCCGTCCATTACTAACCGCGCCGCGATCAGCAGGCCAATCACAATCTGCAAACCGCAGAGGATGTCTGTCACCGGCCAGAAAATCGAATGCATCATCATGAAACGTTTGCCGCGCAGAAAATGCTCGTAATTCTGCGACTCGAACTTATTCCGCTCATATTCCTGCCGCGCAAACGCCTTCACCACTCGCACCCCACTCAGGTTTTCCTGCAAGGTGGTCGAAAGCACGGCTTCCTGCTCTTGCAGCTTTTCGTAGCGGTCAGACACACGCCGGAAGAAAAACAGTGACATGATGACCACAATCGGCACGACAACTACTGAAATCAGTGCGAGCTGCCAGTGCAGCGCTAACAGCGCTCCCAGATTGATGCCGAACAGCAGGATGATACGACCGATACCAATTGCCTGTTCGGAGAAAAAGCGCCGGATAGCATCCACATCTGAGGTTGCACGCTGGATCAGTTCACCGGTCTGTGTCTTATCGTGATAGGTGAATGTCAAGCGCTGAATATGGTCGAACATATAATTTCGCAGCCGCAGAGCCAGTGCTTCTGCTGTCTTCGCTGCCCAGCGACCACTGATATAGCTGAAGGAACCCTGCCCCAGCGCCAGTATGATGAAACCCAACGCAACCGCTGGAAGCAGGCTGCCTAGATTTGGCTGCCCCAATACATCGTCCACAAAATACTGGATGAGCAAAAATGAAGCCGTATTCAACAGCGCAGAGATAGCCAGTGTCCCTACCGCCCCGAAGTAAATCCAGCGAAAGCCCGTCATTAAACGCAGGAATCCGCGTAAAGGTTTATCCGCCGCCGTCTGTTTGAGATCGAATTGATGTGTCTGTGCTGGTGGAGTTGTCAATCTGTAACCCTCCGCGCGTATCGATGCTAGCCCTGCGCTCTACATGCTGGCGCGGGCAGATTCCCACTAATTTGACGAAAATGGTGTAAAAACCGATTGAAGGGGATCAGTTGAAGGTGAGTCGATCAATCATTCCGATTCAACCAGCCTTTCTTAACAATGTCAATCATGAAGCGTTTCCGCCGGACTTAACAAGTATCAAAAAAACTGTTGAAGGCCAGTTTTTACAGGTCTTGAGAGATCATAGCAGATCATTTAGCAATTGACAAGCTCACACTTTCGGAAATACTGTTTAGCAAATCGCTTTAGTCACAAAAGTGAGTTAGGCAAAAGCATACCGCTAAAACCCAAATCTGTCTCAGTCCGAAAGTACAGAAGTGGACTGGTCAGTATGATGATAAATGCCGGAAAGAAGAACTTACGAACGGAGGAAGGTCATGACATCGTAGAGGGAGTGAAAATCGTGGTCTGTGCCGCTGCGATTGACGTGCCAGATGGTTACTTCATCACGAGTCAGAATTTTAACCTGAAGCGACGACCCTGACCCACCCCGCTGCACGCAAAATCCTTCACGTTCCAGCGCACGAGTCGTCCATAGTAAAGGAAGCCCTTCACCGTACACATCAATAATACCTGCTGGTGAAGTATTTCCCCGGAATGACCCACTGTAGGCATCAAATTTCATGCCTTCAGACTGGAAAGCGGCCTCGAATGCGCCGCTTAATACCAGGTCTTCCGGCGCACCAGTATGCAGCGAACCGCCTTTTGGCAGCAGCCAGATACGGTCAGCCGTCCGCAGCGCCAGATCAAGATCATGGGTGGACAGCAAAACCGCTCTGTTCGTTTCCCGTGCCAGACTTCGCAGCAGCGACATCATTTCCGCCCGGCGCGGCAGATCGAGAAAAGCGGTCGGCTCATCCAGCAGCATTATCGCGGGTTCCTGGGCCAAAGCACGCGCAATCATGATTTTCTGGCGCTCGCCATCACTCAACTCACTCACAGGACGTCCCGCCAGTTCCACCGCGCCAACGGCTTCAACAGCCCAACGCACTACAGCTTCATCTTCGGGGGTCAGCGTTCCTCTCCAGCCAGTGTAGGGATAACGCCCCAGCGCCACCAGCGCATAAGCCGAGAGCAATCCAACGTCCACTCGCTCCGTGAGAACAATGCTCAGACGTTTTGCCAGTTCGCGCGGCTGAAGCTGCGAAACTTCATCGCCCATCAACCTTATTGTGCCGCTGAGTGGTTTTTGCATCCCGGCTATTGTCCGCATCAATGTTGACTTACCCGCGCCATTTGGCCCAATCAGGCAAACCAGCTCACCAGGTTGCAGAGAAACATTAACACTGACGATCACAACTCGTGCAGGACGGCGCGGCAGTGTATAGCCAACGGAAAGATCATGTGTTATGAGGATGGGGGTTTGATCTGCCAACATCATCAATCGCTCAAAAATCAGCACTGTGGCTGGATTCGGCATAGACCTGCACAGCGGCGATCATGGCCCGTGTGCGGTCAACCCGTTGTAAAATCAGCTCGCAGATTTCATAGATCGTCAGCTTGCGCGAAAGATCCTCCAGCAAAATTACCTGCGAGTCAGTATCATGCCGCACGAACAGGAGTATGTTTTCAATGCAGTCCAGTTCTCGCCGCAGGTCATCAGTTAACAAGCGCGTAAATTCGTGTGGTGGCAGCCTGAGTTTATCCAGATAATCCATGTGATTCCCTGTCTAGGCGGCAAATGTCGAACGAAGATTACGCCGCAATATAATCCACGCTACGACGGGTGCACCCAATAGCGCAGTCACGCTGTTCAGCGGCAGCACTATCTGATTGCCCGGCACCTGCGCGATCAGGTCAGCAAGCAGCGCGACGATACCTCCCAGCATAATTGAAGCCGGTATCAAGGTGCGATGGTCGGAGGTGTTGAGCAGTCCACGACACAAATGCGGTACGGCAATACCAATGTAAGCAATCGGGCCGCAAAACGCCGTCACCACCCCTGAGAGAATCGCGGTTGACAGGATGATACCCAAACGAGCGCGTCCCGCATTCAAACCCATGCTGCGGGCGTAAGTCTCGCCAAGCAGCAGGGCATTTAATGGTTTGCTCATCAGGGCGGCAGCCGCAAGTCCAATCAAAAGCGCCGGGGCAAAAATTTTCATCTGCGTCCAGGTTAGCCCACCGAAGCTGCCAAACGTCCAGTTAATGTAAGCCTGAATGCGCTCCGCAATACTGAAATACAACAGCAGACTCACGAGCGCACTGACCGCATAGCCGAACATCAATCCCAGAATAAGCAGAGTCATCACGCTCTGTACCCGCGCTGCTACCAGCATGACCCGCACCAGAACCGTTGCCGCGCCGATGCAGGCTGCCGCGGCCAGGCTGAAGTCGCCGAACAGTCCCAGTCCAGCCATCAGGGTTGAGCCGGTGGTGCCAACCGTCAACACGACCAGCGCCACGCCCAGGCTCGCCCCGGCATTGATTCCCAGTACATACGGCTCGGCGAGCGGATTGCGGAACAGGGTTTGCATCTGTAATCCGCTAACCGCCAGCGCGGCCCCGGCCAGCAGTGCGGTCAGGGCTTTCGGCAGGCGAATATCCAGCACTATCGTCGTCCAGGTAGCCCGCGCGGGTGCACCACCCAGCAAAATGGTGATGATGTCGGCCAGGGGAATAGTGACTGAACCTACTGCCAGACTGAGCAGAAATGCGCCAGCAAGCAGAGCCATCAGGACGACCAGAAAGCCACGCCTCAGCCCCATTCGAGGCCAAATCGCAACAGGAACAGCACTTTTGGCCGGGAAACTTTCGTCTGTTCTCTTTACGAACTGGTTATTCTGTGTGGTATGCATGGTCATCCTGGGCCAGCGGGGCTGACCAATACCAGCCCCACCTGGATTTTCTAATTACCGAGCTGGCGATAGTAGTACAGCTCATAATCGGGAAGCACATCAGGGTGAAAGATTTTGATGAGGTCAGCCAGAATGACATCTGGGTTGGCGACCCCTGACTCAAAATAGTCGGTCCCGCCGTTTTCGTTGACGCGGGCGTTGTTTGAGTAAACGTTCCCAGCTTCAAAAGCTTCGAACCCGGCAAAACGTTCATCTTCGGCCAGCGCGTCGGCTTTCGAGAACCAGAAGAACCCGGCATTGACCCAGTAATCGGCATTAACAGCCGCATCCAGCACTGATTCAAAATCCAGAAAAATGCTGCCTGTCGCTTCATCGTCTGCCCACAGGTAATTTGCGCCAGCATCCTCCAGCAGTTGAGCCAGATAGCTTTCGCCGCCGGGCATAAACCAGCTTCCGTCATAGGGAACATTGGCAAAGACAGTTGGCTTTTCGTTCACCTCGGCGACCAGCGCAGTCAGTTCCGCATAACGGGCCTGCACACCATCAAAAACAGCTTCAGCTTCGGCCTCGGTGTTGAAAAACAGCGAAATATACTTACCCCATTCCGCCTGCCCCAGGGGAGAGGTATCGAGGAAATCGGCGTTGACCACAACAGGCAGACCGGCTTCTTCAATGGTTGGGAAAATGGTATCTGCCGAGCTGAAACGCTGGGCCATAATCAAACCCGGCTCCAGATCGAGCAGGAGTTCGACGTTGATTTCGCCAAAATTCGGGCTGACTTCCGCTAGATCGCCCGCCGCGTGCTTTTCGATGATCTCCGGGGTGTTGGTGTAGAGGATGGTATCGACACCAATCACCTGATCGACAACATTCTGGCTGACGATATGCGGCAGGATGGTGGTGGACATGGTGACAGCCCGCTGTACTGGCACCTCAATCACCTGAGAAACACTGAGGCCTTCAGGCGCGGGCGTGCCGCACTGAACAAGCGCATATTGAATCGGCCTTTCGGCATCCTGCCAGGGCTGATTGATCGTGACCAGCTTATAGTTATTGAAGTATTCAACGTTGAACCCTTCAGCCGCCTCGACATTGATCTTAGTGGGGAAATAATCGACTTCGGAATCGTAATCGGCGACGCAGGCATCGAGCAGATTAGCTTCCTGGGCGAAGGTGGGAAAGGCGACCAGCAAAACAGCGAGCAGTAACAGGTAACGGTATTTCATGCGTCTACTCCTCCGGTAGATGTGAAAGGGAACAATCTCACCTTAGGGAAGGAGCAGAATACAGGCCTGATGTCGTTGTAAGCCGCGCCAGCGAGGGAAGAAATAAAAATCCCGCCAGAACGCGGGGTGCATGGTCTATACATGCCCGGCCCCCTTTGTCCACGAAGGTGGTACGCGAGAAAGTGATGGAGGCGGGTAATCGGGCTTCGCGGGTTTTTGGCCTGCGTTACCGTTGCGGGACAGCGCCGGAGTTACACCGGACTTCCCCCATTAAGCGCACTGCTGTGAGCAGGGGCGCACCCTCATCAGGTTTGCGATTGGGTTTACAGTAGCACGTCTGAAACGGAAAGTCAATTTCACAAAAAGCCGTTTCTATTATTACGGATTATTATGGCGGCGATGGCGGCGGCGGTGGAAATGGCCTTTGGAGTTCTGAGTGCCACTGCCAAGTGATGAGTAATGAGGGATGAGGGATGAGGGAAAGACAAGTAGAGCGTACAGGGTAATCGGCGATTGGTGATAATGGTGATAATGAGAATGAGAATCGGGATTTTTATCATTCAGCAGTCGATAGCCAATAGTCGATAGTCCAATGCGATCATCCGCCAGCAATCATCGTAAACTATATCAGTCATATAAGGCAGTTTAACATGGAAAGTAGGCGAAAAGTGAAACATTTGTCATAACATTTGTTTCGATTTTGAGGGAGAAATTCGTGATGACTGTGACAAGATGAGGGCAGAATCCATCCTTGATGGTGGTATGGTAGGGTGCGGCAAAACCATTTACAATCTACGGGTAGGGGTTCGGCTATCCAGGCGAGATGAAGAGAGTTGATTTGCAGGCGTTTCGAGCGCAAAAACTGTAGAAGTTACGCAGTTCAGAATATTTCTCGCCTGGACAAGGGGTTTAAACCCCTTGTTTCTCCGATCAACTGCGTAAGTCCTAAACTGATTAAAAATTGGGATGATTACAGAGGGAATTTATGATTGAGCAGCCAGAAATTGTCGATCATGTAAATGGTTACTCACGCCCGACAGATTTGCGAATCACGGATATGAGAATCGCCAATCTGGTGGGTCTACCGATGGATTTATCGCTGATTCGCATCGACACCAACCAGGGCATCAGCGGTTATGGCGAGGTGCGCGACTGGGCAAGCAAGACCTATGCACTGATGCTGAAAAGCCGCCTGATCGGCGAAAACCCATGCAACATTGACAAAATTTTCCGCAAAATCAAGCAGTTCGGGCATCACGCACGGCAGGCAGGCGGGGTGTGCGGCATCGAAATGGCGCTGATGGATTTAGCGGGCAAAGCCTACAATGTACCGGCCTATCAACTGGCAGGCGGCAAGTTCCGCGATAAGGTGTTGTGCTACTGTGACACGCCGACGACGCCCGACCCGGTAGCGATGGGGGAACGGCTGAAAAAGCGGATGGACAACGGTTTCAAGTACCTGAAAATGGACGTGGGGATTGATCTGGTGCAGGATATTCCTGGCACGATCAGCGCGCCGCCGGATGTGCTGAACACGCGCCACATCATGCACCCGTTCACGGGCATTCAACTGACGAAAAAAGGGGTTGATCTGCTGGTGGAATACGTCGGCACGGTGCGGACGATTGTGGGCGATGAAATCCCACTGGCCGCCGACCATTTCGGACATCTCAACCTGGAGTCCTGCATCAAGCTAGGGCGGGCGCTCGACCAGTTCACGCTGGCATGGTACGAGGATATGATTCCCTGGCAGTATACCGACCAATACCTGCGCCTGTCGCAGGCGGTGACAACGCCGATCTGTACGGGGGAAGATATTTACCTGAAGGAAAACTTTAAGCCGCTGATCGAGTCACGGGCGGTAGCGATCATCCACCCCGATCTGGCGACATCAGGCGGGATTCTGGAAACGAAGCGGATTGGTGACTACGCGCAGGAACACGGCATTGCGATGGCGATGCACATGGCGGGGTCGCCAGTGGCGGCGATGGCAAGCGTACACTGCGCGGCGGCGACGGAAAATTTCCTGGTTTTAGAGAATCATTCGGTGGACATCCCGCGCTGGAATGATATATGCGATGGACTAGCCAAACCGGTGATTGTGGATGGCTATATTCACGTACCGGAAACACCCGGACTGGGCATAGGCGATATTAACCTCGAATGCCTGCGGGAATTCATCGACACACGTGACCCGCTGTTCTTCGACCCGACGGATGCGTGGGATAACGAGCGCTCCTCGGACTGGCTATGGAGTTAAACGAAAGCGGCCCATCATGCGCGTGCTGATTACGGGTGGAAGCGGACGAATTGGCAAAGCTGCCACAAAGCGCCTGCTGCAAAATGGGTGGGACGTTCATATTTTTGACCGCGCCAGCACGGGAGAAGCCAGCGGAACGACGTATGTTCAAGGGGATATTCTCGATTATGGGGCGCTGCTAAAAGCAACCCGTGACTGCGATGCCGTCATTCATCTGGCAGCGATACCGAGTCCGTTTTTAGACAGTGGGCCTGATGTTTTTCAGATCAACACCGCAGGGACGTTCAACGTCTTTGAAGCGGCAGCGGCGAGCGGAATCCGGCGCGTGGTGCAGGCGAGTTCGATCAACGCGATAGGCGCGTTTTACAGCACCGGCGACATCCACCCACAGTATTTCCCGATTGATGAACAGCACCCTGTATTCACCACTGACCCGTATTCCTTTTCCAAGCAGTTGGTGGAGGAGATTGGGGCCTATTACTGGCGGCGGGATGGGATTTCGAGCGTCGCGCTACGCTTCCCCGGCGTTTATTCCAGCGCGTATATGGAAGACGAAACTTATCGCCAGCGACGGGCGCGAATACGCGAACTGCTTGATGAACTCGTCAGCCAACCGGAAAGGGAACGGGAGGCGCGACTGGCCGATGCGAGGCAGCGCGTCCTCGATTACCGGGGAAAGCGGCTATTGGAGTTTCAGCCTGAACCGCCGCAGCAGATCATCAATTCGCTGTTTGAAGACCCGCTGTTCGGGACGTATATCGCGGATCGATTCAACTTCTGGGCCTACATTGATGAGCGCGACGCGGCACAATCACTGGAAAAAGGGCTGACCGCCGATTTTGAAGGCGCACATGCCCTGTTCATCAACAGCGCTTACAACGCGCTGGATTACGATTCGCAGACGCTGGTACGGCTGTTTTTTCCAGAAGTGAGCGACTTTAAGCGGGAACTGACCGCTGCAACCACGCTCATCAGCATTGAGCGGGCGCGAGCGCTGATCGGGTTTGAGCCGGAATATTCCATGCCACAACGAGCGGAATCCTAAGGGTATTACCGAGAAACTTATGATAAAAATTGCAGAATTTTTGCCTCCTCAGCGAACTTCACTGTGGACGATGGTGAAGCAGTGCGGCATCGAAAATGTGGTGGGCGGGATGGATCTCAGCCGGGAAGCGTCACCCAACAAAGAAGATTTACCCTGGAGCTATATGTCGCTGGTGCGGCTGAAAAGCGCCTATGAGGATGCCGGATTCACGCTGGATGTGCTGGAAAGCCGCCCGCCGCTGAACAAGGCCAAACTGGGTTTGCCGGGGCGAGATGCGGAAATCGATACCGTGTGCGAGCTGATTCAGAATTTAGGGGCTATCGGCGTGCCAGTGTGGTGTTATGAGTGGATGCCGGTTTTCAACTGGATGCGAACGTCCACCACCATCGCTACACGCGGGGGTGCGCTGGTGACAGGCTACGATCATGCGCTGATGCGGCAGGCCCCACTCACAGAATACGGCATCGTGAGTGAAGAACAGTTGTGGGAGAACCTGCATTATTTTCTGGAGCGGGTGATCCCGGTGGCTGAAAGCGCGAATGTCAAGCTGGCGATGCACCCGGACGACCCGCCGCTCTCCCCCATTCGCGGTCTGGGGCGCATCATGCGGAGCGTTGAAAATTTTCAACGCCTGATCGACCTCATCCCCAGCCCGGTCAATGGCATCACACTGTGTCAGGGGAACTTCGCGCTGATGACAGATGATCTGCCGCGCGTCATTCGACACTTCGGCGAGCAAGGCAAGATTTTCTTCGTCCACCTGCGCGATGTGCGCGGGACGCCGGAGAAATTTGAAGAGACGTTTCATGATGACGGGCAAACCGATATGCTGGCGTGTATGCGGGCGTACCGGGATATTGGTTTTGAGGGGGTCTGCCGCCCCGATCATGTGCCGACGATGGCGGGAGACAGCAACGAGGAGGCGGGGTATTCATCTATTGGGCGGTTGTTTGCCATTGGCTACCTGAAAGGCTTGCGAGAAGCCGTTTACAACTAAGGGAAAAGGATATTTGATTATGAAAATTACGGATGTGCAGGCCTGCGTAATCGGGCGACAGGAAGAACACAGCGGCGGCAGCGTATGGACGTTCGTCCGCATTTATACGGATGAGGGACTGGTCGGCACGGGGGAATGTAACTCCGGCGGGCCGGGATTTTCCGGGTTCGCCACCAAACACGCGATTCTGATGATGAAAGATATGCTGATCGGCGAAGACCCATTCAACGTCAATCTGATTTACGAAAAGCTGCGTCGGGGCGGACGTTACGGCGGCTCCACACACGCGCCGCTAATCTTCGCTCTGACCGGGATTGATAACGCGCTGTACGACATTATGGGCAAAGCGTTGGGCGTGCCGGTTTATAAACTACTGGGCGGTAAATTCCGCGACAAAATCCGGCTGTACGCGGACTGCCACGCGGGCGAGAACGAGGATGTAAAAGCCTATGCCGATAAAGCGCTGGAAGTGGTCGCTGAGGGATTCGGGGCAGTGAAATTCGATGTGGACAGCACCGGCGTGGGCAGCTTCGACCCGCACAATTACACGGTTGGGGCGAAGGAGATGACCTACATCATCAGCCTGATCGAAGGGCTGCGAAACGCGCTGGGTTACGAGACTGATCTGGCGATTGATTGTCACGGGCAGTTCGATCTACCGTCGGCGATCACGCTGGCAAAGGCGGTTGAGCCACTGCGGCTGATGTGGCTGGAAGAACCGGTTCCGGCTGAAAATCTGGACGCGCTGGCACAGGTAAGACGTTCGAGCAGTACCGTCATCTGCGCGGGCGAAAACCACTACACGCGCTTTGAATTCCTCGAAATGTTCACCCGGAAAGCGGTAGATGTGATTATGCCCGATCTGGCAAAAGCCGGTGGGATTGCCGAGGGCAAACGCATCGCTGACCTGGCAGACGCGCATTATATTCCGATTGCGCCGCATAATGTATCGTCGCCGCTGGGAATGATGGCGGCCTGCCACGTACTGGTTTCCGTGCCGAATTTCCTGGTGCTGGAATTCCACGCACGCGATATTCCCTGGTGGCAGGAGATGTGCGACAGCGAGACGCCATGCATCGACAATGGGTACATGGCGGTTTCGGAGCGGCCCGGCATTGGGATTGAACTCAATGACAAAGTGGCACAAACGCTGCTGTGGAATGGCGACAGCTATTTCGATTAAGCAATAATCAGTTCCCAAATCTTCTTATGAGCAAAGTTAAAGGTGAAAAATATGTCTGAACAAACACCCTCCGTCGTCGAGTTACAAGCCCGCTGGGACAAAATCCGCGTCGCCAACCTGTATGACACACTAGACAGTATGGGCTATGGCAATCAATGTCTCGATCTGGGCATCAGGCCACTGTTTCCGCACCAGCATCTCGCCGGGCAGGTGATTACGGTTCGCGGCAGCGCCGTTCCCATCCCGCGTGGGGAGGAAGGCGGCGACTGGGTGGGCAACTATTTTGAGCAGCTTATGGGGATGTTGTATCCCGGCTGTGTGGTGGTCGTGGAGTGCGGCGGGGAGCAGCACTCAGGCAAATTTGGCGAAATGACGAGTTGGGCGCTGAAACAGGGCGGCGCACATGGCATCGTCCTGGATTCGTTCATCCGTGACTGGCTGGGGCTGGAAGTCATCCCCGGTTTCACGGCCTGTGCACGCGGCACCTCCCCCATTGAGTCTTCGGCGCGGTGGCGGCTTAACGCAGTCAATGTGACAGTGGGTATGCCCGGCACACTGACCAGCCGGGTGCGGGTTAATCCCGGTGACTGGATTGTGGGCGAGGCAGACGGTGTGATGGTTGTGCCACAGGCGATTGCGATGGAAGCGCTGGAAAAAGCAGAAGAATTAGAGGCGCGAGAAGAGGGTATGCGTCAGGATGTAGCGAAAGGCATGTCGTTCGACGATGCCTACAAAAAGTGGGGCCGGGCGTAATTCACCCCTATCCCCCAACCCCCTTTCCCCATTGCGATGGAGAAAGGGGGAGCAACTTCCAGGCGTAGCAGCAGCCCCCACCTGAAGCTGCTTTTTAATTCACGAAGCCTCTGTTAGCCTTTGACACTCCCCGCTGTCAGCCCTTCAACCAGATAACGCTGGGCATAGATGTAGACAAAAACCACCGGGATCGCCATCAGCAGCGAGGCGGCCATCAGCTTGCCCCAGGGGTAAATGTCGCCAAATACAAGCAGTTGCAGACCAACAGGCAGCGTTTTCAGACTTTCGCTGGTGATGAAGACAAAAGCGAAAAGAAACTCATTCCAGGCGTTGGTGAAGGCGAACAGGGTGACAGAAAGCAGCGCAGGGGCAGCCAACGGCAGCGTGATCCGCCAGAACGCGCCAAGCCGACTCGCGCCGTCAATGAGGGCGGCATCTTCCAGCTCAACGGGAATGGAGCGGAAATAGCCGAGCATGACCCAGGTCGCAAAAGGCATCAGGAAAGTGGGATAGGTAAAAATCAGCCCACCGTAGCTGTTAATCAGCCCCAGTTCAGTCAGAATACGATAGAGGGGAATGAACAACAGCGAACCGGGCAGCAGATAGGTCACCAGCAGCAGCGTTGTGAGCAGGCCACCGCCGAGAAATTTCAGCCGGGCCAGCGCATAGGCAGCCAATGCCGCCACAAAAACAGAAATGGCGGTACTGCTGACGGCAACAATCACCGTATTACGGAACCAGGTGAGAAAAGGTGTATCCGCCAGCAAAGACTTATACTGATCGGTTGTCCAGGGATCAGGCCAGTAGACGGAACTGTACTGCTGAATCTGTGCATCACCCTTAAAGGACGTGATGAGGATCCAGTAAAACGGGAACAGCACAAAAATCAGCATTGGCACCAACAGCAATAAGCGAACACCAATACCCATTTGCACACGCTGTGAACGTTTCAAACGCGGCTGTCCATCACCGGCGGGGGGGATAAGCGCTTTGGTCAGACGACCAAACATCTGCGCTATCCATTCAAAGGGCAGGAAAACGAGATCCAGTAGAAATCCCAGCCCGCGTCCCACCTGGGTGAAAGCGCGATCCATAAAGGATTCACGCTGCATCTCATTGACGCGCTGATCGGGGCGCATCACCCGCGCCAGCACAAAGATGACCAGTGCCATGACAGGTGCCATGCTGAAGGCAGTCGCCACACCCGGCCCGAAACGCAGACCGATAATGGCTTTTTCGTAGGCAAGAATGGAGAAGAGACGGGTTGCGCCACCCGGCCCACCGCCGGTCATCAGATAAATCAAACCAAAGGTGTTAAAAGTTGAAATAAAGGAGAGGAGCAGGGTTACGATGATGACATAACGAAGGCCGGGCAAGGTAACATGCCTGAACTTCTGAATCATGTCCGCCCCGTCCACCTCAGCAGCCTCATACTGTTCGCGGTCAATCGCCTTAAGGCCAGCCAAAAGCAAAATCGTATAGAAAGGAATACCTTTCCATACATTGACAACAATCACACTTGCCATCGCCAGCCCCGGTTCGGCAAGCCAGGCTACCGGGCGATCAATGATACCAAGCTGAAGTAAGATCGGATTAATACCGCCAGAGATGGGGTCATAAATACTGCGCCAGGTGAGCGCCGTCACGACCTCTGGCACAATCCAGGGCAGCAGCATAATTCCCGTCAGCACACTGCGGAAAAGCATCCTACTATTGAGCAGAAGCGCAATCGCCATACCAACGATGAACTTGACAAACACTGAAACAAAAGTAAAAACAATGGTGTTCCCGACTGTGCTGATGAAATCACTATCCTGCAAGAGGCGTTCATAATTCATCAGGCCGACATAGGTTTCGGTGCGCGTAACCAGCGAACGGACGGTCATGCTCAGCAAAATGGCATTGATGAAAGGCCAGAGAATCAACCCAGCCATAATAATGACGAGGGGGAGGACAAAGGGCAGCGCCACCTTCCAGTCGCGCCCAAAAATTGCCTCAAGCCGACGAGGACGGTTTATATTCGACACTTCCAGAAATCGTGGCGACGCTTTCAGCCCGATTTGTTTGTCCATTACTGCCTCTTTCCGGGCGACACCATTTGAATGATGGGTGTCGCTATTCACAGGATGAATACAGCTATCAGCAGACATTTATTTAATGAAGAGAGAGCGACAGAGTGCCGCTCTCTCCCCTATTGGCTATTAAGCCTGTGGGACGCCATTTTCCTCGAAGATCTGAACGATCTTGTCGTGGGCATCCTTTACCGCATCTGCCGCGCTCATGCCACCGCTGGTGGCATTCGCCATCATCTGGCTGGTGATCCCTGCGGCGTCAATAGCGTCGATCAGGGCGCTGGGTTGAGCCGGATGAGAGCGACCGTAAAAGATTTCTTCGTTGAGCAGAATGTCGCGGAAGACAGCGAAGTTGGGATCGGCACCCAGCACCTCATCCGTCCAGAGATTTTCATAAGCTGGCAGGAAGAGACCACCACCGACCTGCACCATTGGGGTGAGGTTAGCGGGATTCAGCATGTGCAGGATGAGTTCCTTGGAAACATCGATATTCTTCGATCCCTTGAAGATGGTGAACCAACCGCTGCCGCCAGCCTCCAGCAGCCGACCATCGAGGGTCTTTGGCGCATGGAGAACGGCTGTATTGGCAAAGAGTTCGGGGTCGTTGGCCCTGGCGGCACCATAAACTCTGGGCTGATTGGTGGTGAGGGCAATAGTACCAGCCAGATAAGCCTCATTATTACCGACATCCGTCCAGCTTTCGACGCCGGGGGGCAGCATGGGCTTATATTTATCGCTGGTATAAATTTCCGCCAGCCATTCAACAGCGGCAACGGTTTCGGGCGAGTTGAAGGTCACAACCAAACCGGATTCATCGGTGAAGCTGCCGCCAAAACCCTGAATGACACCCAAAATCAAACCATGAGCATCACCACTTCGGTTGATCGAAAGACCCCAGCCCCAAACCTGATTGTCGGGGTCAGAAACAGCGAGAGCAGCATCGCGGCGTTTATCCCAGGTATCGAGTGTATCGACATCGATGCCTTTGGCCTCAAACAGATCTCTACGGGCAAACCAGGCGCCGGTCACGCTCATGAAGGGAACTGCCCACCATTTGCCGTCTATTTTGGCGTTAAATTCGGCAATCTTCGGCACGACGCCGCCATAGAGACTCGTGGCCTGTTCCACTACATCAGAGACATCTTCGAGGATGTCCAGAGCGTACATCTGTGGGATGCTGAGGACATGATAGCTGAGGTCAGGCGGATTACCGGCCTCGACAGCCGCCACCATCTTCGCCAGGAAATCGCCAAATATTTCCGGGTTGGCGGTAGAAATATCCAGTTCTATGCCTTTTTCTGCCGCAAAGTTAACCACATCCTCGCGGAAGAGATTCTGCACATCCTGGAAATATTCGGTTTTATGAATAATGGTCAGCTTGCCGGCCTCACCGACTGGCAGCGGAGCGGGTGTTGCAGTCGCGTCCTGAGCAAAGGCCAGACCGCCTCTGGCGGCGAGCAGGCCAGCGCCCGTGCCAGCAGCAGTGCGGAGGAAATCACGACGGCTCAAATACTTCCTGCGGCTCATAATTTTTTCTCCTGAATAGAACTTTCTTCAAAGCAGTTCAAGGTGAGGGAAATGGATCATGCTCAATTTGTCTATCACAGCCCCTTTCATGCGGCAGTATAAAATCAATTGCCAAAGCGGTCAGGGATAAATTCCTGACTCGACCAGATAAGCATGATATGTTCCTGCAAAGCCTGGGCGGCATCAGCAGCATCACGGCGGCGCAGCGCTTCTACAATAGGCTGGTGGCGCGTCCCGACCTCAACAAAATTGGGGTACTGCTGAGGATGTGATTGCACAATGAAACGCTGAATCTGGCTGAAAAGCGGCGTCCAGGCACGGAGCAAACCGGCACTGCCTGACCACTCCACCAGGCAGCGATGAAACTGCATATCGTATTCCGCCAGCATGATAATGTCGTGGCGGCTTCCTGCCTCTGCCATTTTCTGCACCAGTTCATCCAGTTCATCGCAGCGCGCTGAAGTGATCTTCTGAGCAGTACGGCGGATAGCAAAACCCTCAATCACACTGCGGACGGAAAACAGCTCATACATCTCACCCATGGAAACGCTGGTGACAAACGTGGCGCTCCGTGCCTGACGATCAACCAGGCCGTCATGTTCGAGTCGTTGTAAAGCTTCACGAACCGGACCCTGGCTGGTACCCATTTGTGAGGCAATATCCAGTTCGATAAGCTTTTCACCCGGCTGGAGTTCGGCGCGGATAATCGCTTTACGCAGATACTCGTAAACCTGGTCAGACAGGGAGGCAGGCTTGGCAATTCGAGGGCGCATGTGGGAAGATGAGGCCTGTGTCATAAACGCAATAAGTTTGCAATTGATTATTAATAATCAATAGTAGAGTGAAACCTGAAGAATGTCAAGAAATTGATATGGGCAACTATCAAGCAGCGAAGATAGCAGCAAATCCAGCACAGGATATTGGAGCGACTGCGCCTGAAGGGTATGATGTACCCTCAGAAAAATTTTGTGTTTTGTAATCAGCAGTAAAGAAGCCGATGAACCGTCACACCCAACAGCCGGGGTATTCGCCACTACTCCAGACAAAATTGCACTTTCCGGTGATACACTCGGCGGTTTTTCGTGCCAACCTGCTTACCAAACTGAACAGCGCCCTTGAAAAGAAACTTGTCCTCATTTCCGCGCCGGCTGGCTTTGGGAAAACCACACTTGCCGCGAACTGGCTGTCTGAAGTGGGCAGCACATCGACCTATCCTGTACGCTGTGCATGGCTGTCGCTTGACGAAAATGATAATGATCTGCCACGTTTTTTATCGTACCTCATAGCCGCCTTCCAAAAAATTGATTCACATATTGGCCGTGGATTACAGGAAGCACTGTATACGCCTGAATGGGTTGATGTGGAAGCTATTGTCACAGCGCTGCTGAACGATCTGGTGGCAGCGGGTGAAGAATTTTCGCAGCAGCACAACATCGTGTTACTGGATGATTATCATGTTCTGGATAATCCAGACATTGACGCTGCTCTGGTATTTTTGTGCGATCACCTGCCCGATCATCTGCATCTGGTAATCCTGAGCCGGATTGCCCCGGCGCTACCACTGGCAAGACTGCGCGCGCGGCGACAAATCATTGAAATTCGTGAACGCGATCTGCGATTCAGCGTGGATGAAGCTCGTTCATTTTTCAATGATATTATGCACCTGCCCCTGCAAGATGCGGATATTCATCTGCTCCAGTCCCGGACGGAGGGCTGGATTGCCGGACTGCAACTGGCAGCGCTGGCAATGCAAGGTGCGGAAAATCAACTGGTGGCTGAATTCAGCGGGACCCACCGTTATATTCTGGACTACCTCACTGACGAAGTATTCCAGCGGCAGGGGCCAGATATACAGCGCTTTTTGCTGGAAACCTCCCTGCTCAACCGGATGTGCGCGGCATTGTGTGATTCCGTGCGCGGAGAAAATGACAGCCAGAATATGCTGGAACGCCTGGAACGCGCCAACCTGTTCATCGTGCCTCTGGATCAGCAGCGCCACTGGTACCGCTATCATCATTTATTCGCTGATTTGCTGCGGCAGCGCCTGCGTCAGACGATGCCGGAGGCGGCTGTCCGACTGCACGAGCGTGCCAGCGCATGGTATGCCAGGTTTGCGGCTGAATCAGGGGATGAAGCGGCCATTGATGAAGCACTGCACCATGCGATTTCAGGGCAGGATTACCGACAGGCTGCGGCACTGCTGGAGCAGTTTGGCGATGGGGTGTGGGAACGAGGCCAGCATGACAGGCTGCGACGGTGGCTGTCCCTGGTGCCTGTTGACCTGATTGACGCACATCCGACGCTCAATATTTTGCTGGGGTGGCTGAGCTTCAGTGCCGGGCAGTATGCCGAAGCAGAAGCCTATCTGAACCGGGCAGCGGCAGTATTAGATGAGCAAAAAAAGACCGCAGAACTGCGTGGGCGCATCGCAGCAGTACGGGCGTTTATCGCTACTTTCAGGGGAGACAGCCGCGCAACGGTGCAATGGGCAGAGACAGCACTGAAATTACTATCGCCCCATTCCAAATGGCGCAGCAGCGCAGCCATTGCATTGGGCGATGCTCACAGCCTCAGCGGAGATACTCTTAGAGGCAGCGCCGTCTATCAGGAGGCGCTTCACGCCAGTCATGACGAGGGTAATATTTATCTGGCACTTAATGCGAGTTTTAAACTCGCGGCCAGCCAGCGCCAGCGTGGACTGCTGCGGGAAGCTTATGCCATCTGTTCTGAGCAAATCGCCCTGGCGGAAAAGAGCGGTCTGGCACAAACGGTGATGGCGGGATGCCTGTATGCGCTGCGTGGGGATATTCTGTGTGAGTGGAATCAGGTGGCAGAGGGGTTAGCACAAACCCAACAGGCCATCGAAACCAGCGCTCACACACGTCATATTGGTTTTGCGGGGTGGATTACCCTCTACCGAACTCGTTGTTTAATGGCAGCACGCCAGTTTGATAAAGCGGCAGCAGCACTAGATGATATGGATAGATTGGCGGAGCAAACACCACTGCCACCCTGGCTGGTATCGCCGCTGATGGCGCTGCGCGTATTATTATGGCTGGCGGGCGGCGAAACTGAACGGGCAGCGGCGTGGGTCAGCGATACTAAGCTGTCACCGAACGATGAGCAGATGGCAGGACGTGAATTTGAATATCTGACCTATGCCCGCCTGCTGGCGATGGGGGGCCAGCCTGATGCGGCACAGCGGATACTAGCACGTTTACTGGAGATAACCCGCCAGCAAGGACGCGCAAGCATCAGCCTGATTATTCTGCTGCTACAAGCGCTATTGTTTCAGGCACAGGGCAAGCAGGATGCCGCGCTGAAGGCGGTGGCGGAAGCACTGCTGATTGGTGAAAAAGGCGGGTTTGCCCGGTCGTTTATGGACATGGGAGGGCCACTGCTGCCACTGCAGAAGACCGCCGCCGCGCAAGGCATTACACCCGACTACACTCACTACCTGCTGACACAGCTCACCACGCCCCCCGTGCCGCAGATACCCAAGCCTGATGCGCTCAGCGAACGCGAGCTTGAAGTCATCAGGCTCATTGCTGCTGGACTAAAAAATCAGGACATCGCCGACCAGCTCGTTATCAGCCTGAACACCGTGCTGTACCACACCAAGAATATTTACAGCAAACTGAATGTCACCCACCGCACCCAGGCAGTACAACGCGCCCGCGAACTCGACCTACTGTAAAAATCTCGAACTACTCATTTCAAACTACAGTTTCCTGTGGGGACAGGCATCTCGACCTGGACTATGCTGTGCAACATGGAAACAAACGCGAACATCCTGTACGAAATTGTGATTGAAGGGCAGCTTGACGCCAGTTGGTCGGAGTGGCTTGAGCATTTATCCATCAGCGCCCCTGCACCGACGAGAACTATCCTGCGGGGTGGGCTGCCAGATCAGGCAGCACTGTTCGGGGTGTTGAAGAAACTTCATCATCTGGGGCGGGTGTTAATTTCCGTAAAGCGCGTCGAGACAGATCAGGGAGGGGAATGTGAGTAACATCAGTATTAAGGTCGAGAATTTGACCTATCGCTATGGAGAGCGCACGGCAGTCGATCATATCAATTTTCAGGTTGGAGAGGGCGAGGTGCTGGGTTTTCTGGGGCCAAACGGCGCAGGCAAATCCACCACGATGAAGATGCTCACTGGTCAACTGCGCCCGACAGAAGGGAAAGCCACCCTGCTGGGACTGGATGTGAGTAAACATCCAGACAAGGTACAGGCACAAATCGGGGTCGCCTTTGAGACATCCAATCTGTATGAGCAGATGAGCGCCATCGAAAACCTGACCCTGTTCGCCCGTTTATTTGGCGTGCGCGGCTTTGATGCACTGGCGCTGCTGGAAAAAGTGGGACTGAGCGGACGCGGCGGCGAGCGCACAGCAGGTTACTCCAAAGGCATGAAACAGCGTCTGATGCTGGCGCGAGCCATGGTCAATCAACCGCGCATTCTATTCCTGGACGAACCCACTGATGGCCTTGACCCGGTTTCCTCAGAGACGATTCGCGGCATCATCCGCGAGGTCAGCCAGCAGGGGACAACAGTCTTCCTGACTACCCACGATATGCTGGAAGCCGACAAACTTTCAAACCGAGTGGCTTTCATCGAATCGGGGAAAATTGTAGCGCTGGATACGCCGCACGCGCTCAAGCAGCAGTTCGGCAAACGGGCACTAAAAGCCGAAGTGGAGTGCTCGGATGGACGTATCGAAACACGGGAAATCATCCTGGATCGGGAGGATACAGCGGGAGCAATCGCTCACCTGTTTACCAATGAGCAGGTTGTCACGGTTCACAGTGAAGAAGCCACGCTGGAGGACATTTTCATCCGCGTGACGGGCAGAGGGTTAACATCATGAATCTGCGAATTATCCGCACGCTGGTCGCCAAAGACCTGTCGCTGTACTTCCGCAGCCGTTTTTTTGCTGTGATTTCAATCTCACTGCTGGTGGTGTATATCGCTGTGTATTATCTGATGCCTGGAACAGCAGAGGAACGATTCAAGGTTGCCATCTTCCCAGCGAATGTGCCAGCCGAAGTGCAGCATGAACTGGAAATCCGCGAGATGGAAGTAATGCCGTTTGAGGATGAAGCAGCCATGCGCGCTGCTGTCGAAGCAGGCGATTACCGGGTTGGCATCGTGCTGCCAGACAATGTGATGGCAACCATGACAGCCGGGGACGACACCCGAATTCGGGCATATTATCCACCGGGAATTCCGACCTATCTGAATCAGGCATTCAATGACCTGCTGATGATCGTGTTCAACAATATCAGCTACACCTTCAACGGCCAACCGCTCAACATTGAGCGGCATGAGGAAGTGTTAGGTTACGATCTGGCGGGCAAAGCGCTCGCTCCGCGTGACCGGTTGCTGCCAATGTTTGCTGTGCTGCTGTTCATGATGGAGACGCTTGGACTGGCGAATCTGATCGCCGAGGAAATCCAGCGCGGGACTCTGCGGGCGCTGCTCATCACACCGATGAATGTGCGACAGTTGTTCGTAGGCAAAAGCATCACTGGTATCAGCCTGGGACTGGCACAAGCTGTCATTCTGATGCTGGTGACAGGCAAACTGGGCATCCATCCACTGCTGATTGTGACGACGCTGCTGCTGGGAGCGCTGCTGGTGACGGGGGTTGGCTTCCTGATCGCCTCAGTTGCACGCGATATGATGTCGGTCATTAGCTGGGGGATGCTGGCGATTCTGCTGCTGGGGATTCCCTCAGTCAGCATCATGTTTCCCGGCACGATTTCGGACTGGGTGCGCGTGATTCCATCCTACTATCTGGTGGATACGCTGCACCGTGTCGTGAATTTCGGCGCGGGTTGGAGTGATGTTACGCTCAATCTGCTGATTTTGCTGGCTTTCAGCGCCGTGCTGCTGACGCTGGGCGCGGGCATCCTGGGGAGAAAAGTACAATGAACATCCGACGGATTGGTGTGCTGCTGGATAAAGAACTTCGGCATGGCACTCGCAGCTTCATCTTCGTTTTTGCGACGGTGATTCCGGTCGTCGTCTCGCTGATCGTCTCGCTGGTATTTGGGAGTTTGTTCTCCCAGACACCCCGCCTGGGCATTGTGGACGAAAGCCATTCACAACTTATACCCATCTTTCAGGCGCAGGCGTACATTGATACCCGTCTGTACAGTGATGCTGATATGCTGCGCGCTGATGTGGAACGGGGCGTCGTTGAGATGGGGATCATCATCCCGGCAGGTTTTGATGCAGCAGTGCGTAGCAGCGGTGACACTGATATCACGCTCTATTTCTGGGGCGAAGGACAAACGGGCAACCGCGCCACCCTGATTACAGCGCTGGCAACCAACATCGCCACCGTCGCGGAACTCGATACACCAGTGACAGTAGAAGCTGTGCCGTTGGGCGAAACGGAAATCACTTCCTGGTCGGTACGACTGCTGCCACTGCTGGTGCTGATGTCGATTGTGCTGGGCGGAACACTTGTCCCGGCGGTATCCCTGGTGAACGAAAAACAGGCGCGAACCTTGCAAGCGCTAATCATTACACCTATGACTATTGCAGATGTACTGGCAGGCAAAGCACTGTTAGGAGTTGGCCTGAGCCTGACGATGGGAGTCGTCATCCTGGTGCTGAATCAGGCTTTTGGCAGCAACCCGCTGCTGCTGGTGAGCGTACTGGCACTAGGAGCGCTGGCCGCAGGGATTTTCGGCGTGATGCTGGGGATGCTGGTAAAGGATATGGGCGGTTTATTCACCGTCATCAAATCGCTGGCCCTTCTGCTTTATGCTCCGGCAATCATCCAGATGGTGCCGCAGCTCCCGCAAGCACTGGCGCAAATCTTCCCAACCTATTATCTGATCGCGCCCATTCAGGATATTGCACTTAAAGGAGCAACCTGGGCTGAAGTCAGCGGAAACGTGGTGGTGCTGGCTGGTCTGATCGGGGTTTTGCTGGCGGGGCTGACCTTCATCATCCAGCGGCAGCGGCAGCGGCAGGTGCTGGCGGTCTGAAAACGGCTTGTATCCCTTTAGGAATTACGCGGTTGAGCGGAGAAACAAGGGGTTTAAATCCCTTGTCCAAGCGAGAAATATTCTGAACTGCGTGACTCCTATGCCTTAAAATCCACCGTCAAAAATGTCTCGCCAGGTGCGGGGCATTTTTATATTCTGACCCTGACTTTAATTCCAACATTCCTGCAAAAGAACAAAATATTGCTTCCTGATTTCGTTTAGGCGGATGAAAGCATGAGAAGATAGGTTCTTAACCGACATTGCACATCAGCCAATGTTAAGATGAAAATGCTCGGTTCACACTCAAATTCTTTGCAGGTGGTTTATGAGCAATCCCAACACATTTGACAATTTCATTCAGGGCGAAGGAACACTGGTGATCCGCTGCGCCGATATTCTACTGGCACGCGGGCATGTTATTCATGGTCTCATCAGCAGCAACGATGCTGTTCAGCAGTGGGCAAAAGAGCATCAGATCGCGTGCTACCGTGTTGACGAGGATATCGCGGCGATTCTCAGACAACAGCCTTTTGATTATTTCTGGAGCATTGCAAACCTTGCAATCATTCCGGGCGAAATTCTGTCGCTGCCGCGCAAGGGGGCGATCAATTTTCATGACGGGCCATTGCCGAAATATGCCGGGCTTTATGCAACATCACACGCATTAATTCACCAAGAAACGATGCATGGCGTGACGTGGCACACCATGGAGGAGGCGGTCGATAAAGGAGACATCCTCAAGCAGGAATTGTTTGCGATTGCACCCGAAGAAACCGCTTTCACCCTCAATGCTAAATGCTATGAACACGGTGTCCATTCGTTCGCTGAACTGGTAGATGAGCTGGCTAACGGCAGCGTCCGGCCACAGCAACAGACAGGCCAGGAAGGCAGTTATTTTGGCAAGTATGAGCGTCCTCCGGCGGCAGGGATCATTGACTGGAATCAACCAGCCGAGCAGATTGATGCGCTGGTGCGCGGGCTGGACTTTGGGCCTTATACCAACCCTTTAACGCTGCCAAAAGTTATAATTGGCGATCAGGTATACGCAGTTCAAAGATTATCAGTCCTCAACACTCCATCCAGCGGCACGCCAGGAAGCATCACAGCAGTTAATAACGAACGTATACAGATTACTACCACCAGTCATGATGCCCTCATCGAAGGGTTGATTACCCTGACGGGGCAACCGGTCACGATTGCGGAATTAAGCGGACACAACGAGGTTCGGGCAGGCGCTTCGCTGAACAGAATAAGCAGTGATAGTGCCGCGCGTTTAACCGAACTGAACAAGACCATCTCCCGTCATGAAACTTTCTGGGCAAAACGGCTGCAAGATGTCATCCGTCCTGAACTGCCCTATGCCAGTCATGGGGATGGACAAACGCAACGGATACAGAGCCTTGACCTTCAGTTACCGGCACAAGTGATCGCAAGCCTGAATACAGATCAGGACAGCCTGCTGGCAGCATTCATCATCTATCTGGCACGAATCAGTGGAAGCTACCAGTTCGACCTGGGTTTCAGGGATACTGAACTGGCGCAAACCGCCGGCGAGTTTGACAACTTATTCGCGCCGGTTGCGCCGCTGCGAGTGGATTTAGAAGCGCACGACTCCCTGGATGAGGCATTCCACAAAGTCGCAGGCAAACTAACAGAAGTGCGAAAGCGCAAAACATATGCCTATGACATGATCGCACGATACCCTGAGATGAAATCAGTTTATCCGGGTAATGGGAAGTCACTACTGCCGATTTCGGCAGCACTGCTGCATGACCTGAATGACTATGCACCAGGCACAGAAAGTGAACTGACAGTGCTGCTGGCGGGCAGCGTGTGCCGCTGGGTTTATGATGCGAATATTTACAGCACAGAGCATATCCAGACGATGCAGCATCAATTTGCGGTACTCCTGCAAAATCTGGTCGCCAGTGATGGAACCCAATTGATTGGCAGGCTCTCCCTGCTCTCAGATGTGGAAATGCAGCAGGTGCTGGTCGAGTGGAATGCGACGGCGAAAGATTACCCGCAGACTGTATGCGTGCATCAGCAGTTTGAACAGCAGGTTGAGCGCACGCCAGATGCCCCGGCGCTGGCGTTCAAGAATCAAACGCTGAGCTACCGGGAATTGAACAGCCGCGCTAACCAACTGGCGCACTATTTGCGCGGGTTGGGCGTCGGGCCGGATCAGAAGGTAGGGCTGTACGTCGAACGTTCGATAGAGATGATGGTCGGGCTGCTGGGCATTCTGAAGGCAGGTGGGGCCTATGTTCCGCTTGACCCCACCTACCCTGAAGACCGGATTGAATTCATGCTGGCTGACTCCGAAGTCAACGTACTGCTCACACAGGAGCGGCTGGTAAAACGACTGCCGACGCACAGCGCCCAGGTTGTATGCATAGACAGCGATTGGGACACCATCGCACAATCAGGGGCGACTAATCCAGATACGGACACCCAAGCGAACAACCTGTGTTACGTGATTTATACTTCCGGCTCGACAGGTAAGCCGAAAGGCGTGATGATCGAACACCGGAATGTCATCAATTTCTTCGCAGGCATGGATGACTATATTCCCCACCAGGAGGGTGATACATGGCTGGCTGTTACCAGCTTATCATTCGACATTTCGGTGCTGGAAGTATTCTGGACACTGACACGAGGGCTAAAAGTCGTCGTGTACGCGGATGTCTATAAGCAGGATGGGGAAGCACGTCCGCCGACAATTGACCGGGAGATTGAATTCAGCCTGTTCTACTTCGCCAGTTACCGAGCGGGACAGGAAGATGACAAGTATCGACTGCTGCTGGAAGGGGCGAAATATGCGGATGAACACGGCTTCGCGGCAGTGTGGACACCGGAACGTCACTTCGGAGATTTCGGCGGTTTGTACCCCAACCCGGCCATAACCAGCGCAGCGGTAGCGGCCATCACCAAGAACATTCACATCCGGGCGGGAAGCTGTGTTTCGCCGCTGCACAATCCGATTCGCATCGCGGAGGATTGGGCGCTGGTGGATAACCTTTCCAAAGGGCGAGTGGGCATCTCATTCGCATCCGGCTGGCAGCCAAGCGACTTTGTGCTGAAACCGGAAACGTTCGCTGACCGCAAGATGCAGATGTTCCGTGATATTGAGGCGGTACACCAGTTATGGCGTGGGGAAACCGTGAATTTCCCCGGCCCGATGGGTGAGGTCGCTGTCCGCACACTACCGCGCCCGATCCAGGCGGAATTACCCACCTGGGTGACCATCGCAGGGAACCCGGAAACCTTCCGCATGGCGGGGACTGCTGGTCACAATGTTCTCACCCATCTGCTTGGACAGACAACGGCGGAACTGGCGGAAAAACTGGATGCCTATCATCAGGCATGGCGGGAGGCAGGACACTCTGGCAGAGGCCATGTGACCCTCATGCTGCATACCTTCGTGGGCGATGATGTGGACGAGGTGCGCGAAATCGTGCGCCAGCCAATGATTGAGTATCTGGGCAGCGCACTCGATCTGACGGAACAGGCAGCATGGTCATTTCCGGCATTCAAGGAACGGGCGCAGGCCACTGGCAAGAACCTTAAGCAGATGTTCGCCGAAAAAGAATTAACCGACGAGGAAAAACAGGCAATATTCAATCACGCCTTTGAGCGGTACTTTGAGACGAGTGGACTGTTCGGTGATCTGGACAGATGTCTGGACATGGTCAACCGGCTGAAGGCTATCGGCGTGGACGAAATCGGCTGTCTGATCGACTTCGGAGTGCCTACCGAATTAACCCTGCAACATTTAACATATCTCAATCGGGTGAAGGAAGCGGCTTCGATTCGACCGGAGCACGAAGACGGGGATTACTCCATCCCGGCGCTGATCGGACAGCATCAGGTTACGCACATGCAGTGCACGCCGTCGATGGCGGATATGCTGACCATCAGCGGGGAAACTGCGACCGCGCTGACATCACTGCAAACACTACTCGTAGGCGGCGAGGCCTTCCCGGTGGCGCTGGCGAATAAACTGCGCGGACTGGTCAAGGGCAGCATCCTGAACATGTATGGCCCCACCGAAACGACCATCTGGTCAGCGGTATACCCGCTGGAAACCATTGACAGCCTCGTGCCAATTGGTAAGCCAATTGCCAATACCAGCCTGTATATTCTCGATGACCAGTTACAGCCCGTACCCGTAGGGGTAACGGGGGAACTTTATATCGGCGGGGATGGCGTCGTTCGTGGATACTGGGGGCGCCCTGACCTGACTGCCGAACGATTTGTACACGACCCATTCAGCTCAACGACGGGTGCGCGTATGTACAAAACCGGTGATGTCGCCCGTTATCTGCCGGATGGAAATATCGAATTCCTGGGGCGCAATGACCATCAGGTGAAAATCCGGGGCTATCGAATCGAACTCGGCGAGATCGAACTGCTGCTGGATCAACACCCGTCAGTGCAAAAAAGCGTGGTCATCGCACGAGAAGAGAGCGCAGGCGATAAGCGACTGGCGGCGTATCTAATTCCAGCTAACGGCATCACGCCAAGTGGCAGCGAACTGCGTCACTATCTGCACGAAAAACTGCCGGAATTCATGATTCCGTCCTATTTTGTCACGCTCGACACTTTCCCGCTGACGCCGAACAAGAAGATTGACCGTAAGGCGCTGCCCGCCCCCGATCAAGGGCGAGCCGTTGAACGGGAAACGGCGCTGGTGCCACCACAAAATGATCTGGAGCAGAAAATCGCGGTCATCTGGCAGGAACTACTCGGACTGCCCTCTGTGGGGATACACGACAACTTCTTTGACCTGGGTGGACACTCCATTCTGGCCGTTCAGGCGCACCGATTGATCTGTGAAGCGACCAGCAAAGCACTCAATATCACCGACCTGTTCCGTTTCACCACCATTCATTCACTGGCAACTTATCTCGGCGGAGATAATGGACAGGCTGCCGCAAATGATGCGAGTCTGGATCAGAGTATCAACCGGGCGGAACGGCGCAAACAGCGATTAGGGCTACGGTAGAGGTCAGCCCCACTTATGGATAAACAACAACTCATCAACAACCTGAAGGGTTCGGAAATCGCCGTCGTCGGTATGGCGGGGCGCTTTCCCGGCGCAAAAAATGTAGATACATTCTGGGTAAACCTGCGGGATGGGGTCGAAGCACTGAGCGTATTCAGCGACGATCAACTGCGGGCTGAGGGTGTGGATGAAGGCACGCTGCGACATCCCCATTATGTAAAAGCCGGGATGGTGCTGGATGAGATGGAGATGTTCGACGCAGGATTCTTCGGCTTTAGCCCGCGCGATGCGGCTATTATGGATCCGCAGCACCGCCATTTCATCGAAGTCGCCTGGGAAGCGCTGGAACACGCAGGTTATGATCCAAAACGGTTCAATGGCGCAATCGGCGTATTTGGCGGGTCGGGCATGAATGCCTACATGCCCTATAACCTGTTTACCAACCCGGAATTGATGCAGTCTCTGGGTTTGTTTCTGGTGCGGCATACGGGCAACGATAAAGATTTCCTGACGACGCGGGTTTCGTATCTGTTCGACCTGAAAGGGCCGAGCGTGAATGTGCAAACCGCCTGCTCGACGTCGCTGGTGGCAATTCATCTGGCGTGCCAGAGCTTGATTAACTTCGAGTGCGACATGGCGCTGGCCGGGGGCGCGACAATCGAACTGCCACACCGTCATGGCTACCGCTATCAGGAGGGCGAGATTTTATCGCCGGATGGTCACTGCCGCTCATTTGACCACCGTTCAGAAGGAACCGTGTTTGGCAGCGGTGTGGGCGTAGTCACCCTTAGGCGACTGGAAGATGCGCTGCAAGACGGCGACACCATTCATGCCATCATCCGAGGGTCGGCGGTCAATAATGACGGCTCAGGCAAAATGAATTACTTCGCGCCAAGTGTTGATGGGCAAAGCGCCGCCATTGCCGCAGCACTGGCCGTAGCCGATGTCCCGGCGAGTACGGTCAGCTACGTGGAAACACATGGCACGGGCACGCCGCTGGGCGACCCGATTGAGATCACCGCGCTGACGAAGGCTTTCCGAACAACCACCGATAAAACCAATTTCTGCGGAATCGGCTCGGTGAAAACGAATATCGGCCACCTGGACACGGCAGCAGGTGTCGCCAGTTTCATTAAGGTGGTGCAGGCGCTTAAACACGGGCAGCTACCGCCCAGTCTGAACTTCGAGCGACCAAACCCGATGATCGACTTCGCCAACAGCCCTTTTTATGTAAATGACCGGCTGACTGACTGGCGTCCAGGCGACCAACCGCGACGCGCGGGAGTAAGTTCACTGGGAGTGGGTGGCACAAATGCCCATATCGTGCTGGAAGAAGCGCCTCTCCTCGAAACATCAGGCCAATCACGCGACTGGAAAGTGCTAACGCTGTCAGCCAAAACCCCAACTGCGCTGGACAAAGCAGCGCAAAATCTGGCTGACTATCTGGAAAATCATCCCGAAGTCAATCTGGCCGATGCAGCTTATACCCTGCAAGTGGGGCGACAGGAATTCGCCCACCGCCGAACTGCCGTTGTGAACGATCATGCGGATGCCATCGCAACACTGCGCGGGGCAGACAAAAAGCGAGTATTCAGCGGGCGTGCCGCTGAAGGCGAAGGACAAGTAGCATTCATGTTCCCTGGCGGCGGGGCGCAATACCCGAACATGGGGCGCGGGCTGTACGAGTCAGAACCGGTATACCGCGAGATCGTGGATAATCTGCTGGCATGGGCAAAACGCGAACTCAGACTTGACCTGAAATCTATCCTTTACCCGAATGAAAGCAATCTTGAAGCAGCGGCACTCGAACTGGAAAAACCGCTGGCTGGTCTGGCAGCGCTGTTTATCACCGAATATGCAATGGCACGGTTGTGGATGTCGTGGGGCATTCAGCCAGCGGCGCTGACCGGACACAGCATGGGAGAGTATACGGCAGCCTGTTTAGCCGGTGTGCTGTCACCGGAAGATGCGCTGTCAGTGGTGGCGCTGCGCGGCAGACTGTTCGAGTCGCTGCCGAAGGGAGCAATGGTGAGCATCCCGCTACCAGAGCGCGAGGTGCTGCCGCTGCTGGTTGAGGGGGTGTCGGTATCGGTGGTGAACAGCCCATCAACCTGCGTCGTTTCCGGCAGTGAAGCAGCCATTGAAGCGATGGAGCGGTCACTGACCGAACACGGGATCAATTATCAGCGCGTCAAAATCTCGGTTGCAGCTCACTCGCCCATGCTCGACCCGATCCTGGATGAATTTCGCCAGCACATGTCCCGTGTGCCGCTAAAAACACCTACCATACCTTTTATTTCAAATCTAAGCGGAACATGGGTGAATCCAGCGGACGCAACCAATCCACAATACTGGGTTGACCATCTGCGCCACACGGTGCGCTTTGCCGATGGCATCGCCACCCTGATGCAAAATGGTGATTATGCCCTGTTAGAAGTTGGCCCCGGCAATACTCTGGGTTCGCTGGCACGCGATCATCATGCCAAACCGGATGGACAGATCATTCTGTCTTCAATCCGACATCCACGTGAAGTCGTGGAAGATGTACCCTTCGCGCTGACGACTCTGGGGCGCTTGTGGACTGCCGGGCAGATCATTGACTGGACAGCCTATTATGACGGTGAGACACGCTATCGTATACCGCTGACGACGTATCCATTCGAGCATCAGCGTTACTGGATTGAACCGGGCAAGGGCGTTGTAACGCCTGAAACCGGACAGGCACGTATCAGCAAACTAGCGGATATGAATGATTGGTTCTACAAGCCAGTCTGGAAACCTAACGCGCTGGAAAATACTCCCTCTGACACACCGCTGCGGTGGCTGGTGTTTCTGGACACACTGGGACTGGGCAAAGCCCTGGCAAAGACGCTGGAAAAAGCGGGTCATGAGGTTTTTACCGTCCAGGAAGAACCGCAGTACAGCAAAACCGGCCAGCGGGCCTATGGAATAAGCCCTCGTATGCGGGAAGATTACTTCGACCTGCTCGAAGATATGATTGACAATGGCGGGCTTCCCCACCGCATTATCCATCTGTGGGCAGTGACCGGCGAGAAACCGGCAGGCTACAGCCGTGTGGAATTCTATGAAAAGAATCGGGACAACCTGTTTTACAGCCTGCTGTTTCTAACCCAGGCGCTCACAAAAGAGAATCTCCCTCATCCTATCGAAATTGGCATGATCTCCAATGGGATGCAGGATGTGAAGGGCGAAGGCCTGCCACATCCTGAAAAAGCCATTCTACTTGGCCCATGCCGGGTCATTCCACACGAGTACGCCAATCTGTCATGCCGCAGCGTTGATGTCGTGATGCACAAACAGGATGTATTCAGCCGCCTGTTGGGCAATAATGGACAGATCGAAGCGCTGGCACAACAGTTAATGGCAGAATTCACCGACCACTCCGACCAGACGGTTGTCGCCTACCGGGATGGCGAACGATGGACACAGACGTATGAACCAGCACGACTTTCCCAGGCGCAAAACCGCCTGCGCGAAGGTGGCGTGTATCTCATCACCGGCGGTTTAGGCGGTATTGGGCTGACGCAAGCGGAGTATCTGGCAAAGACAGTCAAAGCGAAATTGGTTCTGATAGGGCGTTCTGCTTTACCAGCCCGCGAAGAATGGGAACACTGGCTTAGAACCCAACCTGCCGGGAACAAATCCAGCCAGCAGATTCGCAAAGTGCTGGAGCTAGAGGCGGCGGGCGCTGAGGTGCTGGTGGCGGCGTCTGATGTGAGTAATCGCAAACAGCTTGGGGATGTCATTGATCTGGCAGTGGAGCGCTTCGGCACCATTCACGGCGTTATACATGCCGCTGGTACAATTGATGATAATCTGATTCACCTGAAGACCGCCGGTGCGGTGGAACGGGTACTCGCACCAAAAGTCCGAGGGGCACTGCTGCTGGATGAATTGCTAGACAATCTCACGCTCGACTTTTTCATCCTGTTCTCGTCAACCAGCACCATTCTTGGGCCAGTGGGACAGGCAGATTATGCAGCCGCGAATGCCTTCCTGGACGCTTTTGCCCATCACAAACGGGCGAAAAATACCCATACCATTACGCTCAACTGGGGTATGTGGCAAGAAGTCGGCATGGCGGTCAATGCGGCGCAGCCTAACAAACAGCGAATGAGCGAACTCGCCACCGCCAAACCGGGTAATCATCCGCTCCTGGAATACTGCACCACTGACACCGCAGACGAAATTGGCTACACATCATACTACAGCACCGATCATCACTGGATACTCGACCAGCACCGTTTGAAGGATGGAACAGCGCTTCTACCGGGAACGGGCTACCTGGAAATCGCGCGGGCGGCAATCGGGAATGGGCGCACAGATCGGGCGGTGGGGATCAGTAATCTGACGTTCATCAGTCCTCTACAGGTGGCGGAAGGCGAACAGAGGGAGGTTCACGTCGGACTACACCGAAACGGAAATGGCTACGAGCTTGCCGTGAACAGCCGGTCAGGAGGGAATAGCGAGTGGCTGGAACATGCGCACGGTAAAGTGAGCTTTATAGACACACCGACGGTGACAGAGCGGTATCCGCTGGATGAGATTATCGCACGGTGCAACCAACATCACATTTCGTATGCCCCTGGTGAACAATTCACACAACAGGAAGAACATCTGTTATTTGGTGCCCGCTGGAAAGTTCTGCGTGAGGTCTATTTCGGCCAGGACGAGGCATTAGCGCTGCTGGAACTGCCAGCAGATTTTATTGGTGAGCTGGATACCTATTCCCTGCATCCCGCCCTGCTCGATCTGGCAACTGGTTTCGGTTTACCGCTAACAGAGGGGTACACCCATTCACCCGATCTGTATGTTCCTTTCTCGTATGGCCGCGTGCGTATGCTTCAACCACTGGCAGGGACAATATACAGCCATGCGCGTTATAAAGGTCAACAAAACAACACTACAACCTTCGACATAACGCTGGTTGATACAGACGGATGCGTCCTTGTCGAGATTGAAGATTTTATGATGAAGCGGATGACCACACCGGAAAACTTACAGTCAAGAAAGCCGAGAACGGCCGCCGACAATAGTCATTCTGGTAAACTCACGCTGCTGGATGTCGGCCTGACAGACGGTATTCGTCCAGATGAAGGCGTACAAGTGCTGGAGCGGGTGTTATCCAGCAACAGCGCCCCCCAGGTTGTGGCAACTTCGCTCAGTCTGGACGTATTGGCTGGATTGATCGCCACCAGCGTTGATGTACAGCCTGAAGGCAAAAAATTCACTCGTCCGGCAGTGGGAACAGAATATGTCGAACCACGTGACGAGTTAGAAGCGACTCTGGCACGCATCTGGGAAAACGCGCTGGGTATCGAAATGATTGGCGTCTATGATGATTTCTTCGAACTCGGTGGGCAGTCATTGATCGCCATCCGGCTGCTGTCGCAGTTTCGTAAGGAGTTAGGTGTTGATCTGCCAGTAGTAACATTCTTTGAGGCCCCAACAATCGCACAATGCGCCGAACGCATCCGCGCGGAAACGAATGAAGAACAATCCGGCTCGAAAACTGAGCGGCGCAGAAAACGCGCCAGACAGCTTTCTTCGCTGGTGGCGATTCAGCCCAATGGCTCGAAAATACCATTCTTCTGTGTACACGGTGCCGGTGGGAATGTGATGGTTTTCAGCGTGTTGTCGGATTATCTGGGTTTAGACCAACCCTTCTATGGCTTGCAGGAACAGGGTGTAGACGGCAATAGTGAGCCACTTGACCGCATCGAAGATATGGCCGCCTTGTATATCAAGGAAATCCGGGAGGTCTATCCGCACGGGCCATATCTGCTGGGTGGTTTCTCGATGGGGGGAGAAGTGGCCTTTGAAATGGCGCAGCAGCTTATCGCGGCAGGTGAAGAAGTTCGACTGCTGGTGCTGTTCGATACCTTAAACCCGGTTCGTTCCATCCGAATGCACAGCTTTTCGACACAGACAGCAGCCACAAAACAGGGCAGAAGACCCGGCAAAATCACTGCCGTCAGTCGCAAGATGATGGGCCACATCCGGCGTCTGTCGAAGCTCACCCCACGCCAGCAGGCGGACTATCTCTCACGCGATGCACGGATGCGCCTGCATCGCATCCGGCTAAAAGCGGGTGTGCAGATGGCGAAAGCCAGCGGAAAATCGCTGCCGTACAAATTGATTGAAGAGCAACTCTGGGAGACCAACCTGAAGGCAGTCACCAATTACATGCCGCGCTTATATCCCGGCAAGATCACCTTATTCCGGGCGAGCGAAAACCTGGATACAAACCGGGTGGACGATCCAATGGGATGGGGAGCGCTGGCGGCTGGTGGCGTGGAAGAGTATATCATCGACGGTACACACCGCCTGCTGGATGAGCCTTACGTAGTGGATGTGGTCAGGCAATTTAGAATTTGCCTGGACGATGCACAGAAATCAGATACCGGTCAATAACAGTAAGTATGGGGAGGAAAGGGTTAGCCTGACTCTGAAGGCAGTTGAGCTTTATGACTGAGGGTATTTGGCGGCAAACCTCCCCCACACGCTTGCAGGCAGATGCCATCCATGTATGGAAGGCGTCTTTGGCCCATGACCTTTCAGGTCTTGAGACACTGCAAGGTCTTCTAGCTGCTGATGAGGTCAACCGCGCCTGCCGCTTTCACTTTGCACGTGATCGCCACAGGTTTATCGCTGGGCGCGGTCAGCTTCGTATCCTGTTAGGTCACTATCTTGGCCAGCCGCCGGAAAGTATCCATTTTGACTACAGTGCCTATGGTAAACCTTGTGTAAGAAACGAAAAAGGGCTTCATTTCAATCTTTCCCATGCGGGTGATATGGCATTGTACGCCTTCGCCTATCAGGCAGAAATTGGGGTGGACATTGAAGCTATCAAGACGGATTTTCCGGTAGAAGATATTTCGCAGCATTATTTTTCAACTACCGAAATTTCCGCCCTGAGCAGGCTGCCAGATGAGCTGAAACATCGGGCATTCTTCACCTGCTGGACGCGGAAAGAAGCGTATATCAAAGCCAGTGGAGAAGGGCTTTCAATTCCATTGGACAGCTTTGATGTTTCCCTTACTCCCGGCGAGCCCGCCAGCCTGCTGGCTACACGCGATCAGCCAACAGAAGCTGATGAATGGTCACTATTTGACTTACAGCCTGGCCCCGGTTATGCCGCTGCACTGGCAATCCGGGGGCACCACTGGCAGATTTCCTTATGGGACTACCCCCATTTATTCGACCTTTAGATACTGGTCAAAGAAGCCGACAAAGCGCTGTTCAAATTCCTGCGGAGCGGCATCCAGAAAACCACCATGCTCAGCATTGGGGATGATGAGGATTTCTTTTGGCTCTCCGGCAGCCTCAAACATATCCTGACTATTTGTGACTGGCACTACCGTATCCCCTTCGCCATGAATGAACAATATCGGGCGAGGCGTTATTTGTGCCAGATCGTCAATCGGGCGCACTTCGCTCACATTCACACCGGTTTCCAGATTCACGAACCACATGACAGCCGCAGGAAATGGGAACGGCGGCCTGCCGGTAAGTGCCTGGACAATCGGTGTTACATTATCATCAACCGTTTTGAAGGTGCTGAGGGCGGCAACAGCCTGGATTTCCGGGATACGCGCTGCGGCACGTATGGCGATAACGCCGCCCAGTGAAAAACCCGCTAATCCGATCCGCTCGGAATCCACATCATCCCTGTCAAGCAGATAGTCCACCGCTCCGCGCACATCATCGATCTCTTTATACCCCAGAGTGGTCATGTCCCCGTCACTACGACCATGACCGCGCAAATCAATCAATAAGGTGTTATAGCCCTGCCTAACCAGTACAGATGCCTCATTCAGCATTCCACCGCGGTCACTGCCCAGACCATGCAGTAAAATTACTGTCGGAGCAGGTTCAGCAACCGTATCCGGCTGGATAAACCACCCAGTAATATTCAATCCATCACTGGTCATAAACTGGATTTCTTCCCAGTTTTCCAATCCAACATCTGAGGGTATCTCTGTAGAAACGAAACGCGGCGGATTCACCCAGGTTACAGCCTGCCTGCGTGCCATATACAGGCTAAAGCCAATACCGGCAACAATTAAGAGGATGGGCATGATAATTAACGCAGGTCTGAGCCAATTGTTCATTTGTTGCATTCCATAATTGATCAAAAAAGGAACAGTCGATTAGCAAGGAACATTTGAGGCGCTGAACCTGTGGCCTGCACGACTCTACAAGAGTTTAGACATTAGTTTTGCGCGAGTCGAGTCATTGCCATTTGCAGGTAAGTCTTAGAGCAGCAATGTAATAATTGCGCCGCAATTGCCCCAGTACACATCACAGCTATTTATCGGAAGGAGAATCTGAAGGCGGGTTTTTACGTGTGACTTTCTGCTTCGGGCGAACAGAAATCACCGTATTTCCAGCAGTCGTCTTGGTCTTGCGTACCTCAATAAACTTTGTATGCGCTTGCACGAGTTGTGAAAGTTGTTTATGTCCGTAGGTACGTGGATCAAAAGCGGGATCAAGTTGTCGCAATGAACTACCCAGTGCCGACAACGACGACCAACCTTCTTCCTGAGATGCTACTTCGAAAGCTGTTCTAAATAAACGCTCCAACTGAGCAATATCAGCAGTTTTCTTACCGGATACCTCTGAAACGGGTTCTGCATCCTTAACCGGCGTTTTCTCTAAGTTATTTGAAGGGGTTATCGCCAGGTTTTCGGTGTAGACGAAAACATCACAGCCATTAACAAAGGATGGAGGCGTAATCCTTCGCCCAATTCCCATAACAAAGAGGTTCTTTTCACGGATGCGAGTTGCCAGTCGCGTGTAATCGCTGTCACTGGAGACAATACAAATACCATCAACCCCAGCAGTATAAATAATGTCCATTGCATCAATGATTAAGGCGCTGTCTGTGGCATTTTTGCCCTGCGTATAACGGAACTGCTGGACTGGCTGCAAGGCAAAGTTATGCAGCACTTCTCTCCAGCTCTTCATGTTTGGTTCAGTCCAATCGCCATATACACGCCGAGTAGTCATAATGCCATACTTGCTCACCTCAGCCAGCATCTGCGGCAGCAGCGTCGCCTGGGCATTGTCTCCATCAATCATTAACGCAAGCCGTCGATTGGTTTCCATGCGGACATCCTTAGTGAAAAAGATATGATTCCATTGTGACATACTCCCCACACGTAAACGTGGGGCTTCTAACTTCAGGCAAGACGGCGTGTCTTTTGAGGGACACGACTGACGATCTCTCGGTTAGCATACGCCGATGCCCCGGCGTAACAAATGTTGACCGCCGCGTTGTGATCGCGGTCTAAGACCAAACCACAGGAGTCGCAGTGAAAGGTGCGCTCGCGCAGCTCCAGGTCCTGCTCATGGCCGCAACGGGAACACTTTCCGGTGGTGCGCTCAAAGCGTCCAATCTGGACAACCACCTTGCCCCGCTTGCTTGCCACCTGTTTGAGAATTTGAACAAACTGGTAAAAAGCCAGGTCGCTGACTTTGCGCCCCCACAGTGCTTTCATGCCGCTGAGGTTCAAGTCCTCAAAACACAGTATGTCATACTGGTCGCACAACTCATGCGCCAGCTTGAAATGCGCGTCTCGACGCTTATCCGCCACCCGGATGTGCGTCCGGCTGATGAGTTTGGCCGCCTTCTTGC
>CAYUTY010000038.1:0-56204 GCA_964447795.1 uncultured Anaerolineaceae bacterium
TCTGTGCCTCGCTCTTTATTCTTCCTTTGTCAAAACTGTCCGGTCGTGACGGGGAACACCTACGTTTTTTGTAAACGGACAATTGGTGTATGGAATGAATGGTGACACGCTCCGAACCCTAATTGACCAAGCATTAGCTGGCGACCTATAATGACGCAGCGTTTAAATTGTCAAAACGGCTAAAATCGTCAGATGAGATCCGCCCGTTGGTGCAGCTATCTTAATGGAGATTTCAAAAACAGTGGCTGTCGAAGGCAAAATACATGAGAGCAATGATGAACTCAATGAGGATGAAATAGCCCCACGCTATTCTTGGGTTCTATTGTGCGCTATAGCAATATGGTTAGTGATTGCTGGAGTCACTGGTTTCTGGTTAGGTTCTAATCGTGTTGCTTTGCCTTCAGATGCCTCGCCGGAAGCCGGATTCGCCAGAGACATGAGCTTTCATCATTCAAATGCCGTTGAAATGGCCTTACTGCTCCGAGATCATACAGACGATGAAACAATGCGCTTTCTCGCCCTTGATATTGCCCTGACCCAACAAGCACAAATCGGGCAAATGCAAGGGTGGTTGAATGTTTGGGGACTACCGATTGGTTCTCTTCAGCCAGCAATGAGTTGGATGGAAATGCCAGTTGAAGGTTTGATGCCCGGTATGGCTACTTCAGATGAAATAAATCAATTGAGTAATCTTCGAGGCGTGGAAGCAGATATAACATTTCTTAATTTGATGATACGCCATCATCAATCAGGTGTAGACATGGCGAGAGCCATTTTAGAAATGACAGACCGCCCGGAAGTTGTCAGATTGGCGCAGTCTATCATGATTTCACAAGAAGCTGAAATCGCTACAATGCGTGACATTTTGCAGCGCAAAGGTGGAGTGGAAAACATGCCCGAAAGCGCTATGCCGGGTATGAACCATAGTGGGGACGGAAATTGATAGGCAAATTCTGACCTTACAAAATCAGGAGACTAACCCAAATCCGTCCACATGAACATTATTGAATAACCAGTGTTTGAAAACCTCAGTGAAGCCACAGAACATATCAACTCAATGACACTAGGCAGGAAGCCATTGGTTTAAAGGAATGTGGCTTCGTTCCCTACTTAATTTACTGTGCCAAATTCCGGTTTACAACGGATTGACTGCGTTTGGCAAGCTGGAGGGTATAGATAAGTTCTTGCATCTCATCAACTATTTATTAGGCTATCTTCCCTTTTCAACCGGAGTAAGCGCGAGGAGTTAGCAAGTATACCTAAATCGGGGAGCGACTGTGCGGCAGCAGCCAGAATAGGCGGCAGAATCCCAAAGGCTGCCAACGTCAACCCAAGAAGATTGTAAATTGCTGTAAAAGCAATGTTGGTCTTGACGACGCGCATCGTCCGCCGGGCGATATGGATGGCTTCCGGCACAAGTGTCCAGTCCTCTCGCATCAGTGCGACATGCGCTGCCTCCAGCGCAACATCGGTCCCGGCTGCGCCCATAGCGATCCCAATATTTGCCTGTGCCAGTGCAGGCGCGTCGTTGACCCCATCGCCTACCATCACCACGATATGCCCCTGTGCCTGGTACTCCTTCACAATGGCTATTTTGTCCTCTGGCAGCAGATTTGCCCGATAGTTCACCCCTAGTTTCTGCGCCAAAGCCGAAGCAACACGCTCGTTGTCGCCCGTAAGGATTCTAATCTCCTTGATACCCAGAGCGCGTAAAGCCGCAATGGACTGTGGGATTTCAGAACGTACCGTATCGGACGCACCCATAACCCCAATGACTTCACCATCTTTTTGTATGAATAACGCGGTTTTCCCTTGTGCCTCTAAGTCTATTGAGGCAGAGGGGGCAGCCTCCAGGAGACGATGATTGCCGACGCTAATGCTGCTGCCATTGATCTGCGCCCGGACACCAGAACCGGGAACCGCCTCGAATGCCTGTGGTTCATACAACGCGAGATTGCGGCGGCGGGCTTCCAACCGCACTGCTTCAGCCAGCGGATGTTCTGAATAGCGTTCTGCCGAAGCCGCCAGCGCGAGAATTTCGTTTTCCGGCAGACCATTGAGCGCGATGACATCAGTCAATTGTGGGCGACCTAATGTGAGCGTGCCAGTCTTGTCAATCAGCACCACATCGGCACGCGCCAGTGTTTCGATATATTTGCCGCCCTTGATGAGAAGACCGATCTTGGCAGCAGCACCAATCGAGGCAAGCATAGCGATGGGTGTAGCGAGGGCAAGTGAGCAAGAACAAGCGACTACCAACACCGCTGCCGTTGACAGTGGGTTGCGGCTGATGAGGAATGTCAGCAAAGCAATCACCGCCACAAACGGCAGGAAATACGCCGAAAATCGATCCGCGATGCGCTGCACATCCGCGCGATGGGCTTCTGCCTCTTCTACCAGCCGAATGACCTTGCCAAAAGTCGTGTCTGCGCCAACATGTGTCGCGCGAACACGCAGACTGCCAAGTTCGGCAAAAGTTGCAGCAAAAACTTTGGAGCCAACTCCGGCCTCAACAGGCATCGACTCGCCCGTAATCGTGGCTTGATTGATGGTTGCCTGTCCCGCAATCACCTCGCCGTCTACCGGGATTTTCTCGCCAGGGCGGACAATGACGGTTTCACCAATCTGGACATCAGCAAGCGATACTTCTTGTTCTTGTCCATTACGCTCAATGCGCGCCGTCTGAGGTGCCATCGCTGTCAGATTCTTGAGCGCCTGGCGGCTGCGTTCAGTCGTGAAGCGTTCGGCGTAATCCCCTACCCGCATGAAAAAGACCACAATCGCTGCTGTCACCCACTGCCCTACCACCAGTGCAGCGATCACACCAATACTCATCAAGGTATGCGAAATTACCTGACGCTTCATAGTAGCGCGGACTACATTGAGAAAGGTGGGATAGCCTGCAATCAAGACCAACACATAACCCAGCGGCGCGGGGATTAAAGTTGTGATGGACTCGAATAATCCTAACCCCTCACCGGCGATAACAATCAGTAAAACCGCTCCAAAAACAACGCCAAACAGACTCAGAACGGAGCGCGTAAACGCTGCACCCATCGCTTCGGTAGAAGCTGTTTCAACCGGCTCAGGCACAGAATAGCCAGCGCTCGCCACTGCCTCACGAATATCGGTGAGGCTGACTCGGTCTGGATCGAGGCGCAAGACCGCTCTTTCAGATGACAGAAATACATCAACGGATTGTACACCCGGCAAAGCAGCGATGGCATGTTGGACATGCGCCACACACTCCGCGCAGTCCATGCCCTTAACCGGAATTTCTAATATATTTTCACTCGCCATTATTCACTCCTTTTGTGACTTCATAACGTGTACATTGATAAACACCTTTAGCGACATCCGAAAGCAGTTCTTCAGCCAGGCTGAGCAGGTTGGCAATCCGATCATCAGTGAGCCGATAGTAGGTAAAACGACCTTGCTGCTCACTCGTGACGAGTCCGCAGTCACGCAGGCATCCCAGATGATTGGAAATGTTGGACTGGCTGAGACCTGTCGCCTGCACAATTTCACCGACATTCAGGGGTTTAGTCCGCAGTGCTTCCAGAATGGACAGCCGGGAGGTGTCGGAAAACCCGCGAAACAACTTGGCTTTCAGTTCGAGTTCAAGTTTTTCAGTATTCAGCAGCATCGCTTCACCTGTTGATTGTATCATTATATCAGCACTCAATGATATAATGATTTCATGCAGACGACAAGCAATAACCTAAGATGTGGTTTGCATAAGGGATCATACAGCAGGTTTAGACCGGTCCCATATGTGGAAATCACATCGACTACACACAGCCTACACAATACCCATCTATACTTTCATGGAAAGATGCTGTGTCGTAGAGAGGTGAAGGGCAAAATCTACAGGAATAAGGGCGATGGCGAAAAAGATTCTCATCATTGAAGACGAAGCCAAAATTATGCGGACGGTTCGGCTGTATCTGGAACAAGCCGGGTACGAAGTCGTCTGGGCATCGGATGGCACGCAGGGATTAGCCGCATTTCGTCACGAGAAACCCGCGTTGATGATCCTGGATTTGAACTTACCCGGAGACCTGGATGGACTGGGTGTTTGCCGCGCGATCCGGCGTGATTCGAATATCCCGATCATCATGCTCACGGCGCGCACCGAAGAAACAGATCGCCTCATTGGACTTGAGTTAGGCGCAGACGATTACATTACCAAGCCCTTCTCACCCCGCGAGGTTGTCGCGCGAGTGCGTGCGGTACTCCGGCGAACGGAGCAGTCCGACACCGTACCGGAACTTGTCGCCGCGTCGGATATTCAGGCAGATTTACAACGGCGGAGTGTAACGGTTGCGGGTGTACCCGTCGAGTTGACCGCCAATGAATTCGATCTCCTGATTACCATGATGCGCTATCCGGGTCGCGTGTATTCCCGCGCTCAACTCCTCGAAGCAACCCAGGGCGCAAGCTATGAAGGGTATGAACGCACCATTGACCAGCATGTGAAAAATTTGCGACAGAAAATCGAACCGGATACCCGTGACCCGCGTTACATTCTCACCGTGCGGAGCATCGGTTACAAGTTCACGGAGGGTTAGCCCAGAATGCACAGTCTATGGACTAAATTAATGGGAGCCTTTGTGTTGGTCATTCTAGTCGGTACTGGCATGGTTGTATTGCTGATGAGCCAGACAACAGTCAGTCAGTTTGAACTCTATATCACACAAACTGGACAGCAGTTAGCGGCACAACTCGCCCCTGTCGCCGCCAACTACTATACGCGCTCCGGTAGCTGGAATGGCGTCGATTCCATTTTGCGTAATCCCTGGGGTTATAGTGCGACCTCAGGCGGAATGGACAACGGGATGATGGATGGCGGCATGATGGGTGACACGGGACAGTGGTCCAGCGGTAGCATGAGCGAATCGGATATGATGGACAACATGGGGATAGCTTTCAGCAACCGAATGATTCTCGCGCAAGCTGATGGAACCGTTGTGGTGGATACTGCCGGGACATTGATCCGAAGTCAGTTGCAAACTGATGATCTAGCAAAAGGAGCGCCCATCACCATCGAGGGGCAGCGCGTGGGTACGCTCATCGTTACGCCTCTGGATGCGCCTGCTACCCCGGCGGGCGATTTTCTCAGCGCGGTGAACCGTTCTGCTTTTTTGGCTGGCATTGCGGCTGGCAGCCTTGCGCTCATCCTTGGCTCGGTACTATTCGTTCAGATCATTCGTCCTCTCCGCAGGTTGTCCACTGCGGCGCAGGACATTGCGGCGGGCGATTTGAGTCAGCGCGTTCAGTTAAACGGTCATGATGAAATCAGCCAGGTCTCAGCGACGTTCAACCACATGGCAGAAACCCTGCAACGATTCGCTGCTGAACGCCGCAATACAATTGGTGACATCGCGCACGATCTGCGTACTCCATTGTCCATCATCCAGAGTAACCTCGAAGCCATGTTGGATGGTGTGCTGCCTACGACCCCTGAAGAGCTGACTTCACTGCACCAGGAAACCCTGCACCTCAACCGGCTTATCACAGATCTGCGTACCCTTTCACTCGCAGAGTCCGGGCAGCTGCATTTGCAGAAACAGGCGGTTGAACCGGGATCACTGATCCAACAGGTTTTTAACCGGATGCATCTGAGTGCTGACGAGAAAAATATTACCCTCGAAACGGATATTGCGTCTGATCTGCCACAGGTTCAAGCCGACCCGGAGCGACTCATACAGGTGATGACAAACCTGGTCGATAACGCGATTCGCTACAATACGAATGGCAGTCGGGTTATTGTCGCGGCACACCGCGCTAAAGGGCGTATTGAACTCTCGGTCAGTGACAATGGTCCGGGTATTCCTCCTGAAGATATTCCCCATCTCTTTGAGCGTTTTTGGCGGGCGGAGAAATCCCGCAATCGCGCGACAGGTGGATCAGGATTGGGACTTGCCATTGTCAAACAACTGGTTGAAGCCCATCACGGCGAAGTGCAGGTGGAAAGCCAGACAGGGAACGGTACACGCTTCACGGTTCACCTTCCCGTTGCTTAAATGGTCATCTATAAGACACCCCAGAAAACTCTTCTCAGTCCAGCTCACTTTGCCCTGCAAGTGGTGAGCAACTTCACACAAATCTCACATTAGCAGCATAAACAGTACATGAAACGGCTGCATCCTGTAGGTAATGAATAAAACTGGCTACAGGAGAAAATCTCATGACAATCAAACAGAAATTCCTCGGATTTATGCTGACCCTTATTCTAATTACCGCAATCGGTGTTGGAGCATCTGGCGTAATGGCACAGAACGACGGCAATGCGACCCCTACCCCGTCTCCGTCGGATACATCGGACTATGGTTGGAACATGCATGGCATGATGTGGGGGAACTGGCAGGACGACTCGATGTGGACAGCGGTTGCTAACGCACTCGGCATCGATGTGAACACGCTCTTCACTGAACTACAATCCGGCAGCACTCTCGCTCAAATTGCTGAAGAACGAAATGTCGATGTCCAGACCGTTTACGATGCGGCGTTGACCACGATGACTGATCACATGAATATGATGGTCGAGACGGGCTACATCACGCAGGCTCAAGCGGACGCACAACTTACCTGGATGCGCGACAACATCGCCCAGATGCCTATGTTCAATGGTACTGGCTTCGGTCCGGGCATGATGGGAGGAATGATGGGTAGCGACGGGCATGGCATGATGGGAAACGGAATGCATAGCGGGATGATGGGTGGCAATGGATGGAACGGAATGCATGATGACTGGGATGATGGGCAGCATCATGGTGGCCGCGGCAGGTAGTCGCAAACACGATTTATAGCAATGCCGAGAAGGGTGTCGGGGATACTTTGACACCCTTCTTTCATTTATTCCGTGTCCTTGCTTCACGACACAATCTGATCTCCCCTGCATTTCTGATCGCACAGTACCACGTCACCCCGACGTTGTAAGACCTGTCTGGGGACTACGGTCGCATTTGTGCTGGCCACCGCGCCAATGAGAAGTTTGATGGGCGGGGTCATACCTTGCACATCTGCAAGAACTGCCAGCGTGAATTGAAACGCGAAGCGCCTCAAAAAGGCAAAGCGGGTGAAGCAGATTAGGTATTCGAGGTAGATTTCAATATGGATGAAGATGAGATTGAATTGATGTACGATACACAATTGCCCTCAACACCAGCGAATGTCGTAGGCAAGAAGGGATACCCGATGATGAACTGGATGTCAACATCGTCAAGCTTGTGCAGGCGCTCAATGGCCATCCAATGGTGATGCGAAGAATATGTAAGCCGTGGACGAGCATGACGATGTTGAAAAACCTTAGAGTTGATCTGTGGAGGGCGAATCCAATCCCATCCCCCACCTTAAACCCTGTAGCGTTAATGTCTGAGCCAATTTCGCCATTGTCTCCGCTGAGTATTGCCTGGAATTAGATAACCACCATGTCACCATGCCAACCTCTGCTCCTGCAATAAAATGTGCCAGTAATCCCCCCGGCAAGCGCAATTTCTCCTTATTGGGTTGCAGGGTTTTGATGACATGCTTTTGTGCAAGCTCCACCAAAAATTCCCGTAACTGCACCGTGAACGGTTGACTGCCTTTTGATCCCATCATTACCCTGTAGAAATCAGCATACTGCGCGACATGTGCCCAATCTGCTGGATCATCCATCTTGCCGGGTTCAATCTGCTGGATGATTTCCAGATACATTTCACGCATCCCATTAAACAATAAGTCATCTTTGTATTGATAGTGTAGATAAAAAGTTGTGCGTCCAACATTCGCACGGTCAGTGATGTCCTGTATGGTAATGGCTTCATAACCCTTTTCAACAATGAGTTCCATCAAAGCATCTCGCAGCATCTGGCGAGTACGCAAAACACGGCGATCTATTTTCTTAGGCATATTCTCTTGACCTTTCATGACACTTTTGCCATTTATGTCTGATAACCGACACAGCTCAACAATTCGTTATATCAATCACGATTTTTTTGAATATCATGTTGATTATTGAACATAGTATTCACTATCTTGAGGTCAATTATGGATGTAAATCTATTTTTAAGCTACCTGCTGCGCTCCCTGCCGGGACTGCTAGTCGGTTCATTGTTTTTAGTCACCCTGCCTAAAAACCGCACCGAATCGCGCATTTTCGCTTATATCATCATGTTGATTCTGCTTCGGGATACAATGACTCCACTCCAACTCTGGAGCCTTGGCTCGGAGGGTTGGTTCTGGATACGGGTTCGTGAACTTCCGATATTGTTGTTGCTGCTCGGTTTCGCCTCAGCCGGAATTGCACTTGCCATCAACTGGTATGAACCAGACCTGCGTCGACTGATCGTCTGGTTCAAAGCACAGCCATTAGTCTGCGTTTTTGCGGGTTTAGTAGGCGCGGTGGTGATCGCTACACCCGTTATCCTCCTGTATCAGACTGTGCCGATTGATCAGCGTGGGGGTACGGTTTCATTTGGACTGATACCCATATTGCTGGTTTTTTGTTTACTGGTCAACTTCTATGAGGAACTACTATTTCGGGGTTACTTCCAAGGGTTCATCGAACTTCATACCTCGCCACTTCGCGCAGCACTACTGTCAGGAATACTATTTTCCTTTGCCCATACCTTTCTGGCGACGACAGTTACGAATGTCGGAGCGCCGTTAGTCTTGTTTACCTTGTATGAAGGGGTTATCGCAGGATTAGTAAGGATGCGTTATGGTCTAATTGCGTCAATAGTTACGCATGGGGTTGGCATATTTCTGCTCTGCTCGGGCATATTCTAGCTGAACAGGACTTCTGATTTGAACAAATGAAAGGTTGAACTAAGCAATTAATGGTTCAAGCCTCACAATTAATCAAAGAATGTATGAGAGGGAATCTGTACAACCATCACAGAGTAATCTCATTGATGCTGTTGAATGAGCAATCTGGCGAGTAGCTCGACGACAGGTTGCTCTTCGATTTCCAACACCCCTCATCTTTAGCCTGATCCTCACGCCGCGCCTGCTTCAATACCGCATGTCTTTAGGTGCATTTCTTACTGCACAGTACCACGCCACCCCGCTGTCTCACAGCCGCCAGCGGCTGCGGCTACGGGTTTGCTTCTGGCTTGCGCCGTTTCTCTCATAGCAAACCCGTGCCGCCCTTTGGGTGAGCAGCGGGGAACCCCGACGTGGTAAGACCTGTGCAGAAATGCACCTTAACAAAAATACATGCGGGTTATCGATCAGACGGATGCATCGTTAGCCAGGCCGCGTTAGCTCGAAAGGGCGCGCTGTAAGTTATCCCGGAGCCACTGTGCCCCGACGGTCTCCTACAGATGGTCGCAATGTCCCGCAGTATCAACCGCTTCCGAACCTGTGATGCAGGGTCATCTTCTCCGTTGGAGTAAGCAACTTCGATTGCTTGGTAGATGGCTTTGCCAAGCTGCACATGGGAATTCGGGCGCAGATCGTCGCGGATGGAGCAGTGAGTAAAAGAAGCTGCTTACCGGAAGGGCCAACGTCTCGTGGTCATCTTGAGAAAGATGCCGGGGCGCATTCGGGCAGCAACCTGCGCGTAAGAGCGTTTTTCATTTCGTCTTTTCTCAGTCAGGAGTGAACTAAATGACTGAATCGACAAAACACATTTGCCGCGTTGGAACAGCGCGGATTGATTATCGAGGACGTGTGGGACAGCGTGTGCTGAATACCACCGTCAAAAGCGGCACCGACGTTGGTGCGGTGTTCGCGCCGACGTGGGAGATGGTCATGGCATCGAAGCAAAACACGATTTCGTGGCAAGAATATGTCGAGCAGTATACGGCGTTAATGCGGCAGCGGTATCAGGCGAATACATCCGCGTTTCTCGAAGCCTTGAACAGCGCTGAATTGATTGTGTGCTGCTATTGCAAGGACACGCACGCGACAACCAAACACTGCCATCGCTACATTCTGGTTGAAATTCTCGAAAAGGTGGCGGTGCATCATGACATCGGCTTCGAGGCTATCGGTGAGGTCCGCAGCAGTCGGTGATGAACCGGCTCTTTTTTTGCCCTATAACATTACAAATTGAATTACGCGGAGGTTGTAATGAACCAGATCATGATCCACACCGACGGAAGCTGCGAGACACAGACTCGTCTCGGCGGCTGGGCGGCAGTGCTGCAATGCGGCGAGCATCAGCGGGTCTTACAGGGCAGCGCGACGGATACCACCGTGAACGCGCTGGAACTCATGGCGGTCATCGAGGCATTGAAGGCGCTCAAACAGGCGGGGTCGGTGGTGCAGCTATTCAGCGATTCTAATTATGTTGTACGCGGCGTGAACGAGTGGCTGGCGGACTGGATCAATCGCGGCTGGAAAAATGCGCGGGGTGAACAGGTCGCCAATCTTGAACTGTGGCAGCAGCTTAAGGTGTTACTCGAACAGCACACAGTCACACTGACCTGGATACCCCGCGCTCAAAACACTCAGGCGGATGAACTGGCGCAGTCAGCACGTCTGGGACACTGTTCAGATGGGACACAGAAACCAGCGGACGATGCTGGCAGCGAAGCTGCTCCCACCGTACCGCCGCAGGCTGTGTCGGAATTTCATGTCATGATTGCGGGATCACGTTACGCTACTCGTGAGGCACTGGATTACGCCCGCCGGGTCGTCCGTCGCGTCCATCAACTCGGTCATACCGTCATCGTCGGCGATAACCCGAAAGGCGTAGATATGGCGGTAGTGCAGGAATGCCGTCGGTTGAAGGCGAAAGTGCTGGTCGTCGGAGTCACAAACAACCCACGCAACGGCGGCTGCTCACACGGCGGTTATGTCAAGGTCGAGCGCGACATCTACCGTGCAGCAGGCGGACATCTGTTTGACCGCTATCACACTCGTGACCGCTGGATGGTGGATAACTCAGCACGAGGCATGTTCATCTGGAACGGCGACAGTAAAGGCACTAAGCTCGGCTACGAGTATATGGTCAGCCGGAAGAAAGAAGCACATCTCATTACTTTCAAGTTCAAAGGAGTGCGTCATGGCTGAACAGCACATTCTAGCCGTTCACACCTACGGTTCGCAGCGGGTGCAACATCCGCAGACGCATCAGACCGTGAGCGCGTACAAAATTGGCTATAGCAGCGCTGCCTGTGAGACGCTGCTGGCTCTGTACGGGACGAAGGCACGCGATGTGTCGTCGCCGCGTGCGTCCTACCACTATGTCCAAATTGATGGTGATACCGCCGTGAGTCACAGCTATCTGCTGCTAAAAGTGAGTCCAGACGAACTAATGCAAGCGGAAGCGGTGACACGCCGCTATCACCGGGCCGCTGTATTTCTCTGGCGAGAAAGCAAGTGGCTAGAACTGCCCAACAACCGAGACAATTCTTACACTGAGCCTGTATCACAATCTGGGCCAGGTTTCAACCCATCCGGTTATCGTCCGGTTTCGCCGTCCACCGGTGAGAAGGAAACCGCCGTTGAAGGTATCCGGGTTGAGAAAAGTCAGCGCGATCCCAACCAGAAACCCTGGTTCTGGATTTTAGGCGACACGTATCCCCAGCGCTTAGTGCTCAAGCGTAGTGGTGCGCGGTTCAGCGGCAAACGAAAGTGTTGGTATTATGTCGGTTGGGAACTGCCCGATGGAATCAAGCGGCTCGTGACCGAATATGCGACCAGTACACCAGAAACGCCGCCTATCCAGATTAAGGATGATCCACCCTGCTCCGACGAAGAAGCTTCCGCCATTCTGGGGATTCCAATCAAAACGGATGCGTCATTAGACAACGTTCCACCGCGCTTATTCGTGCTGGGTGGGACAGTTTATGCTCGACATGACTTGGAAACGCCCGATAGCAAAGCTGTTGCTACTGGAACACGCGGGACCATCTCGTGGTTGTATAACATCAATACCCAGCATGGCTGGAGCTACGACGTGGATTTCGACGGTATCGGCATAGGCTGGTATTTCGAGCGCGAATTGACCGCGCTTGAACCCATTCCCGGCATCCGTATTAGTCGTGGTTCCGTTGTACCGCCGGGCGTGGCACTACCACCGACAGATGCCAACATCAAACGAACGCTTTTGGAAAAGGGTCAGCAGCCGGTCGAGGAAGCTGCGCCGGAACTGCAATCCGACGATGCAGGTGCCGATGAACCGAAAATACGAGTCCTCAAGCCGCAATCTTTAGCCATTGAAGGTGCAGAACCGGATGCGGTTCAGCTAGCCATTCAGCAAGCGAAAGCTGCCCCACACTCAAACTCGCCGCCCGTTATGAGTGCCTCGAATGGGAGTAAATCACTCGTCCATATTTCGCAGCAATGCGTCGGTGAATTGAGCGGCAGTATCAGTGGGCAGGTCTGGTGTTATGGGTATGCCATTCATGAAGGGGTATGCATCTACCTCAATCTCGGCGGCCCGCGCATGGCCGTCGAGGCGATTCGCGCCAAACTCAGCAAGGGGGACATCGTTTCAGTGACACCCTGGGACGCACCTGCTGTCGAACTCACGGCAGGCGAGGACAATACCGGGATGTATACCGCTTTCATGCAGAATATCTCCGAAGCCAAATTCACTAGTCTTATCCTGCTGCATGATTGGGTCGTGAACCCCAACTATGGTGGTAAATCGACCACGTTCATCTTTCGGATCGCGGCGGAACAGGCTGCCGCACAGCTTAAACACCACATCACTGAACTCGTGAAAGTGCCTGTATTTGATGACTGGACAGAGTATCTTTATCAAGCTGGACAAGCGGCGATGCTCGTCCGCAGGACCCGCGCAGGCGGTGAGCTTGACTTGCTCACACTTGATCTGGATGTGGATGCGTGGACGCGCCTAATCACTGGCGGGTTGGAACAAAAGGTGATTGAATTGCCCGATCAGCAAATCGCAGCAACCCTCAAACAAGGTGCGTTATGAGATGAAAAAAGTCTATCTGATTGGGTTTCGTGGCACTGGGTTTCGAGATGCTCAGTTTAGTCAGGAAGCAGCATTGATCCGCGCCGGACATGTGGGCATCAGCTTCGAGGGTGAAAAGAACCGCGTTTTTGGCTTCAGCCCGACAACGGAGGCGAGTCAAGCTGTCGGCGATGATGCCGCGGTGATCGAGTGGCTGAAAGAACACAACACCTTGACCGGCGCACTTCAAGATGACACAGTGATTTTCGCCCGCGCTGATACGCTCTCCCAGCAAGGCGCACGTACTCAGGTGTGGCAAATGGTCATCACTTTAGAAGATGAGACCTTTGAACGTATCCGCCAGCAAGTGCTTCAATGGTATAATGAGGGCACAACCTTTACCTATGCTTTTCCGAGGCAAGGGGAAGAACCACCTGGTGACCGTGATAATTGTGCTACTTTCCCCCGCCGTTTAGGATTACCGCTGCCCGAATCAAGTGGGCAACTCGTCAAGTATATGTCTGCGCTTGAAAGTGCAGGCGAACGATGGACACCGGAAGCGAAGGAGTCGTAAGATGCAGCCCATACAAGTGCTGACTGACCGTGAACTGCTTAACACGCTGGAACACAAATTGAGCGATCTGGCGGCGCTGTGGCGAGGCCGTAAAGATCAACCGGAAGCGGACGAGATTGTGCGCCAGTATCAAGCTATCCTGAACTGCATGATTGAACTTGGATTTCGGGAGGGGTTGGATGCGGACTCCGAACTGCCAGATCGCCTGATGCCCCAAGCCTACCTGCAACTGCACAGCTAACCCCTAGAGCGTGTTATGCACTTTAGAGACAGTAAGCCAACAAGTGAATGAAGCGTTGCGCGATGAGCATGGCAAAAGCGAGAAAATGAAGTCCTTTCAAGGTGTCAGGCAGGCGTTCATAATCGCGTGCCAGGCGACGAAAGCGCGCCATCCAACCGAAACTGCGCTCAACAACCCAGCGACGAGGCAGCAGTACAAAGCCTTTTTTGGCTTGGGGCAGCTTAACGACCTCCAGCACGATGCCGTGTTCACCGGCTTGCTGCTGCGCGATTTCACCCGTGTAGCCCTGGTCAACGAAGGCGACCTTGACGCTTTCGCCCGTGACCGCTTGCACCTGTTGGGCCAAAGCTCCTACTTGGGCACGATCTTGCTCGTCCGCTGGCGTGATGTGCAGCGCCAAGAGGTGTCCCAACGTGTCCACCGCCATATGGGTTTTGCTGCCCTTACGTCGCTTGGCCCCGTCATAAGCGGCGCGCTCGCCACTTTCGGGGCTGGACTGCAACGTTCGACTGTCGAAGATGGCGGTGCTCGGTTGCGCCTTGCGTCCAGCAGCCAAGCGCAGCAGCTCACGCAAATCATGTACCATCGCCTCAAATACCCCGGCTTGCAACCAACGCTGAGTTTGTTGGTAGACCGTGTACCAGGGCGGAAAATCGTTGGGCATCATGCGCCAGGGCGTACCACCACGCACCAAATAGCGCAAACCGTTAAACACTTCTCGCAGTGCGTGTTCCCGTTGCGGCGCATCTTCCGTCATCAAAGTCAAGTAGGGCGCAAGAAACGCCCATTCTTCATCACTCACATCGGTGGGGTAGGGTTTTCTATCCATCTTTCCATTTTACTTGCACTCTTTTCAAAAGTGCATAACACGCTCTAGTTTTCTCGTATCGAAAGCCGTCCGTAAGGGCGGCTTTTTGATTCCCCACAAGGACAACCTCATGACCGCGAACAATCGTCGGGTCAGGCACATCTGCCCGGACTGCGGGCGAGTGCGTCTGCTGAAACCTTCGGATGCAACCAAGACCAAACGCTGCCAGCGCTGCCATTGTCAGCGGATTGCATCGCTGGGTTTTCAGGCAACGGCAGAGAAAAAAGGCCGTGATTTCGCCATCCGGGCGGCGGCGAACAAGCGCAAACAGCGACCCACAACCCTGGAGCAAAAAGTAGAAGCCGCGCTGTGTGAAATATCGGGTATTGCCTGGGAACGAGAATATGCGGTCGAGCGTGAAGGGCATGTCCCCTATTATGTCGATTTTGCCATTACAACCCAACGTCACTGGATCGCGCTCGAAGTCAACGGGAGCTACGCCCACCGGCATGATGATGAGGCCAACAGCCTCCGCACAGACACCTTGTTTCTGTTCTTCGACGATGTGATTGTGCTAACGGAGAGGGAAATCAAGCTGGCGAAATCGCTGCGTGACTACATCCAGAAACTGCTTTTCTGAAACCAATTTGAAGGGAAATCAACATGGCACGAGCCGAAAGCAAGATGGTGATGGGTTATTTACCCATCGAGGAGCGTCACTACCCCGCGCTTCTGTCGTTAATTACGCCCGCCACACCGTCCATCAAGATGCTGGATCCGTTTGCTGGACAAGGTGAATTTCTCGAAGCGGCGGCCAGCGCATGGAACATCACGCCCTATGCCAATGAACTCGATGGTGAACGCGCCGCGAACTGCATGGAGCGCTTTGGTCCGAAACAGGCTGTTCGCTGTGATGTGGAGCGACTGATCGCCTCCAACAACGCCTTCGGGCTGATCTGGGCGAATCCCCCGTATGACCATGATGCGGCGGCTCAGGACAACAAGCGCGTCGAGTTCCGATATCTGCGCCATGCCTGGAAATGGGCGCAGGACGGCGGGATTGTGATCTGGGTGGTGTACCGCCATCATATCACCGAAGATGCCGCCGCATTCTTAGCCAAAAACAGCCGCAGTGTCGATGTGTGGGCGCTGCCGGGAAAACATCTCGGTGAATACGATCAGGTCACGCTCGTCGCCATCAAGGGGATAAACCCTGATCCAGAGGCGCTTTACACCCAAATCCTCGCCGAGAAAGCCCAGCCGCGTTTGCTCGCGGTGCAGCCAGAGCCAGTTTATCGCTTACCTCAACCGCCGAGCCTGACTCGCTTCGTATTCGCGCCTGATATGATCGACGAAGAACAGGGATTGCGACTGATCGAGGAACAGGGGGCGTGGAAGACACAGGGTTTTCAAGCCCTGCTCGAAATTCCACGTCCGCCGGTACAAATCGAACCGGTTGTCGCGCCGCGTCCAGGACATACGGCGCTAGTGCTGGCCGCCGGGGTTGCTAATGGCGCGGTGATTGAAACTGCCGATTATGGACAGGTCGCCATCCGAGGCAAGACTCAGCACATCGAGCAAGTAGCACGGGTCGAGGTCGAAGCTGCGCCCAATGACCCGGATCGTCAGGTGAAGAAAACGACTATTCGCCTGAAACCGACCACGACCCTAACCCTGCTGGCACACGATGGCACAGTGGTCGAGATGGATGGCGACGAGGCGCTGCTCAACTTCATCACCTCCAACCGCAAAGCATTGGCACAGTACCTTAACCAGAAGTTCTCCCCGATGTATCGGTTCGACTTCAACGGCATGTCGCGCTTTCTGGACCGCATCCGACTTAAGGGCAAATATCCGCTGTACACCGCCCAAAAGCATGTGGTTGCTGCCGTAACACGCGGTTTCGAGAGCCGGGAAAGCATCCTGCTGATCGGGCAAATGGGCTGTGGGAAAACGGCGCTTGGGGGAACAACTGCGATCAGCATCGCCACCGGGGTCGTGAATGCTTTACGCAATCAGATTACGGGTGATCAGGTCGTGTTGGTGGTGGCACCGCCCCATCTGATCGACAAATGGAAGCGTGAACTATTGAGCATCAGTCCCAACATCGTCGTGGAACAGTTGAATCGTCATGAAGATGTCAAAGCCTTCATGTCCCGTGCTGTCCGTCTCGGTTCAGGCATTGCCAAAATCGGTCTCATCAAACGCGATATGACCAAGCTCGGTGCAGGGCGGGAAGCAGCCGTGATTTGGCGAACCGAAAATGTTGCCTTATGGCGTAAAGATCAACCAACGCCGGAAGGTTACGAACCCCAGCAGCGCATCGCCAAACAGCGCGTGCCGAAATGTCCGTACTGCGGTTGTACCGTGATGCAGGAAAAGAAAGATATTGAAACACCTGCCACTGAGAGTTGGCTGAAAAGCGGCAAACGGTACTGCCAAATCTGCAATACACCCCTCTGGCAGGATGCCCGCGATAAAGGTTCTCGTCCGAAGCCAGGCCAGAAATACCCAACGAAGAATCCCCGCTATCGCCTTGACGAGTATATCAAACGGCTTTATGGAGATCGGGTGTTCCTGCTCATCTGGGACGAATGCCACGAAGCTCAAAATGGCGACACCGGCAACGGCGAGTCCTTTGGTCGATTGGCGGGGGTCGCGCAAAAAGTGCTGGCGATGACCGGAACGCCTTTCAACGGACGCTCATCGTCGATCTTTAACCTTGAATATCACCTGAACCCCCGCACTCGCCAGCGTTACAACTGGGGTGGCGCAGCGAGATTTTCACGTAAAGCGCGTGGTGAGCTTAGTTTTCCAATTGTGGTTGAAGACAACAGCAAGCAGCGCGGTCGCGCCGAGTCAAGGTGGGTCAGTGAAATGGGCGTGCGTGAGCAAGTGGTTGAGGAACGCCCCAGTTACGATAAAGAAACCGGGGCATTTACCGGCACGACTACTTATGAGCGTCCCTATGAGGAAGCCCCTGGAATTTCGCCGCTGCTGGTCGCAGAAGTGCTGGATCATGCCGTGTTTTTCTCGCTCAAAGATTTGGGGAAAGTGCTGCCCCGGTATGAAGAAATCGCCCTGCCTGTCGATATGGAAGCGGATACTTATGAACAGTATGATCGCACCCGACAGATGCTTAAAGACTACCTGATCCAGCGCAAATGGGAGGGCGATACAACTTTCAGGGGAGCGTATCTTCAGTGGGCAATGGGTTGGGTCAACACGCCGTTTCGACCGTATCAGGTAATCCACAACCTGAAACATGGTTTAACAGGAGAGAAACAGCCGTATATTGTCACCAGCATCCCGTCTTACGGCGAAGAGCGCGTGTATCCCAAAGAGCAGGCGATTATTGACCTGATAAAGGCGGAGTTGTCGGAGAACCGTCCCTGTGTGATTTATCTGCGCCAAACGGATACACGCGACATCCAGCCACGCATTGAGGCACTTATTCGACGGTATGTTCCTGAAGCCAGACCCTTCATCCTCAAGAACACGGTGGATGCCGAGCGGCGTGAGAAGGTCATTGACGCGGAAATTTCCAGAGGGACGAATGTGCTGATCTGTAACCCGACGTTGGTGCAGACCGGACTCGACCTGATCTATTTTCCGACATTGATCTTTTATGAAATCACGTTCAACCTTTCGACGATGATGCAGGCGGCAGCCCGCTCCTATCGGCTTAACCAAAACCATACGCTGTGCAAAGTCTATTATCTCTTCTACGAAGCGACGATGGAGCAAACCGCTGTGCAGTTGATGAGCCGCAAACAGCGTGCGGCGAAACTGCTCACCGGCGACATCGGGCTAACCGGACTCGATGCGCTCACGGAAGGGGAAGGAGGTTTGGAAGAAGCGCTGCTGGCAGCCATTGGGCGGGATGAGGCGCTGCTCGACCCTTCGGAACTGTTCAAAGCGGATAGCGCACAGGGCGTGATTGATGCTGAGGATGCGGCGTTCTGGAATGTGGAAGTGGACGAAGCAACACCCACGACTGTGGTTGAATTCACTCCGGGTCTGCCACTTGGAGACGACCCGCTGATTGCAGTGGCGATTGAGTTGGGCGGTGTGCTACATCAAGTCGAGGCTGACTCTACCCATCAACTCATTCGTGCAGATGATCCCCATTTTTTGATGCAATCCGTCGGTAGTTACCTGGACAACGTTCACATCATGGCGGACAGTAACCAATATGCTAGGCTGCAAGCGGAGCTATTGATAGCCCTGACGGAGGGTATACAGAACGAAGATGGTACGTGCTGTGTATTGGGAATGAATGATCTCGGCTTTAAGCACGACCCCCTTAATGAATCATCGTTGAGGCATTGGTTACAAAGTTGGTTGAAAGAACAACGCCTAGTCTTTACGGGTTGTGAAGATGAAGTTGCTGTAAAGATCATTCACTTGGCGAAACAGACCCTTGACCTCCTTCAACCGGAAAATCGAACAGCCACAGACGAGACTATGCCAGAGTATAACCCTGCTGCCTTGTTACCTCAAACGGCGGTGCGGAAACCAGTATCGAAACGGGTAAAGCGTAAGTTCAATCTGCTGGCTCTGCCAGACGAACTTGCTGAAACGTCTTCGTCTCGTCCGCTGACTGCACCGGAAGAATTAGCAGTACAGCAGCTTGCCTTGTTCTGAGCCATGCGCGATGAAACACTGGCATTTCTGGATTGTTTGTATAGCCGATGTCAAGCGCCCGGCTTCCTCACGTTCACCGCCATCCACCCCAATCGGGAACACTTCGCACCCTCCCGACACGTTCCAGTTCACAACCGTGCGCCATTGGTCGAGGCACTTCAACGACTTAACACTGCCAATGCTGGCGGGTGGGGCGCGTATTTCGCGGTTGGACTGCGAAAACGCGACTTGGGACGATATCGACGGGGTGGCGCTGCTGATGTCACATCGCTTCCCGCGCTTTATGCCGATGTTGATGATCCCTCGGCGGCAAGTCTGGCGAAGCTGCATACGATCACCCCCGCGCCTTCGATGATTGTAGGGAGTGGGAGAGGCTTCCATGCTTATTGGCTGCTCAGAGAACCAACCACCGACTTCGAGCAGGCACGACTCATTCTGCGCGGGCTGGCGCGTGAATTGGGCGGTGACACGTTGAGCATCGCACAATCTTTACGCCTGCCAGGGACAGTGAACAACAAGCGAGGACGCGAACCCACACGCTGCCGATTAATCCAAGTACGGGATTACACCTATGCGTTGCCTGACTTTAGTCCGTTGGTTGATCTTTACCGACCGACACGATCTTTCCACCCATCTGTTAAGCGCTGCTCTGCATCCCATAGCCCTGAAGATAGCATCAATCCTCAGATTATCGAAGCGGTGACACAGACACTCCTCGCTCATTATGAAGGCTGCCACAAGCCAAACGGCTATATCGCGGCGCTCTGTCCTTGCGGTCATGGACATGACCACCCTGGAAGCCATTTCAACTTTGACCCTGATCACGCTGTTGGAACATGCTTTGGCCGTCATGGTCGGCTGCTCTTGAAAGACCTGTGTGCGCGGCTCGGCATTGACCCAAAACACTACGGCGGTTTGTACCGCAGAAAGGAGATCGCTTGAAAACGTTGATTTTGAAGTATCCGTCAAGACGCGACGACATCATCCGCTTTGTCAAGAAGCACCACTACTCGCGCCGCTGTCCCGGTGTGTGGAGTGTCGCCTACGCTCTAGAGAATGAGTGTGGTCGGCTGCAAGCGGTGACGCTTTACGGTCCGCCACCCTACCCATCGGTTGCCCGCGCGTTTGTGCGCGATCCGACGCACGTCCAAAACCTCGCTTGGCAAGCGCGGATGGTGGGGGCAGGTATTTCGGCAGCGCAACTCGATAGGCTCATCCAGGAAAGCAATCTGGATTTGGCAGCGCGGGGTTTCTGGTGGGTATATACGCTCACTGATCCAGTGGCAAAAGTTGTGGACGGTGCTTTGCTTCGTCTACGCTGTGATGGTTACAGCGGCGAAGTCTACCACCGCAACCACTTCCTCTATCTCGGTCAAACGGAAAAATCGCTTCTGGAAGGTTGGCTGATCGATGGCAAACCCTACCACATTCGGCAGGGTGCGATCACGCTCACCTACACCAATATCCATCAACATTTTCCAGATGCGAAGGAGGTTCGTGCTATTCGGGGCAATCCCAAGCAGCGCTGGGCAGCCATCCTCGCCGAAACGGAGCGCAAACGGAGTGAACGCCTCCTGCTCATGCGCTATCGCCCGCAGCCCTGGCAGGCATTGACCCAGCCGAGGTTGTTTTTTCAACCGTTCAATTTTGCATGGTTTCAAATGAAAGAGAGGACGTATGTCTAAGAAAGATAAGGTCAAGTCCCAACCACCGACGGTCATTACGCTGACCCTGACAGACGGCGATGGCATCGAACACAGCGGGATACTGCTCATTCAGCGCGGCGATTTGGCGCATGTCCGCCAGTTCACCTACCTGGGCGTGAGCGACATCACCGCCAACATCAAGGAAGCCTATATCGCGCTGGCCGCCATCGAAGCCGAACCGCCTGTCATCCCTGAAGCACCCAAAGATACGCCCAATCCAGAGACAAAAACGAAGGCGAAAGCAGCATCGGAGCCAGTCGTGGAAGAAGAGCCGACCATCGACATACCGCTCAAGAAAGGCACGAAAGCGGTCAAAATCAGCCATCTCAAGATCGTCGGTGGTGAAACCGATGCAGCCGCTTATCGTCAGGCAGTCTTGATTGCCGGAAAGCTCATCGACGGCAAACTCTGGGACGGTGCTTCCCCCATCCGTATCGACGATGTGTATGCGGTGCAGCGCAAGCTCAAGCATTTGTCTGACCGCGAAATGAGCCTGTTCGCGCTGGAAGATTTCGTGCAGGTCGGCGGCGTTACTGATGTGCCGGAACCCATTCAGGATATTGAAAGTGATGCTGTCGAAATGGAGGACGATGGCATGGAAACCGAACTGCTGCTGGAAGGCAATCCCTCATATCATAGCACGACCTTCAGCGCCAACGGGCATTCCTCGGACAGCACAGACCGCGAGTAAAGCCCACTCACTCTTGTTTACCCATTCAATTTATCTCCCTGAAAGGAACACAAACATCATGTCTGACCAGAACAATTCCAAACCCCGCGTCTTCAAAACTGGCGCGATTCGCATTGTGGAAGATGCGAACATGGCGGGTTTGTCGAACGAGGAAGTCCGCGCATTGCTTAAGTCGAGCTATCCCGAAGTCGCCAATGCCACCATCCGCGAAAGCCAGCTTGAAGATGGCACATCCCTGATCGAATTTCTCCCGCAACCGGGTCGCAAGGGGTAATCCGCCATGATAGGCGCAGGCTTAACCCTGACAAGCCTGCGGGACTGCTTGGCACAGATTGAACCGGTCAAACTTCTGGGGATGGAACTACTCCAACAGCACAGCACCCATCCCCAGGGTAGCTGGTTTCCAACCGGCATTCCCCGCAGCCAGATGGTCGAGGCCGTCACTGAATTGGTCGATTATACCCGCCGCTGCGCGTATGCCGCCGGGCAGATCCGCCAACTTGCTTCGGTGACGCTGACCTCGATCCAAATTATGGAGTATGGCTTATGACCACTTTACTTCAGGTTCAACAGCTTCTCGTCACCGGTATGAATACCGACCCACTCTTGTGTCTTGCCAATACCGTTGCCTGGTTGGATCCGTTTTGGGATGAATTCACCGACGAGGACGACTACTATGAGGGCGAGGGCAGCCTCAGCCTCGCATTGTGGGTCGTGCGCGACTCCTTTCCCGAAATCTACGTGCAGGTGATGGAGTGCCTGCGCTCTGGCGGTTCATGGCAGGACATCGAACGGCTGGTGTGCAGCGAAATCGAGAAACTGGGCATTCCCCTGGAAAGCCTGGAATGGATGGGTTACGGCATCCCGTTACCTGCCTATGGTGTGTCACTCGAAGCGCCGGAATTCTATCAAAGCCACCCGGATGTGATCCCCGTCCTTGAGGTATTCGGGATTGATCCGGCAGCCCATCCGTATCGAATCGAGGTGCCGGAGTGCGCTCATATCGCCGGGCATGTTATCGCGGAAGACCTTGAGGGTCACGCTGATGAAAACTATCACAATCTCTCCTGGCTGATGCAGTGGTTGTTCTCGTGTTCGGGCAATTCGACGATAGATTTTGATGACGAGTGCATGGCAGAGATGTCACCCTTATCGTGGGAAAAAGACAATCTCGAATTTGCTATTGCCATTGTTCAGGAGGCGGATGAGGTCATGGGGTACGCGCTGAATGGACTCAAATTTTTGCAAACTAACCCCACAGTCATCGCTGCGTTGCGCGATAACGTGCGGCGTATCTACCAAGCGATGAGCAAAATACCAAAGGAGAAAAGGAATGACAGACCTCGCGTTCGATGTGTCTGGACAGGCGTTGGGCAAGGCACTGACCGAACAGCCCTCGCTGGTGCTTAGATTTTACAGCTATGGCGTAATGCTGGAAAAATGGGACGGTGATCGAGTGGCCGAATACCCGGTTGATCCGGCGCAGATCGCGCTGGCGCTTTCGGCAAAAGTCGGCTTCGATACCGGATTGATGACTGGAAACACGGTGTTGGTGCGCTGCGAAGGGGTCAAGAAAACCGTCGTCGAGTACCGTCCGGCGGCGAAAACAGGTCTGTACTTTGAAGGTTCAGAAGCGCCGCTGCGCGTGCCGCTGCCGGGGATGGTCATGATCCGGGTGACAGCCGAGGACAAATCGCCTCAGTACCAAGTGTATGCGGTGAAGCAACGCCCCGACAAACTGGATACCCCTTTGTTTCACCTGCCCCTACCCAACGTCTTTACCAGCGGCAGCATTTGCTGGGGCAGCGTTCCCGTGGTCGCCGAAACCGCGCTCAACAGCAGTACGTTGGTGGATGATTGGGCGGTGTTTCTCGGCAGTCGTTTCGGGGATCACGGCTGCAACGGCAAGTCCAAATCGCACCCGCAGGACATCCGCCAAAAGCTGATTCAGTTCGAACAGCGCAAAGCGCGGGTTTATCCGAAGTCCGATTTGATCCCGGCCAAGCGGACGTTAGCGCAGGCATTAGGCGATGATCGCCAATAGTCAAAGGAGTTGATAACGATGGGTTACGACTGTTATGTGACCTTGCAGGCACACATCCCGGACGCAGCAGCCGGACATACCATTGTCGATCTGCTGGAAGCGGACGAGGATTGGGGGATATTCGCCGTGTCTGAAGTGGGCGACGATTATCTGTACTGCCAATGGGAAGGGCGCAATCGGGACGAAGACACCGTGAGCGCGTTATTAGAGCCAATCGCGCTGCGTTTCGCCATAACCTTTGAAGTGGAATACCGCAGCGATTACGATGCCGGACTGCGGTTTTTCGTCGGCGTGGATGCGGAGCAATTAAACGCGGTCAATCTGTTGGAGCGTACGACAGATGTGGTGTGTGATCTGCTGTCACAATCGCCCGCTATGCTTATGAGTCTTCTGGAAGACCCGCAGCGACGCGCAGCGTTTGAGAGGCTTGTCCGCAACCTTCAAACCCTGCTCAAGGAGAGCGGAGGGACAGAAGTATGAATGTTTTCGATCCCTTCATGCACCTTAAAACGGTGACTGTGGTTGGACTGGGCGGAACCGGCTCTCAAGTGGCACGCAGCCTCGCGCGGATGGTCTATGACATGCGCCGCGCCCGGTTGCATGTCCCGACCATCGTCTTGATTGACCCGGATGTGGTTGAAGAAAAGAACGTCGGGCGGCAGCTTTTTGCCGCTGGAGACATTGGGCAGAACAAGAGCCGGGTGCTGGCGCGCCGCTTCAATCAAGCCCTCGGACTTGAGATCGCCGCTGTCGAGCAACCGCTGGATACCCGTCGGCACTTCGAGCGCAGTGGCAACCTGGTCATCGGCTGTGTGGACAATCACGCCGCGCGCCGCGAACTGGCGAAAGTCGAAGGCATCTGGCTGGATGCGGGCAATCATTTCGACAGTGGGCAGGTGTGCATCGGCAACTCAGCGGATCGTGAAATTCTGCTGCGCCATATCGACGGGGAGCAGGGCAAGTATCGTTATCTGCCCAGCCCATCGCTGCTTTTCCCCCAACTGCTCGAACCGGAACACCAGCCCGTACCACAGCCGAACCTCTCCTGCGCTGATCTGGTCGCACGCGGCGAGCAACATCTGCTCATCAATGATCTCGTGGCCTGCGTGGTTGCAGGTTATGTCTACAAGCTGCTTCATCGTCAGCCCGTAACCACCTTCCTCAGTTACGTCAGCGTTGGTGGGCTATCTGTCCGTAGCCTGCCGATCTGCCGCGACGAACTCCTCCCCTACCTTCAGGCTTAACTCCATTCAATTTTCGTTTCACAAGTGCATAGTAAAGAAAGGATATTCACCATGCGTTTCTGGGAAGACATGCAGAGTAAGTGGGGCTTTTCCGACGGCAATGCCGTGCCAGATGGCGTTGAGGTTTACCGGGAAGTCTATATCCGAGCGGTAAACAAACTCGCCGAGCAGTTGGGCAGTAATGTGCGCCTGGTCGCCTATGATCGCTTCGGTGTTCACAATTGGTGTCTCATCATGATACACCAGCTATCTGACCTGCAAGCGCGAAACATTGAGGTCTTTACTGCTCACGTTGACATCGACGCGGATACCGCCGGGGCAGATGACGCAATGGAGGAGGCTATCCGCCAGGCTGACGAACTGGAATTGGATGGCTTTGTCGAGGTGACGGTCAGCCTCGCCGACGACTTTGAAGCATTCATGACGGAACTTCACTCCATTGCCGAAGGCGATCCGTTAATTGCCGTTGTCAATGGGGAGACCCAGCACTTTTATTCCGGTGGGCGGATTCGACTGGTGCAGGAAGTCACCGCCTTTGACCGTTCGGTGCTGCCGATTGGGGCTGAGTACATCATCACCTGGGTGGAGCATCGGGCATGGCTGCTCGGCATCGCGTCAACTTCCGGTGAAAATCCCATTGCTTTTGCATCCGCTTTCGCCGCAGTGGCCCTCGAAATTCCAGCGGAAATCCGTGCCGACAGCGATAACGGCACAGCAGTTCCGCCTTACCATTTGCGCGATCTCGAAGACGAACACCTCGACACCTACGGTCAATTTGACACGCTGGCTGAAGCCGAGACTGTGATGCAGGCTGCTGCGAATACATTGGGCAAAGCCTTTCAGCTTGTCAACGGCTATGGCAACACGATTGCATCTTGCGAACCCGATGAGGAAGGAACGTAACCCCATGCTTCAATACCAGCGGCAAAACTTCCATCATTCAAAACTGCCTAAGCCCGGTGAGATCGGACGGATTGTGGGTCTCAGCACCGTCAATCCATGTCGTAAGTGCATCGTCATCGCCTATCCGCTGTGTGACAACGTGCATCCCTACAGCATCGGCATTCATACCTGTTGGGTTCAGTTTTTGGATAACCGCGACATCCAGCGCTTCAGCGGCATCTGGTTCGAGAGGGCATGACCCATGACCTACCAACTCGCGCTATTTGATCTTGATGAGCTGCCGATGCACGATCCTATCCAACTGCTGCGCGACGGGGCGGCACTCGTTTTGAGTGTGTCCGGCGGTAAGGACTCCGACGCGATGTGTCACCACTTGCTGGAACGTCGTCAGGCTGAAGGCTGGTCAGGTGATGTGACGATGATTCACGCCGATCTGGGACGCGCGGAGTGGCACAACACAACCGATTACATCCACGATCTAGCAAAGCGCAAAGGTGTCCCCTTGCACATCGTCCGTTGGAAACAGGGCGACCTAATTGACCGCATCTGGCAGCGCTACCATATCGACCCCTCACGTCCGTGCTGGCCGTCGAGCAAAGTGCGCTACTGCACCTCCGATCTCAAACGTGCGCCCATTTCACGCTGGATACGCAATACTTATCCAACGGGGAAAGTTGTCTGTGCGATTGGACTGCGTGCTGAGGAAAGCAGCGCCCGCGAGAAGAAATCTGCTGTCAGTGTTCGAGAGGACTGCACCGCGCCGACCTTGAACCGTTTAACGCTGAACTGGCTGCCCATCCATCACTGGACAACCAATGATGTGTGGGATTGCATCAAGCAGCATGGTGATGCCGCTCATCCCGCTTATGCGTTGGGCAATACACGCCTGTCATGTGCCTGCTGCGTACTGGCGAGCATAAACGACCTACTCAATGGGGCAGTCCATAACCCGGACACCTACCGCGAACTCTGCCGCATTGAAGCCGTAACCGGTTACAGCTTTCGCAAAGACTTCTGGTTGAGCAATCTTAAACCGGAACTGCTGCCGGAAAGCACGCTGATTGCGGTGCGCGGCCACAAAAGGAGACTGGCATGAATAAAGACTGCACCCATTTGGATTGGAAGCCGATATTGCTGCTTAAAGTCATTCGTTACCCGTTTAGCGAGGCAAATATCGGGCTATCGGTGAAACGTCTTTATCTAGCGACACATCCCAACGGTATTCTCAGCGCGGATTGGACGCTACCTGCCGACGAACGCTTCTTCCCGCTGGTTCAATTCGTGGGCTGGAAACCAGAACGCGATGTGCCGTTTGTTCTGCCAGTTCAATATAGGCGTGATTTGACCCCTGCCGGGCTATCACTCATTCCGTCGGGAGCATGGGTCCTGTCCTATACGGATGAGCATTATCAACTTTATGACCAAGTACGAATGAAAATTCACTCCATGCTCGAACTAGTTGAAAGAGCACCAACGAACCCTCAAACGCTGCGAATGCTCGCCCGCTGGACAACCTAAGACAGCGCCTCACTCTACCGAGGCGCTTTTTATTTCTGCTGAACATATGAGGAGAGTTACCGCAATGAATATCCCTGATAGCACCACACAGCAGGCACTCAATCGTTACAACCGCCTGTTCGACAATCATCAGTATCAGGCGATTGCCACCGGTCTTGCCACCGACCTGCGAGTTGACCGCGAGTCAATCCGCCTATCCGATGCCATGAACTTAATCACCGATGTAGCATTGAGTCTGAACGGGCATCCGCATTATGAGATGGCATGGCTCAAGTTGGCAACCTTCTGCGGACAAAATGCCGTGACGATATCGACGATTGATACGATTTACACCTACCTTTTGATTTTCCAACCGGTGAAGGATACTCGCGCCGATGATTTTGAAGTTACAGCGAAAGCGCTGCTGAAAGCCTACGAAACCACCGATACCCTGCGGGCGGCGGTGTCCTGCTCTAACGGGGTGCATGGCTGGCGGGGACGGATGGCTTACGAACTGCTAGCGGCTGCCGATTACTTGGTTCAGGCAGCGATCCAACTGCTCATACACGGAGACCTGTCTTACATTCGTGAAAAACTGCAATCCGGGCTGCGACGGATCACAGGCGCGTTGTATGAGGGAGTGCATCACAGCGATGTACCTGAGATGTTCAATTTCAAAGGAACCTATTTTCCAGATGAGCAGGATCGACGTTAACGTCAGTATTCAAAAACTGCCTGGCACCAGTAAATGAAATACGGATTCGGAATACCGCGTTGCACTTCTGAGCGGCGCGGTTCGAATCACAAAACATTAACGGCAGGCTTTAGTGAAATGCGTTACAATTGGCAAAAGGCTGTTTCTCCCTTACCACACACATTCATCAACACAGTTTGGGCAAAAAATTATGAATAATTTTAGTGAAAAAGTGAATTTTCTTTGGTCAATTGCCGACCTTATTCGGGATGTTGTAAAGCGTGGTAAATACCAAGATGTCATTTTACCATTTACCGTGCTGCGCCGCATTGATAGTGTACTCGCCCCGACTCGTCAACATGTGCGTGAGGTGTATGCTGGCATTGACGAACGGTTAAAGCAGCGTGATCCCCTGCTCACCAGAGCGTCCGGTTTTGCCTTTTATAACATCTCCAAATACGATTTCGATTCCCTGCTCGGCGACCCCAAGCAGCTTGCGCGTAACCTCCGCAATTACATCAACGGCTTCAGCCCCAACATGCGCGAGGTACTGGAAAAGTTCGACCTGTATAACACGATTGCCAAACTCGACGAAGCTGATCTGTTGTTCAAAGTTATGGAGCGTTTCCGCACCATTGATCTGCACCCAGATCGGGTTTCCAATCTCGAAATGGGTTATATCTTTGAGGAACTTATCCGCCGCTTCAACGAGGCGTTGAACGAGAACCCCGGCGAACACTTCACCCCGCGCGAAGTCATTCAACTGATGGTGGAACTGCTGCTTTTAGATGAAGCCGAGCGTCTCGCTCAACCCGCTTATGTGGCTTTAGTGTATGACCCCTGTTGTGGCACCGGTGGCATGTTGACCGTCGCCAAAGATCATATTACCCGTATCAATGCCGCTACCAATGTTGCACTGTACGGTCAGGAAGTGAACCCGGAAACGTTCGCGGTTTGCAAATCTGACCTTTATATGAAAAGCGCCGACGGACGCGATGCCGAGAACATTATGTTCGGCAGCACACTGCGACTCGACCAACATGCCAACCGGCGCTTCGACTACATGATCGCTAACCCACCCTATGGCAAGGACTGGAAACAGGATGAAGAAGCGGTAATAGAGGCGGCAGCAAAAGGCCCAAATGGGCGCTTCGCCGCTGGAACACCACGCATCAGCGATGGGCAGATGCTTTTCTTACAGCACATGCTCTCCAAAATGCGTGACCCAAAAGACGGGGGTAGCCGTGTTGCCATCGTTATGAACGGCTCACCGTTATTCACTGGCGATGCAGGTAGCGGCGAGAGCGAAATCCGGCGCTGGGTGCTGGAAAATGACTGGCTAGAGGCGATTATCGCGTTACCAGAACAGCTTTTTTATAATACAGGCATCTCTACGTATATTTGGATTCTCAGCAACCGCAAACCGGAACATCGCGCAAAGAAAGTCCAGCTTATTGATGCTTCGGGTTTCTGGTCGCCGATGCGTAAAAGCCTGGGGCAGAAGCGACGCGAAATCTCGCTGGACAACATCCGAGATATTCAACAAATTTACCGCCAGTTCGATCAAGCAGACCCTACTATATCGCGGGTGTTTGATACCATCGACTTTGGCTACCGTAAGATAACGATTGACCGCCCGCTGAAGCTGAATTTTCAAGCCAGCCCAGAGCGCATTGAACGGCTGAGTGAGCAGCCAGTTTTCCAAAATCTTGCCAGAAGCAAAAAACGCGACCCGGAAGAACGCGAAGTCGAAGAAACCGCCGGACGCGCCGAACAGGAACGGATTCTTGCTTTATTGTCTGACTTGCCCGGCGATCTATTCAGGAGCCGGAGCTTATTTGAAAAAGCATTGGACAAAGTGGCGAAGGCACATAACATCAAACTCAGCGCCGCGATACGAAAGTCTATTTTGAGTGCATTATCGGTACGGGACGAAGCTGCGGACATCTGCCGCGATAAGAACGGCAGACCGGAAGCCGACTCCGACCTGCGCGGCTATGAATACATCCCACTGCCAGTCGTTGAGATGACTGATGAATACACTACCACCTATATTGAAGATCCGGTAGCGGTGGAGCGTGTGCCGCTGCGCGAGTCGGTATATGCTTATTTTTCCCGTGAGGTACAGCCACATTTTGGTCAGGGAGAGGTATGGATCAACACGGAAGTCCGTGATGACAGGGATAACCAGATCGGCAAGGTCGGTTATGAGATTAACTTCAATCGCTATTTTTACCGGTACCAGCCGCCACGCCCGCTGAACGAAATCGAGTCCGATATCAAACGCCTGGAACGCGACATCCTCGACATGCTGCGGGAGGTGACGGAATGACGCAGGTACGCCAGCACCAGGCACAACGGATCTTTGAAGCGACTGTCGCTCGCTATCAGATGTACCCCGCCTACCGTGACAGTGGCGTTGAATGGTTGGGCGAGATTCCTGAGCATTGGGTCACTAAGCGGTTAAAATATATTGCTACAGTAAAGGCACGTCTTGGTTGGAAGGGACTGAAAGCATCCGAGTATGTAGACGAAGGGTATATCCTTCTCTCTACACCGAATATCAAACAAGAATACATAGACTTTGAAAACGTCAACTATATTACGGTAGAACGATATCTTGAATCGCCAGAAATTATGCTGCAAGAGGGAGATGTCTTACTTGCAAAAGATGGATCAACGTTGGGTATTGCGAGTGTTGTTCGTAAATTACCTGCTCCTGCTACTGTCAACAGTTCAATTGCTGTAATTCGTATTGCTGGTGAGCTTGAACCAAATTTTCTGTATCGTTATTTCATGGGAAGTTTCATACAGAACATGATTCAGATAAAAAAGGATGGACAGGGAGTTCCGCATCTTTTTCAGTCCGATATTAACGAATTTAATGTCATAATTCCACCATATGCCGAACAACGTGCCATTTCTGCCTTCCTTGATCGTCAGACGACGAAGATTGATGGTCTGATCGCCAAAAAGCGCGAACTGATCGCCATCCTGCACGAGCAGCGCAGCGCCATTATCAGCCATGCCGTCACGAAGGGACTGAATCCCGCAGCGCAAATGAAAGACAGTGGCATTGAGTGGATAGACAAAATTCCTGCTCATTGGCAGGTTAGCCGACTGAAATTTGTTGCCGATATTCGGGGCGGTGTTGCCAAAGGTCGCAAATTTGAAGGCGTGAAAACTGTACAACTACCCTATTTGCGTGTTGCCAATGTACAGGCGGGACATCTTGATCTTTCAGACATGGCTGAGATTGAGGTCACAGTAAGCGAAATTGAACGTTATTCCTTGAAAGTCGGTGACGTTTTGATGAATGAGGGTGGAGATTACGATAAGTTAGGACGTGGTGCGGTCTGGCAAGGTCAGATAGAACCCTGTCTACATCAAAATCATGTCTTTGCAGTTCGCCCACATCAACAATGTCTCTCAAATTGGATTACTACCCTAACTCTGGCTGATTATGCCCGTTTCTACCTTATGATAAATTCTAAGCAGAGTACCAATCTGGCTTCCATCTCATCCCGTAACCTGGGTGAATTGCCAGTTATTCTCCCTCCCATAACCGAACGTGAACAGATTCTTCAACACATTGAAGATGAGACCAAGCATATTGATGGCTTAACTGCGAAAGCTGAAGAAACCATCGAACGCTTGCAGGAATACCGGACGGCGCTCATCTCAGCCGCAGTAACAGGCAAGATTGATGTAAGAGAAGGCTGGTAAGAGTGGCAAAAAAAGCTAAGGTGTCTAATCAACGTCAGTTGCAAATGTTTGTAGATCGACTCCAAGAACTTGCCGACACCCGCATGATGCGCGAACGTCAGCTTCACAATTATAAACCTGTGCTCAAGTTAACGACTGATGAAGCCTCTGTTGACGCGAAAGAACCTGACGAAGATGATTTGAAATCGTTCTTGCTGACGTTTCGCCACTTTATAAGCAATGATGAACCGATCTACATCTACAATGTTTTTATCACCGCTAATAAACGTCTGAAAGCCGAGCATCACGATAAACGCGATTTTCTCGCTATAGCACGCTCCGAGTGGAAAAAGGCTGAAACTGGGCTAGAAGCGTTTATTGTCGATCACCAGCAGTTGACGGCATTATATGTCCTCGACTTATACATCAATGGGCGTTACTTCCATAATGATCCTGCTCACGCCGACAAACTGAAGGAGTTTGAAAAATATCCAATACGGTTTGATCGAATGCGTTTCTTCTTATCATTGCAAGATTTCACCAATATTATCAATCAGGTAGGAAATATGGTCGCGTTTGGCTTAAAAAATGATTGGTTCGATTTCTCTGACGAGACATAGTAAAAGGCTGTGAGCTGAGATGGTCGATGTCTCTGAAAAAAACTTTGAAGCCGGCATAGAAAGTCATTTGCTGAATGCCAATGGCTATGAGCGCCGCACTGCCACCGATTATGATGCGGAACTGTGTCTCATCCCGGATGATGTGATCCGTTTCGTGCAATCTACGCAGCCAACCGAATGGGCGAAGCTCAAGCAGCAGTATGGCGAAGCCGCCCGTAGCAAGTTTTTGTACCGCCTGTGTGAACAGATCGACAAGCGCGGCACGCTCGATGTGCTGCGGAAGGGCTTTAAGGATGTCGGTGCGCGTTTTCAACTGGTCTATTTTCGCCCTGCCAGCGGTTTAAACGAGGAGACTCAGCGACTTTACGCAGCCAACATCTTCAGCATCGTGCGCCAGCTTTATTTCAGCCCGAAAGACCGAAAAAGTCTCGATATGGCGATCTTCATCAATGGATTGCCCGTCTTTACAGCGGAACTCAAGAATCCCTTCACCGGGCAGACCGTTCAAAACGCTATGCGCCAGTATATACGTGACCGCAGTCCACATGAGGCTTTGTTCGCGTTTGGGCGCTGTCTGATTCACTTTGCCGTTGATCCCGATCTGATTTATATGACTTCGCACCTGGATGGCGACAAGACATTTTTCTTGCCGTTCAATAAAGGGCGCAGCAGCGGTGCGGGTAATCCGCCTCGTCACGATAATTTTGCGACTGCATACCTGTGGGAGGACATCTGGACGAAAGACAGCGTATTGAGTCTAGTAGATCAATTCGTTCAGGTAATCGAAGTCGAAGACGACAAAGGTAAAAAAACAGGTGAGAAACGGCTCATCATCCCACGCTATCATCAATTGGACGCTGTACGGCGGCTGATCGTGGATGCGCGTGAACGTGGCACAGGGCATCGCTATCTGATTCAACATAGCGCAGGCAGCGGTAAGAGCTTCTCCATTGCGTGGCTGGCACACCAACTTGCTACCTTACACGACGACAATGACGAGCGTGTTTTTGATTCGGTGATTGTCATCACAGATCGTCGCATTCTTGACCGCCAGTTACAGCAGACCATGCGCCAGTTCGAGCAGATCATGGGGACAGTTGAGAACATCGACGCGACCTCGCGGCAGCTTCGGCAGGCCCTTGAAGACGGTAAGCAAGTCATCGTGACGACGCTGCAAAAATTTCCGATGATTGTGGCGGAAGTCGGTCAGCTTCAAGGCAAGCACTTCGCCATCATCATCGATGAGGCGCATTCCTCACAAAGCGGTGAGAGTGTCAAGAGCCTGAAAGCTGTGCTGCAAACGTCCGATCTGGATGAGGCAGAAGCAGAAGAAGGCGACGATGATCCGCCCGATTATGAAGATGTGATCGTCGAGGAAATACGGAAGCGCACGTATCAACCCAACACCAGCACCTTTGCTTTCACTGCGACACCGAAGCCCAAAACACTGGAACTGTTTGGGACAAAACGACCCGACGGTAAATATGAGGCATTCAGCCTGTACAGTATGCGCCAAGCAATTGAAGAAGGCTTCATTCTCGATGTGCTGGAAAGCTACACAACCTATAAAGCCTACTGGCGGCTGCTGAAGACCATCGAGGACGACCCCCAGTATGAGAGCGGCAAAGCCAAATCCTTGCTGCGACGCTTTGTAGAGTTACACCGCCATACAATTGACAAAAAGATCGAAATCATGGTGGAGCATTTTCACGACCATATCTCCCACCAGATAGGCGGTAAAGCCAAAGCAATGATCGTCACCCGCTCGCGCCTGCACGCCGTGCGCTATTTTCTGGCGCTGCGGCATTATCTGGGGCAGAACGGTTATCCCTACCAAGCGATGGTCGCCTTTTCGGGCGCAGTCAAGGATGGGGCAGGAAGTTATACCGAATCCGGGTTGAATGGTTTCCCCGAAACTCAAACTGCTGATACATTCAAGCGTGATGAATATCGTTTTCTTGTTGTCGCCAACAAATTCCAGACCGGCTTTGACCAACCACTACTACATACGATGTATGTTGATAAGCTGTTGAGCAGCGTTCATGCGGTACAAACACTCTCGCGCCTCAATCGCACACATCCAGGCAAAGGCAATACCTGTGTGCTGGACTTTGCCAACGATGCCGATCATATTCAGGAGGCTTTTGCGCCCTACTACGAGCGCACATTATTGAGCGAAAGTACCGATCCCAATCTGCTTTATGACCGCGAAACCGAACTCAAGAGCTTTGAACTGTTCATAGATGACGATGTTGATCACTTCGCCCAGCTTTATTTCACACCAGGGACAACGCAGAATCGATTACACGCGCCGCTTGATCCGATTGTGGAACGGTTTGGTGAGTTGAGTGAGGATGCTCAACAGGATTTTCGCAGCAAGCTGATGGACTACATCCGTCAGTATGCGTTCTTGTCACAGATTTTGCCTTTTGAGGATGCCGACCTCGAAAAGCTGTATGTTTTTGCGAAGTTTTTGCGCCGTAAACTGCCGATTGAACACAATGAACTGCCAATTGAGGTGTTACAGAGTATTGACATCGAGTCGTACCGCATCCGGCAGATGAGTAGTGGCAGATTTACACCTGACCATGGAGACCCCAATCTCGATCCGCTGTCAGGTGTTACAGGCAGGTTTAGAAGTGATGATCCACGCGAAATTTTGTCCAGAATTATTCAAGAACTCAATGAACGTTTTGGTGTGGAATTAACCGAAGCGGATAGTGTAACGATTGAGTATGTTCAAGAGCAAATCGCTCAGAGCGCAACGATTACGGACAGCCTCAAGGTCAATCCTCTTGATAAAGTCAGGCTGACGTTTGAGCATGTCGCAGGCGATGTCATTCAGGATGTTTACAAATCGAACTTCAATTTCTACCGACTGGTAAGCGACAACGACTCCTTCCGCGATGCATTATTCACTTGGCTTTTTGAGCGCTATTTGGAAAGCAAGGCATCTTGATAGCTTTTCGGCCAATTTACTCCGATTGTTTCCAATAGACTTGCCTCAGCAGAATAGGCATTCAAACTCTGTCATATTTACCTTCATCACTTGCCTTCAAGTTCCTCCTGATTTGTCCACTTGTTATAAAGCCACATCCAGCGAAATATTCTAACACCCTCACTGCTCTGAACCAGCCATTCTTGAACTCGAAAAACATCACCAGCTATTTGCCCTCTTTACGCCGGTCTGACGACTCACCTGCTGTCCTGTTTTGCTGAGTACCCTCGTTTCTCCCAGTGCGCTATCCACCATCTGGCCGCCTATTCCGATTTCGATACACCCATGGTAGCAGGTGCGCCGCTGTTCAAAATCCGTATGCGGATTTCGCTTTACCCGTTTCTTCCGGGCTTGTGCCGGACGAATTGAAGGCAATTCGCCCTCACCAGAAACGGGTAGCGCCCTACGGGTGAACATCGCCTCTCTGCACCTGCTCAAGGCTGGGTGTAAATCGGCATTGGGCCGATGGTAAAAGCGCAAATTGCGCGGGAGAAACAACATCATGGGTACAAGCATCAACATGCAGGTGACAGGTTTCGTCGGCAGTGATCCGCAGGTGAAACAGGTTGGCGAACAGCGTGTGGCGACATTCTCCATCGCAGTCAGCCGCAAGAATGGGAATGGCAACAAGCAGACTCTATGGGTGCGCGTGAATGCCTGGAACAAACTTGCCGATGTCGCGGCGCAGTACATTCACAAAGGGTCACTTGTACAGGTGAATGCCGAGTGGCTGCGCCAAAGCGCCTATGTGGATCAGAGTGGTACGCCACAGCCCAGCCTGGATATTGACGCGAGCCGCCTTGTCCTACTGGATCGCGTTGAGTCCAACGAGCCTGACGAATCGGGCGACATTCCGTTCTAGTCAGCGGTAAAGACCTGGGAGCGGTGCGTAAGTGCCGCTCTCATTATTTTGCTGCATCAATCCCATGCTGAAGACAATTCTTTGGGTATTGAGGAACTTCAGTTTACGATTTCGTTTCGTCGTTGTTGTCCAATCCATTCATTAATCCGGTCAAGACACTTGCAGCCAGTTTTTGTACAGCGGTTGGACGTTCGCTTAACTGGTTCACTGCCGATTGAAGTTCTGGGGCAAGTGTAGGTTGTTCTTGCTGATATTCAGGCAGCAAAAGGCTATCCGTTGATACACCCAATGCCGTAGCTATGGCAACCAATATTGAAACCTGAAAATCCGACTGTATGCCGCGTTCCATCCGCGAAATAACCGAACGGGCCACATTGGCAGCATCAGCAAGGTCTTGTTGTTCCCAACCGCGTGCTTTTCTTAATTCAAGGATTTTCTCTCCATTGATTGTTCCCACAAATGCCCTCTTCCTGACCGTCATACAGTGGGCAATTTAGAACATTTCAGATAATTGTCATTCGCAACATAAGTGTGCTGAACGCGACGAGATTTGAGGTGGGGTTATCTTTATACGTGGGGTGTTCAGTCAGGAAGAGACGGACTGCCTCGCAGCAGTCCGTGTGCTGTCGTATGACAGCACCTAACCTCCCAAGCGTAAAGTTTGCGCAATAAAAGGGATTTGCTCACCGAAGAGACGGTATACGATGAGGGGATTAGGTCGCACTTGGGAGGATAGCGAGCTAAAAGCTCGCCACCTCAAGCGTCGGTGGGGGCTGTGTGCCGCGCTCACGCGCAGCACCGCTGACCGCACCTGAAGGTGACGATCAGCGCGTGGGCAGGGTGAACCCCGCCCACCGGACGCACTTCGTCCGTCCGAATCAGAAATGAGCGATGATATCCAAAACCCTATGCCAAATTTTTATTCGCACATAATTTCTGTAATTTCTGTACTGTTTCACGTTCCCAAAGGATATATTGTTGGGGTTGATTCCAGAATACATCCCATGCTTGATTAAGCATTAAATAGATAGGTTGATCCGTATTAGGAGAGACTACTTTACATTTTAGCTCGAGAGTTGCCTCATAGGCTTTTTGGGCAAACATTTCGAGGATGTGTTCGGGAAAGCACCGTTGATACTCCGGTTCTGCAATAGCGCCTGAAATACGCAAAAGTTCGTTCCAACGATGCTCAATTTGGTCAGCTTCATCATCAAAATCAATCAAACGTAGGCCATATAAAATAGCCCGCATTCGGGCATGATCGGCAGGATGGCTCGTCTGATCAAGCAGAGGGACACGATATGGATTGTCGCCAAGTTTTGTGTAGAGATGAATGTGTGACCATCCGAATGCAGGTCCGACAGTATAAACGGCAAATAAATCGCAGAAAAACTCCACTGTCCAGTCTAACCATGACTTGGCCCATATTCGGAAGTAATCCGCAAATTGTTTGGGTCCTCGACCTCGAATTTCCTTTTGATACGACTCGTTTAAATAATCCGAAACAATGTTCAACATCTCTAACAACTTTGACTGAAATCCCATAATTTTGGGATTGTAACGATTTGGATTATATCGCTCAATGACTAGCGTGTGGCCTATTTCGTGATAAAGATCTGGCAAATGCAGAAGAAAATCGCCTTCGGTGAGGGGTACGAAAAGTAGATTGAAGTTTGGATAGATATGGAAATAATGCTGAGACAATCCCGTAACCATAGGAGGTAGCAAGGGATAATCTATCTCCCTTACAATGCGTGCGACCAGTTGAGACAAAAATCCATCACTTTCTGTATGGCGTTCTAAAGCTGCCACACAGGTGGTTTCAAGTAAACTTAAATCTTGTACGGCTCGACGGAAGTGGCGTAGACGCTCCGTTTGATTGCGCGGATTTAGCAACTTCCGATCCTTGAGTAAGACCTCCAGTTTTTCAATCACTTCAGTGATCGAATGCGTGGTACTTTGAACAAGAGGATGGAATTCTTGAGGAAGGTGGCTGGCATTTGGGATACGAGCGAGTAGCTGCCGACAGCGTTCTTGGTGCTGCCGGATGGCAACTGTAAAATACTCGTTCAATGTGACCATCCTCGCATCTTAGCCATCGCATCTGCTTGAACTCGCTCCAAGAGTTGAGCAAGATTTTCAAGCTCACGAATTGCTGATGATTCAACTTTTTCGGTCTTCAAGATAGCAGCCAGCCGTGACCATCTTGTGCGACTCATCGCATCATCCCCTATCATGAGAAGTGCGACCATACGTGTCGATAGGGTATTCGTTCGTTCGTCAGCCAATTCCGACAGCCACTCAGAAAGCTCATACTGCGAGGACTTGTCGCTGTTCTGATCGTCTTTCAGTTGGATCAAAACGTTATCCAGCAGTTCGGCGTATTCTCGAATCTGCTGATAAATACCAGAGTACAAACCAGGATTAGTCATAGACGGCTTCCATTTCGTCTTCTTCTGCCAAAATCGCTTCTAATTCAAGGGCATTCTCATCGTAATCTGTTGCTTCCTCACTCAAGAAACGGTCATTTAGCTTGAGTGTGATCGGGTAACGGCTGCAATCGTCGGGACGTGTCCAGGTCAGACAGGACAGATAAAAAACATCCTCTAAACAAGCCTGAATGGAGAGTGAACCTTCCACCAAGCGTATATGCAGCGGTCGAATAGTGCCTTTATGTGGAAATGCTCGCCCTGTCGTGCATACATAACCCTCTGTGTTGCTCAGAATGCAATAGGTTCCGACCTGCGGGTTATCGACCCAATCACGATTGCCCCGTGGGGTTACATCGAATAATCTCAGCCGAACAGGTGCCGATTTTGAGATTTCGATGATAGTGAGGGTGGCATCTTGCGCGATGATGTTCTCCTTTTTGAGTTGGTCAATCGCGTCATGTGCGCCTTTCACTTCAGTATCAAAAACCCGACCATCGCGTTGAAGCAAAATTGTTTTGATCAACTCGGTACAGTTTCCGGCTGCTCGCCGGATAGCTTCAACTAAATAAGCCTTCATCTGACGATCAGACAGTTTTTCTTTTTGGCGAGATTTTTTGATATGGGTTTGAATATCCCCTCCGTGACTACCAACCACCACTAAACCAGCCGTATGTTGTTTAACATCGAGACCTATCGTGAGATCGGCATTTAGACGAGATTCAAGCACGAACGGCCAACGTTGGTTTGTGAGCAATATCTTATTGATGGCAACCATTCGCAAGTAGCCGGAAAGCTTGCCGCGTTTATCAGATCGTGGCTCATAAGATGACTGACCATTGGGTTGAAAGTAGCACTCAGACCCAACAACGGAGTGCATTACTGCTGCATATATCTGTGGATTACGGTCATACAACTCACGAATGACCATTGCCGCCAATTGATCTTCCGCACCTTCCTTACGATCCGATGTATGATGGATCATCACAACGGCATAGCCAGGTTTTGTGCAATAAAGAGCCACTGCTTCGCGGATAGCGTGTCCTTGTTTAGCAAACGTTTTGGCAACTCGATCCTTGTATGGCACAACTACAGGATCGTATCCATGAGGAAATAAGTCTCGCATTGTGCGTTTCAGGTCATCAATCAGTCGTGTTCCATAGCTATCGACAACAGACTGTGGCAGTATCAAATATTGACGATCTAACAGATCACGAGTGTAAAACCCCGCGTTGTAATCCTTAAGTAGGGCTAGACGTGTTTTTCCTAATGCGTCCAAACTAACGTGTTGAGTATTCGGTGTATTGCGTGCTGATAACACTTTTCCATTTCCAAAACGAATATCTGGCACGCTAAACATGCGGGTCTCGACAAAAACAGGACGACTCTCCAATTGAAATGGTGTCGATCCCATTTTTAGCCCACGTAGATTCTCTCTCATGAATGTATGGATGAGTTCTCGACGATAGCGAGGCTCAAGAATCGTATGTCCATGTCGCTGCCCTGCACCATCGTTACTGGTGCGGTACACCGGGTAACAAAGCGGTGCGATGGCAGATCGATTGTCATCTCGACCATCCAGATAGAGTAATGCCGATGCGTCATGGGGAACGGCAGCAAGTTCCGCAGGAATGGGTTTTGGGCAGTCACGCACTGCCCAATCAAGTAGCGAAAGCTGACTATCGGGAATGATGTATTCAGTAACGTTTTGATCACTTAGGCCAATTGCTTGAATTTCATACCAGTTGTGACCATAATGATAAACAAAAGTTTGGTTCTTCCACTGTGCGAATTCATCATAGGAAAGATGGGTTGGCAAAGGATCCCGTCCAACAGTTTTACTCGTCACATCAATGCACAGTCCCAATTCGTTGGTCGATGTAATGATTGCCCGCACTGAAAAGCCGGTATGCTTGACCAAATTTGTTCCTAATGGTTCAGATTCTTTGCGAAAGAATGCTTGACCTGCTGATGGTTGCCATAGATTGACGTGTTTAAATAAAACGCCTTGAATCCAGAAGTCCAAAAACCGGATACATATTCGATCATTCTCAGGTGAACGAACACTGAAATCCAAGACAAGTTCACCTGGACAATGTTCAAACGTCACCGTCGTTCTTACAACCGATAAATTTACAGGCGGGGTCGCATCACTTCTGACAACCAGATGTGGTAATCCCTCGCGGTCAACAATAGTGACAGGTGCCTTTAGTGAAAAGCTGAGTTTGCGGATGATATTTTGGCGGTTCTGATAGTATTCGTCAGGTGCATTGTTCAGCCCTTTAATCCGATATAGCTTATATGTGGATGAGAGGGCATCTGCATTGACAATACGGAATATGTTGGTTTCTAAACTCATTGCTTCTCAACCTTACTTCCAACAAAGTGAACGAAATGGGCAGCGGGAGCATTCATCTGGATTGTTTGTGGCTGGAATGTCATAAATCGACACCTCGCCATCAAATGGATCGATTGCAAGTTCCATGTCTAGCGCAGTTCGCGCGATATAGTTACTTACTGCATCCATATCCTCATCGGTGAGATGATAATGCCGCTGTTGTTTTGTCAACAACTGCACCTCAATGAGCTGCACATCTGTTGCTTGATACCCATGAAACGCTGTTGGAAAATCACTGTGAGGTTCGCAGTTTATTAAAGCGAGCGCATAGAGAGCCAACTGTAAGCGATAGTCCTGAGAACCGAAGGTATGCACCTTCCAATCAATGATCAGCGGCGGTTGATCGTCAAAAAATGCCACCAAGTCGGGTGTCATTTTCGCTTTGATTCCCTCATGAGAGAATGTCAATGAACGTTGTGCAATGAGATAAGAGGCATTCAATAATTGTCTGTGAAGATCAGAAAACTCCAAAAGATTGGTCAAGGCACACTCGATGTCATACCAAGCTGCTTGGATGTCATCATCGGCTACGCCATCTCCATACTCCACATTGTATAGCGCAGCAAAGCTATCTCCTGCTTCAGTCACTTTCATGCCGGGTTCGCGCATTCGATTTGCCCGCGCGAACTTGATCTGTTGGTCAAAAATCTTTTTGGCATACTTTGTCATCTCGAAACGTGAGATAGATGCTCCACGGGCTAACCGTAATACATAGCATTTCACGATGACTTGATCGACGACGCTACCTCTCCAAGCATAAAGAGTTTGCAACTTAGATAGTAAGAAGGCTTCACGTCTTGCCTCGTCTTTGGCAGTTGCGCTGGCAATATGACTCTTGAAATACCACTGGCGCTGGCATTTGTGAAAAAGGTGACTGCTGGAGAAAGACCAAGTTGACATTATTCTTTCCGCCCCCTACGCGCCCGTAAGAACGCTAGATATTCCACTAATTCTCCTTCTTCATCTTGAGTTACAGGCCCAAGCAGGTCTAGTGTACGTGTTGCGCTATCTGTAAAGGCATCCTCGTTTGGAACCGGATGTCCCGCAAGGCCAAGTACATCAGCGTAAGAGATTTCGTAGAGTTCGCTTAACTTGTGAAGGATAGTTGGAGAAGGTTGTTTGATTTTGCCACTTTCAACTTGGCTCAGGTAAGCGTTGGAAACCCCTGTCGCTTTCTCCACCGCACGAAGAGACAGCTTTTTCGAGTCGCGTGCTGCCTGCAAAAATTTACCGAGGGTTGAGTTTAAATTTTTATCCATTTGCTTAGTTTATCAAGCACCGCTAAGTTTGTCAAGCAGTCAGTTCCTAATCTTAAGTTGATACTTCAAGCTCCCGCTTAAACAACACATCTCCTTATGATCCTGTAAACATGCGCCAGCCTTCTAAAGATGACAATGCCCTAGCCATTGAGCTACATTTGAAAGTTACACTTCTCTCAACCTGAAAATTTGCATCGCTACCAACGCAAATTTAACAACATCAGGCTGTAGGCTTCCGCAAGTGCGCTGCGTCCCTTTGGGATAATGAGGATAGCCGTATGCTTTGTTGGGAGTAGATTATGTCCAAAACTGTCCGCCGCAGCATCACGATGCCGCAAGAGATGCACGAGCGCCTGATACTGCTGGTCAGCAAGCGTGACCGCACAACCACCGAAGCGGACTTAATCCGCGAGGCTATCCGGCGCTATCTGGATGAGCAGGAACAGATTGCTGGCAGCCGTCGCCATTTCACGCGCTCCTTTCAGGATCGCATTGACAAACTGGAGATGAATCTTGCTTTCCATCTGAATGTGCTGCTTTATCTGCTCACCGCCGACGACCCAGCGACACGCCAGCTTATCGAAAATGCCATTATTGCAGCCCGCCGCGATGGGCGCACATTGCTAGCACAGATCAAGGCCGTCCGCGAAATGATGGCTGTCGAGGCGGAGTCAGATCGCGGTGAGTAAAGCGATTGTCGTGGTCGATTTCGCGTACAAAGGCCCGAAAAAGTCAGGTCATGGAACGGGACGATCCGCACTCAAGGCTGTCTTGAAATATTTGCAGTATCGGGATACCCGCAATAACCATATGGCACAGAACCACGATTACGAACGCTGGCAGGATCGTGGCTTGGGCGTTCATTATCATGACCTCCTCAAGAACTGTGACCAACTTCAAAGTAAGCATGTCCTGGCGTGGACGTGGGTCATCTCCCCGGCACCTGACTTGATGGCACTCGTCCCGGAACATCAACGGCGTGATCTCGTGTGTGATCTGACTGAGCGTGTTGTTGAAGATTACTATGCAGCACGCGGTTTTGATGTCCCCGAATTTTCGTTTGTCCTACATGACAGAAAAGCCAAGACCGAATATAGCGATGAACCGATGCAGCACCTGCATACGCATGTGGTTCTGCCCGGAACAGCGCCTTCGATTGCCGAACGGCTGCCTGTCTATAACAACAGCACCAAAGGCCATGACGCTCTGTTCCGCGAGATTGCCAGCGAGCATTTCAGCAACGCATTAGATCGCATCGTCGGCCCAGAGTGGCGTAAATTGCGTGAAGATCAAATCGAAGTCCCATCAGCTCAACCCGATTTGCCGGAGAGTGACGATCTCGACCTCTGGTTTCCACGTTGAAGATGAAAAACTGCACATCTTTACCGTACCCAATAAGAAATGAGGCTGCATGTTCTACTGGTTATTTACAGAAGGTAAAGCGCTGCTCGGTGTGTGCCTCGCGCCGCTGCTGTGTTTGATACCTCTGGCTCCATTGGTATTCAGCGCAATTGCGGGAGCAGGTATCCAACGCACGAGCGAATTACAGCAGTTCGGCGGCTGGAAACGGAGCGCACGAATTGGCGTTCATATCATCGTGACGCTCGGAATCGTGGTGCTTTATATCACGCTGGTGAGCGGCTTGGCCGTACAGACCGTGCGCGGCAGACAATCTGTGAGCAGCGTTATTCGATTGTTAGCCGGTGGACCCGAAAACGTTCACCAAATGCGATTACTCCCGTTTGGAGTCGTGTTGGTCTTTCTGAGCTTTATCGGCAATGCTGCTTTACACAGCGGCATCAAAAATGGCGGTTGGCTGCGTGAGCGCGTAGATCGGATGCGAAATCCGCAAGTCAAGCGTGGGGCGCTCGGCTCATCACATTTTAGCACGATGCGCGAATACAAACGTTTTCGCAAAGAAGATGCCGAAGGATTGACCCTACTTGGCGCATTCTGGGGTGAACATAAGCGACGGCTGGACATCGGTACAGGGCGTTTCTGCCTCGGTGGAGAGGACATCGCACGCGGTATTTTAACGTTGGGTGGGCCGGGTTCAGGTAAAACGCAGGGCATTATTTTACCGGCGATTGCTGACCGAATGCTCGCGGGACATTCACTTATTGTCGCCGACCCACAGGGCGAAATTAGCGGACACATTCTCAAGTTTGCTGCTGTGACTCGTCATCTGGTCGTGGTTCACGATCCAACCAGTACACTCGGCCCGCGTTTCAATCTGTCCGAAGGTATCGACAATGTTTCCGACGCACGAGCGATTGCCGATGTGCTGGTGCCATCTGCACAAGGAGATAATCGCTTCTGGACGGATAGCGCAGCAGCTTTGCTGGCCGCGTGCCTGATTCGCTTCCCAAATCTCGGTGAAATCTACAATGCCATGAACGATCTCAAAAGTCTGGCGGGCAAACTTGCCGCCAAGAAAGACGACGCGGCGCTGCTTGCCAACAGTTTCATTGCCTCGGTGGGGTCGGATGGCAAAGTTGCATCGAATGTCGTGGCGACATTGGCAACGGCGCTGACCGGATGGGCATCAACCGATGTTCGCAACAATACATCGGCCTCCGACTTTGACGCTGAATTGGTCGTCACCCAACCTACGGTCGTGGTGCTGACCTGTCCGGGTCGTATGCGTGCGGTTTATGCTTCGTATCTGGGAGCGACGCTGCGAAAACTGATGTTGGATCTAGACACAATTGGAGAACGCAATCGCGGCCCGTTGCCTATGCCTGTCGGGGTCATTCTGGATGAATTTCCGACGCTTGGCAAACTGGACAGCCTGGTAGCAGATGTGAACCTTGTTCGCAAACGCCGCATCTCGATCATGATCGGCGCGCAGACCAAAGGGCAGTTCCATATGATTTACGGCAATGAAGGCACACAGGCGCTCTTTACAGGGCTGGCAACTCAGGTGATTTATGGTGGTTGCGATGCGGATACCGCCGAGTTTTACTCAAAGGCCAGTGGTATTGCTACTGCTGACTCAAATGCCGATGATCCTAACAGCCATTTACGGCAGCGTCCGTTACTGACAGTCGATGAAGTCGTCACCCCGCAAGTCGGTAACTGTACGATCTTCGCGCGCTATGTCGAAGCTGGTTTTGCCACACAAATCGTTCTCAACGCCCGCTTGACTCGTCTATATGAGCGCGAGGATTGGAAGAAGCGATTAGCCATATCCCAAAACAACGAACCCCTGCTGCTTGAGCGTGGTATTGTCATGTCTCCTGCACTCGTCTCTGAAGCACTACCTCAACCAACAACAGCCACTTCAACCGTAGAGCTTGCAGCGCGTTCGCTGCTGACAAAGGTTGCCATCGAAGCAGAAAAGAAAGCCAGTGGTAAAGTCAAAACAACGCCGCTCGACCAAATGCGTGAACGCCATCAGCGTGTAAAGCAGGCAGCAGGAGCCTAAGCTATGACTTTAACAAAAAACAAGATAGTGAGTGAAGTCGGAAGGCGCACACGATTAAAGAACCGCGACGTGCAGGTGATGCTTGAGGCGTTGGTCAAAGTTTGGACGGAAGAACTCGTCAATGGTGGGCGGATTGAGTTGGAAAACTTTATGGTACTCGAAGTCCAAACTATTGATAGAGGCGAGGAAGGAGGCAAATTAACAAATGGTGGGTTAGTGGTTCCAGCGCCACGTTTCATCCGTCGGCTCACTATCCGTGCCAGCAAGCATTTGAAAATATTGCTGAACAATGACGAGTTCTGAAGTTCCATATCGTGGATCACTCGAGCGCGCTTTACTTTATCTGTTGTCAAAGTCAGAATAAACTTTACGCTCTGCAACGATTGAAAGGATAGTGAATGAATCTTCTTAGCTTAATTGGGCTGGGCGTAGTTGTCTTTGCATCTACCAACATAGATGACATCTTCGTGTTGATGATGTTTTTCTCGGATCGAAGTTTCTCAACGAGCCAGGTCGTTGTTGGACAATATTTAGGCATCGCGCTTCTCATGGGTATTAGTGCCTTAGGCATGGTTGCTGCACTTGTTGTACCGACAGGCGTTGTAGGTCTAATGGGGTTTCTACCCATTGCGATTGGCGTAAAGAAGTTGCTGGACACGCGCACACCGATTGAGGAAGGGAAACAGAATCAGGAAGCTAGAGGAGCCTTAGATACTACTGGACACCTGCGTTTCCTCACGATTACAGCCGTCACATTCTCCAATGGTGGAGACAATATTGCAATATATATACCGTTGTTCGCCAACAGCACCTTAAGTGAGATTGGTGTCCTGTTTGTCATTTTTGCTGTGATGGTGGCCGTGTGGTGTGCCACCGCCTACTATCTCGTCAACCACAGCTTTGTCGGGGATTATATCCGCCGGCTAGGACACGTCCTTTTACCATTTGTGCTCATTGGATTGGGTGTTTACATTCTAGCTGAAGCATTCCTATTTCTGGGTTAGCAAATTCGACATCCGATATATCGTGCCATTTGTCATTTAACTGGTCGATCAGCAACAACTTAAATTGTTTGTCGAATGATCAGCTTTTCACCTAACCGCTTCATCTACGGCTGGTAGTATTTCAACAGAGGCTCGATATAGACCTGTCGTGCCAGTTTAAATCCTTCACCTGCCGACAACACAGCAAAATCAGCTCGCCCATCAACCCATTGGGCGGCTGCCTCGTGAGAGGCAAAGTAGTGGATTTGTCCACAAAACGTGCCATTAATGCCTGACGTGCAGCCAGAAGTAAAGACAATTGACAGGGCAGCTTCAGGTGGGCTGACGGCTTCAATACTAGTGGGCGACACGGTGAGATGGATGGCTGCTCCTGTCTGCGGACAGGTGGAAGTGATCTCGGCGGTCTGATTAATCAGCGCCGGAAGAAATAGTGTATCCAGCGCACACCAGGCGTAAAGATTATGATCTTTGACGCGAAAATGATGTCGGGTTGGAGTGAGGGTGAGTGCGTCGCCGATGAGAGCGCCCTGTTCATTAAATTCGCAGCCGCAGTTCTGGAGCGCTGCAAAAGTGGTACGGATAAACTCCACTGGTTGTCCAGACACCTTAGCTAACCGCTCTGGCGTAACGGGCTGACCTTCTGCCAAAAGTTGTAGGATTTGACGCGAGAAAAGCGCCGATTCACCTGTAAATATTGTTTTTCGAGCCTTGAGAATATCGGTAAGTTCTGCCAATTCCATTTTCACTCCTCCTCATTCGTTCAATCTACACAGATGATTTCGATGATTACTCACCGTTGTGATGTACGCTCTGCCTTATATCCTTTTACGAAAGCACTAACATTTCCCAGACAGCATGAGCCTTGTGGGTTACGGATGTCGCAGGCGCACTGTCCAGCCTGAATACCGGCGTTAATCCCCTCGACAACGGTGCTTTCGCCAGTAGCGATGAGTTCGACGCGAATGCTCCCCGGTGTATGACGGAAGCAGTAGCACACGAAAACATTGTCGCTGTCAGGTTCTTTCTGATAAACACGCTCCCTAATCTGGTCTGTGGAGAAGGTCTGGGTTCCATCTTCACTGAAATAGACCACCGGGCAGTCTGCATCCTTGCAGAAGAAATAAGCTGTATCGTGCACTTCCATGAGACTGACCGCTAACAGCGCTTTGACCGTTGCAACATCCACCCGTCTTCCCTTGCTGCCTGACTGTGGACACAGCCCTGCTGAAGCAGTGACTTGAGATATCGAGATTTCGCAGGCTCCATCGGAGCAGCAGCTATGTTTGTTGAGATGACCTTGCTGCATTTTAGTTTCCTTTTTTGCTACCTGATATTTGGATCAAATGGCAAACACACGACCGCATGTGTACATCTTCGGGTAAATCTTGTCCAGCCGCGTACAGCAAAGTGAGATCACGCTTAACCTGTTCCAATTCACGGATACGAGTTTCAATCTCGTCGATGTGGCTCTGGATTAAATCCATGACATGACTACATGGTGGTTCATTGCGATCACGCGCAGCAAGAATCTGGGCAATCTCCTGAAGTGAAAAATCCAGGGCGCGGGCGCTTCGGATGAAGCGCAGTCGTTCGGTATCTTTCTGGTTATACAGCCGATAGCGGTTCTCGCCCCGACTGGCAGGCGACAAAAGCCCGATGTGTTCGTAATATCGAATGGTTTTGGCAGGCACACCCGTTTGGTTACTCAATTCACCGATTTGCAGCATCGTACTCCCTTTTACTTTAGAAGTAAGCATAAACGTTCCAGTAACTAGAATGTCAAGTTGGAATTGTGAAACAAACCAGAAGTCGCAGGTTAAAGAGGAACAACATCCGGAAACACTGGCGCTGTCTAGCCTGTATCTTGATGACATCGCAGCGGTTTGACAGCGAACGCTTGTTCCGACTATAATCTTGATGCGTACAGGACGCAGCCAGTCCGCGGGCAGGGATTGTCCCACCTGACAGAACATAACCTATCCAAACATGCGAACGACCTTAGCCCCAGATGCGGACAGCGGGCAGCCAATGAAAGGTGTTCAGCATGTCTAAAGCACTTCCCCCGAATCCGAATCTTGAATACGAGAAAAAGCAGGCAAAAGCCTTATTGAAGGCGTATCAAGCTGGCGATACAGCGGCTGTTGAACGTGTCCGCCTATTCCATCCCCGTCTGCAAAATGTTCCTGAGAAAAGTATCCCGCCCGACGACTTCAAACTGAGTGATGCCCAACTGGTTATCGCCCGCGAATACGAGTTTTCAAGCTGGCCGCAGCTCAAGAACCAGATCGAAACGCTCCGAGAAGGTTTGAATGAAACGTTCAGCCAGTTTGCCAGTGCTGTCCAACATGGGAATACAGCGCGTGTGCGGGAACTGCTTGAAGCCACTCCTGAGCTAGAAAAGCGGATCAACGATCCGGTCATTGGTTTCGACTCCCCGGCGCTGGTCATTGCCGCCGGATGCAGCCGGGAGCTGGTGGATGTACTGCTAAAACACGGTGCGGATGTTAATGCCAAAAGCGCGTGGTGGGCGGGCGCATTCGGCGCGCTGCATGGTGCGAACCACGATATGGCACGCTATTTAATCGAGCGTGGCGCAAAGGTGGATGTCCACGCTGCTGCTGAACAGGGCATGATGGACATGCTTCGACAACTCATTGAGGCTGATCCAACACTCATTCATGCAAAGGGTCCAGACGGCCAGCGTCCGCTGCATTTTGCCCGCTCGATAGAGGTGATTGACTACTTACTGGAGCAGGGCGCAGACATCAATGCGCGGGATGTAGATCATGGTGCAACCGCAGCCCAGTGGATGGTGGACGACCACTCGCAGCTCTGTCGCTATCTGCTACAGCGGGGCACAGAGCCGGACATTTTTATGGCTTGTGCGCTCGGTGATGGCGATCTGGCGAGAGCCTTGCTGGATGCCGACCCTGACCTCATCAACAAGCGTGTCGGACAGGAAAACTATCCCCAGGTTCCGCGTGCGCCGGGGCTGCACATTTACATCTATGCCTTTGGCGATAATAAGTCCCCACATCAAATCGCCCGCAAATATGGCTATCATCGCCTTTACCAACTGTTGTTGGAACGGAGTTCGCCTCAGCGCCAATTTGTGGCTGCGTGTGAACGGGCGGATGCTGAGACAGCTCGATCCATACTCAAGGAATCCCCCAATATTGCTGCGTCGCTGCCCGACCAAGATCAGCGTTTGTTGGCGGATGCTGCTTGGGAGAACGAGCTTGAAGCCGTTAGAGTGATGCTCGAAGCGGGTTTTAACCCTCATGTACGCGGGGCTGATGACTCCACACCACTGGATCGTGCGGCTTTTCATGGGTTTAGCGATGTCGTCAATCTACTTTTGCAGCACAACCCGCCCCTGACACCCAAGAATCAATATGGTGCGAGACCTCTGGACAGTGCGATTTATGGATCGGTACATAGTTGGCGACGGGATGGTGACTTTCCTGCAACCGTGGAGGCACTCATCAAAGCTGGATCAAAGATCGCTGCGGACTCGGTTCCCAGTGGGAATGATGAGGTAGATGCTGTACTGCGCCGCTACCTGAATGAAGGTATGAAGGAAGAATAATTCGAGAGTGAGTGTATTAAGGATAATGCCCGGTGCTGCCGGGCATTATTGTGAACCATTCCATTAGAAATCCATGTCCGGGGTCACGGCCTGTGACTCAGGTTCACCGCTCGCTGTGATGTGTTGGATAGGGTCGCTGTAGACACCTTCCGCTGCGATACGTGCATCGCGCTCGGCATTCGGGTTGTAGGGATGCCAGTCCACAAAGTCGCGGGTAAGTGTCAGTTCGGCGGTTTGGTAGGCTTTCAGATCATCACCTTCGAACGTTTTCCACTCGCCAGGCATCCCTTCCAGCCGCGCCACTTCTTGCGCGAGTTCCGGTCCGTCCAGCAATCCAGGTATAAGATAGCCGTCAAATTCCTTGCCGAATTTATCCGCCGCGGCTGGTGTCTCGAAGTGTGCCATTTCCAGCATTCGGAACGGCTCATTATCCGGCATGATGGGACTGCCAACCAATTCTGTGTCGCGCTCAACGCCCGGATAAACGACGATGTATAGGGCATGTCCCAGTGGTTGGCCGTCCGGGTCGTTCGCGGGCAAGGTATCCAGCCGCCAGTAGGGATTTTCCACCTCGGGCTGTGGCGCAGGGTCTTCGATCTTTTCCCCGTCGGTATTCCAATAGGGGTTAATCTCATCTTCTAGCTGCTGCGCCAGTGTCTCGAAGCGGTCAGGCGGCCCTTGCACAAACAGGCGCGGATCGCCGCGATCCGCAACTAACCAATCGTTGTGAACCGCCATCAATTCTGCCTGATGCATCATGCCTTCCAAGCCGCGTTGGTCGTGAATTTCCAGCAGAGATTCACGGGCTTGCTCGGCTTGCGCTCGGCTTAACTCCGGGTCGTAAGTATCGAGCGGGACGGATTGGATACCTAGATAACCGTTCGGTTCTCGCCAATATTTCTCGACGGCCAGTTCGACTGTCCAGGGATCAGCATCCTGTACCACCACCGCATAGTTTACGGTATCGTTTACTGGTTGAAGCAATTCCGTATCGGATTTCTCAAACGTGGCTTCAAACCATTCTGCACCTTCCAGCGTCGCGTTTGCCTCACGCTCACGGGCAGCTTCTTCAGCGAAAGTGCGGTACAGAGCCGGATAATCAGGCAAGGGTGGTTCGACGGATACCGCTAGGTCAACTTGCGGGAGTTCATCGGTTTCAAGGGCAACCGGATTGATTGCAGGTGCTTGTGTAAATGGATCGGGTGGGCCATCTGTGAACAAATGGGTTTGCGCGATGTCAATGTAACCGTCATCCCGTGCCATGTCTACGGCGCGTTCCAATACTGCTTCGCGCCCTTCCTCTTCCCCAAGCGCATAAAGGCGGATGGCATCGCTAAACGCCTGGATTTCGAGATTTTTGTCATACTCATGGATTGGACGCGACTGAGACTTGAGTTCGTTGTCCTCGTCCAACCACCACTTCTGTGCCAACAGTTCCACCGTCCCCGGTTCTTGACCCGGCGCGATTTCAAACGAGTAATTCACCTGCTCGTCGATTTCACCCACAAATGCTATCCCGGTTCGCCGGGTGGCCGTCTCGAAAAATTCAGCTTCCTGGGGCATGATCGGGGTGTACGGTTGCGTATCCATCTCCGTTTCAGGCGAAACAGGCGCAACTTCAGCCGCCAGTTCTTTTTCTCGCAGCGTCGAAAAAGGATCAGGCGGGCCAGAAGTGAACAGACGCGGATCAGTCCGTTCGCTATCGACTAAGCCATGCTCAACCGCCATACGCTCGGCTTCATTCATCGCGGTTTCCAGCCCTTCACGCTGCTGAAGTGTGATCAAGCGTTCCACTTCAGCTTCATACCGGGTGACGATAGTTCCATCACTATTTCCTTCATGGAGATCAAGCAGGATGAAATCATGACCATCAGTGCCATCAGGATCACGCCAGTGTTTATGCGCCTCCAGTGAAAGCGCATCATCGCTGAAACGGTTGTAATCAAAGTTGTAGCGGACTTCGCCAGGATTCACGTTGTAGGGGTTATGTTCCATCTCTCGCTCTCGATTAGTGGTAAAGGGGTCGGGTGGGGCATCTGCTTCAAAGAAAATGCGCGGGTCGGTACGTTCGGGATCGAGGTAGCCGCTTTCTTCTGCCATGCGTTCGGCTTCGTTCAACGCGGCTGGGAGACTGATCACGTTCTGAATCGCTTCCAGTGTTTGTTGATCCTCAACGGCATCGTCATAAGTTGGATATTCGCCAATCGTGAACGTGTCAAACCGGCGTTCGGCACCGTCCATCCAAGTTTTTACGGCCTCTAGCGATGGGGAATTTTACGGGCCAATCCCAAAACCGAAGTAGTATTGGGGCTTAGGATCAAGTGCAGGCAGTTCAAAGGGTTGGGGGAAATCTTGCTCATAATGTTGGGCAACATCATGGGCAAACTGCTGTGCGCCATATACGTCTCCCTCCTGTAAATACATTTCTAACCCGGTCAGCGGCCAGGCTGAACCAGGATCGCGGTCAGGCAGTGGCATAAGGGGATAGGAGTCGGTTCGTAAGCCCGCATCTTCGGTTTCCAACGCACGGAAGTAGCGAAGTTGGTAGGGGTCGCTTTCCGGTTCGCGGTTTTCGACGATAGCGAACCAATGAGCCGTTCCACCACCATCGACATGATGCGCCAATCCCACGCCCTCCGCGTCGTAAGGCTGCATGGTGTCGGAAAAGGTGAAGGGTAAATCGGGATCAAGCTCCCCGGCGTGTGGGCTAAACAGGGGCATATCCGGTGAATACAGGCCATTGGCAACCGCCGATGTCTGAGCGGCTTGAAACATCGTTTCGTAGCCACCTTCGGCAAAGTGTCGCTCAATCTCAGTAGCCGTGCGTTCAACATCTTCCGACAGCCCGGCAGCCAGCGGCCTTGTGGTCAAACCATTCGCATCGAGATGAAGCAGATGGGCCACTGCTGGAGTACCTGTTTTACTATCGGGCGGGAACGTCGCAACCAGGTACTGACCGTCATAAAGCATGGGTTCGTGCGTGATGCGCTCGGCAGCATCGCCTAAACCTGCAAGCCCTTGTTCGACCAAAACATCTTCAATGGAGTCTCGATAAGTGGCAGCATCATCACGATTTTCGTACTCGCCCAGCGTCAAGCGCTGCTCAAGCGCCTCACCGTAACGACCCGTGCGTGAGCGCACTAAATCAACATCGTAATGGGTGTTATCGACTTCACGCCGGTCAAGGATGACATCAACGGTGTATAACGACCCATCATCCACATGTAGGTGAAAAGGGATTTCATCACTCATCACTGGCTCCCCGAATACGAATTGGGAATTGCACGGATTGTGGGCAATTGATTGTGGGTAGTGATGTAAAACAGCCGGCGCTGTTCATCGGAAGATAGCTCAACGCGGCACGCCGGATGAGCAAGCGGATGGTCGCTGACTTGTCCCGGTTTAGGTGTTTGGCAACTGCCCCTAGCAGCTCACGGTCTTCGGGCGTGAGGCGAACATTGAACAGCTTTTCTTCGGCTGCGTCGCTCACAATTCCACCTCCCAGTTTTCACGGGTGTAATCGGCAATGTCCTGTATCGCTTCGACATCCAGCGGCAGACCACGCTCGTTCTCCCACAGATCACGTTGATCGGTTGCCAGCGCCATGCCTTCAGCCGCATCGAAACAGCGTTCGATACCGCCTTTCTGCGCTACATCAATCAGAAATTCCGAAGCGCGATAGGCTTTATCCCAATTGCCGGGTACGCAGGGCGCAAGCTGCGCTTCCATCTCGCCCGTTTCCGGGTTACGTCCCAATGATAGGATGCTGGTAATGCAGTTTTCCGGGTCATCTTTATCGGGTTGGAAAACACCAATCCAATATGCGGTGCCCGTATCGGTATCGTAGAAAGGTGGTGGGTCCTGGCTGGGGTCAAAGCCATCAGCTTCAATGCCAATGGCGTTCAACGCCTGGAAAGCAGAGCGATCTTCGGGCGCAGGTGTATCCGTTTCGACTTCGTGTTCAACGACGACACCGCCCAACTCCAGCGCCGTCTGGATGAGTGGATCAATGGCAGCGTCCGGCGGTTCGTCTCTGCCGCCAAGATCACCTGTTTCCAAATCGCGGACGTATTCATAGGCTTCGTATTCCGGTTGGGCAGCACCGACCCACTCCGGCGTTATACCTCGATGCTCGACTACGCCTTCGATGAATCTGGGGACGGCATAGTTTGGCAGTGCCTGTTCGTGAATTTACGCCTGAAGATCGTGATAAAGCGCTGTGGCTGTCTCTACATCGTCGAGCGCGGCAATGGGTAGATAGCTGCCGCCCAAATCACCACTGTTGGCATCGGCATACATGTCGATACAGCCGATTTCGTATTGCGATCCGGCATCCGTATGGCGTTCAATCCCGATCAACCGCGCATCGTGCCAGCTCCAACCGTCATCCGTTGGTTCAGGCGGTTCAAAACCCTGCAAGCCGTCCTGCGATAAAGGCGGCACGTCTGGTAGATGAGGCAATAGGCCATCTTTTGGCACGAAAGCATCATCATCCGGGATGGGGATGAAGTCACCGCCATCACGCGGAAATGGGTCGTAACCTTCGGTGGGATCGTAGTCAAAATCGGCAGGCGGTTCAGGCGGCGGTTGCCGAAACAGATCATCCGGGAATGGATCGTTCGGCGGCTCAAACGCTTCATAGTCGATGGGTGGCGGTTCCGGCATCTGATCCATACATTAGCCCTCCGCCGGGCGCAGCGTGACCGGTTTATGTTCTACGCCATGTGTGTAAGTGCATTTGGGATAGCTGCTACAGCCGATGAATTTTCCCTTCGATCCACTGCGCTCGACCAAATCACTGCCACACTGAGGACACGACTCCCCAGTGCGTTTGGGCGCTTCCTGGGGACGAAGCTGCTGCACGGCGAGTTCGGCTGCCGCACCCAACTGTGGTTGGAATCCCTGCCAGAAGGCTTTCAGTAACTCAAGTTGGGTGAGTTGTCCGGCGGCCACCGCATCGAGCTGTCCTTCAAGCTGGGAGGTGTAGCTGTAATCAAACAGATCAGGAAAACGCTGCGTCACAAAATCGCACAGTGCCAACCCTTTTTCGGTGGGAACAAGGCGCTTCTGACCAATCTTGGCATAGCCTTTGCTCTTGATCGTACTGACCATCCCGGCATAGGTTGAAGGGCGACCAATGCCGTGTTGTTCCAGCGCCTTAACCAGCGCAGCTTCGGTATAACGGGAAGGAGCATGAGTCTGATGCTCGCCGGGCAGCGTCTGTACCAATTTGAGGGATTCACCCTCTTGCAAGGCTGGGAGTGAGTCGCCCTCGTCATCATCGGCTTCCGCACCGTCATCCGCCGGCTCTTCATACACGCGCAGAAACCCGTCGAAAATTGGCACACGCCCCTGGGCGCGGAATTCCAGTGGGTAAGGCTGTTCGCGTTTCGCCCCTGCCATGACTACTGCACCAACAACGTGATAGCGGGCCGGTGCCATCTGTGAAGCCACGAACCGATCCCAAATCAAGCCATATAACCCGGCACCATCGCCATCAATCGCCTCATCTGGCAAACGGTTCACATCCGTCGGACGGATCGCTTCGTGCGCCTCCTGTGCATTGGCCGCTTTGGTAATATAGGTCGGTGGTTCCGGGGGCAGATAGGCCGTGCCATATTTCCGCTCGATGAGTTCGCGGGCAGCGGTCTGCGCCTCCGTTGCAACACCCACGCCGTCGGTTCGCATATAGGTGATGGCCCCAGCTTCATATAGCCGCTGTGCCACTTCCATCGTGCGTTCCGGGGACAGACCCAAGCCTTTAGCTGCTGCCTGTTGGAGTGATGACGTGGTGAATGGCGGCAGCGGTGCGCGGGTTTTGATGGTCTGCCCGGTCTTTTCCACCCAGAACTGAGCGTTGGTCAGGAGTTTGTCGAGCTGGTCAAGCTGATCGCGGGATTTGAAAGTGACTTTGGCGTTTTTCAGCGTGTGTAGTTTCGCAGTGAAAGTTTCGCCGCCCGCTTCCAGTTCACGCGCCAGTGTCCAATAGGTTTCGGGAACAA
>CAYUTY010000039.1:0-16579 GCA_964447795.1 uncultured Anaerolineaceae bacterium
GATTTCCAGGCTTCGCGCTATGAAGATGGGCAGGTATTCACTACACTATTCACCGCGCCTGCTGATGGGACAATCAGCAGGGTGTATTCACCTCATCTGGGCGACCCGCTGGATGATGAGGGTGCAGAGTCGATTCGCATAAAAATCAGTGCGCCGGACAGCAGTATCGTGCTGGCTGAAGGCACGCTGACCACTAACCTCACACGCGAAGATCATATTCTCGGCGGCGGTTATGATATCGCTTTCAGTCCAACCGTGGAAGTCAAACAGGGACAGACCTACGCTTTCACAGTAGAAGTGATTTCTGGCGGGCCCTTCATCAGTGCGGGCGAGGTTTTCGCCTGGGAAGGTGACTGGGATGAGCCAGTTCCGCCAAAAGTGTGTGCCCTGCCGGATGGTATCACCCTGGCCGATGATCCGCCGCCGGGATTGGTGGGCGCTCGCGATTGCAATGGACGCGACCTGTGGGGTGGACTGATTAATGGCTACAAACTGCAAGTTTATTACGAAGAAGAACCATTCAAGCGTGATCATTTCCAGACGGTGCTGGATAACACCGATTACCTGATTATTGGCACGAACCGGCGCTACGATTCGCAGTCGCGCATTCCCTTCCGCTGGCCGATGACGATGCGCTACTACGGTGCGCTTTTCAATGGACAGCTAGGGTTTGAGCTGGTAGAGACTTTCCAGCGGACGTTTGAGTTTGGGCCGTTCCGCGTTTCCGATCAGTATTTGCCCACCTATGACGCCCCAAAATGGCTGAACGAATTTGAAGCGGAAGAAGCCTTTCACGTTTACGACCATCCGGCGGTCATGATTTTCCGCAAGACGGATACCTATTCGTCTGAGAATACCCGTGAAATTCTGAACAGTGTCAGCTTAAATCGGGTAGATGCTGCTGTCCTTCGTAACAACTGTTCCAGCATCCCACCCTGGCCGGAGTCGAATGTCAATTACATGTGCGACCCGACGCTGGTGAATGTGGTGCCGTTGTATTCACTGCCTGCCGACCCCATACCGACTCTGCTGCGTTTTCCACCAGAAGTAGCGCGGATCCAGTATGAAAATGGCACCTGGTCAAACCGGTTTGACAGTGCCAGCCCGATTAATACGCAGCCTATTGTCACTATTCTTGGCTGGTGGGTGGCAATAATGGTTTTCGGCTGGGTGGTCTGGCCGCTGCTGTTTGTGGTTTTCCCGGCGTTGGCTGATCGGGGCTATGGTGTGGCGAAAATCGCCGGTCTGCTGCTGGTCGGTTGGCTGGCATGGGTGGTTTCCAGCGCACGTGTCCCTATGTGGTCACAGGGCGGGGTGCTGGCGGCGATGCTGGTTGCTTTATTCATCAGTTTACTGATGGTGTGGCGCGTGCGTGGGCAACTGCTTGCTTATCTGCGAGGCAACCTGGGAACGCTGCTGTGGATAGAAGCCATTACGCTGGCGCTGTTTGCCGCCTTCTTATTCATAAGACTGACGAATCCTGATTTATGGCATCCCAGTTTTGGTGGCGAGAAGCCGATGGATTTCGCCTATTTTAACGGCGTACTTCGCAGCACGGTTTTTCCACCGATTGATCCCTGGCAAAGCGGCGGCTACATCAATTACTACTATTATGGCTATGTGACCGTTGGCGCGCCGGTGCTGCTGCTGGGCATCGTGCCATCCATCGCATATAACCTGATTATCCCCACCCTGTTCGCGCTCACAGGTATAAGCGCTTTTTCAGTGGCATTCAATGTGGTGAGTGTTTTCCAGGCAAAATCTACGCCTGCCAGCTCCGAACCATTAGTTGTTCATGGGGGGGATGAAGAAATTGCCCCTGACCGGGCGCTATGGTCAGCGGATGAGGGGCGGCAACGGCGGCGGGCAGGCAACCCCTGGATGGCGGGAATTGCCGCCATGATGCTGGCCGTGGACATGGGCAATCTGGATACGCCGCGTGAGATTATTGGCGAAGCGATGATGAAAACCGGTTTTTATGGTGACTCCTTTGGTGCGGAGCAATATCTGATTGGTCAGTATACCGAGGCAAATAACGGGGTGCCGCCAACCGGTCAAGATTTGATGAATATTGTTTCCCAGGCCGAAACTGAGTCAAGTTCTGAGACGATGAGCGCGCTGCGCGGGTTGCGGCGTATGTTGGACGGCGACCCGCTGGATATTGCCGCCAACCGCTGGTACTGGGCAGCAACACGGGTGATTGCAGAGCCGTCGAATAACACTGATCTGGCTATCGCGGAATTTCCGTTTTTCACCTTCATTTATGGCGATCTCCACGCTCATATGATTGCCATGCCGATGCTGTTTCTGGTGATGGCGTTTGTGCTGAACGAACTGTTGGCTGCGGGGAAAGGTGAGCGAACGGCACTGGCCGCTTTCGCAGCAATTTTTGTCGGCGCAGTGACAGTGGGAATGCTGCGTGGAACGAATACATGGGACTGGCCGACATTCATGCTTTTGAGTGTGTTGGGTCTGGGTTTCGCCTGGTGGGTCGGCGCTGCACGCATCAGCCGCCGTTCACTGGTTAACCTGGGCGTGCGGGTTGGCGGGTTTATCGCGCTCAGTTTTCTGGTGGCGCTACCGTATACCACCTGGTATGCGGCGACGTATAACAGCGCCAAGGCATGGGAAGGGCCGCGCACCCACATCTGGCAGTACATCACCATTCATGGAGCATTTCTGTTTCTGGTCACATCGCTGCTAGCGTGGGAAACAGCCCGCTGGCTGCGAAGCATCTATGTGCGTTCGCTGCGTGGCATGGGATTAATTTTACTGGCACTGCTGGTGATGGTGGGTGCGGTGCTGGCGGGCGCAGTTGTTCTGGCTGCATCGGGCTATCCAGTGACAGTGCTGGCTGCGCCGTTATTACTGTGGGTTACCGTGCTGTTCCTGCGGGCGGGGCAGTCAAGAGAGATGCATTATGTGCTGGCGCTGTCTGGACTGGCCCTGGCGCTGACCCTTGGCGTCGAATACATTGTTCTAGACGGCGATGTTGGCCGTCAGAATACCGTCTTTAAATTTTATATTCAGGCGTGGCTCTTATTCAGCGCGGTTGGTGGAGCCGCGGTAGCATGGCTCATACAGAGTTCTGGACGGTGGCCGACCTGGCTGCGCGCGCCCTGGTATGCCTTGTTTGGGCTGCTGTTTCTGGTGATGGCGTGGTATCCGGCGATGGCAGCACGGGGGCGGGCGCTAGACCGGATGGGAACGGGTACGCCCTTCACGCTGGATGGCATGACTTTCATGCAGTACTCGATGCTGTTTGAAGGTGATCCATCGGTCATGCAGTCGAACCCGGAACTGGGCTATTTTTCGCTCAAAGATGATTATGACATGATTCACTGGCTGCAAGAGAACATTGAAGGCAGTCCAACGATCATTGAAGGCATGGGCGACCGTGAATACCGCTGGCAGAGCCGGGTGGCAATTTACACCGGGCTTCCCTCGGTGGCAGGGTGGCGCTTTCACCAGACTCAACAACGCACGTTCGACCCGCTGCCATCACTGGTTAATCAACGGGTTGCCAATGTCAACGCTTTTTATGCACTGCCTGATATCAATATCGCCTGGGCTATCCTTCAGCATTACGATGTGGGCTATATTGTCGTCAGCAATTACGAAAAAGCTTATTATCCCGAAACGGGACTGGCTAAATTTGCCGAAATGGTCAATCTGGGACTGCTGGAAGTGGTTTACCAACAGGGCGCAGCAACAGTTTATCAAGTGAATCAGAATTCAGCCTTCGATCTGGTAAAGGACGTGCCAGGTGGTATTTGAATGGTTCGCCCGCGAGGGCTGGATGATTCTAAGCTGGTGGCTTTTAGTCACGCTGGCAGGCGCGGCAGTCTTCCCGCCGCTGACACGGCTGTTGGGGGCGCTACCTGATCGGGGATATACGCTGTCACGGGCAGCGGGGCTGCTGCTGGTGGGTTACACCTACTGGATACTGGGTACGCTTGGCTTTTTGCGAAATTCTTCCGGCGGTATTCTGCTGGCATGGCTGGTGGTATTAACTGCCGGGCTGGCGGTGTATGCGCGTGGCGGACGCTTTGACTGGGGTGGCTGGTGGCGCGAAAACCGAACCGTTGTCATTGTGGCAGAAGTGCTGTTCGCGCTGCTGTTTGTTGGCTGGGCGATTTTTCGCTCACACCAGAACGGCCTGACTGGTACCGAAAAGCCGATGGACTTGATGTTCATCAGCAGCATCATGCGAAGTGATGTATTCCCGCCAAATGATGGCTGGCTTTCCGGTTATTCGATCAGCTACTATTATTTCGGCTATTTCATCATGGCGATGCTGTCGATGATGAGCGGTGTTGTCAGCACAGCGGGGTATAACCTGGCGGCGGCGCTGCTGTTTGCATTGACGGGCGTGACGGTATTTGGCGTTGTTTATAACCTTGTGCGTTCGCGAGCGCTGTATGACCCGTCCGGCAGAGTGAATCCATCAGACAGCAAACAGGGCGAAGGCGCATACGGCGATGATATAAACCAGTCGAGCCGGACAGCGATTATGACGGGGATGCTGGCACTGGCGATGACCATCCTGATGGGTAATTTTCAGGCTGCGTTAATCGAAACACCCTACCAGCTTAAGGCTGCGCCGGAAAGCTATCTGGCTTTCTGGAACATGCAGGAGCGAGCATTCTACCCGGAGCGGATACAGGCACTTGAAGCCGGAATCCCTCCTAATGAACCCGTGACCATGGGGCCAGGGCGACCTGACCCGGCGAGTTGGGATTTCTGGTGGTGGTTTCGCGCCAGCCGTGTACTCACGGATTACAATCTCGACGGCACTGTCTCTACTGCTGCCCAGCCAATTGATGAGTTTCCACAATTCAGCTTTTTGCTGGCGGACAATCATCCACATGTGATGGCGCTGCCGTTCGCGGCGCTGGCGCTGGGTCTGGCGCTCAATTTATTGCTGACAGGACGGCCACCGAACCGTGCTGAGACGGTGCTGTACGCGCTGGGCATTGGTGGGCTGATTTTCCTCAACACCTGGGATGGGCCGATTTACCTGATTGTGTTGACCGGGGCAGAAGGTTTGCGGCGGCTGGTGCGCGGTGGGGGCAGACTAACAGCGGCGGAAATCGGCGGCACAGCCCTGTTTGGCGGGGCGGTGGCCGCTTTGAGTGTGGCGCTGTATTTACCCTTTCTGGTCAGCTTTCGTTCTCAGGCGTCGGGCATCCTTCCGAATCTGATTACGCCAACCCTGTTCCAACAGTATTTCATCATGTTTGGGCCATTTCTGCTCATCCTGGCCTTTTTTCTGGCCGTTGAGGTATGGCGCGGGCGCGGCAGCATGAACTGGCGTTTTGGCTTACAGACGGCGGGTGGGGTGCTGGCGTTGTGCGTTTTCGTGATGCTGGCGCTGGTGCTGGCAGCATTATTTATACCGTCACTCTACGATACGGCGCTCCGCTTCGCTGAACCGTATGGCGGCTTCAATGCGGCAGCGGGACTGGTACTGCGCCGCCGTCTGGAAACGATTCTGACAACGCTGGTGCTGTTTATCGGGCTGATGGTAATCGCTGCGCGGTTGTTCCCTAAAAGAAACGTCTCAAAATCCGCTGAAGCAGGGCTTTTGGCAGTACCTGAAAACATTTTTGGTCGTGGACTCATCAATTACCCGGCGGCGACGGGATTTGCCTTGTTAGCCGCTGGTGCTGCATTGGGTTTGTCGCTGGTGCCGGAATTTTTCTACCTGCGCGATAATTTTGGTACACGTATCAACACCATTTTCAAGTTTTATTATCAGGCCTGGCTGCTGTTCAGTGTCGCCAGTGCTTATGGGGTTTATAGCCTGCTGGCTGATTTACGGCTAGAGCGCATGAATGCTGGGCTGCGGGGCGTGTTTGGCGCGGTGACGACTCTGGTTATTGGCCTCGGCATGATTTATCCTGTCTTAGGCATCCACAACCGCATGTTCGTCGAAACCGGACGGCTGCGCTCACCCGAACCCGCCGCGCTGACCCTGGATGGCGGCTCGACGATGATTTCGTCCAATGATTATGCCGCTATCATGTGCTGGAAAGATCGAGTGGGTGATGATCGAACGCTGGTGGTGGCGGAGGCAATTGGCCCGGCTTATAACCCGCAGTATGGTCGTGTAGCCGGGCTGACTGGCGTGCCAATTGTGCTGGGTTGGGAAAATCACGAACGCCAGTGGCGGGGCGCGACCTATGACCAGACGGCAGGCACACGTTCTGGTGACATTAGCCAGCTTTACAATGATCTGCGATGGGATATGGTTGTGCCGATCATTCAGCGTTATGGGATTGATTACATCTTTTATGGAAATAGCGAGCGCTCAGCCTATGGCAGTGCGGGTGAAGAAAAATTTCGAGAAAATCTGGAACCAGTCTGTCAATTTGAAACCAGCGTTTTCTACCGCGTGACAAATGCAGCAGTGCAGAGCGCGGCAAACTAATCATTTAAGGCGAGGGCGCTAAGGGGCAAAGGCGCGAGTATGGAATTAACACAGATTAGTCAACGAACTGAAGCGATTCGGATAGAAAATCGGGCCGGGTTGGTGCCGCTGGCAGTGGCGCTGTATGCAGCGCTTATTCTGCTGTCACTGGTGCTGCGCGTCGCTCAGCTTGATACAGTGCCGCTGACAGACAGCGAATCGCGGCAGGCATTGGCCGCGTGGCGAATTGTACAGCCTGAAGCTGCGGGCCCAGACATTACAGCGGAAAGTCCGCTGCTGTTCCTCGTACACAGCCTGTCATTCACCGTTTTGGGGGCATCTGAATTCACAGCGAGGATTGGTACAGCAGTGGCGGGCATCAGTTTAATTTTATTCCCACTGCTGTTTCGACGGCTGCTCGGCTGGGGACGGACGTTTTTTTTCAGTCTGATTCTGACTTTTTCGCCAGTGCTGCTGCTGGCCTCACGCGGGGACAGCCCAGTCGTGTGGACGCTGCTGTTGGCCGGGTTGGCTTTGTGGGCTGGCTGGCGCTATTACGAATCAGGCGAGGCAGGGTATGCGACTCTTGCGACTGTGTTAGCGTTCAGCGCGATACTGCTGACCGACCCAACAGCGCCCATCTTTGCTCTTATCTTGTTAGGGGCGCTGATTTTTGCCAGCCGTACACATCCATCTGAACTTTCCGAATTGCCGGATGCTGAAGCGCCGGAAAGCATCGCCCCAGGGGAACGCCTGCGTGCCTGGCCCTGGCAAACCGGGCTGCTGTTTGGGGTAGTGGTGGTTGGCCTGGTGTCAACGGTTTTCATGCTTTATCCCGCTGGGTTGAGCGCCGTTAGTGAACTGCTGGCTTCAGGTTTTCGCGGACTGACAACCGCACAGCCGAATACACCGGTTTTCTTCCCGGCGCTTGTAACGCTGTTCTATGAGCCGGTTACGCTCATTGTCGCGGTTATCGCTGTGATTTCGCTGGTGCGGCGTTCCGGGCTGACTTTTGCTGACCGCTTCTTCGTCGGTTGGCTGATCTTCGGCCTGATTGCATCATTTTTGTATGCCGGGGGCGGCGCGGAACAGGCGCTCTGGCTAACCGTTCCGCTGGCAGGGCTGGCGGCGTCACTGGCAGCGGCCATTCTGGATCACTCACGCAAATCGCTCTGGCTGGATGCGCCATCGTCCAGCCGTTGGGTGATCGCCGTCATTGGCTTTTTTATGTTCGGCATGTTTTCCATTCATACGCAGTCACTTGGGCGTTCGCTGCTGAATGTAGCCGACGATTCAGCTACTCTACTTAATCTGAATTCGAGCAGCGTGATCTGGGTATTAATTTCGCTGCTGTTCATGGTGATTGGCTTTTTTCTGGCGGCGAGCATCTGGGGACTACCGGCCACATCGCAGGGTGCGTTGTTAGGTCTCCTGGCCTTCGGGCTGTTGACGAGCCTGGGCAGCGGTTGGAATGCGGCGGTGGTGCAGGCTGATAACCCTGTCGAATTCTGGAATCGCCAACCGGTGAGCAAAGAACTACTGCGGCTGCGGGAAACGCTGAAAGAACTGGCTGAGCGAGAAAGCGGCGGATTTCCGGGAATTCCGGTGGCGGCACTTGTGCCGTCCGATGGTGCGGTGGCCTGGACTATTCGTGACTTTTCCAAAACAGAATTCATCACTGAGACTGCTGACGCACAGGGGCGCGAAATTGTTATTCTCCCCCGCTACTCTGAACCGCCCGACCTGGGTGGGCCGTATGTGGGACAGACATTTTTACTGCGGCGGTCATGGAGCGCCAGCACCCTGCGCCTGATTGATTCATTATCATGGTGGACACAGCGACGGGTACGTACTGTTCCCGCGCCCAGTGAGCAGGTAATCCTTTGGCTGCGACAGGATGTGTATAATGGCGTGCCATTTGAAGTTGGTGTGGGTTAAGGAATAACGCTGCGCCCTGTGTATAAAAATGCGGTTGTGCAGTTCACAGGCAGGACAAAGCATGTTTCAGTTATCAGCCGACACAACTGAGGCGCTTATTGCGCGCTGTCTCACGGGCGATCAGACAGCTTTTGCCACACTTTATGACCAGTGTGCGCCAAGTATTTATCGGTTGTGCTATGGCCTGCTGATGAATCGCCAGGATGCGGAAGATGTGATGCAGGAGGCTTTTGTTTATGCCTTCAAAAATCTCCGGCGTTATGAACCGGCGCGTGCCTCTTTTAAAACCTGGCTATATACCATCGCCCTGAGCCGCTGCCGCAACCTTTACCGTCGCAAACACCTGCCCTGGGCTGATCTGGCGGCACTGCTGCCGCTCGATCTGCCTGCGCCAAAGTCCGAAACCCCTGAAATCCGGCTGGCACAGCAGGATATTCGGCAGGCGGTCGCAACGGCACTAGCATCGCTTACCCCAAGCCTGCGCGAGGCTGTGCTGCTGCGTTATGGGCATGGTCTGACCTTCCGCGAGATGGCGGAAGTGATTGACTGTCCCCAAAAAACGGCAGAAAGTCGTGTTCGGCTGGCGCATGAGCGGCTGCGAAAACTGCTACAACCCGTTGGACAAGGTTTACTGGATGAGTTAATTGGAATTGAACTGGGATGAGAACGGTTAAATCACTGTCGTGTCACACCTGTCAAACGCACCTGCTTGCATACATACAAGGGGAAGTGCCTGCTGATGTACGGCAGCAGGTATCCCGCCATTTGCAGGGCTGTCCGGTCTGTTATGCCCATTACCGGGAACAGGAAACGCTCACCCGCGATCTGGCGCTGGCTGTCCCCTTGATTGGTCAGGGACAAAAGTCAGATTTTGCTCGTGTCTGGTCGAGCGTTCAGGCGGAAATTGTGCGTGCCCGCCAACCAATGACAGTCAGTCCGGCACGTTACGGGTTGGCGCTGGCAGCGCTGCTGCTGGCATTTATTGCCCCACTGGTGTTGGGCAATCAAGGGATGATACTGGCGATGCCGCCGACACAGCCCGTCCCCGTTACGCTGGTCAGCCCAATAATAAGCAGCACACCGTCAACGACTGCTGAAAGCGCAGTCGCTTATCTGACCGACATCAGCCAATCTACGCCGGAAGCGCCGCAGCATACGGCTGGTCCGGTCGCAATCAGCACACCCTGAGGCAATTATTTATGGCGACATTCGACAATCCCTATGATAACCGCGTTTCGTATGCATCCAACCCGCTTGACCGCTGGCTGGCGAAGGTTTACCCGATCAACTGGGAAACTGCTGTTTATATCCTGATTTTTATCCTGGCGATTTTCACCCGATTTTACGGGCTGGGTGATCGCACGATGAGCCACGACGAGAGCCTGCACACCAAGTTCTCGTGGGATTTGTACGCCAACGGAAACTTTCAGCACACACCGCTAATGCATGGGCCGATTCTGTTCCATGCGACGGCGCTCAACTATTTCCTGTTCGGCGATAATGACTTTACAGCACGTATCTACCCGGCTGTTTTGGGCATCCTGATGGTGATGTTTCCCCTGTTATTCCGCCGCTGGATCGGGCGGTGGGGGGCGATACTGGCATCCATTATGTTTCTGATATCGCCGCTCATTTTGTATTACAACCGCTACATTCGTGAAGATACACCCTCCATTTTTTATACACTGGTGATGGTGTACTGTACTTTTATGTACCTGAACGGGCCAATGCATTTGCGGCGAAAAGCCCGTTGGCTTTACATCTTCTCAGCAGCCATGCTTGCCAGCCTGGCAACCAAAGAAGTGGCCTTCATGTATATCGCCATTTTTGGCAGTGTGCTGACACTGTACTGGGTGGTACGCATGGGGCAGCATTTTTTCAGTCTGCCCGGCAAAACCCTCATGTATACACTTTCGATTGCCTTCCTTGTAGGGGGGCTGGCTGCGCTCTTTATGTATGCCGTTTTTTCGGTTCTTCCCTGGCATATCAACCAGCCTGTTCCTGAAGACCCACTGGCAGCAGCCAGCCTGCTGCGCTGGACACTGGCTGTTATTGCCGGGGTACTGCTGCTGGTAGGCGGGACGATGCTGTGGGCCTTTCGCCGCCGTATGGCGCGCCTACCACTGCTGGAGCTGCTGATTGTTCTTAGTCTGGTGGTCGCACTGACGGCACTCTTCATTTACATCGAAGAACGTTCATTTGTACAGGAACTGGATGCTTCGCAAACTTCGGCAGAAAATGTGCCAGGCACAGAAGGGGTGGAAGTTGCTGCACAGGCCTATCAGACGACACCATTTTATCTGCTGTGGGGCGTATGCACAGTATTGTCTGTGATAGCCATTTACTCGCGCATGGCTGGCTGGTGGCGCAGACTACACCGTTTCGCTGAACTGGATATCATGATTATCATGGGGACGCTGGTGCTGCCCTGGTTGACACCTGTTGTGGTCAAGGCGATGGGGGCAAGTCCCATGTCACCGCAGCAGACAGCGGCGGCGGTTCAGGCAGCTATTCCTTTCATTCAGTTCGATTTGAGTGTTTTCTGGACACAGGTTGCCCTTTCGTTTATGCCGGTTCTTCCAGCGCTGGCTCTGAGTATTATTCTTGGCGTTGTTTGGGACTGGAAACGCTGGCTCATCAGCGCGGCAATCTTTTATGTCCTTTTCGTGTTTTTCTTCACAACGGTATTCACCAATATCAATGGCCTGGGTTCCGGCATGGTCGGAAGCCTGGGTTACTGGCTGGAACAGCAGGCGGTGCGGCGTGGTAATCAGCCCCAGTATTATTATACGACTCTGATTCTGCCGTTCTATGAATTCCTGCCGATTATTGGTAGTGTGCTAGCGATGCTGGCGGGGTTGACAAGTTTCTGGAATTATCGCCGTGAACGCCTGGAAGCGGCTGAAGGAATTGATCCCGACGATGCCTATTTGCTGGCCATCAATAATGGGCAGGGCGGTGGCGGCACGGAAGAAGAAGTGCCTTCTCTGGGTGAGGTGATGGCCTACGAGCCGGAAGCTGGCGAAAAGCCGAAGCGCAGGCGACTTCCACCTGACAAGCTTAAACGTCTGCCAGTGCTGATCTTCATCTCGTGGTGGGCAATATTTAATATGATCGCCTATACATTGGCAGGCGAGAAGATGCCCTGGCTTGGCACCCACATGACGACACCGATGATTTTCCTGGCAGCCTGGTACTTTGGGCGCATTATTGAGCGGATTGATGCCGAAAAATTCTGGAATCGTGGCTGGATGTATCTGGGTCTGGTGCCGGTGCTGATCGTCGCGCTGGCACAGCTTGCGGCGGCTTTCGTTTTTGGAGGCTCTGGCGGTCTGGAACAGGCGCAGCTTACGAGGACATTCCAATGGTTCGGCGGCTTAGTTATCGCAGGGCTGGTTATCTACGCCATTTATCGCATTATGCGCTATACCGGCTGGGCGCAGTTCCGGCGGATAGCGGCGGTGGCGGTATTTATCGGTCTGTCGCTCATTACCTTTCGTTCAGCATGGATGGCTTCGTTCATCAATTATGATCTGGCGACGGAATTTCTGGTGTACGCGCACGGTGGCCCGGCTAATAAGCGGGTGACTGAACAACTGGAAGACCTGAGTCAACGAATTACGGATGGCTACGATCTGAAATTTGCTTACGACTACAAGATTTCGTGGCCGGGCGCATGGTATTTCCGCGATTTCAAAAATGCTGTCTTCCTGGGCGAAAGCCCCAGCCCGCGTCAGCTTGACGATGTGGCAGTGGTAATCGTCGGTGACGAAAATCGAACTTCAGTTGAGACGATGCTGGAAGACCGCTATTTTCGTTTCGACTATATCCGCATGTGGTGGCCGATGCAGGATTATTTCAACCTGACGGCACAGCGCGTTGTGGACGCTTTTGATTTTTCGGGTGCTACCCCGCAACCCGCCCAGATTCGTAAGGGTATGTTTGACATCTGGTGGAACCGTGATTACCAGACGTATGGTGAGGCGACCGGTAAGAACTTCAACATCACCGAGTGGCCGGTTTCAGATCGCATGTATGTTTTTGTGCGTAAGGACATCGCCGCACAGGTCTGGTCGCTGGGCGTCGGTGAGGGTACGGCGGTCGCGCTTCAACCGCAGGAAATTAATCAGTGCAATGCTAACTGGCAGCCGCTTCTCGCTAATCAGGTGATTGGCTCACAGGGCAATCAGGCGGGACAGTTGAATTTCCCGCGACAGGTGGCGGTTGGGCCTGATGGCAAGCTGTATGTGGCGGAAGAATTCAACTACCGCATCTCAGTATTTAACCCCGATGGAACTTTCGCCTTTAGTTTTGGCGAACAGGGTGCAGCACCGGGGCAGTTTGAGCGCCCGAACGCTGTGGCAGTTGGGCCAAGCGGCAATATTTATGTGGCCGACACCTGGAACTTCCGCGTGCAGACCTTTACACCCGATGGTGAATACATCACCAGTTGGGGGCAGCGTGGTGAGTTCGGCGTAGCGGCACTCGCTGAACCGTTTGATGGCTTCTGGGGGACACGTTCGATTGCAGTAGACAGCGAAGAGCGTGTTTATGTGGCTGATACTGGCAACAAGCGCGTCCGTGTCTATAATCAGGATGGTCTGTATCTGCGGGACATCGGATTGGGTGGCAGTGGCAACGGCCAGCTTGATGAGCCGAGTGGTCTGGCGATCAGCTCGGACGGATTGCTGTATGTAGCGGACACCTGGAACCGGCGTGTTGCAGTTTTTACATTGGATGGAATTCCGGCAGATCGCTTTACAAATGCTGAAGGTTTGACCGTCAACAGTTTCCGGGTGCGTGGTTGGGCTGACGATTTGGGCAACCGGCCTTATGTGGCGGTGGATTCGGTGCGGCAGTTGATCTATGTTACTGACCCCGACGCCGGTCGTGTGCTGGTTTATGATACCGCTGGTCAGTGTGTTGGTTCGTTTGGACAGTTGAGCCGCGAATCACAGGACAGCAGCCAGTTCGCCAGCGTGGGTGGTATCGCGCTCGACCCAGAAGGTAATGTGGTTGTGGCGGATGCCGGTTCGGGCCGTGTGCTGGTATTCAGCCCGTTTGTGCGACCTGCCGGGAATGAGGTTGCCCCATCAGGCGTGGAAGCTACGCCGGAGATTATCGTCCCAATTGAGGAAGTGACGGCTGAAGTTATTGTCACGGTGGAGAATGAAGTAACAGAAGAAGTTATCGCCTCTGCGGAGGTCACTTTGGAGATTATTCCAGAGACGACAGAAATCCCAGCGGGGTAAAAATAAAGCCTGACAAATAAATGGGACGACAGAGAACAGCAACTTTAGAGTCCGTTGTTCTCTGTCTTGCCACAATCAATCGCACATGGTAAAATATTGGATGTTGAGTGAGAAAAAGTGGGCAGCCCCCACTTTTGTCTTTTTTCGGTCAATCGTTGCCCTTTTTCTGCGCTCAAATGACCCCATTTGAGCGTTTTGTTGTATCATATAAATTAATCGCCTCAGCCAAAGCCCGCTGTGTGGGAGTTGAGATCAGGTCTATGAAAAGCGAGTTTGAAGTCGCATTTAACGAAATTACCGAGCTGCGCTCTCTGCCGCGTGAAGTGGTGCTGGAGGCGCTGCAAACGGCGCTGGTATCCGCTTACCGGCGCGATGCCGCTGCAAGTGCTGCCCAGCGCGTCGAGGTCAACATTGATCCGAACAACGGACGTGCCCGTATCTTCGTCGAAAAAGAAGTTGTCGTAGATGTAGAGAGTCCAAACACGGAAGTCGATCTGGAGAAGGCCCGGTATTACGATCCCGAAGCCAATCTGGGCGATATGGTGATGGTGCAGGTTGAAGGCACCACCAAAAAATTTGGCCGTATCGCCGCGCAGACCGCCAAGCAGGTTATCCTGCAAAAAATCCGCGAGGCAGAGCGCAATTCACTCTATGATGAGTATATTGACCGCGAAGGCGACCTGATTACTGGCACGGTGCAAAGTGTCAATGCCAGTATGATTACACTCAGCCTGGGTCGAGCAGAAGCTATCCTGCCGCGCAATCAGCAAATCCCCGGTGAACGTTATAAGCCACATGACAAGGTACGCGCTTATCTTCTTGAAGTAAAAAAGAGCAATCGTGGGCCGCAGATTGTCGTCAGTCGCAGCCACCGCAACATGCTGCGTCGGCTTCTGGAATATGAAGTGCCGGAAATTTACAACGGCCAGGTGGAAATCAAGAATATCGCCCGTGAAGCTGGCTATCGCTCCAAAGTAGCTGTCGCAGCCCTTCAGGAAGGTATCGACCCGGTGGGCGCGTGCGTCGGGATGCGCGGCATCCGCATCCAGAACATTGTCAAGGAATTGCACGAAGAAAAAATTGATGTCATCGAATGGAACAACAATCAGGAAGTTTTCATCGCTAAAGCGCTCAGCCCGGCGCGTGTGAGCGGTGTTTACCTGGAAGACGACCCGGATGCCGGTCGGACTGCCGTAGTGATCGTACCAGACGATCAGCTTTCGCTGGCGATTGGCAGGGAAGGTCAAAATGCTCGCCTAGCCGCAAAATTGACGGGCTGGCGGATCGACATCAAGAGCCTGAGCGAGGCCGTGCAGGATGCGCTCGGCAAGCTCGACTCCCCGATGCTGGTTGAACTCTCCAAACAGCAGCCGGAAATGCTGGAAGATGTGCGGCGTATCATGGATAAACGCGCTAACAACAAATCCATCATGCCGGAAGAATTTACGCTGCTGGGACGTTTCGCTGATCTGGCCGAACGGCGGTTGCTTGCTGTCCGCAACACCGCGCGGCAGGCTCGTATCGCTGAGATCGAGGCTGTCAAATCGACGCTTCCACCGCAGGCTTTCACAGTGCCCATCAATAAACTGGCGCTGCCGGATGAAATTGTCGAGGCACTGCAACCGCTGGAAAATGTTGGCGAAATTATGCTGCGCTTCCTGATTGATGAAGACCGACTGCGCCGCCTCGTTTCCAATCAGCGCGATGATGCACTGCAACAGGTGCAGGCTGCGCTGGATAAATTTGTTGCTGACATCGATCAGTACACCATTGTGACTGAAGCAGTCGTGCCAGAGCCGGTTGCCGAAATAGTTGAAATGCCGGTTGCCGCCGCACCGGTCGTTGAAGTTGCTGAAGATGAAGAACTCATTCCGGCGGCCTTTGCTGATGAGCCGGAAATCGAGATCGTGGCACCACCGGCTGACCGGGGAACACCCCGTCGCCCTGCGGCTACTTTCCAACCGCCTGTGGTAGCAGTTGTGGAAGACGAAGAAGAAGATGGCGACCTTGATCTCACTCCCGGCGCTAAATCTGGCAAGAAGGAGAAGAAGAAGAAAACCAACGAACGTCAGCAGCGCCGCCAGCTCATCTTTGATGAGGAAATCGGCCAGGTTATCGCCAAGCGCCGCCGTAAGGGTGGTCGTGGCGATGGCTGGGATGACGAGGAATAGGGTTTGGCGATGAGCGGGGAACAGCAGCGGTACGCAAAACATGTGCCGGAGCGAATGTGTGTCGTCTGCCGGGAGAAAGCAGCCAAACGCACACTCATCCGGCTTGTCCGCTCAGAGCATGGCGTGCAGGTTGACCCCGGTGGTAAAATGAGCGGACGTGGTGCATATTTGTGTGACCAGCCGAGTTGTTGGAAACGCGCAGTGACGACCGATATTCTCAGCCGCGCCTTGCGGACGCAGATTACGGCAGAAGACCGTGAGCGTCTGCGGCAGGCACAACCAAACGCATAATGGGCGCGAACCATGTGTTCACCACCCCAATACAATTAATAGCGGTGGGTCAGGCGATGTCTTAAATAAGTGACCTGTCCCTGTCCTGCCGCTGTATAGACGGAGGTCAGTAAGGATATGGCACAAGAACGACAGATTGTACTCCTGCCCGAATATTTAACGGTTCGGGAACTGGCGGAGCAGATTGGCGCCAGCCCGATTGATGTTATGAAACGCCTGATTGCGAATGGCATCATGGCGTCGATCAATCAGCAAATTGACTACGATACTGCCGCGATCGTGGTCGAGGAAATGGGTTTTGAAGCCCAATCCTCAGTTGCAATTGCCGCCCAGGAAGAAAAACAGAAGGCCGTTGAAGCCCAGACCTGGCGCAAGAAATACAGTGAAGAAAAAGCTGAGAATCTTCAGCGCCGCCCCCCGATTGTCACCATTCTCGGCCATGTCGATCATGGCAAGACTACTCTGCTGGATACTATTCGCCACCCCCTAATTGCAGAAGGGGAAGCAGGAGGTAT
>CAYUTY010000039.1:16589-35614 GCA_964447795.1 uncultured Anaerolineaceae bacterium
CATTTCTCGATACTCCCGGTCATGAAGCCTTCACTGCTATGCGGGCACGCGGTGCACAGGGTGCAGATATCGCTGTGCTGGTTGTGGCCGCAGACGACGGCGTAATGCCGACTACACGTGAAGCACTGAATCATGCCCGCGCGGCCAATGTGCCGATTGTGGTTGCTGTCACCAAGATTGACAAGCGCAATGCCAACCCGGATACCGTCAGACAGGAGTTGGCTGAACTGGGTTTGACGGCTGATGAATGGGGCGGTGATACCCTGGTTGTGCCGGTTTCGGCGCAGCAGGGCAAGGGGATTGATGATCTGCTCGAAGCCATCCTGCTGACGGCAGAAGAACAGGAAATCATTGCCAATCCGGCGGCTGATCCGTCAGGCATCGTGCTGGAGGCGGAAATCAACGCCAACCGGGGGACACTGGCGACACTGTTGGTGCTGAATGGCACACTGCGGCGCGGTGATGTTGTGCTGGCAGGCGAATCTCATGGCCGTATTAAGGCCATGTACGACGAATTGGGTAAGAATCTGGAAGAGGCTGGCCCATCCGTGCCGGTGCGGGTATTGGGCCTGGGTGAACCGCCCCAGCCAGGTGATACCTTCGAGAAGGTCAAAAATGATAAGCTTGCCCGCCAGGTCGCGTCAGAACGTAAAGACGTTGTGGCTGCCCGCCGCGCCCAGGCTGATCGACCAACCTTTACACTGGAAGATGTTTTCGCGCAGTTCTCCAGCGGCAGGACGAAAGAACTCAACCTGATCGTCAAGGCGGATTTGCAGGGTACGCTGCAACCGGTTGTTGACCAGTTGAAAGCGCTGGCAGAGAATAACGAACATGGCATCGGTATGCGTATTCTCTCAGCGGACATTGGCAACATCAGCGAGAATGACGTCATGCTTGCCAGTGCTTCCAACGCGATCATCATCGGCTTTACAGTCGAGGCTGATAACGCTGCCCGCCGCTCTGCAGACGCAAAAGGTGTCGAAATTCGCCTGTATGAGGTGATCTATAAGTTGCTGGAAGACATTGATCTGGCCCTTAAGGGTATGCTGGAACCGGTTTACGCTGACAAAAATATTGGCAGTGCCGAAGTACGCCAGATTTTCAAAATTCCGCGCGTGGGTGTTATCGCAGGCAGCTATGTGCGTGATGGTGAGATCAAGCGTGGAGCGCGGGCACGTGTCAAGCGCGGTAACAAGGTTATTGCCGAAAACCTGACCATTTCTTCGCTCAAACGGATGCAGGAAGATGTCCGTGAAGTGCGTTCTGGTTTTGAGTGCGGCATTGGTCTCAATAACTTCAACGAATTCCAGGTTGGCGATGTGGTTGAATTCTATGTGTCGGAACGGGTCAGCTAACCGCGCCTGTATCTGCGGGGATGAACAAGTAAGTTTGTCCCCTTCACGCTGGAATTTTGAACAACCTGACTGGAGGGTTTATCATGTCGTCGATCAAGAAGGATCGTGTAGCGGAGCGCATTCAGTCGATTCTCAGTGAACTGCTGCTGCGTGAAGTGGCCGACCCCCGGCTTAAAAATATCACCGTGACCGAGGTACAGCTTGACTCGGAATTGATGTATGCCAGTATCTACATCAACGCTCTGGGGGACGAAAGTCGTCGTGAGCCGGTGCTGGCTGGCCTGGAACGGGCCAAGGGGTTTCTAAGGCGTGAAGTTTCCAAGCGGCTGCGGCTGCGCTCAGCGCCGGAGCTGCACTTTCATTGGGATATGACGCTTGAGCGAGGCGAACGTCTGCACAAGTTGATTTCATCACTGGAAATTCCCCCGCCTGAAGCTGCACCGGTTGAGGTTGAGGATGACGAATAGCCACAGTCCACAATGGGCGGAAGCAACTGAGGCGGTCATGGTGGCCGCCTCAATTGTACTGGTTACACATGTAAGCCCGGATGGTGACGCCATTGGCTCACTGCTCGGTCTGGCGAATTTTTTGCGTGGGCAGGGTAAAAAAGTAGTGGCCGCTGTCGATGGCGGCGTGCCGGATTTTCTGGAATTCCTGCCCGGCTCTGATAAGGTACTTTCCAAGCTGAAACGTGGCAAATATGATGTCATGGTATCACTCGACTCCAGTGATGAAGAACGCACAGGCATTGTCGGGACATACAGCCGCGCCAAAAGCGGCAAAGTCATCAACCTCGACCATCACCCCACGAATACCCTGTTCGGTGATATTCATCTCGTCGAGCCAACGGCGGTTTCGGCAACGCAGATCGTCTACGAATGGCTGGTGTCGATGGGCCAGCCCATCACAAAAGATGTTGCCGTGCCGCTGCTGACTGGCCTGGTGACCGATACGATTGGATTTCGTACCAGTAATGTGACGGCTGGCACATTGCATGTCGCGCAGCAATTGATGGCAGCGGGGGCGTCCCTCAGCGAAGTGACTTATCGGGCGCTTTCCAGCACACCCTATAACATCATCGAATTGTGGAAACAGGCCTTTGGTTCGATTGAGCTTCACGGCGCGATCATCGCGGCGACGGTGACTCAGGAAAATCTGAAGGCAGCACACCTGCTGGAAGCTACCGATGGCGGCTTAGTCGGACTGCTGGCGACGGTCAATGAGGCCATGATTTCGGTGGTCTATAAGGAACTGGCTGATAAGCGCGTTGAACTCAGCTTCCGCAGTAAACCAGGTTACGATGTTGGTTCGGTAGCTTTTGGCCTGGGCGGTGGGGGACACCGGCAGGCATCCGGCGCAACCATTCCCGGCACGCTGGCCGAGGCACAGGAGCGCGTTATGCCGCTGCTGGAAGCTGCGCTGGCGCAGGGGGCGCTGACGATTGGCTGACGTGCCTTTTGGATTCCTGAATGTCGATAAACCGGGTGGGGTGACCAGCCATGATGTCGTGGCGAAAATCCGGCGCGGTTTAGGCATGAAAAAAGTCGGACATGCCGGGACGCTTGATCCAATGGCGACCGGTGTGCTGATCCTTTGCCTCGGCGCCGCTACCCGCCTGAGCGAATATGTCATGAATTCGAGCAAACGCTACCGCGCCCGCGTTCGCCTTGGCATCACGACGGATACTTATGATGCCGAGGGCGAAATCATCCAGGAACGTGATGCTGCCTACATCACCCAAACCCATGTTGAAAATGCGCTGGCCGCTTTCCGGGGGGATATTCAGCAGTTACCGCCGATGTACAGCGCCATCAAGCAGAGTGGGCGCAAACTCTACGATATGGCACGCGCCGGAGAGACGGTTGAACGCCAGCCGCGCTCGGTGCGGATTGACTCTCTCGAAATGCTGGATTGGTCGCCGCCAGAATTCACGCTGGATGTGGTATGCAGCGCCGGGACCTATATTCGCAGTCTGGCCTATGACATTGGCGAAGTTTTGGACGTGGGCGCACATTTGACCGCCCTGACGCGCACGGCCAGCGGCATTTTCAGGTTGGAAACGGCAGTTTCACTGGATGAGCTTCTGGTAGGCGCTGACTGGCGGCAGTACCTTGTCTCAGCGCCCGCTGCTCTGGCAGATTGGCCCTCAGTGCATCTCAATTCCGCTGAAATTGACCACATCCGGCATGGTCGTTCGATTTCGGCTGATAAGCACGCGGTTGAAGGCCTTGCTTTCGCCTATGATGCCGCCGGTGTATTGGTCGCCATTCTTCAGGCGGACGATGGTTTGCTGCGTCCACATAAGGTATTCTCAATAGCGTAGGGCAACCGCCCACATCGACATACATAACGGATTGACGGATGAAACACATCTATAACCTGGCAGATGCCCTGATTGAAGGGCGGTCAATGGTGACGATTGGCGTGTTTGATGGTGTGCATAAAGGTCACCAGCACCTCATCAGGCGGCTGGTGGACGAGGCACATGCGGGCGGCAGGCAGGCTGTCGTTCTCACTTTTTTTCCGCACCCGGATGTGGTGCTGCGTGGGCTGAGAGGGCGCTACTACCTGACGACGCCAGAGCAGAAAGCTGAGCAGCTTGGTAAGTTAGGCGTTGATTGGGTGGTGACGCACCCCTTCAACGACGAAGTGCGCCAGATGCGCGCGGTTGCTTTTGTCGATGCCCTGCTGGATAACCTGAATCTGGAACAATTGTGGGTAGGATCAGATTTTGCGCTTGGCTACAAACGCGAGGGGAATGTGCCATTCCTGCGAGAGCAAGGCTCGGCCAAAGGCTTCAGCGTTCACGAAATTGATCTGATCGTCAATGGCGGCGACAAAATCAGCAGCACTGCTATCCGCGACGCCCTGCAATCCGGTGAAGTGGAGCAGGCGCGGAGTTGGCTGGGGCGCGGTTATATGCTGGCCGGCGAGGTGATTCACGGCGAGGGGCGTGGGCGGCAGATCGGCTTTCCGACGGCGAACATGAACATCTGGGATGAGCAGGTCATTCCGGCCAACGGCATTTACGCAGGCTGGGCGCGGCTGGGCGATGAGGTGTTCATGGCGGCTACCAACGTCGGCGTGCGCCCACATTTCGACGGTCAGAATGTCACGGTCGAGCCGTATCTGCTCGATTTTGACCGCGATATTTACGGCCAGACGCTGGAAATTTCGTTCGAAAAATTGCTGCGTTCGGAAGGTAAGTTTGAGAGCTTGCAGGCGCTCATCGACCAGATTGGCCGCGATGTGGACGCAGCACGGGCGTATTTAGCGAATCAGGTTGGTGCATGAATACTGTTATCCACTACCTGCACATCGGGGATTACAGCATAAATTGGCGCGATTTTCCATGCAAGTGCGATGTGCCAGTCCGAATTGTCAGTCATCCTTCTTCGGCAGGCGGTAGCCCATGCGTCGCATCAGATCAGCATCTTCGCGCCAGTTCTTCAGCACTTTGACGTGTAAATCAAGATAGACGCCAGTTCCGAGGATATTCATCAGTTCGGCGCGTGCTTCGCTGCCCAGCTTTTTAATCATCGTGCCGCCCTTGCCAACAATGATCCCTTTCTGCGAGTCGCGTTCGACATAAATCACTGCGCTGATGTAAGTCATATCAGCGGAACGCTCTTTGTATTCAGTGATTTCGATGGCGACGGAGTAAGGGATTTCCTGCTCGGTGCTGAGAATGATTTTTTCGCGGATGACCTCAGCGGCCAGGAAGCGCATGTTGGTTTCACTTACCTGATCCGCCGGATAATAGCGGGGGCCGTTCGGAAGCTGCTCCAGCAGAAAGGCCACCAGTTCCGGCACACCTGTACCGTTCAATGCGCTGACGGTCACACTGGCGATATTTTCGACCAGTTCTCCATATGCCTCGCGGTGGGTATCGAGCGTTTTTTCATTTACCAGATCAGCCTTGTTGAGCGCCAGCACCACTGGAGTATCCCCTCGCCGCCGGGTTACCAGCTCGGCAATCTCCTTATCAGCGTCTTCCGGCATAGCTGATACATCCAGCACCCATAAAATCAGATCGGCATCACGCAGCGCATCCTCGGCCACTGTCACCATATACTCGCCAAGTTTATGATGTGGCCTGTGCAAGCCTGGCGTATCGATGAACAAAATCTGTCCATGTTCTTCAGTATAAATCCCAAGCTGCTGCTTGCGTGTGGTCTGTGGCTTGGGCGTGACGATGGCAATCTTCTGCCCCAGAATGCTGTTGAGCAAAGTCGATTTGCCGACGTTCGGGCGGCCTACAACCGCGATCACGCCGGAGCGGTGATCTTCCGGCCAGTTATCATCAAAAACGCTATCGAGGTCGCTCATTGTGCGGCTTTCCATTCATCCACGCTGTGGTAGCGTGGCAAATATTCGGTCAAACGAAGGGGCAGTTCAGCGCTTTCTGGCGCGATCAGGATGGTTGGGCGCGCGAGCGGTCTGGTGGCAGCCTCATCGGCATAAACCAGCACTTCCGGTGGCACGCTGATGTCCAGCAGTTTGATAACGATCATCTCATCTGCGCCGTCATTGCGGTAGCCGATGACTTCAGAACGTGGGTAGAGGTTGCTTTGTTTGAGCAAAAATTCCCAGGCGGCTTCTCCCGTCAGGAAGTCACCATAGTCCAGTGCAACCAGACCCGGCACGACGGACAGATGCAGCTTGCCCAGGTAGCGCAGACCATAGCGCACCACGAAAGTACCGCTGGCGAACACTTCTGCATCTGCTTCTGGTGTGAGCGCCAGCCCGGTAACATCGCCTAATGCCAAAATAACCCCGGCGAAAAGGTCACCGATGGGTGCGCGTTCCGGTATCGGTTTTCCCTGCACGCTCGATCTAATGCCCCACCACTTCGACGTGATCGTGGTCATCGTGGACGGCCAGCGCATGATCGTCGTGGCTGTCATGGCCATGATGGTCGTCGTCTGCCGGGATGTTGATGTCGTCAAAGTGCTTCTGCGGTTGGGCGATGGCGAACCAGGCAATCGCACCGACCAGGAATAACACCAGACCACCAGCGAAAGACAGCCCAATGGCGCTGCTGTCCGCCGCTTCTCCCTGCACTGCGCCAATACCGAGTGCCAGCACCATCAGAGTCACCCCCGCGCCGGCCACCAGTGACACCGGCCATATCGCAGGGTTTGGAGTCAGACTAATTTTTTCAGCTACTTTCACCGAACTGCTCCCTCTAGCATTTAAAGCATGGTAAACTGTTTGCGAATTCAAGGTTAATTTTGCCGCTGGAATAAGGGTGCGTCAACCCTTTGCATCAATGAAGGAGCATGATGACTGCGATTGAGCGCGTTTTACTCATCCGTCATGGACAAACGGATTGGAATATGCTGGGCCGCTGGCAGGGGACACTGCCCGTGGGATTGAATGATGAAGGGCGGATGCAGGCAGGTCTGCTGGCGGCAGCGCTGGCGTCCAGACCAATTAAAACAATCATCAGCAGCGATCTCCCGCGCGCGCTGGATACAGCAACCGCTATTGGAGAAGTTGTTGGCGTGCAGCCGCAGATTGATCTGCGCTGGCGTGAATTCAATCTCGGTATTTTTCAGGGGCATACGCGCGAAGAAATTGTCGCCAATTTTGGCCCACAATGGGCAGCCTATCAGGCTGATCACTGGCATTATGTCATCCCCGAAGGTGAGTCACGGACTGCGCTGCAAAATCGTGTTTATCAGGCTTGGGAAGATATGCTTGCTGCTGCCGTCGGGCCAGAAGTTGCTATTGTTTCGCACGGTGGCTCGCTGAAAATGCTGCTTATCAAACTGTTCAGTGATATTGTGCCGGACATGGACGCAGTTCACCTTGGTAACACCTCGGTCACGCTGCTGGAGCGTGGATCACATGGGTGGCATCTGGCAGAGGTCGCATCAACCACACATTTATCCGTGCCAGCCCCTCAAGGCAGCGGGGAAGCATCCGGTTTGTGACAAAAATCACAAAAAATCACTCCCTCCGACACTAATGTGCAGCCGAAGAATGCCTTAGTATTGAATTCTGTAGAAACAAGCAAAAGGAGAGAAATACGGTCATGCTTCAACAGATACCTGAACTGACGACACAGTTTGAGCTTGAATTCCCGGATTATGTCCAACACGCTGGCTTCCGCGCCTGGGTGGCTGACATGGTCGCCCTCTGCAAACCCGCTGCTGTTCACTGGTGTGACGGTTCGCAGGAAGAATATGATGCCTTGTGTGACCTGCTGGTAGAGCAGGGGACATTTATCCGCCTGAATGATGAGCTGCGCCCTAACAGCTTTCTTGCCCGCTCTGATCCCGGTGATGTGGCGCGTGTGGAAGATCGTACTTTTGTGTGCAGCCAGGGCAGGGTGAACGCTGGCCCGACCAATAATTGGGTTGACCCGCGTGAGATGCATCGTACACTCGACGAGCTTTTCGACGGATGTATGCGTGGCCGGACAATGTATATCATCCCCTTCAGTATGGGGCCGCTCGGATCGCACATCTCATATGTTGGCGTGGAACTTTCAGACTCGGCGTATGTCGCTGTCAATATGCGAATCATGACACGCATGGGACGTGCTGTGTATGATGTGCTGGGCGAAAATGGCGAATATGTGCCATGTGTTCACTCGGTTGGTGTGCCGCTGGAACCGGGGCAGGAAGATGTCCCCTGGCCGTGCCAGAAAAATGCCGCCGACAAATACATCGTACACTTCCCGGAGGAACGCTCGATCTGGTCTTATGGCAGCGGCTACGGCGGTAATGCACTGCTTGGTAAAAAATGCTTTGCCCTGCGGATTGCTTCCAACATCGCTCATGATGAAGGCTGGCTGGCCGAGCATATGCTCATCATGGGTGTCGAATCGCCCGAAGGTGAAAAGACCTATGTTGCAGCCGCTTTCCCCAGCGCTTGCGGCAAGACCAATTTCGCCATGCTCATTCCGCCCCCCGGCCTTGATGGCTGGAAGGTAACGACAGTGGGCGATGACATCGCCTGGATTAAGCTTGGGGCTGACAATCAGCTTCATGCGATTAACCCAGAAGCCGGTTTCTTCGGTGTTGCGCCCGGCACCAATGTCATGACCAACCCGAATGCGATGGCAACCATAGGGAGTAATACCATCTTCACCAATGTGGCACTGACGCCCGAAGGTGATGTCTGGTGGGAAGGCATGACGGACACGCCACCGGCAGAACTGATTGACTGGCAGGGACAGCCCTGGACACCGGACAACGGCCGAAAAGCTGCTCATCCTAATGCCCGCTTTACCGTTCCCGCCAGCCAGTGCCCGTCCATTGATCCTCGCTGGGAAGACCCAGAGGGCGTGCCAATCAATGCATTTATCTTCGGCGGACGTCGTAGCACTGTTGCGCCACTGGTGGTACAAGCTTTCAACTGGGTATATGGCGTTTACTTCGCCGCCACACTTGGCTCGGAGATGACAGCCGCCGCCGCTGGCAAACTCGGCGAAGTCCGGCGTGATCCCTTCGCCATGCTGCCTTTCTGCGGCTACCATATGGCGAGCTACTTCACCCACTGGCTGCAATTCGGGCGTTATATCCCAAATCCGCCGCGGATTTTCCTCGTCAACTGGTTCCGCAAGGATGAGGATGGTAAGTTCCTATGGCCGGGATTTGGCGAGAATATGCGCGTCCTGAAATGGATTGTCGCTCGCTCGCGCACGCGCGCTGCTGCCATCGAAACACCGCTCGGTTGGGCGCCAGTCTATGAAGACCTGGATTGGACAGGACTGAATTTCAGCAAGGAAGATTTCAATCGGGTCATGTCCATCGACAAGGAATTGTGGAAGAACGAAGTTGTCTCCCACGAAGAATTGTTCATCAGGCTCTATGACCGCCTGCCGAAAGAGCTGATCGCCGTGCGTGATCTCCTGCTCTCCAGCCTGTGGAGCGAACCAGAGTGGCTTGACCGCCACGAATAACCCTGTCAATGCCGTTAGTCGGATGGGGCGTATCCACGTGGTACGCCCCATTTGTGTTATAATTCACTTGCTTTGAATTCAGCATGTTCATGGAGACAAAAATGGCTCGTCAAAAAGTGACCATTGTCGGTGCGGGCAATGTTGGCGCGACCTGCGCGCACTGGATTGTCAGCAAACAGCTTGCAGATGTGGTGCTGATCGATATTGTTGAAGGTGTGCCACAGGGCAAGGCGCTTGACCTTGCAGAGTCTGGCCCTGTTCTTGGTTTTGATCTGAAAATCACGGGAGCGACCAGCTACGAAGAGAGCGCAGGGTCAGACGTGGTGGTTATCACCGCTGGTGTCCCACGTAAGAAAGACCCGGTGACGGGTAAATATCCCAGCCGCGATGAACTGGTCAAGACTAACCAGAAAATCGTTGGTGAAGTTGCACAGCAGGTCGCTAAATATTCGCCTGAGGCCGTTCTGATCGTGGTTTCCAACCCACTAGACGCGATGTGCCATGTCGTTCTTCAGGAGAGCGGTTTCCCCAGCCAGCGCGTAATCGGACAGGCTGGTTCTCTTGATACCGCCCGTTATAAGACCTTTATTGCGATGGAACTGGGCGTGAGCGTAAAGGATATTCACGGCATGGTTCTGGGTGGGCATGGAGATACGATGGTGCCGCTGCCGCGCCATACCTCAATTGGTGGTATTCCCATCCGTGAGCTGAAGGCGGAAGAAAAATTGCAGGAAATCATCACCCGCACCCGTAACGGCGGCGGCGAAATTGTCGGTTTACTGGGTGTGAGCGCCTGGTATGCTCCTGCCGCAGGTACAGTGGAAATGGTCGAAGCTGTGTTGAAAGACCAGAAGCGTGTTATCCCCAGCGCGGTGCTGCTGGATGGGCAGTATGGGTACAATGGTCTGTATATTGGTGTGCCGGCGGTGTTAGGCTCGAAGGGTGTTGAGCGTATCATCGAAATGGAACTGAATGATGAAGAAAAGAACATGCTCGAAATCAGCGCTGAAGCTGTTCGTTCTGTTGTGAATATTTTAGGTTACTAGGTTAACCTAACCCTGTTTCGGTGAGGGCTTTCTGTCCCTCACCATCAATTCATCTATAAGAAAGAATTGTGAGGATGTACATGCCCCAGCGGGTTGTTGACTTGAACGGCGGCACGGCAATGGTTGTTACTGACCTGCATGGTGCCTGGGATGTGTACCGCCGTCTGCGCGACCTGTTCCTGGCTCAGCTTGCCAAAGGCACAGTAAATTATCTGGTGCTGTGTGGGGATCTGATTCACAGTGAAGGGCTGGAAGAATTTGATGCAAGTCTCGATGTCATCATGGACGTGATGGCATTGCAGGCTGATCTGGGCAAGGATAAGGTTGTGATGCTGCTCGGCAATCATGAGCTGCCCCACATTTATGGACTTACGCTGGCGAAAGGTTCAGTGGAGTACACCCCCCGTTTCGAAGCATCTCTCAGTCGTCTTGACCAGCACTATAAATCGCCTGTCAAACGCAGCGATGTGGTGCAATTCCTCGCTACGCTGCCTTTTTTCGCCCGCACTAAATCAGGGGTGCTGATTACCCACGCTGGCGCATCGCCTGACCTCACATCATCAAAACATGTCGAGCGTTTGTTCAACCTCGACCACCAGCAGTTGATTGATATGGCTGATGGCGAACTCAAAAAATTTGACATCGCCAGTTTGCAGCGTGGCTATTCCCATTTCACTGGTGTTTCTTATGAAGAACAGGCCCGCCGCTACTTGGCTGTGAATGGACAGGACGACCCGCGTTATAATCATTTGCTCCGTGTATTGTTCCTGAACGGGCAGAATACTGACTTTGATCTGGTTTGGAACACGCTTTTCTCGCAGAATGAACTGGATGTAGGCGATACCACCTACCAGCGCACACTCAAAAGCTTCCTGCAATACATATCCGAGGCCAGTCCCTACGAACAGCGAGTACTCGTTGCAGGTCACATCAGTGCCAAGGATGGCTATGCGGAGGTGGGCAAGCAGCAGTTGCGCGTTGCCAGCTATACCCACGCCTTCCCCAAGCGTTCAGCCCGTTACTTGATGCTGGATTGCGAGATGCCGGTAAAAAATGCGGCTGAGCTTGTGCCACATCTGAAATTTGTCTTTGATGGTGAGCCACCCGCCTAGGATGGCAGTTTTGCCCCTATAAAATCCCCTTGCCCTCGGATGAATTCATTCACTGACATGGTTTTTCGTCCTGCAAGCTGCACTCGTTCAAGCTGAAATAATCCAGCTCCTGTGCCAACGACGATACCCTCTCGTACCTGCACCACTAAGCCTGGCTCGACAGTGCCTTCCGCTGCTGCACCGCCATGAATTTTTAGCTGTTCACCTTTGAAGGTTGTATATGTCCCCGGCCAGGGGTTGAATGCCCGCACTAACCGCTCGATTGCCCCTGCCTTATCTGTCCAGTCAATCAAGCCTTCTTCTTTTTTTATGGATGGTGCGAAAGTTACCCCCTCTTCGGGTTGGGGCTGCGGAGCGATCTCGCCGGAGAAATATCCTGGCAGGGTATCGATCAGCAGTTCCGCGCCTAACGCCGCTAGTTTGTCGTGCAGCGATGCACCGGTTTCGTTCACCGTGATCGGAATAGCGCGTTTCGTCAACATCGGCCCGGTGTCCAGTCCCGCGTCCATTTTCATGATGGTTACGCCGGTTTCGGCATCTCCAGCGCGGATGGCAGCCTGAATTGGCGCAGCCCCACGCCAGCGGGGCAGCAGCGAAGCATGAACATTGATTGAGCCATGTGGCGGAATATCCAGAACAGCCTGGGGTAATAGCTGCCCAAAAGCGGCCACTACATACGCGTCCGGTTGCCATTGTTTTAGTTCGGCTATAGCTTCAGCCCGCCGAATTTTCTCCGGCTGAAAAACGGAAATTCCGGCATCGAGCGCGGCCTGCTTGACCGGCGAAAGCTGTACCTGCCGGTTGCGGCCAGCCGGTCTGTCCGGCTGTGTCACCACCCCAATTACATCATAATGCTCTATAAGCTGGCGGAGAATTGGGACAGCGAAGTCCGGCGTCCCCATAAAAACGATGCTGCTCATAAATTTTCCTCCGCTGGATGGTTGTATGGCTAACCTGATAATGCTACTATTGACACGACTTGCAGGGGATAATACGCCTGCCATGATTTCAGACAAATATTGTAGACAGTCGATTTACTTATGTCCATGACCCCCAAGCGCTGGGTTCTTGCCCCACAGGCACCACCTGGCCTGCTCGATGGCCTGTCAGTTGAAAAACGGATTCTGATGCAGACCTTGTATAATCGGGGTTTTGCCCGAACTGATGAGGCTGACCGGTTTTTATATGCAGACGATACTCTGACCAATCCTTTTCAGATGAAAGGGATCAATGAAGCTGTCGCCCGTATTCGCCGGGCCATTAAAAATCATGAGCAAATCGTCGTTTATGGCGATTTTGATGCTGATGGTGTGACTTCGACTACACTGCTTATGCAAACCCTGACAGCCCTCAAAGCGAAAGTATTCCCCTACATCCCGGATCGTGTGGATGAAGGTTATGGGTTGAACAGTCCGGCACTGCGGAAGCTGGCACGTGGCGATGTGAAACTGGTTATCACGGTGGACTGTGGCATCCGTTCAGTAGAAGAAGTCGAAGATGGAAATGCCGCTGGGCTGGACATCATCATTACCGATCATCATTCCATCGGCCCGGAAATCCCGCGCGCACTGGCTGTCATTAACCCCAAACAGGAAGACTGCAAATATCCTGAAGATATGCTGGCAGGGGTAGGGGTAGCTTACAAACTGGCACAGGCACTTCTCACGGTCGCCAGCCGTAATGACCGTGACAAACCAGGCCTCGCTGCCGAAGAACTGCTCGATCTGGTTGCTATCGGTACGGTTGCTGACCTTGCTCCCCTGAATCGTCCGGAGAACCGCGCCCTTGTCCGGCGTGGACTGGAAGTCATTAATCGCGCTAATCGCCCCGGTCTGCGTGGTCTAATGGAAGTCGCCAGCCTCAAGCCCGGCAGCATCACCGCCATGAACATCGGCTTTGCTCTGGGGCCGCGCATTAACGCCGCTGGAAGGCTTGAAAGCGCCATGATCGCTTACAATCTGCTGGCGAGTGATAATGAAGATGAAGCGCTCAAATATGCCCAGCATTTGCAAACGCTCAATGTCCAGCGGCAGGAATTGACCCGCGCCGCTCAGGAACTGATCCGTGAACGGGTGGAAGCAGAACAGGCTGATGTGCCGTTAATCTTCGCCGGAGACCGCCATTTCCGTCCTGGCATTGTCGGGCTGGTGGCCGGGCGTCTCACGGAAGAATTTTACCGCCCTACAGTAGTTATGGAAGAAGGTGACAGCGAAAGTCGCGCCTCCTGCCGCAGTATCCCCCAGTTTGATATTACTCATGCGCTTGACCAGTGTGCCGATCTACTGGTACGGCATGGTGGTCATGCCCAGGCTGCTGGTTTCACGGTTCTTAATCAGAACATCCCCGCGCTTAAAAAAAGGTTGACACAGCTTGCAGAAGAGCATCTCAGCGGCCAGGAACTTCGGCCCATGCTGGAAATTGATGTTGATGTGAACATCAATCATCTGTCGGAGGCCATTATCATGGAGCTGGCGCAGCTTGAACCAACGGGGCATTCGAACGCCGTTCCAACCCTGATGAGTCGTAATGTGCGTGTGCTGGAATGGCGCACGGTTGGCAAAGAGGGCGGACATCTCAAGCTAAAACTGGCGCGTACCGGCCATCCTCCGATGGATGCGATTGGTTTTAACCTCGGCGGTTGGATGGCGCAAATGCCTGACCGCATTGACCTGGCTTACCAGCTCGAAATGAACGAATGGAACGGCCATCGCAGTTTACAGCTTAACTTGCAGGATATTCGTCCGGCGGGCGCGGAATGATAAAACGAAGCCTGCTGCTGTTTTTTTTATTCATCATCTTTGCCCCTGCCGCCGCGCAGGAAAATTCGCCCAATCGTTTTGGCGTCGTTGAGGGATTCTGGCTGCCAGAGACTGTTTGCGAACTTGGCGCTGGCTGGGAACGCATCATTTTCGATTGGGCGCAGCACCAGCCCACCGGGCCAGAGGACTGGCACACGCTCAATGTCGATGATCGCTGGTTAGCTGCGGCGCAGGATTGTGATCGGGAAGTTGTCGCTATCGTCAAGCACACCCCAGAATGGGCGACGGATGGCACGCCTGGCCCCGGTGTCCCGCGCGGTCTTTTTCTTCCAGTGGAAGACCCCGGCAACCTGTGGGCAGGTTTCATGCGCCGCGCCGCCGAGTATTATGCGCCGCGCGGAGTCAGCCGCTTTATCATCTGGAATGAGCCGGACATCACCCGCGAAACCTACGGCTTTGAGTTTGAGGGTTCGCTTGATGATTATTTTCAGATGGTAAAAGTTGCATCCCTGGTTGCAAAAGCAGTTAATTCCGATGCGAAAATTCATCTCGCCGGGACGACTTACTGGCATGATGTTAACGAAGGCCGCCGCCTTTATAATGACCGGCTGCTGGAACGTATCCTGCAAGACCCGGAGGCGGAGGCGCATGATTACTATTTCGATGCCATCAGCCTGCATATTTATTTCCGTACTGAAACGGTCTATGATATCGTCAAAATGTCGCGGGATTTGCTTGATAGTTATGGCCTGACCGATAAAGCCATCTGGATCAATGAGATGAATGCCGGGCCGACAGATGATCCCCTCTGGCCGGTCGTGCGCCCGCAGTATAAGACTAATCTGGAACAGCAGTCAGCCTTTCTGGTGCAGGGCGTGGCGCTGGCGCTGGCGGCAGGGGCAGAGCGGCTTGCGGTGTACAAATTCTACGACTGGAGTTTACCACCAGGGGCTGAGACTTTTGGTCTTCTGCGTGCAGATGGTTCGCGTCGCCCTGCTTTTGATACCTGGCGTATGCTCACCCGTCAACTGAATGCGGTTCAGTCTGGTACACGTGCGCTGAGTGATAAGGTTGATTCTGTTTTGCTGTTGACTGATGAAGGGCAGCAGATACTTATTGCTTGGGCGACAACCGCCGCGCCTGTACAGTTAGAAGTCGGCGCAGCCAATGCCATTGAGTTGATCGATCAATATGGCAACGAGCGTGTTCCTGTGTCTGAAAACGGTCAATATACGCTCACTTTACCCGGCGCACGCTGTAACAATACAGATGGATGTGCTGTTGGAGGTCATGCATTTTTGCTCGTCCTGCCACCAGGAGCAATTACTGCGGTTCGCGCGGCAGGCCAGAATTTGGTGTTTCAATAGGAGTATCGGATGTCTCAAAACGGATATGCAATTTCAGCCAACGGCGCTAATGACCGTGTGGACGCAAAAGGGGAGATCAAATTTTCTTATGGCGGTCAGGCGGTCATTGAAGGCGTGATGATGCGCGGCGCTCATACGGCTGCTATCGCCGTCCGCGACCCGGAAGGCAAAATCGTCGTCCACGAACAGGCTTTGAATGCCACCCTCTACAGGGGGAAAATCGCCAAAACCCCGTTTGTGCGCGGTGTCATTGGCCTGTGGGATGCGCTCGGCCTCGGCACACGGGCGCTGATGTGGGCGGCAGATGTGGCGCTGGGTGAGGAAGAAGAAGTCAGCTTCAACGGGCCGATAGGCTGGGCGACAATTGCCTTTTCGCTGCTGCTGGGCGTTGGCCTGTTTTTCCTGCTGCCGACCGCGGGCGCGTCATGGATTGGCAACCTGCTTGGTCTGACACCTGATGGCTCTGCCGGAGTGGGTTGGGAAGCGTTTGTTGTCAACCTGATCGAAGGATTCATCCAGCTTGGCCTGCTCATTGCCTACATCTGGGCGATTGGCCGCATCCCGGATGTGAAGCGCTTGTTTGGCTATCATGGTGCGGAACACAAGACCATCAACGCCTATGAAGCAGGTGCGGAACTCACACCGGAAATTGTACAGAATTTCCCAATTGAGCATCCCCGCTGTGGTACAGCTTTTCTGCTGACTGTCGTTTTTGTCAGTGTCTTTGTTTTTTCGCTGTTGGGGCGTCCGCCGTTTCTTCTACTCATTTTGTCGCGTGTGATTTTCATCCCGGTGATCGCTGGCATCGCTTATGAACTGCTGCGTTTCACCGCCCGTAATATGCATAATCCACTGGTGCGGGTGATCGTGAAGCCTAATCTGGCGCTCCAACATCTGACCACCCGGCAGCCTGATTTGCATATGATCGAGGTGGCGATTGTGGCTTTCAAGCGGGTGCTGGTATCTGAAGGTCTCCTGCGTGCAGAAGAAGCCCTTATCCCCGAACCACGGCCTGAAGCGGTTTCACCGACGCTGGCCGCTGCTAAGAAATAAACCTGAAAAAAATCCTGAATTTTCGTTAGAGGGGCGCAAGCCCCTTTTTCTTTGGGGTTCTTTTCTTAATATCTGTTATAGAATGTTGTTAAGGATGAGTCAAATCATTCCAGCGCAGCTTAACAACAGAAAGGGGTGGGCGACATAGTTTGGAGTAACCACAATTCCCTATGGACGATGAACCTGCCGGAGTAATGCTCAGTCTGCACGCAGAACTGCGTTCTGCCCATCGCAATGTGTCTTACGAGGAAATAGCTTTTGTCGTTCGTCATGGTCGGCGGGAGCGCCGTACAGGGGTCATTTTCTGCCGCATGTTGGATCAAACTATGCCCGCTGACATTCCGCCGGGGCATGATTTCCGGCGGCTTGTTGGGACAACCGTCATCCTCTGCGAGTGTGGTCAATTTGTGGTGACGGTCAAGCGGGGTCAGCAGGAATTTGTGAAAGATCGACGCAAGGCCAAATACTGTATGAAACAGCAGCATGTATGTCCGTGCTGTAGCCATGCTGCCTGAGCGCAGCCACTAGCCCGCAGTTTGTCGCCCGCCCCATTCTGTAGTTAAGGTTTCTGCATCCACCTCGCCCAGCGACATACTAGTGTGCTTGTCGTTCTCTCTTCCTATGCACATGAAGCTGTAAAAACACCTCGTCGTCCCTATTGAATTTTTATCCATTATCTGCTGCTTCATTCCCCCGCCATGCGCTTTAGTTCATACAGCTTCGTCAGCGCTTCCAAGGGGCTGAGGTGGTCAACATCCAGCTTCCGCAGCGCCTCGACTGCCGGGCTGTCCGGCGTGCTGAACAGCCGCATCTGTCCCGCATCTTCTTTTACTTTTTGTTGGCGCGAAACCGGCGCGGCGGCGGCGCTGGTCGGGAGTTTGAAATCGCTGCCTTCGCGTTCAAGCTGTGCCAGCAGTTCGCGGGCGCGTTCCACCACCGGGCGCGGCATTCCTGCCAACTGCGCCACATGCACGCCGTAACTCTGGTCAGCGCCACCGGGAATGACCTTATGCAGGAATACCACCTGGTCGCCCTGTTCGGTCACCGCCACATTATAATTCCGCGAACGCGGTAGTATATTCGGCAGTTCGGTCAGCTCATGGTAATGGGTAGCGAATAATGTCCGGCAGTTGAGACGGGGGTTATTGTGGATGTACTCTACGACCGCCCGCGCGATTGCGAGTCCGTCATAGGTTGATGTCCCGCGTCCGACTTCATCCAGAATCAACAGGCTGCGCCGTGTACTGCCGGAGAGTAAACGCGCTGTTTCGATCATCTCTACCATGAAAGTACTTTGCCCGGCATGGATTTCATCCTGTGCGCCGATACGGGCAAAAATGCGATCAACCAGGCCAATGGTCGCCTCATCTGCCGGGACGAAGCTGCCAATTTGGGCCATCAGTGTGATGATCGCGACCTGCCGGATGTAGGTTGATTTCCCAGCCATATTCGGCCCGGTGATGATGTGCAGCCGTGACATGCTGTCGAAGTGGGTGTCGTTTGGCACATACCGTGTGCCTCCGTCCAGCAGCCGCTCGACTACCGGATGCCGCCCATCCTTGATAATGAGCAGGTCATCATCCGTCAGGGCAGGGCGGACATACCCCTCGCGCACCGCAACATCCGCCAGTGATAAAAATGCATCCAGGTGTGCCACTGCCCGTGCCGTTGCCAGCAGACGATTGGCTGACGCGGCAATCTCCTGGCACAATTCTTCAAAGAGCCGTTTTTCCACCGCCAGAATCGCTTCTTCAGCATTCAGGACTAGCGTCTCATACTCTTTCAGTTCCGGCGTGATATATCGCTCGGCGTTGACCAGTGTTTGCTTGCGGATGTAATCGACTGGCACTTTGCTCGTATTGGCGTTGCTGACCTCGATGTAATAGCCGAATACTTTATTGAAGCCGACTTTGACGCTGGCGATGCCTGTACGGCGCCGCTCCTGCGGTTCGAGATTAGCAATCCACTCACGTGCTTCGCTGGTCGCATTCAGAATATCGTCAAGTTCCTGTGCATAGCCCTGGCGGATCGTGCCAATCGTGTTCATCACGGCAGGGGGTTCGTCGGTGATGGCGCGGTTGACCAGATCGCATAAATCAGCACAGGCATCCATTCGTTCCGCCAGCGGCTTGAGTGCCGGAATCGTGCTGATAGCCGCCTGCACCAGTGGGATCGCTTCCAGGCTGCTTTTCAAACCGAGCAAATCGCGCGGTCCTGACTTGCCAATGACCAGACGGTTGGTGAGTCGTTCCAGATCGGCAATGCTTTTGAGGGCAGCCTGCAATTCTGCTCGCAGCGCTTCATTCCTGCTGAGCGCTTCCACCGCTTCCAGACGTGCGTTCAGCCGATTCAGATCGAGCAGCGGTTGGCTGATCCATGTCCGCAGCAACCGCGCCCCCATTGCTGTCACCGTCCGGT
>CAYUTY010000039.1:35627-54823 GCA_964447795.1 uncultured Anaerolineaceae bacterium
GGATGCTCAACAGGCTGCCTTCGACTTTGCGGCTGCGAATCGTTTCTGTCAATTCCAGGTTGCGCCGTGTGAACTGATCCAGCACCATGAAAGTGGCGGTAGAGTAGGCGCGTACTGTCGTTAGTTGTGCCAGGCTGCTGCGTTGGGTATCGCGCACATATTGCAGCACCGCGCCCGCCGCGCAAATGGCCGCCGGGGACTCGCCCAGCCCAAATCCATCCATGGAGCGCACCCGGAAATGAGTTAATAAAGCACCTTCAGCATTCCCCCGCTCAAAGCGCCAGTCGGCATAGGGCGTCAGGTGAATGCCGATTGGCAGCGATACCCGCTCGGCCCAGCCTTCCGGTATGAGTACCTCACGCGGTTGCAGACGCGCCAGTTCTTCCAGCACCAGTACCCCTGCGTTTTCACCCTCAAGCTGCGTCGCCGCGAACTCACCGGTTGAAATGTCCACAAAAGCAATTCCCGCTCGATTCCACTGCCCGCTTTCCGGGTCGCCCATCGGCACAACAGCCATCAGGTAATTGGCGCGGTCTTCTGCCAGCAGTTCCGGCTCGACAATTGTCCCCGGTGTGACTACCCGCGTTACTTCCCGGTCAACGATTCCCCTGCCATCCGGCTCGCTCATCTGCTCACACACCGCGACGTGATAGCCTTTTTCGATCAGGCGCGCGATGTAACTTTCCAGCGCGTGATGCGGCACGCCTGCCATTGGCACACGCTCTTCCTTGCTCACCGGGCGTCCGGTCAGCACCAGATCGAGTTCACGTGCGGCGACTTCGGCATCTTCGTCGAATGTCTCATAAAAGTCGCCCAGCCGGAAGAATAAAATGCAGTCTGGATACTCGCGTTTGATGTCCAGGTATTGCTGGCGGAGTGGAGTGACGCGCGCCATGTGTGTTCCTGTTCCTGTGTCGAAGCGGAATAAATGTTCGCAGATTGGGTGTATTTTATCAGTGGCGGGGAGCGCTCACAACCGCCATAATTAACTACAAATTCGTCCTTAATCAGGCAGGTTAAACAGTATGTCGCAGGTAATCATCGGCGTCGATTTGGGCGGGACGCGCGTCCGGGCAGCCCGTCTCAACTACGATCTGGATATTCTCGATCGGAAGGAAACATTGACCGAAGACGAGCGCGGTCTCGATGCGACGCTCGATACGATTAAAGACCTTATACGCAAAGTGTGGCCGGACGACAGCGCCAGAGTGGCGGGTATAGGCATCTCCGCGCCGGGGCCGCTGAATCCCGTTACTGGAGTCGTTGTGGCCCCGCCCAATCTCAAGGGCTGGCACAATGTTCCGCTTGGGGACATTCTGCGCGACGAGTTTAATGTTCCGGTTTATGTTGGCAATGATGCGAATGTCGCTGGTCTGGCGGAAACGGTGCGCGGCGCGGCGTTTGGCTGCCGCCATGTGATCTTCATCACGCTCAGCACCGGTATTGGCAGCGGCATGATCTGCGATGGCAAAATGCTGCTCGGCAAATCCGGTCTCGGTGCGGAAGCTGGTCACATCATTATGGTTGTTGGTGACCGGGTAAGCTCGCTGGAAAAAGAAGCTGCCGGGCCGTCTTTGGCACGTAAGGCACGTGAACGCATTCGAGCAGGTGCGAAGTCGCTTATCACCGATCTGGTTGACGGAGACCTTGAACGCATCGAAGGCAAACATGTGGGTGGCGCGGCTCATCAGGGGGATAGGCTGGCGCTCGATATTGTGCGGGAAGCCGGACACATGGTTGGTCTCGGCATGGTCAGCCTGTTGCATCTCTTTAACCCGGAAATGCTGGTCTTTGGCGGTGGTGTCAGCACCAATCTCGGCGAACTTCTATTCGCGCCGATGCGCGAGTCAATTCGGGAGCATTGCATCGACTCTGCTTACTGGGAAAATCTGCGGATTGAACTCGCCGGTCTGGGGGAAAATGTCAGCGTTATTGGCGCGGCGGCTCTGGTTGCTACCCAGGGCGGTGTAGCTGATATTTCTGATACGATTGCCAGGCTGCGCGCTCATCAGTCATGACGGTTGATGACCTACTGGCGCATATTTTTGAGCGCCGTGATGACTCGTTGTATCCGGCCTTTGCAGGGTGGGTACGAGAATCGCGGCGTTTCCGCACTTTTGCCGAGGCTTATAAAGACAAAATTCGCAAAAAACTGCGCATGGCCGACAATGCTGAAAAGCGCCAAAGCTTGTTTGCCGAGTTGGAGACAGCCTATCGACTGCTTGGCGATCAGCGGTTCATGCTCGAATATGAGAAGCAGTCGCCAGATAAATCCCGCGCACCAGATTTTTCGCTGACTTTTAGAGTCAGCACGCCCTTCAGTCTGGAAGTGACACGCTTGCGGTTGCCTCAGCAGATGGACGATAATGTGCTGAGTCGTAAACTGATCGACGCGGTTTGCGATAAAGTGGGCCAGATGCATCCTGGCGTTGTCAATGTCCTCCTCATTATCGCGGATATACCCATAGCGGCTGAATTATTGATAGCCGCTATGAAAGTGCTGCGTGAACGGGCTGAAGGAAAAAGAGAAGATTTTTTTATCGGACGAGGCTTCCGTGATTCAGTTGATTTTCTCAGGCAGTATGGGCGTTTGAGTATGATTATCTGTGGCGGTGCGACATCAAGTGCTGTCTGGCAGAATTCGCTGGCGAAGCGCCCGCTTCCCAAAGACCTGTTGAATGCGCTTCATAACATTTTTGCCACCGATTTAGATTAGCGTAAAAAATGTAATAGAAATGTTGTCAGCCGCTTTAATTCGCCTCCTGTATTGTGCTACAATTTTCCCATGCTAATGCTCCATGATTACCGCGTCCGTCAGCGTGATTTCCTGCTGGAAATCTCTCGCGCTATGACCGCCCAACTTGATGTGGACGAGGTATTGCGGCTTGTCCTGAATGCATCCATTGTTATGCTCGGCGGACAGGTAGGCGTTGTTGCGCTTAAGGATGTGAATAATCAGTACACCATTCGTGCAACAATGGGCGTGGACAATGAGCATGTCCCTGACTTAAACCGCCAGCTTAATCGCCTTGTCAGCCGCGCTCAGGACAACAACGACGACGATCTCCTCACCAAAATTCTTAATCGCATGGCCTCCTCGCTGGATGATCGTTTGCGGCAGTCCTTGTTTCTGCCGTTGGTGATTGCTGCTGACCCTGTAGGGATGTTAATTATCTTCCGCGAATCGCTGGTACGCGCCAGTGATGACGATCAGCAGATTTTGCAAAGTTTTGCCGACCAGGCCGCTATTGCTGTTCACAATGCCCAGCTTTATGCGCGCATCGATCAGGAACGCCGCCGCCTGGCTGCTATCCTTGAACACAGCGCTGATGGAGTAATGATTCTCGACTCCGATTTGCGTATTCTCGGCTTTAACCGTGCGCTGGAACGGCTAACTGGCTGGGAACTGGCTGATGTTCTGGGACGTGACCTGGACAGCGTTATTACCTGGAAGCGTGTCGAACGTGGTGATTTAAGAACTGCTTTGCACGAGGGCTGGCCTTTCCGGTTGGCGAAGGATGCCCCTATCGAAACACTCTATGTCGAAGGTGATCTGCTTCGACGCGATGGGATGGCGCTAGGTGTCGGTATCACTTATGCACCGCTCTTAAACGGTGATGGAAAACTCGGTAACATCATCGCCAATGCGCGTGATGTAACGGAATTCCGCCGCGCTCAGGAAATGCAGAATGTCTTTATTTCCACCGTTTCGCACGAGCTGAAAACACCGGTTGCCCTCATCAAGGGTTACGCGGGAACGCTGCGCCGTGAAGATGCGGTCTGGGACGAGCAAACCCTTCATCAGGGACTTGAAGTGATTGAAGACGAAGCTGATCGCCTCACCGGGTTGATCGAAAATCTGCTTGCCGCCAGCAAGCTGAAAGCAGAGCGGATGAAACTCGATTTGCTCGATGTTCAGATTGCTGCCCTCGCCGCGCAGGTAGTGGAACGCTTTCAGACTCAAACCACTAAACATACTTTTGCACTCAATTTTCCGCCTGATTTTCCCGTCGTTCGTGCTGATGAGACTCGCATTCGGCAGGTGTTGGATAATCTCGTCAATAATGCCATTAAATATGCGCCAAAGGGTGGGACGATTACTGTCGGCGGTGAATTTGACGCTCAGGCTGTGACAGTTTATGTGAGCGATCAGGGCATTGGCATCACTGAGCGCGATCAGGAGCGCATTTTTGACCGCTTTTTCCGCGTTGATGACGCGCTCTCGCGCAAGGCACCGGGAACCGGATTAGGACTGTATCTTGCCAAAGCCATCATTGACGCGCATGGCGGCAATATTTATGTCACCAGTACCCCCGGCTCAGGGTCTACTTTTTATTTCAGTCTTCCGCTATCATAATAATTTATCAGACCCAGTGAGGGAGTATCCCCAATGCCGAAAGTGATTCAGACGACGATTCAGTGCGCCCAGTGTCGCCAGCCGGTGCGCGCGACCGTCCACAGCCTGGTTGATGCTGCTCAGGAGCCGCAGGCTAAAGTTGCCTTCCTGAGTGGGCGATTGAATGTTGCCATTTGTCAAAACTGCGGCGCACCAAACACCGTGTTGACGCCGCTGGTTTATCATGACCCCGGTAAAGAACTGCTCATCACCTACGTGCCGATGGAACTTGGCCTCTCTAAAGACGCCCAGGAGAAGGCTGTCGGTGAGCTGATGCGTGAAGTGACGGCTTCGCTGCCACAGGGTGCCTTTAAAGCTTATCTGCTTCAGCCTCGTTCAGCGCTGACCATGCAGGGTTTTATCGACCAGGTGCTGGCAGCCGATGGCGTCACGCCGGAAATGATGGAAGCCCAACGTGGCCGCGTCAGCCTGATCGAACAGTTCCTTTCCGCTGATCCCGATGAATTGCCCGAACTGGTGAAGCAGCATGATGCGCAGATTGATGCCCAGTTCTTCCAGACCATGACACTGGCCGCGCAGCAGCTTCTTGCACAGGGGCGGCAGGGGGCGGCGCAGCAGGTCGTCGGCATTCAGAGTGTGATCGCTCAACTTTCATCCTTTGGGCAGCAGTTGCTTGAACAAAGCCGCATTCAGGAAGAAACCATCCAGCAGGTCGAGTCTGACGTTAATGGGCTTGGTGAAGAGGCTGACCGGGGTGATTTTCTTCAATTAGCAATCCGCTATGCTGCCGATCCCGAACGTCTGCAGGCGCTGGTCGGGCTGGTACGCCCGGTATTCGATTACAACTTCTTTCAGGAGATGACCGCTTACATCAGTGCTGCCCCCGCTGCCGAGCGTTCCTCACTCGAAACACTGCGCGATCATCTGCTTGAACTGACTTCGCTGATTGATCAACAGGCACAGGCTGCCTTACAGGAAGCGGCTGGACTGTTGCAGGAAATCCTCAATAACCCCAACCCGGATGAGGTCATCCAGGCAAATCTCGGTATGCTGGATTACACTTTCATGCAGGTATTGTCCGCCAACATTCAGGAAGCGACACGCCGCAATGACCTGAACGCTACCACTCGCCTTAAGGAAATCTATAATCGCATCGTCGCTGCCTTACAGGCCAATATGCCACCGGAAATTCAGTTCATCAATGATCTGCTGTCCGCGCCGACGGACGATGATGCCCGTCAGTTGATGGCGCAGCATATTGGCGATTTTGATGCTGAACTGCTGGATGTGATGGACGCTGTGCAGCAGCAGCTCGCCGCGCAGGGCGACCCAGCACTTTTGCAGCGTCTTGCCTTGTTACGGAGCGAAGCTGCTCAGTCTTTTGCCTAGCGCTGGTGCGATAGCATCATATATCCCCCTTTCCTGTTGTGGAAACGGGGATTTTTTGTTTGTGCCGCTTTTCACGCTGTATTCCATTATCCTCATTTGATAAAATGCCGGTTGTAGAGTAAATTTCTACAGATATGAGCGCGGCTCTCGTCGCGCTCGTCGTTTAGTTAGTAGAGGTGAAGAGGTTTAAGTAATGCAAAAGACGACTTCGATGAGCATTCTGGCGCTACTGACGCTGCTGCTGGTGGCAATGTCCCTTGCAGTAGTTGCGCCCGTTGCGGCCCAGGTTGCCCCGACGCCGACCCCCACTGATCCCATCTGGCGTGGTTTTTCCACCGTCCGGGATGCGATTGAGGAAACCAAATCCGTCGACCTGAATATTGTCAAAAACTACGACTGGGAGCAGAGTGAATGGACGGGCGGTATTGATGATTGCCGCGATCTTGATGATCCCAATTCAGGGCGCGAACTCTATTTCGGTTGGACATACACAGTCACCAGCCTGCGCGGTGATATTTACCAGGGGCGTATCAGCTTCGATCTGAAGGAAGTTGCCGTCTGTGACCGTGTGATTACGGCCGCTGCTGCTCCAACGGCTGCCCCTGATGGTAGTCTACCTACGCCCGTTCCCGGTGGTGCTGCTGTCGGCGGCTTTGAAATTGGCGGTCATGTGCTGGATATGAGCCTCAACACCTTCGGCCTGATGTCACGCGCGGGTATGCGCTGGGTCAAGAAACAGGGTTCGTATGTTGCGGGCGACTCGCCATCCAAATTTGCTGATACCATTAATGTAGCGAAGGCTAATGGCTACAAAATTTTGCTCGGGATCGTCGGTGACAAAACCGCTCTGGGAGCGAATTTCGACTCGTATGTTGCCGGTTATGCTGAATTCCTCGGCGGTGTCGCAGCGTTGGGTGTCGATGCTATTGAAGTCTGGAATGAACCTAATATCGACCGTGAATGGCCTGCGGGGCAGGTGAACGGCGCGAACTACACCAAGATGCTTGCTGCTGCCTTTAATGCTATCAAGGCGAAAAACCCCAACACTATTGTCATCAGCGGCGCTCCTGCACCAACGGGGTTCTTCGGTTCGGCGGGCTGCACCAATAATGGTTGCAACGATGACACCTTCATGCAGCAGATGGCCCAGGCAGGGGCGGGGCAGTATCTGGACTGCGTAGGCCTGCATTACAACGAAGGTATTATTGCCCCCTCGGCTGGCAGCGGTGACCCACGTGGGAGCTACCCGACATACTACTTCAGCTCGATGCTTCAGCGCGGTTATGGGCCATTTGGTGGCAAGCCGGTTTGCTTTACCGAACTCGGCTATCTCTCGCCAGAAGGTTTTACTACTGCACTCCCGGCTAACTTTGCCTGGGCAGCCGATACCTCGGTCTCGGAACATGCTGCCTGGCTGGCGGAAGCTGCTACTATTGCTGCGCAGAGCGGTAAGGTGCGCCTGATGATTGTTTGGAATGTGGATTTCCCATTCTATACAGCAGATGACCCGATGGGTGGCTATGCGCTCTATCGTCCCGGCGGCGCTTGCCCCGGCTGCGATGCCCTCGGTGCGGTCATGAAGAAGTAAGCACTAGCCTGAAACAAAACAGAGGTGGGTTTGAAAGCCTGCCTCTGTTTAGAAAAGCTGCACACCAATCCTCACGCCGTGCGTCAGGCGACTATCAAGCTGCTCAAATACTGTCGTGAGTTGTGAACTCCATAGCACAATGCTAAAAGTCCCATTCATCAAATCAGCATCCGGCTGGCTGTGGACGTTGATGCCGCATTTTTCACCAGCATCAAAACGCGCCAATGTCGGAGGTTCAGGGTCATTATTGGGGTTAAGGGGATAAGGCGGCTGGCCGAGGATGGCTTGGTAATAGCCTATTCCTGCTTCAAGGTCATGTGTTGGCACATTCAGCGCGATGACACTTTTGACACCATTCTCATGCCTTGCTTTGTCTGCATCATCTGGCACACGCAGGTTGCGCGGCGTCAGATCCTGGATGAAGAAAGGAGTCATCGTCCCCGACAGCATCGCGCTTTGCCAGTGTAGTGCTGTGCCATCCGGTCTGGTGCGGCCACCCGGCGGACTCATCTGTACATCCAATCCTCGTTCCCGCATCGCTGCTGTATCCGCTGCTAAATCATCCGATTGCAGCGCGAAACCCCCAACCCCCTCACCACGCTCGAACATAAAAAGGAAGTTGCTCCGGTCTGTTGGATCAATGTGATTGAGGAGGGCAGGGTCAGTTGGCGCGAGTAATTCCAGGTAGCTCCCATCCTGAAACACGATCAGGGCATTATGGGTTTTACCATCTGCGTGCTGTCCCCCATAAAACACATTGAATCCCAGTGTCCGGTAATCCACTGCTGCCTGCTCCAGATCATGTACCAGGATCACTGCGTGATCGAATTTCAACGCCATTTCTACAGCGCCTCAATGATAAGAAATAACAAAAGTTTAATCTGTACCTGAAACTTGTAATGCATCGCCTGGCATTGCTTCCACTAGACCGTGCGCTCTCAAACGCTCCCAATACTGTCGCAAAATAGGATGGCCGTGATCGTCGAAATGGCCCTTGACCTGTGCTTCATCCAGCCGTGCCGATGAATGAGGTTTTTGCATTTCTCCGGCGAATCGGCGCAGTTTTCGCCGGTATTCCCATTTTTCCAGCCAGTTGCCCAGCTCGCCGCTTAGCAGTATTTCCAGCGTCTTTTTCAATGTCCCCCAGCCGCCGCCCGGCACACGCTCTGTTTCCACATGAAACATCCCTGTCGCGTTCGGCAGATGGGCGGTAGCCCATTGGTTTGCCGAACGGAATTGTTCATAAATCGACTGACCATACAGCGGTACCATCTGTGTTACTTCATGGGCGATGAAGATGTCCTGCCGCTCCTGCGCCAGCGCGTTCTCTGCCAGCACATAATTCGGACAGATTTCCACTCCATACAGTCGGCCTAATCGCACCATTGCTACGGCGAACGCCCGTGCCAGCCACACCCGCCGCGCCGTCGTCACGATCATATAATCCAGATCATCATCGTAATCCGATGGATTTCGCATTGCCAGCGCTCCAGTGATTGCCACCATTCGCACAAAAGGAAGTCGCGCCAGCCATTGACCATAACGCACCGCCAGCGGCCACAACTGCTTTGCCGCTCGCTCCCGTTCCTGCCGCAGTGCGATCAATTCATTTCGCCCGCTGTAAATCACGTATCCTTCAATCACGCTGATGATATTGCACAAATCGCCCTGTCGCAGTAGCCTGTCTTCAATCTGCGCCTGGTTCACTGGCTCATCATGAATTAAAAAGTGATGGATTTCAGCGCTCGTTAGGGGATAATGGAATAGGTCTGCATAAATCACGGTGCGTAAAATCGCTGCTTCTATTCCATCCATCAGCGCCGCCTCATAGTTTTTGTTCAGAAGTAAAACTTTATTCCGCTTACAGTAAAATGGATGCCACTTCGTGATCTGCTAAAGCCTTATCCTTCGTCCCACCGCCATAACCAGGTGTTGGTAAACTGGCAGGAGGTGCTGATTGGCTCAAAATTGATAACTGCATTGCCGATGCCACCCGCAGCGGCCTCGCTCCGCAGCAAGCCACTGTAGCGACCATCCACATAATAAATCAATTCGTCTCCGCGTGCGATCACCAGTAAATGATGGCTGCCGCTGCTCATGCCTGCCAGTTCGCCGAAAATGCCCGGCGTGTACGAGTCACCTTCGCGCTGCGCCACACCATACCCGCCTGTTTGGTCAAGGTACGCCAGCGTAAAATTGGTTTCATCTGTCGCTCGCAGCACCAGTCCGCATCCGGTGACGCCGGTTGCCAGAGCCTGCCAGTTAATCGTGGTTCCAATGGCAAAATCCAGGTAAGCTTCGCCTCGCGCCAGCGGGATCTGCTGTACTCCCGGCAAACGGGACTCAACGAAACTCTCATTCACTGTCAGCGCCATCTCACCGCCAGCGGGAATCAGGCCGCGCCGCTGGAGTTCCTGCACCATATCATTTGGCGTGATGAAAGTCAGATGCCACGGCCTGATTCGTTCATACACAACCACTGCTGGGATGGTCACAATCAGGTCATCAAAACGCGCTGTAGTTCGGCTGCTCTCCGTGCTTCCGGTTTCGACTGCCAGCCCGATGGTTCCATCCACCCCCAGAGTGCTGTCGCTAAGGCGGCCAAAAAACTGGCCGTTGTAGAAAAAATCAAAACCGCTGCCATTCACCAGCATCGCCAGCCTGAAGGTTGCCTGGCTGGGGACGATAGCCGGGTGCGGCGTCCAGTCCCGTAAAGTACGTCTGCCCTCTACTGTCTGGATTTCAAAACGGTATTGTCCCTGCTGATTGATGCTCAACAGATAGTAGTGGGCGGAGGATTGCTGGCGTGCTGTCATGCCGACCACCCAGCCTTCATTCCCATTGATCACATTCACCGTCACCTGTGCGTAATAAACGGCTGGCATATCGAGATCAGGATGAACAGCGATGCCGGGCTGTCTCGCCCCTTGCAACGTCAGCGCCAGTTGCCCACTGGCAGCTTCTACAGTTAATGCATCTGTCTGTGGTTCCCATTCCAGCGGCCCATTGAAATTCAGGCTGCTGTGGACATCTGCAAAGCCTGGCTGCATGGTCAGTGTGTAATCACCGGAAGTGCCGTTTACGCTGCGGACAGTGGCGGTGTAGGTTCCCCTTCGAGGAAATGTGATTGCTTCCAGCAGTGTGTCGGTGTTATCGGGGTAGTTCGTGTCATCTTCGCTGATGAGTGTGCTGCCATCGCTGGCGGTAATCGTAATGGCAGGGTCGAGGTCGCCGCTTTTGGCTGCCGCCATAAATGAAAGCACCTCGCCGCTGGCAGCGGTGAATGTCCAGCGCCCTTCGCCGCTCGGTTCAATCAGACCGCTGGCAGGTATCAGGGCTTCAAGCGTTCCTTCCTGTGCCGCAGCAGGTGCGGCCAGGGCGAGCAGGGTGGTCAGCCCGGCAGTGAGACGAATTATCGGTTTGAGGGCATCCACTGGGAAAACTGTCCGTTTAATCGGTCGATATACTGCTCAAATTCTGTCAGCGACATCTCCGCACCGGTATTCCAGCGAAAACTTTCGGCGGTACGCAGCCGTCGGAGTTCTCCGGCGGCACGCAGGCTATCCCCCCCACCTGGCGTTTTTTCGTTTTCGCCCGGCAAAGTTGTGAAACGCGCTAATTTTTCCAGCGCTTGTGTCTGTTGTGGCGAGGCGAAGGTATACACGGGTAAATAAATATCATCCTGGTTAAGGGCGCAGGCAACCACAAACCAGCCCTTCGGCACCCGTGTCCGCCGCTTGACCTCGAACTTCCAGCACAGGATTTCCATCGGTTCGCCTGCACGGATTTCGGTCTGTGGCTGTCCATTGATAATGAACCGGACACCCTGTTCGTCAGTCTGGATGGCACGTCCGCTCGGCCAGCGTTTTTTGAGCGCGTTTTCTACGGCGCGTGCCAGCAGACCGGCTGCCGCCAGGGCGATTATACCCCCTATCAGATTCAGGCCTTCGCTGGGTATCAGCAGGTTAACGATCATGAAAATCACAACCAGCGATACCAGAAAAATCAGTACGATGCTCAGCCGTAACGCACCATGTTCGCGGTCAACCGGAATCGTCAGTTGGGGAATATCGAGGATGCTTTGTGTCATAGTTTTAGTTTATTGGCGTTCAGCGATGAAGATTACCCGTGCCGCACGCGACACACCAGGTTCATAGACTTCCAGATTAGTATTCAGCAGCGTGCGAATGTTGAAGCCGCTGCGCTGGAGCAGCGAGCCAACTGCCTGTATCGGAAATGCCCGTAGCACCCGCCGCGCTTGACTCCGTCGCCACAGATCGCCCTCGCGCTGAAAAATGGTGTAGCTGCGGGTGTGCATCTGTCGTTCGTAATCATATTCGTTGCCCAAAAAAACCGTCAGGCTGATGCCATTATCGTAGATCAGGCTGTCGCTGCTCAGGCCTTCTTCTGTCAGCCCTTGCACTGTCTGCATATCAAAGATGAACAGTTTGCCCGTTTCCAGCAATTTTGCCACACCTCCCAGGACAATTTCCAGATCGCGCAGGCTGTTCATCTCATTCATCACATTTAGTGCCAGTGCCATATCCACCAGGCTGATGGTTTGTCCGCCTAGCTCCCGCAAATCGAGTTGCAGCCAGCGCAGGTTCAATTCTGGCGCGTTCAGTTTGGCGCGTGCTGCGTCCAGCATTTCTGCTGAGTTATCGATGCCGGTGAGGTTGTACGGGTACTGCGACAGATATTCCAGGCTGGCCCCTGTCCCACACCCCAGAACCATGATGCGCCGCCCCAGCCAGTCAATCCGCTGCGCGTAATCAATCAGACGTGGTGTGATGCGACGGGCATAATCCGCCATCCCGATCTGGTCATAAATAGGCGCGAGGACAGCGTAATCTCCCGGCACAATCGTTCCTTCCTGCGGTTTGTAATATCGGGTTTAGGGTAGCACAAACTTGGTGTTTAGGCCACTTGCAGCACCAGTCATTACAAGCAGGTTGATGTGCAGGGGAAACGATTTTTAAGCCGGGAATCTGTTGGGAGGGATGCCTTTGTTCCCCTCCCTGAATTTGAGGAGGGGACGGGGTGCTTGGATTCACCCGCGCTCGACAGGCATCCGGTAGCCCTGTCCGGGAACGGTGACGATGTAGGTCGGGTGCCGGGCGTTCTGCTCCACCTTCTGCCGCAGTCGGGAGATGTTTACCCGCAGTACCGAATAATCACCTTCGTACTGCTCGCCCCACACTACTCGTAGCAGATCGTCATGCGTCACCAGTTGCCCGGCATTCCGCATCAGTGTTACCAGCAGCCCGTACTCAATCGGTGTTAAATGCAACTTCTTTCCCCGAATGGAAGCCTGCCGCCGGGGGATGTCCAGCTCAAGCTGCCGTACCACCAGCTTTGTTTCTGGCTGGGGTGTCCAATCAATGCGCCGCAGCAGTGCTCCCACCCGTGCCAGTAGTTCTTCCGGTGAAAACGGCTTGGACATAAAATCATCCGCGCCTGCCTCCAGCGCTGTCACTTTATCGCGTTCCCGACCGTAGCCGCTCAGGACAATCATGGGCAGGAACGAATGTGTGCGTACCTGTTTCAACACATCCAGCCCGTGAATATCGGGCAGTCCCAAATCAAGCAGTACCAGGTCGGGCTGTGCGGCGGCGATTTCGTTAAGCGCCATTTCGCCCCGGTCAACGGCGATTGCGTTGTACCCCGCTTCGTTTAATAACGTGCAGACGACCTCAGCAGTATCCTCGTCGTCTTCTACAATCAATATCTGGCGGTTGATGTCTTGCAGCGTGACCATTATGTTTTTTTACTCAGGGGTAGTGCGCATTGTAACCGTTTTCTAACGATTCAATAACCTATGAAACTAACTATAGCCTATCATACAGGTACATCGCAATATGCCACGCGGAAGATTGTCTCGCAAGGTTGGAATCCTGCAAGGTTGCTGAAACAAAAAACGCATACGAAACAGTATGCGTTTTTATATTTGGGCATTATAAGACTCAATCTGAATAATCCGTCAGTCTGAACCTCAAAACGAAATTCCTCAAATTTATCGCCTTTCCTCAATTCGTCAACATGGAACGCTTCTCGAACCGAGTCTAGTTTTGGCTTTGCGGTGATTGGGAGAGACTGAACCTCTCCCCAACCACCTTGAAGGCTCGCTGCTCTCGCCAGCAAGACTCCCGTAGGACAGTCTAACACGCTTCCGCGAAGTCTTTGCCAGCACAGCGATTTTTAATCGGTTTGTTGAGTGAAAGAGGAAATGGCAATGACCCGCGTTTTTGTTTTTACCAACCACAAAGGGGGTGTCGGGAAATCGACATCCGCCACCAATACCGCCCTCGGTATCGCAGGAATGCTGCGACGTGCGGGCGCTCCGAATGCTCGTGTGCTGCTGATTGATACTGACAGTCAGGCACATGCGACCCTCGTCACGACAGGGACGAAGGACTATGGCACGGATGATAGTCTGTATACCGTACTCATGGCTGACCGCCAGAATGCGGCACAAACCCTGCTGAACTGTATCGTGCAATCGACATGGGATGCTGACCTGCATGTACTGCCCGTCTCCCCCATGCTCGAAGGCGCAGAGCGCGAATTGATGGGCATTGCTGGTACGCCCTATCGCCTTGCTGATCCACTAAGTCGTATCCTCAATCGTTATGCTGCTATCGTGATTGACACGCGCCCTTCTTTCTCCCTGATGACGGAGATGGGCTTGATTGCCGCGACGGATGCGATTGTCCCCGTCGAACCGCGTTATCTGGAAACGGTTGGTCTGATGAGCGTCATCGGCAAAATCAATGACATCCGCGAAGGCTGGCGGCAGCCAAACCTGCGTGTCAGTGGCATTCTAGTCACAAAGATGAACACCCGCATTCGGGGACACAATCACCTGCTGGATGAACTCAAGGGACACAGTGTTTTGGGCAAGCTGCTGTTGGGGGTTGTTCCTGCCAATGAAGCCGTGTCTTACGCCCATCAAAACCACCAGAGCATTTTCAACTACGATCCGAAAGCATCCGCGAGTAAGGCTTATGCGCAATTCGTGGGTAAGCTGGTGCAGCGCATTGCCAAAGGCGGTGCCTAATGCCGCCGAAAAACCAGACCCATCGGATTGATGAGTTACTTGGCGGTGTCACGGAAGAACTGCTGCTAGGCAATCCGCAGCAGTTTGAAGATAACAGCATCCGGGTCGAACGTTTACTGCTAGAAATGGTGCGACCCGATCCAGTACAGACCCGGCGGGTACTGCCAGAGCAATTTCATTTCGCTTTCCACAGCAATCGCCTCACACCCACTCAGGCGCTAAAAGAACTCGTTCAACTGGTACAAGTCGCTGCCCGTCAACGGGGGCGACCATTCAATAATGTGCTGGAATTACTGCCGAACCCGGATGATGAGAGTGAAGAAGACCAATCGGTTCACCTCTCCCCGGAAGAACAACTTCTGCACGATCTCGTCAACCTTGCGATTACCATCCGTGATGATGGGCAGGTGAATCCGCTCACGGTAGTGGATGTCTCACAGGGCGTGACGCAGCAGTTTCGCATCGAGACAGGTGACCGCCGCTACTGGGCAACGTGGCTGCTGCGCGATTTCATTGCTGGCTACAACAGTGACGGCATGATCCCCTGCATCATCATTCCGGCAGAGCGCTCCTCAGTGTTTCGGCAGGCGAAAGAGAACACCGCCCGCAGTGGTTTATCGGCTATAGCAATGGCGCGGCAGGCTGCTCTGCTGCTACTGACCGTACATGGGTATGAAATCCCTTCTGCCGCAGTACCTAATGACTTCTATCGTCAGGCATTGGAGCTTGATCTGAGAGGAAAGCGCGAATACACCGAAGTTGTGCTAAGTGCGATGGGCGGGATCAAGAAAGGTTACTTCAGCGAATTCAAAGCATTGTTGCGCCTATCCGATGAGGCACTGGAACTGGCGGATCGACATAACATTGAACAGTACAAACTCCGCCATGTTTTGGCGCTTCCAGCCGAATACCACGCCGAGATTGTGCGACAGATTATCGACTTCAATCTCACCAGTAAACAGGTCAAAGAACTCTGCGAAGGGAGTGGTCTGGAAACTGATGAAGATGCCGTGCTGGACAAACTCCCCGCGGCTGCCGTGAAGATGGCAAGGGTGACACAGGTTATCAATGCACTGTCAGCCCAGGATGTGGCGCGTGCGCTTATCCAACAGGAAGGTGATGCTGCTATCGCACAGGCACGATTGCAAGCGCTTCAGAAATTGCTGGCTGAAGCCCAGCGTTATTTGAAAGCCGATTAAAAAGGTTCGGGCGCTCGAACCTTTTGGAGATAAATGAAATGAGACAAATTCGCGGCCCACCCTAAAGAACGAAAAAGCCCACTTCACGCAAGGCGGGTGGGCGGCGGGCGGTGATACATTTTGACTTAGGCACTCACAATGTATCACAACCTCCGATCTCCTGCAACTGATTTTTGAGCTTTCGTCGTGTTAGAAAAACACGACCTTTATTCAGTTTTGCTTATACCCCGGAGGTTTTGGAGATGATATTTGATCTGGAGCAGCTACGCTCCCGTAATCCGATTGAGGAAGTGGTCGCAGAGAAATTCGCGTTGAAAAAGAGTGGTTCACGCTTTATCGGCATTGAACATGACAGTCTGGTGGTTGTACCAAATACCGGATTCTATTTCTGGAATTCACACGGCGAACATGGCGATGTGTTTGATTTTGTCGGACGACATCTGCTATCGCTCGGTGCGTGGAATAATCGTGATGCAGCACAGTTTATGGAAGTTGTGCGCTATCTGGCGCAGCGGGCAGGCATCACGCTGGAAGAAAACATCAATTTTAAGAAGTCGCCAGCATGGGCGGAGCGCCAGCTTGTCCAGCAGTTGCACGAAACCCTGTTGAACACGCCTTCCGCGTTCACCTATGTGACTGAGAAACGCCGCTGGCAGTTGAATACCATCAAAGCGGCACGATTGGGGTTTATGCCACAGGATAAACGTTCGCTGCTGGCGGATTTAAACCTGTCAGACAACTGGCGAACGGTCATACAGAAATTCCCACCCAATATGGTTGTTTACATCCATATGGAGCGAGGACGGCTGACGTATCTCAGCGGACGCAGCATCGAAGGGAAGAAACACTACAACCCACCCCGCGACATCATCGGGGAACGGCAGCCGTACTACAATCATCTCTACAGTCCGCAGGCGGAACAAGTTGTCATCGTCGAGGGTCAGGCGGATGCCATCACCTTTGCCGAATGGGGTATTGCGGCGGTTGCGATCAATGGAATGCAGGCGGCGGATGAATTGCTCAAGCGACTGAAAGCGCATCCCCGTCTGTTTGTGGCACTGGACAATACCGAGGATGCCCGTGGCAAAAGTCGCAGCCTTGCCCTGGCGCTGAAGGGTGAAACTTACTTGCCCACGTTGCCCGGTGATGTAAAAGATGTCAACGAATGGCTTCAAAAAGGGGCAACCGTCGAGGATGCACTGACACTGCTCAATAAGGCGGAAAACTGGTTGGCGGTGGAAGTCAATCACGCTGCCAATCTCGAAGGTCTGGAACGACAGGATGCCATCCGTGAGTTATTCACCTGTGCCAGCGGACTCGATGACTTCTCGCTGGCAGAATTCAAGAGCTTAATGGCGGGAATAGGAGTTAAAGGACGCATCTTTGCAGAGATGTATAAAGCGGCTCAATCGCAGAAAGAAAAGACAGAAGGAGCAGACATGCCCGAAGTGTTAAGCGACAGCATCCCGATTTTGTCCCCGGCGCTGGGGTTCCGGCGGGATGTGGCGATGGTTACGGTGTCGGTGATTGAGCGCACCAAAGACAACAAACTGAATACGCAGCCCTATCTCGTTACCAGCACCCGTGAACTGCGCCGTTTATCCGACGAACAGATTATCACCATCCGTGAGCAGGAAGTCGCCTTGAAAGTCATCCCCGATGGTTCCGAGTTCCTGATGCGCTGGCGTTACAGCGATATTCGACGGTATCTGGATGGTGAAACTATTCAGCCCGGTGCGGTGTTTACTGCCATCCATGATCTGTTCAAAACCTATGTTGATTTCCGCTCCGACATCGAGAGCCGCCTGCTGACGCTGTGGGCAATCGGCACGTACTTCTACACCATGTTTCCGGCTTATCCCTATCTGGCATTGAACGGTCCGAAGAACAGCGGCAAAAGCACCGTGATGCGGGTCTTGCAACCGCTGGCGTTCAACATGATTACTACCTCCGACCCGACGGGGCCGAGTATGTTCCGGCTGATCCACCAGACAAGCTGCACAGTGGGCATTGACGAGGCAGAACGCTATCACAATCCGAAAGACCCTGGAATGCAGCAGATTCGGCAACTGCTCAACAGTGGTTATAAACAGGGGATGCCCGCCATTCGCGTCACTGGCGATGATTTGAAACCACAGGCGTTTGATGTGTACTCGCCCAAAATTCTGGCTGCCATCATGGGGTTAGAGGACATCCTCGCCAGCCGCTGCATCGCTATTCCGATGCGCCGCACCACGCTAAAGATGCCGTCCTTCCCACCGGATTTCGACGGCGCACCGCTGCGTCATCAGCTTTACGTGCTGGCACTGACCCATTTTCAAGCCGTGTATCGCAACTACTTCGAGCGCCCTGAACTGCACAAACTCCACAATCGTTCCGGTGAACTGTGGTCGCCGCTGGTGGCACTGGCAGCCTTGTTTGAAGAGCAGGGTGGAGTGGTCGGACTGCTAGAGGCAATATCGAATGCGGCGGAATGGGATGAGCAGATCAGTGAAGGTAAGTCGCTCAGTGAGCGCGAAGAGGCGGTTTTGCAGGCGCTGGAACTGCTCACCCGAAATGCAGATGAGGTCGTCTGGGTGAAGGGAACGGACTTACGCGAAAAGATTCGCAGCCTGCTGGGTCAGTCGTCTGACGACATGGGGAATGCTCAGTGGATTGGACATATCCTGAAGCGGCTGCAACTGATTGACCAGTCGCGCCGCAAGCATCATGTCGGAGGCAAACTCTATGCCATCGAGCGGCGTGAAGTGCTGGATATGATGCAGCGTTATGACGTGCCACCGATCCACGAGTCCAACTAAAAGCCTTTATCGCTTACATACCCTTTTTCAACTACGATGAAGGGTATGTAGGGTTGAACCAGATGCTACTCGTTTTCCTCGTTCTTTTTGCGCTTTGTTTTCGGTGCAGCCAGGCGTTTCTTCTCGGCACGCTCCAGTTTCTTGATGCTGTCGGCACTCGGCAAATCTTCGGGCATCGTGCCGCCAAGCTCGGCAATCGCCCGCCGAACCACCACGCCCGCCTGATAATGCACGTCGTTGGCGGCATCTTTACCTTGAACCAGGTCACGCCGCAGTTTCTCTTCCGCCTGGGTGCTGCGAAAGAGATTGGCGGCAAGTTCCGTCGCCCCCATATGGTCGAGGATATGCTGGCTTTTCTTCAGCCGCTTGCGCCGGTGAATCGCATCAGCCGTCAATCCATTGTATAAGCCGCGATAGCCATGATTTTGAAAAACGGCAAAGTCCAGTGCGGTGATGACACCGGCAGTTTTTGCCGCTGATGCCAGATCGGTATTCTGAAGCTTGATCCGCTGGCGCAAGAGCAGGCGGCGTTGATCCTCGCTCAGTTCAGCCAGTACGTCGGCATCCGCGATTTCCTGACGGCGGGTTTGCACGGCGAAGTAGGTCTGACCGAGCGCAACCACCTCTTTGGCGGGATCGGCGTTTTGCACGATGAGATAGCAGGCATACCGCGACAGGTGCATATCCTCGACTTCGCGTTTCGCGTCCGAGCCGATGGCAACCATTTTACTGGCATCGGTAAAATGGTCAGCGGGATCATTACCGCTGTTCTCACAGGCAATCTGCGCCTTGAGCAGCACGGTCT
>CAYUTY010000040.1:0-53057 GCA_964447795.1 uncultured Anaerolineaceae bacterium
ACAAGACGACTCCGATTCCCCTCCTCGCTTGCGGGGAGGGGCTAGGGGTGGGGTATCAGACAAAGCGCTCAAGGAACGCACCCTCACCAACCTCTATAACGCCCTCAACGTCTGGCGCGGCAAGGACGCCATGAAAACCAAAGCCGACGCCGCCGATTTCGCGCCCCGCCTTGCTGACCTGCACGATGCCCTCGACAAAGCCGTCTGCGATGCCTATGGCTGGACGCATGAAGTATTGGCGGACGATGAGGCTATTCTGGCGCGGCTGCTGGCGCTCAATCTGGAACGGAGCAGTGCATAAAACACGATAAATTTGACAACTTTTCCCCTCAAAATCGAAACAAATGTTATGACAAATGTTTCACCCTTCGCCCCATTTCCCTGCTAAACTCATCTTATGATGCTCTGTATTCTCTCTGTGTTCTCTGTGTACGCTGTGGTGAAAAATGGCTTCTCTGGCAACTGGTAACGTCCGATATGGCAGCCATGGCAGGCTGTGTTTCCCTCATACCGGTTCAATGTACCCTCGGCTTTGGCAAAGATGGCGGCAACAGGCCCCTCTGCCATCATCGCCACCGTCGCCATGCCCTGCCGCGCCCCGCGCGCGGGATGCTCGCCTGGAATCGCCAAAAAATATTTTCTATCGCTGGTGGCGGAACGCTTGGTGGAAACGAAAACGCGGTGACGCCATTTCCACCATTACCAATCGCCGCCATAACCGGTCATGGCAGGGGCGAACCGGCGTGTTCGCCCGACTGTCTCTGATTACCCGCCCGCCATCGCCGTCGTCGTGGCGATCAGCAGCGGGCGTTGAGCCGTCGGCGCGGCCTGCAAAGTCGCCGGGAAGTTGGCCGCGTCTTCGGTGCTGCGCGGCAGATTGCGCCCGACGATCTCGTTGATTTCAATCGCGGCCTGCGTATCAACCGCGTCGTATTCTTCACGCGGCAGTTGCACGCCGTAGCCGCCGACCAGAATCAGCCCGATCACAAACCAGGCCAGCACCAGCACCGCCAGCACCATGCCGATCCGCTGGTTACGCGCCTTCAGCGCCGGGGTTGGGACGCGCAGAGGCCGCCCCGCGTCCGGCGCGGATACCTTGTCGATCTCCGCTCGCAGCGTCGCCAGATCATACCCCTGGCGAAAGTCCACCGCCGCCAGATGGTCGATTAAGCGGGGCAGAGTCGTATCCTTCACCAGCACCGGAATGATGTGCCGCCCGCCGTCCAGCGCCGCGATGAGCCGCTGCTGAACCGTCGCGTTGGCCGCCCCCTCCGGCGACAGCAGCGCGATCAGAATACGGCTGCTGTCACCGGCTGAATCGCCGTTTACCTGGTATCCCGCCGTCGTCAGATCCGTTTTCAGCCGGGCGGCGGTTTCCGCCTCCCCCGGCGCATAGGTGATATCGAGCATGGTTAATTCCTCATATTGAATGACATCTCAGTTCAGGCTTTAGCAGCGCTCCGCACATAATTCACAATGTCCCAGCGCTGCTCATCATCCAGACTGTCCGCGCAGGGGGGTAAACCGTTCCCGCCATCGCGGACAGCGGCATACAAAGTCTCATCACGGGTGCGCGGCAGCCGCTCAATTAGCGCATCCAGTTCCCGCGTCCCGCCCCATCCCGCGCAGGCTTCCGCGAAAAGCCTAGCGCCGCGCCGGAGCGAATCGGCATCCGGCAGGCGCGTGTTCACCAGCGTCGGCGGTGGATTGAGCGTCGCCTCATAGCGTGCCTGCGCTTCACCCAGCATGGTGAAACCCACCATGCTCAGGGCCGCCGTCAGCACCACCGCGCTCACCGCAATCGTCACCGCCGCCGGGCGCAGATCAAGCCGTTTATACAGGCTGTGCGCCGGGGGATACAACAGCCAGCCGATGGCGACCAGCACGCCAGCCAGCGCCAGCAGGTTCAGCAGCGTTGGCGGCCTGGTCTGCTCAATAGTCGCTTCGTCGCTGATCGTCCATTCAAAAGCCGCCCGCGCCAGCCCACTGCTGCCCGGCAGATCGACCAGCGCCCACCATTGCCCTGCCCGGTCAATATCCGCCCCTGCCGCAATGTACAACCCGCCGCCTGCATCCTCCGCCACCTGCCAGGGACTGCGTTTGTCTCGCGCCGGGCTGACAAACTGCACCTGCGCCGCCAGCCCTTCTACCGGCTCGCCATCGCGCGTCACCAGCACATCATAGGTGTTGACACCTGGGCCGCCGGGTGTGATCGTCAGCGTCACATCCAGCCCATCGATAGTTTGGGAGGCAGTCAGCGGCGGAATACTTTCTTCAGCGGAAGCCGGTATCGGCACTGGCGTTGCGCTCAGCCAGCCGACGCTGACTACAACCAGCAGCGCCAGCAGCGCCTCCAGACGCAGCGTTGGCAGAAAAGCCTGCACCCGTTGCAAAAGCGGGTCTACATATCCTGTTAGCCGCTGGTAACGTGCCGGATTGAGCGCCATCTGATGCGCCGCGCCAACCCCCACCAGCCCGGCCACCAGCAGCAGCTTGACGCCCAGCGCCATGCCATACCCTGTCGTGGTCATATCGGCAGGGGAACTGACCCAGTTAAACGCGCTGTATATCCCGCTGGCGATCACCAGCACCAGGCAGCCCGCCGCCAGCCGCGAAAATCGCCGCAGGGCCGCCAGCAGCGCCAGCCGCCGCGCATCGCCGCTGTAGGGAGCCAGCGCAGAGGGAAGCGCCAGCACCAGCGCCGCCAATCCCCCGGCCCAGAAGCCCACCGCCAGCGTGTGCAGCCAATCGACCATCACGCCCACCCAGGGCCACAGCGGCGACCCGGCGGCATGACTCCCGGCGCTGAAAGTGCCGAGCGCCAGCGCCAGCGCCCAGGCGTTGGCCGTCCAGAAGGGGCGCACCGTCTCCGGCTGATCTTCACGCCAGAAAAGACTCAGGCCATAACCTGCCGCCGCTACACCTGTGAACAGCATCCGCGCCGTCCACAGATCGCCAAAGCGCGTCCCGGCCCGCACCGCGCTCCATAGCCCGCCGCTGATGACCTGTCCGGCATCGGCGTTGAAAAAAACCATCGCCTGTTGCAGCAAACCGAGCAAATTGCCAGTCAGAGCGCCGATAAATGCCAGCGCGATTACCGCACTCAGGCGGCGCATCAGGCGCGGCGGCAGCCAGCCAGCGCGGTAACTTTTATTTCCCCAGGCCGGGAGCAGTACCCCGGCATACAGCGTGAACAGGCCGAACAGCAGCAGCGACGACGACAGCGTGATCGCCCGCCACAGGATTTCCAACAGATTTGCCGCGTCACTCGCGCCCTGCCCGCGTACCCCGCTCACCGCCGCGCCGATGAAAAAGACGCGGCTCTGCGCCGTCACATGGCCGTCGCTGGCGAAAGCGATTCGCATATCGACAATATAGGCTCCGTCGGCCATATTCTGCGGCAGCCGAACCGTCAGCAGCGATGTATTCTCCGGCGCGACTCCTCCTTCAGCGATGACACTGCCGCGCTGGTCACGCACTGTTAGCGAGCTGAAATCCGGTTCCAGCCCTTCGCTGAACCAGTATTGCAGCCGGGCGGGAGCGCGTTCCAGTGTCGCCGCTTCTTCGGGAATGGAGCGGATAAGATAGCCATGTGCCAGCGCCGGACGTGCCGCGCCCAGCATGAGCGCCAGCAGAGCGAAAGCCAGCAGGCGGTGAAGATAGCGCATCAAAAATTTCATTCGAGTCGGAAATGATCGGGTTCGGGTGTTTCGGGCGGTGGCAGGTCAGTTTCAGTGACAGGGCTGTCGTCCTGAGCGGCTTCTGCGCTCCGGCTTCGCACCCAGCTAATGCCCATCATGGCGAGAAAAATGGCGGCCACACTCAGGAATATGACTTCATCCCATATCCCCAGCGCTCCATGCGCCAGGACAACCGGCACGCCCATCATTCCACCTCACTTCCACTAACTGCGCCCGCATTGTACCACCAAATCGGGCCAGTCTGTACCTTTTTTCACGAATCGCTCAAGCAATTTTATGTCATAGCGAGGGTCTGCGCTATAATAAAAATCGTAATGAAAGTGAGGTGATTCGATGAGCAACATCAGCGTTCGCTATATTGTTGACAATGTCGATGCTGTCCTCCCCTTTTACACCGAGCATCTGGGTTTTCAGATTGATATGCATCCCGCCCCCGGTTTCGCGCAATTATCGAAAGATAGCCTGCGTTTGCTGCTCAACCAGCCCGGCGCGGGCGGCGCGGGGCAAGCGATGCCCGACGGTCAAACGCCTACACCCGGCGGCTGGAATCGTATTCAGATTGCGGTGGATGATTTAGCGGGGCTGGTGGAACGGTTGAAGGCGGCGGGCTGTACCTTCCGCAGCGAGATCATCAATGGCAACGGCGGTCAACAGATCATCGTCAACGACCCATCTGGCAATCCCATCGAGATATTTGAACCGGCATAAGCTGCGATTTACTCGTTAACGCTGTCCTCGACTTCGACCATTTCAAAGTAAAGTAAGTCACTCACATCACAGTCGAAGTAATCACAAAATCCCTCGATGATGTGAGCTTCATATTTCCTGACATCGTTGCGAATCCAACTGGTGACGGTGTGATTGGTGACGCCGACAAACGATGCTAAATCCTTCAGCTTGACGCGCCGGTTGATCTGCTGTTCGCGCTGTTGGATGAGGGTCAACAACCGATTTTTGAGAACTCGCTGCTTCATACTCATCCAGTTCACAAAAAGATAATCTAGCTGACAATTTTGTGGTGTTGCGATACGCTCTTTTCAGCCACTTCGAGCGGTTGAAGTTCAAGGAGCGCACTATGACCACCCTGCCACTGCTGCCAGATGATGAATTTGACGGTGATAATCTGCCGCTGCCGCTGATTGTAGCACAACGCTGGAATTTCCCGCTGGCGTATGCTCAGACGAAGGACGGCCTGTATTACGCCGTTCAGGACTGGATGCGCGGTCTGACTGGGGAAGAGGATACCCGTAAAATATGGAGTTATTTCAAAAAACAAGAAGCTGGAAAGCATATGTCTAGTTCAACTAGACGTATGGCCTACATGACTCCCAATGGAAAAACCCATCAACGTGACTATACAACTGACAAAGGGCTGTATTTGATTGCCCAATATCTGCGCGTGAAACAGGAACGCCCGATGCTGGATGAGATTCGCCGTTTTCTGGCGGCGGCAGGCGCATTTGTAGATGAGATTCGCCGTGAACCAGACAAGCTGGCCGAGAATATGGGCAACCCGGATAAACTTCTGGACGCCTTCATCGAATACCACCGCAAGCGCGGCAAGGATGACCGCTGGATTCAAATGCGAATCGAGAGCAAGATTAAGCGCAATCAATTCACGGCGGCGCTGGCCGAATTCGTGCGCGATGTGCTGACGCGGCGGCATTATGCGACGGCGACGGATGATGTTTACCGGGGATTGTGGGGGCGACCAGCGGCGACGCTCAAGAAAGAACTGAACATGAGTAGCGGCAGCCTGCGCGACCATCAACCGACTCTGGCGCTTTACTATCAGGGCATTGTCGAGGAAGTCTGCGCGGAAAAATTAGGCCAAGCGGAAGAAGTCGGTTGGGACGACGCCCGCGACATCATCCGCACGGTAGCGGCTATCATTGGGCGGCAGGCGAAAGAGACAGGCGACCTGCTGCGGAAAGACATCGCCACTGGCAAGCCGCTGTTGAGCGGTGGATAGTCAAGCGAAATTGATTATTCTTCGGATATATCAGGAATCTCTACAGAAATAATCGTTCCTTTTTCAGAGGAACTTTCAATTTCCAACTTACCGTCTAGGCTTTCGACACGCTCTTTCATTGAGGTTAAACCCAGTCCGTATTGTCCTTGGTTATAATCGAAACCTTTCCCGTTATCACTAATTTGGAGATAGACAATATTGTTTTGCGTTTTAATGTTAATAAAAGCTTGCGTGGCTTCGCTGTGTCTTACGATATTATTGAGCGTTTCCTGTGCAATTCGATAAAGACCAACATGAACCTCAGGCGATATCAATCTAATTTCACGATCACCATTAAACTCGATATCGATCTGTTTACGCCCTTTCGTGCTTGCTATAAGTTGATCTACAAGTTGAATGAGATTGGTCTTTATGATTGACTCTGGCCGTAATTCCAGCATTAAAGTACGCATCTCAGAGAGAGCAGCCTTATTAAGCAGGATAATCTGGTCAATATAGGTTGATGCCTTTTGCGGGTTACGCTCTAAGAGACGCGGCAGAGCCTCAGCAAAACTCACTGAAGCAAATATAGTTTGGCTAATACCGTCGTGTAAATCTCGGCTCATTTTTTGTCGTTCTTGAATTGTAGCCAGTTCTCTCTCGAGCTGGATGATTCTTTGCTCCTCAATAGATGCCTGTGCTGAGGTTTGGATAAACTCTATCTCTAATGCGCTGTGCAAACTCTCGCTTAACCAATTTTGTGCCTGAGTGAGCACGCTGCCACGATATAATTTGTCATCATTTGCTAGTTTTCCACGCTGCACCCATTCCTGTGCGTCGCGGCTAATGACCTGCTGCAAGCGCACATCCTCGCGGGCGGTTTTGACCCATTCCGCCAGCCGTTCCCACGTCCGAATCAGGGCTTCGTGGCTGACTTCGATGGTAGGTGTGCCACTGACATCGCCAGTGACGAGCAAACGTGCATTGGTGAAGGCATCGGCCACCTGCCGCAGGAGCAGGGTTTTGTCCGGGTCAGGCGTTTCCAGTTCGCTTTGTGCCGCGCGCCGCCGCGTCGTGTCCTGCTCAGTTTCGCCCGGTTCGATCAGCCGCAGGAACAGCGCCCGTGCCATCGCCTTGTGGTCGTCGCTCGGCAGCTTTTGGTAAGTCACCTCGGCATGTTTCGCCAGCGCCCCGCGCACCCCGCCCATCTCGCGGTAAGCGGCATTGGTCAGGGAACGTCCCTGCCGTTTTTCCGCCAGTTGGTCGAGCGTGAATTGCAGCAGCGGCAGTGCCCCGGCTTGTTCCCGCACCTCGAACAGCAGGTCGCCCACCAGCCCCGGCTCAAATTCCAGCCGCACATCCGGCAGCCTGGCCGGTTCTTCGATCACAGCGCGGAGTTCGTCGAGATTCATCTGGCCGATAGTTTTGGTGCGCGTCTCCAGCAGCTTGCGCAGCCCTTCGTAATTGAGGGGGCGATCATAAAAATCCGCCCGCAGTGTCAGCAGGGCAAGCAGGTTGCCTTCTGGCTCGGTTGCTGCTGTCACCAGCAGGTTGATGAAATGCCGCCGCCCGTCCTCGTCCATCGTCTGCGTGAACAATTCTTCAAACTGATCGACCAGCAGCACGGCACGTGAGTCGCGGCCTTTCGCCAGCCGCCGTCCCAGCAGGTGCAAGCCGCGCCCACTGCGGTCAAGGTCGTCCATTACAGTGCCGACGCTGATGCCAAGCGGCCCCGCCAGCGCCACCGCCAGCGCTTCCAGCGGCTTCTGCCCCGGCAAAACCGGGTTGAGGTACGTCCAGCTTTCGCTGTTTGGTAACGCTCCATCCAGCAGCCTGGGCAGCAAACCGGCCATCACTACGCTCGACTTGCCCGACCCGCTCGGCCCGACAATCGCCAGAAAACGCCCGTTGGATTCGTCGCTCAGGGCATCCAGCAGTTCCTTGACCGTCGCTTCGCGCCCGAAATAGTCGCGCACATCTTCGGCGGCGCTGGTGAAAGCCCGTAAACCTTTGTAGGGATTGCGCGGGGTGAAGTTCAAATCTTCAGCGGCAGCAGGTGGTGCTGGTGCGACAGGTGGGGGTACATGGATTTTGAGCGCTGCAATAAGCTGTTCAGCGGCTTTCACATAGCGGACGCCGCGTGCATCAGCATACTGCGCCCGCATCAGTTCAAACGGCACATATTCGCCGTACAGGTTATCTTTCCCCGCCGCCCATACCGGATAAACCGGACATTCGTACATACGGGCGATGTCCAGTTCCGCCTGCACATAACGTGAATCCGCCGAGTCGGGCGAGACGATCAGCACCAGCGCGTAAGCTCCGCGAATGGCTGTCCGAATTGCCCGCTGCCAATCCGCCGTGCCGACCTGCAAACGCTGGGTATCCAGCCAGACGTTGATGTCCGCTTTTTTCAGGTCATCGATCAACTGGCTGACGAATTCGCCGTCCTGCCGCGAATAGGAGATGAAAATGTGCTGACCACCATCGCTCACGGAGTTCCCCCTCCCACCGCCGAACTTTTTTCATTAATCTAGCGTAACAGTGAATAAAAATGCGGAGTATAGCTGTTGAATAATTCCTTCAGCAACCGCCGGGGCGCACTGGCTGCGCTGTTTGCTGCAATACTCACTCTGTTTCTCATTATGGCGGGTTTTCATACCGCCGCCAATCCATCACCACAGGCTGTCGCTGTAGAAGTCAGCGGGGCTTCCATCTATTTTTCGACCAGCCGAACAAATTTTATTTTTCCGATGCAGTGTTCACAGGTCGAGTGGCGTTTGGAGCGCATCAAAGCCGTGCTCTTTGAAAACATGGGCGAGGGCGGCACCGGCTCGAAAATACTCTGCACCGGCGATACGCCGAGTATATTCGTCACGTTCCAGGATGATACGCAGCAGGAATTTACCCTGCCGCGTCAGACTCTTTTAGCACACCCGCTGGCAGCGATAACGGCTGTGATCGCGCTGCTCCTCTGGGGTGTGGCGCTTCACGCATTTGTCAGGGGACAAAAGCTGACACGGCGAGGGGCGCAGTATGCCATTGTCGTCGGGTTGGCGCTCCTGCTCATCGGCGTGATGAAATTGTATACCGGTGACGAGTACCTTGTGATTGGCCCGACCTACGATGCCGCGCGTACACTCGAAATCGCGCAAAACGGTCTGGTCAATAATCCAAATTTATGGGCCCCCTGGGCTTACCGCCCGCTCACGCCGCTGCTTGCCCGCGCACTGGCGGATGTATTTGCCCGCCCGGTGGAATTTGGCTTTGCTGTCGTCACAGTTGCCGGTATGCTGGCGCAGTTAGTGCTGGTCTATGCGCTGGCGCGGCATTTCCGTGCCAGTTTTCGGGCTGGTTTGCTGGCGATGGCGGCGGTAGCGCTGTCGTACTATCATCTGCGTTTTTCGCTGGCCGATATTTATCGCCCCGACCAGCTAGGGTATCCGCTGATACTGCTGGCAATGCTGCTGCTTTTTCGTGAGCAAAGGGTGTGGTGTATCCTGATTTGCGCTTTCGGGCTGCTCGTGCGCGAATTTCTAATCATACCGGCGGTGATTCTGGGACTTCAACTTCTCTGTATAGCCCTGCGCCAGCGGTCAGCGGCGGCGCTGGTCGCGCTGGTGGGATTGCTGCTGGTGGTTGGGGCGACGCTGTGGCTGCCGCGTGCGCTCATCCCGGTGGCGGATACCGCACAGCGTTTTGACCCACAGCACCGTACCATCAGCATGGTTTACGACTCGATGGTGATGCTTTCCAATATGCCGCGTAATCTGGAGTTTCTGGCAGCGCTGGTTGGCTATGGTCTGCCGGTGCTGCTGCTGGCGACTGGCGGGCGGCTGCGTCATCTCTGGACACAACTGGCGGGGTATCGCTGGATACTGGGGTTATACATACTGCTGGCCGTCGCCCTGTCGCTGGTCGGCGGCAGCGGCATGAACCGTTACATCACCTACATGGTCGTGCCGCTGGTGCTGGTGCTGGCGCTCTGGCTGGATGATGTCCCTGACTGGGAAGCATGGGTCTGGCTGGCGTTGATCGCCCTCGCTAACCGGCTGTTCTGGATGCCTAATCTGGATGCAATCGGCAAGGGTGTGTTGGTCGGCGCGCTGAATTATCCACAGGCAGTAATCCCGCGCCTGCTGGAAGCTGGTTTTTTGCTGGCGGTAATGGCTGGTGTGCGGCTTTATGGATGATTCTGGCGGCGTACTCTGGTTGCTGAACCAGGACATGACCGCCACAACCATGCCCTTGGCTCGCAAACAGCGGGCTGAATAAATTAGTGCTGGATGCCGCGCAGAAAGTCCAGCACAGCCCGGTTGAATAAATCCGGTTGCTCCATATTGGGCAGGTGTGCCGCGCCGGGGATGATAACCTTGCGTGCGCCGGGAATGCCCGCCACCATCACATCTGCCGCTCGCAGAATTTCCGGGTGGTCAAGCGCCCCGTCGATCACCAGCGCCGGCACGCGGATGTCGGCCAACCGCCCCGTCGCTGGTGGCTCCAGCGGCTCGAATGCATGTGCATCCGCCTTAAGAAAGGTGCCTTTCTGCACAGCAATCCGGTTCATGACCGCTGCCTGCTCCCGCACCTCGGCCTTCACCTCTGCTGGCTCCCGGAACATGCCATCCACCCAGATGCGGATTTGTAACTCAGACGCGCGTTTCACATCACCCGCCTGCGCCGCCTCGAACATCTCCATCAGGTACGGCGGCGGCTCGCCCTGCATCTCAAAGCCGCTCGGTGTGGCCGAAACAGAAATGAGCGATCTGACCCTTTCAGGATGTTCGAGCGCGAAATCCATAAAAATTTCGCCGCTCATGGAGCAGCCCAGCAGGTGCGCTCGTTCGACTCCGAGTGCATTCATCAACCGCAGCACATCATGACGACGGTTGACCGGCGCCTCCACTGGCGATGACTGGCCGTAACCGCGCATATCGAAACGGATGACGCGATAATGTTCCGCGAAAGCTGCCCACTGGCTGTCCCACATGCCGCCATCCACGAACCCGGCGTGGCCGAACAGCAGGGTATCGCCTTCGCCCGCTGTCTCGTAATAGATGCCGCCTCCGTCCACTTCTACAAATCCACTTTGTGTCTGCGCCATCTTCCGCCTCCTGCGTTGTTATCCTTTACATCTTCATGATAAACTGCATTGGGTGACACCTTATGTCACTCAAGATGGATGCAGTTTTATGCGTGCTGACCGCCTCATCAACATCGTTCTGCTCCTGCAAACACGCGGGAAAATGACCGCCAGCACCCTGGCTGAGGAGTTGGGGGTGGCCCGCCGTACCATACTGCGCGATGTCGAAGCCCTGTCGCTGGCCGGGATTCCCGTTTATGCCGACGGTGGGCATGGCGGCGGCATCGCGCTTGACGAAAACTACCGCACCAGCCTGACCGGCCTGAGCGAAGCCGAGGCGCGGGCGCTGTTTCTCTCTGGCAGTAATCATCTGCTCAGTCAGATCGGGCTGGGCGAAGCCGCCGAAAGTACCCCGCTTAAACTGCTGGCGGCGCTGCCCGCACGTTATCAGCCATCGGTTGACCACATGCGCCAGCGCATTTACATCGACCCGTTGTGGTGGTGGCACGACTCCGCGCCGCTCGCCTTCTGGGATGAGCTTCAGCGGGCGGTGTATGACGATTATTGTATTCAGGTCGTTTACGAAAATTATCAGGGGGAGATCATCGAGCGCGAACTCGAACCCTATGGATTAGTCGCCAAATCGAGTCTGTGGTATCTGGTGGCGCGGCGCGACGGTGAGTTACGCACTTACCGGGTGTCGCGTTTTCACGATGTGACCCTGCTGGAAAAACACTTTCGCCGCCCGCCGGATTTTGACCTGGCAGCTTACTGGAGCGAGCATCTTCAGGAATTTGCCGGGGGAGTTGCCGATTATCCCTTTACGCTGCGCCTGCGCGAGGAACGGCTGAATTTTGCCCGCTGGCTGACGCCGGGGCGCTGCGAGGTGCTGGAAGCGGCGGATGAAAGCGGCTGGCTGACGGCGCGTTTCCGCCTCGAATCGCTGGAGCTGGCGCGGATGCTGGTTTTTGGGCTGGGGGCGGATGCACAGGTGATCGACCCGCCGGAACTAGGCGCGGCGGTGCTGGCGGCAGCACGGGAGATACTTAAACGGGGAGACGGAAATTAAAATATGCTCTCAAACAGCCGTGAAAACGCTATAATAGATTGCATCTGCCTTCACTAGCTCAAAGGCTGAAATATATGGATATAACCTTTGACGACATCATGCAGGCTGTTCAAAAGCTCAGTCCACAGCAGAAATTGCTGTTGGCGCAAAGCCTTGAAATACCGCCGCTGGATATAGGCCCGACTCGTGAAGAATTAATCGCGGAATTGGATGCGCTACGTATAGCCGGAGCTTTTGAACAGGTTCAAAGCCTCCGCAATAAATACGCCAATCCAGCGCTCAACCAGTTGACCGACGAACAGCTTTCGGCAGACATTCACGCCGCCGCTACAGAATGGGAGCAGGAACTGGATGAGTTCTTCGGAACTGAGGATTGAACCAGTCTATGTTGTCGATACTCATGCCCTGATCTGGTATCTGACTGATGACAGAAAACTTGGACGGTCTGCTTCCCGCGTTTTTGAAGCTGCTGAAAAGGGTGAAACTCGTTTGATCGTTTCAGCTATCGTTATTGCTGAAATGTACTACGCCAACAAAAAGAACCACTGGTTCACTGATTTTGGCGCAACTTATCGAGATTTAAGAGCAAGGCCTTACTTTCGATTTGTGCATCTGAAGGCCGATCATATTCTGGAATTCGAAGCTGATGCTGCCGTTCCCGAAATGCATGATCGGATCATTGTTGGACTGGCGCGAAGACTCGGAGCGCCCTTAGTAGCCTCTGACCCCGCAATTTCAGCCGCAAAACTGGTCGATATTATCTGGTAAACTGTTCACTTTGAATGCACCCTGCACGTGCCATCCTCACAGACGGGCGCACCAAAGAAACGGTTGATGCGATAGCGGTTGCGGGCAACCAGCCGGTAGATGCGCTCCCCCAGCCAGTTCATGCCCGGCAGATGCAGCAGCAGCCAGAAAGGGAATCCCAGCGGCAAATCACGCAGCAGACGGCGGATGCCCTCGAACCCGCCCATCAAGTGTCCATCCGGCGTGACGACATGCATCTGCCCCATCTCCGCTTCATAATCCAGTGCCGGGTAACGTGCCTCGATGGTATTCCAGTTGTGCAGATCGAGGAATTCCACCCGCTTCAGCCAGTCAAGTGCCGTGATGATGCGTTTGCTCTGGCGGCAGAGAACGCACTGGCCGTCGTAAATCGCGGTGGTCATCAGGGGATTTGATACTCCGTTAACGCAACGTTTGTTATCATTCTAGCGTAGAACTATAAATATTCCGTGAGCGGAGACACATCCTGCCGTGTCTCTACGATAGGATGATACGAGCCATACCATGTCTTACCAGATTATGCCCACCCCGCCGGAAGGTGAAACCCAGATGACCGAAAGCACCCCACCGCCACCACCCCCTGTGACCGGCACCGTGTTGCCAGCCGATTATGTGCCGCTTGCCGCTGAGCGCCGGGGTTGTTCCGGTTGTGCCTGGGGCATTGGCGGGGCGCTCGGCTGTCTGGCGCTGCTGCTGCTGCCGATTGTGGTGCTGCTGCTGGCGGGGACAGTGACGCTTAATGGCCTGATCGGGAGCGCTCAGAGCATCTTTAGCCCACGTCCCGCAGTCGCCAGCGTCGTCAGCACGCAGACGATTCTCGTGGGAATTCAGCCGATGGGGCAGCTTGTCAGCGTCAGTACCCAGTTGGCGAAGGCTGATGTGTTCGTCGGCGTCCAGCAGGGAGCGCTCAATGCCTGCGGTTTTTCCGCTAACCATGTGGCTCAGGGGACGGTGCAGGCCGGTATCGACTTCAGCCGCATCACCGAAACCAACATCAGCTACAACGACGCAGCCAATACCTATACCATCAGTGTGCCGCCAGCCCAGTTGACGAGCTGCCGCGTTGATTTCATCCGCCAGTACGAGCGTTCAGTGACGGCCTGCAACGTCAACTGGGACGATGCCAGCCAACTGGCCCGTTATCAGGTGATGAGCGAGTTCCGCGACGATGCGCTGGAAGGTGGCGTGCTGCGCCGCGCCGAGGACGAAACCCGCGTTGCCTTGAGCAGTTTCGTCCGGGCGCTGACGGGGGCAAATGTTGAAATTACCTTCCAGCAGGCGGACGGCCCGGCACCACTCGATCCATCGTGCCAGCCATCACCGCCGCAGGGCTGGAATTTTGACACGCAGACCAACGCCTGGCTTAAGGTCGGGTAGTCCGCCGCTTTTATTTATGACGGGCGAATCCGCACCGTATGGGTTGGCTGGCTGTCGCTGTGCATGACGCACAGGGTCATGGCGTTGGTATCCATATGGTGCGTGCCGTCAGAAACTTCAACCGTATAGCCATTGGGATACTGGTAATCCGGCACAAAAATTTCTGTTGGGCCAGTCGCCGCCGGGTCATGCCGGAATTCCAGTTCAAAGGTTTTGCTTTCCAGATCAAAGCTCATTCGCAGCGGTTCGCCCGCGATTTTACGGGCATAGGGGCGCACAATCGCGTCTAACCCGCGCCCGCCGGAGTGAATATCATCCCCGTCCTGCTGGTCACGGCTGAAGATCGACAGGTCTTCATCATTCCACAGATCGCCGCGTTCGTTGCTGTTGTCCGCCGTGTAATTCCAGATGGTGCAGTTGAGCAGGTTGGCGTCCATCGCGTCATAATACAGATCAAGCGCCTTCACATGGGTCGAAAAATCACCGCTTTTATAAGCGCTTTTGTCGTCCAGATCAAAGGGAATGCCGAACTCACCGATCAGGGTAGGTATTCCGCCCATCTGTTCCGTCGCGCTCGCTTTGATAGAGGCAAGCTGCTTAACGAATGAGTCCGCCACTACATTCGGGCCTTGTATAAGCTGCCCGGTGCTGAAATCGAGCGTGAAGTCCGGGTTAAACTGCTTGGTAATCAGCGTGATTCCGTCATACCAGTGACCGGCATTGACCGCCCCCGCACCATCTTCCGCCGACCAGTGCGGATGTGCGCCGCCGGGGATGCCTTCCAGAAACAGCAGCGTATCCGGCACAACCGAGCGAATTTCAGCGGCGAAGCGTTTGATGAAGGGTTTGATGTAATCGTTGGCAACATCCGCCGGAGAGCCATCCGGCTTGTGGGCGAAATGGTCAGGCCGCAGCAGACGCGGCGCACCATCGGCATCCGTCCACACCCCATTTTGTTTCCACACGCACTCGTAGCCTTCGCGCCACAAGCGCACACCGCCGGGATTCAGCGTTTCTGTCTGAAGGACTTCCGGCCCCTGGAAGCCCATCTGCATCACATTGACTTCCTGCGGATAGCCCGCCCCCGCGAGCATGGCCTGAAACGGCGTTGGCGTCGCGCCCATCACCAGCAGTCCTGGCCCCGCCTCATTGGCATCCAGCACGCCAATGAATCCGCCGCCCGGCTCATTCAGGCTGTCGTAGCCGACCACATTAGGCAGGTCTTTCAGCCGCAGCGCCACCTGTTTCACCGCGTTGATATAGTGGCTTTGCAGATATTCCTGTACCGGCACACCGTCAATTCTCGTCGCCGGGGCGAAATCGTTGCCGCCAAAGAACAGCGTGAACATCGTCCCCGCGCCCAGCTTGCTGTAATTAGTCGGCCAGATCATGCGTGGAAACGGGTCACCGTGTGTCTGGTGGGTGATGGCCGCGCCGGTGAGGTGCAGCTTCGTCAGATCCATACCGACGGCTTCCAGCGTCCAGCCAGGTGCGCCATCGCCCCCTGTCCAGCGGCTCCATACATCCTGATGCGGGTCGATGAAGACATCAATGTCATATTCGCCCGCTTTTTTGATGACCGCGTAGATGTAGTCGAGATAAGCCTGGTCGTACTGGCCTGGCCCGGCATGTTCCACCGCTTCCCAGGTAATCAAAAAGCGCAGGAAAGTCATACCCCAGGCGCGCAGGCGGCTCAGGTGTTCGTCGGCCTCCTCCAGCGGGAAAGGCCGCCCCACAAACGATACATCCCGATGGTTGTAAAAGTCATCCTTGCGGTAGGTTGCGCCGCTCGGTGTAAAGGGCACTTTGGTGCTGCCGCCCAGGTTCGCCCCGCGCAGGATCAGCGTCCGTCCCTGTTCGTCCTTAAACCAGATTCCGTTGGTGGTAATCATATTTTCGCCTTGTGCCTAAAATAAATCACTGACGGCGATTTCAAAGCCCGGTAGAAGATCGCCGCCCATGAGTGTATCGCCCACTTTGAGACTTGTCTGCTGCCTGGTGAAAGGCTGAGGAGCGATAAGGGTATAAACAGAGACGCGCTGGCGGGCTGGGGCAATCGCCCAGACCACATGCACACCATCCGCCAGATAGTTGTCAATCTTATCATCGAGAACGACAAGGTCATCATTGGGCGAGACGACCTCGACTGCCAGATCAGGTACGAGGATATAAGGCTTTTGCTTCCAGTCAGTATGCTGAGCCTTATAAGCTTGCATCCGATCTGCTGTATAAAACATGACATCAGGAACGCGCGACCCCGTAACCCAGTTAGGGGTATAGCTCACGACAAAAGGCAGTTCACTCAGGACTTCGCCCAGCTTTTGCGCGGCGGCAAACAGACTGAGCGCAAAGTAGATGATTTTGAGCGTGTAACCATGTCCGGCTACAGTCGGCATCAGCACAATCCTCTCGCCATTGACCAGTTCAAAAGGCCCGTCAGATTCGTACAGGCGGATAAATTCATCGAGCGGCATTCCGATTTGAACCGCTGGCGTATTCATACTTCATCTACCTCATATTTCCTGACAAACTGATTATAAGCTAGCTTTTCACCGCCTGGTGAAATTGTGGCAGAATGTGCTTGCCGTATTCCTCGACGATGCGTTCCTCGTCGCCGCACATCAGATAAATGTTGAACTGAGTCGCGCCTGCCGCTTCCAGTGCCTTGATTTTTTCAGTATGCTGCTCGACTGTCCCCAGCACACCAAACGAATCAATGATGTCCTCAGTGATGAAACCCAGGTGATCGGCGTCCTTATCGGCGTGGTGTTTGTAGTCGTAGCCCTTGCGCCCCTCAACATAATCGGTCAAACGCTGCGGAATATCGCTCGCGCCGCCTTTGCCATAACGCTCCACGATGTCCGCGACGTGATTGCCGACCATCGCCGGGAACCAGCGGGTTTGCTCGCGGGCTTTTTTCATATCGCCCACCCATACCGGCGCGGCGGACATCACACGATAATTCGCCATATCCTTGCCTGCCGCCTCCCCGCCTGCTTTGGCCTGTTTGGTGAACCACTCCACCAGCCAGGGGTCAGCAAGCTGGATGATGAGTCCGTCCGCCGCTTCACCGGCTGCTTTCAGCGCCTTCGGCCCATAAGCCGCTATCCACACTGGCATCTCATATCCATTGGCCCAGGGAAGCTGGACTTCGGCGGTGTCGTCCTCATAGCGCACCGTGTCGCCGCGCACCATCCCTTTCACTGCTTCCGCGAACTCAACCATCGTTTCCACATTAAGCGGCTTTTTGCCCAGCACCCGGCGGGAACTATCGCCGCGCCCTAATCCCATATCGAAGCGGTTGCCGCTCTGGATTTCCAGCGTGGCGAACAGGCTGGCCGCCACCGACCACTCGCGCACACCAGGATTGGTCACGCATGGGCCAAAGCGCATGTGAGTCGTGTGTTCCATACACATCGCCATCGTGACATAACACTCGCGCCACAGCACATGCGAATCAAAAAACCAGGCGTAAGTGAACCCGGCCTGCTCCGCCATTTTGCACAGATTGACCGTGCGCCGGGCATCAATATCGCCTTTGAAGGTGATCCCGAATTCCATGATGAAAGACTCCTGAATGGACTGAAATGAGGCAGTAGATTGTAACCACTTGGCGCGGGAGTACCAAAAGTGGACTGATTAACCTGTCAGCCACGCTCGCCGGGTAAAAATGAGAATCAGGGAAGAACACGCCCACAGCCATGACAACGACTGTAGGCGTGCGGGCGGCCTTTAGGGGGTGTAGATAGCGGCGTCGTCCACCGCGACATCCACCGGAGTCAGATTAAGCTGTGCTGCCAGCTCATCCGGCGGGATGACATGATCGCGCAGTTTGTCCGAGAAGTAGACGACATAACCGTGTGTCGCCTCAAGCTGTTCCGCCATCGCCGCGATTTCCGCGTCGAGGTCGGGGTTCGGTTCCAGCGAGGTGAAATCATACGTGAAGGGCAAACGTCCCGTCATGCGCCCCGTGTAGAGGTAAATCACTTCCGGGTTGTTGGAATACACCACCGTGTCGGCGGGCAGCGCTTCAATGTAATCCAGCGCTTCGGAATTACGCCAGTATTCGCCTTTAAATTCGACGCCTGCCGCGTAATCCGTCGCCGTTTGCACGACACCCTGCACGCCGTAAGACACCACCAGCAAAACAGCCACCGCCGCCAGCAGACGGCGCTGCCACACATCGCGCGGGACATCCTGCAACAATCGCCAGACGATGCACGTCAGCGCGATCATCAACGGGATGTGGCTCGGCAGCATGATGCGTGATTCCAGCCAGGTGTAGGCATCCAGAAAGGTGATCGAGAAAATCATAAAAGCGAAATAGGTCAGGCAGAAAATCAGCAGCACCAGCGGGATGATGTGGGTTCCGGCCAGCCATGTCCGTACCCGCGACCAGTTGGCGCGGCGTACCCCGGTGACGAGCGCCGCCAGCAGCGCCAGCCCCACCACACCCAGCAGCGCGGCGACGACGAAGGCCAGCGGTTCCCGTACTTTCACGCCCTCGGCCAGCCAGCGCAGCACATTTTCCGGCAGAAACCACTGCGCCACCGTGAACACACCGCCAACAATTTTTTCCATCGGAATGGGGTGAAAGGCAATCGAACGCCCGCCCGCGCCTTCGCCCTGTGTCGTCATGAACAGCAGCGGCAGCGGCGAACTGATGATGCCCATCACCACGATGTCGATCATGCGCCGCACCAAGGGCTTGCGGCTGAGCAGCAGCAGTGTCAAAGCGTTGGCGGCGACCAGACCCGCGCCGGAATAACGCGAGAGAAACGCCAGCGCTGTCGTCAAGCTGAAAGCGATCAGTAGCCAGGGACGCGGTTTTTCCACATAAGCCGCCAGCAGCAGCCACGTCAGCAGGCAGAAAAACATGAAGGGCGGCTCGGTCAGCGCCACCGAATGCGCTCGCAGCACATCAGGCGCGGCGGCGATCAAAACAGCGCCCGCCAGGGATGCCCACAGGCTGCGCGTTGCCCGGTAAACCAGTAGGCCGGACAAAAACACATTAGCCGCCATCAGCGCGGCGTTCACCCACAGCGAAGTCTGCATCGGGTCGCTGCCCAGACTGCTGACAGCCAGCATAAAGGGATACAGCGGCGCGAAGTACAGATAGGGCGCGGTGCCGCCGTTCGGGCCGGGCATCGTCAGCCCATCGCCGGCCTGAATCTGCCGCGCACCGCCGATGTAGCTGGCCGAATCCGGCTGCAACCCCATCCCCCAGCGGGCGCTGAGCAGAATGCCGATAAAGGCGACGATGGCAACCAGCAGTAACGGAAAGAAAAACTGGCGTTTGGTCATAGCTGCTTACTCCGCCGGAATCAGGCGATAAATGGCCGAAATGTGGCTGTAATAAATGTAACCATCCGGCCCTTGCAACAGTTCAATCATGCATTCCTGACCCTGCGGCAGTTTGATCAGCACCGGGTCGGTGATGAACTGCGTGTGATTTTCATTCATCTGTAACCGGTAAGGGCCGAAGGTTTTGAAGGTGCAGTAAAAAACCTGCCCCTGCCAGGCGGGAAACGCCTCGCCGTCATACAGCATGATGCCCGTAGGCGAAATGGTCGGCGTCCACGAAATCAGCGGCGGGCGTCCCGCGATCTGGCGGATCGCTGGCGGATCGGCGCAGTTGACATCGGCGCTCCAGCCATAATTCTGACCAGGATAAATCAGGTTGATTTCATCGTCGCAGCTTGGGCCATTTTCAGTAGCGAGGATGCCCTGGCTCACCGGGTCGAAAATGAACGAGAAAGTATTGCGAACGCCCGTCGCCCACATGGTTCGCCCCGGCGTAGGGTTGCCCGGCGCGGGTAGAAGCTGGTTGCCAGCAATAATCGCCCGGTGAATTTTGGCACGCGGGACATCCAACTGCTGCCCCGAACTGGCACCGCCCATATCACCCAGCGAGAAATAGAAGAAGCCGTCCGGCCCGAAACGCAGCCGTCCGCCGTTATGCTGGTCGCCTTTGTCCGCCGGGATATCAATCGCCAGCAGTTCCAGCGGGTCAACCGGTTTGTTTTCTTCATCCAGCCGGTAGCGAACAATGATATTTTGCGGTGCGCGCTGGGTAGCGCTGGCCGGGCGGGTGTAGAAGATGTAAAAGAACTGATTTTCTTCAAAAGCCGGGTCAAAGACGATGCTGAGCAAACCCTGTTCGTTATCAGTCTTGACCGTAATTTCCAGGACAGGTTCTTCCTGCACCGTTCCGTCCGCCTCCATCATGCCGATGATGCCGCCTTTTTCCGTCCAGAACATGCGGCCATCCGGCGTGAAGGTGATCGAAGTCACCAGCGGAGCCTCGACGAGTTTCTCAATCGTGAAGGCTGGTTCTTCGACGGCGGCGGTAGCCTCCGGCGTCACTTCCTGCGCGGCGGCAGGCAGCATCAGCAGCAGCATCCCCAGACACATCAACACTTTTCCTAACATCGGCATATTCCTCGCACCACTTCAATCGATAACACTGACACGCTTCCGCGTCTGTGGGGCATGATAATACAGCTTTACTTTTAAATACGGATACCTGCCACCGCTTTATTTCCCCTCTCTGCGTAGCGGGGAGGGGGTTAGGGGGTGGGGATTTTACCCGTATTAATTGGTTAAAACGTATCATCCCCCTGTTTGCTCATAACGATGAGATTAAGTCAAAGTACCTTGCGCGTTCCTTCGGCCAGTTATACGTCTCGAAAACCTTGCGGGCATTGCTCGCCAGCGCTTCCAGCTTCGCCGGGGACTGTGCCAGTTCCAGCAGGCGGGCGGCAATCTCATCCACATTCCCAGCCTCGAAATAAGCGACAGCCGAGTCGTCAAAATAGGCTTCAATCGTTGGGCGGCGGGAAGCCAGACAGGGCGTGCCGACAGCCATACATTCCAGCAGCTTGAGCGGCAGCACATAATCGGTATACGGGTCACGCCGTGACGGTTCCAGGCCCAGGTGCGCCTCCGCCAGTAATTTAGGCATACTGTTCAGCGGCACGGGCGGGATGAACAGCACGACTTCTTCCAGGCCGAGTTCCTTCACCAGCCTTTGCAGCATCCCCGTGTATTCGCCTTCTTTTTCCAGCTTGCCCACCAGATGCATCCGAATCTGCGGAATCTGGCTGTAGACTTTGCCAACCGCCCGGATGACATCGTGCAGGTGATAGCGCTCGGCCACCGTCCCGGCGAAGATCAGCACAAAATGATCCGGGTCGCGCTGTACATCCAGTTCCGCGAAAAAGCGGTCATCCGGCATGTTGCGCACGATGGTGATTTTATTGGCGCGGATGCCACGTTTCACAAAAATATCGACGAACGACTGGTCAACCGTAATCAGGCGGTGGGCGAACCACAGCGAAATTTTTTCTTCAATTTCCAGCAGCTTGATAAAAAAACCGCGTTCCAGGTCATATTTCGACATGAACAGTTCTGGCATCGGGTCGTGCAGGTCGAGAATCAGTTTCGCCCCGCGCAAACGGGGGACAATGCCCGTGAACACCAGGAAATCCGGCATGTTGTGAATGTGGATGATGTCGAAGTGCTGCTTCAGTTCCAGCCGTGTCAGCTTGGCGGCGAACAGGAAGAAAGCAATCACATATTCGAGGATGTACCAGATTTTGCCGCCGCGCCGCCGCTCGAAGCTGATGCGGTGAATATCCACGCCGTTGACGCGCTCGCTTGGCGGGTCGTTCGGGTCTTGCAGGCACAATACGGTCACATCATGCCCTGCTGCCGCCAGCCCTTCGGCATAGCGGATGACGCGGGCATCACGAAGGTAATAGGCATGGACGACCATGCCGATGCGTTTTTTTGCAGCCATCAGTTTTTATTCCGCCGTTTCGCTAAAACCCGCTCATAAATTTCGACATTTCGTTTAGCCGACTCAACAATGCTCATGCTCAATACGTGGTCGCGTCCGTCTCTCAACCGCCCCCCGGCGAAGATCAGCCGCAGTTTTTCGGCCATATCGTCCGGGTCGCGTTCGCACATATAACAGCCTTCGACATCGCCAATATGGTCTTTGACATCGCCGACATCTACCGAAACCACCGGCAGGTTACAGGCCAGCGCCTCACGGATGGCAACCGGCGACCCTTCATGAGAGGACGCCATCGCAAAGGCGTCACAGGCGTTCATGTATTCAGCGATCACGCTCGAAGGCTGCCCATGCACGATCACCATTTCTGCGCCGGGGATTTTATCCACCGCCGCTTGAATCACATCCGGGCGTTTGACGGCGGCACGTGCCGGGTCATAGGGGAAAATCACCAGCTTTTTATCTTTGGGCAGCTTGTATTTTTCCCGCAGCGCCATCCCATCCATCGGCTTGAACGTATCGACATCCGTGCCGTAGGGGATGACCTCCGCCGGATGCTCAATCAGTTCCACCATTTTCGCGCTGGGGACGATCACGGCGGCGGCAAATTTCACCAGCACTTTAGCCAGTCGGCGTTCGCCCTTGCGGTACACGTCCGAGCCGAGCAGCGACAGCACCAGCGGCTTGGTGAACTGAAACCGCGCCACCCAGCCATGATAGCCGTAATGCGCGTGAATCAGATCATACTGCTTCAACTGGCCGCTCAGCGACATCCACAGCATTTTCACCGCCCCGCGCAGGTAATTCCAGCGCGACACCGTGCCGGGAATGGCGAAATAATCCACCTCATGCCCGATTCGCTCCATGCCCTGCTTGAGCTGGCGCGGCGCGACGTGTGCAACCGAATCATCCTGCTGAATAACCAGCGGCGTATCCCGTGTCGCGATCACCACATACAGCAGCTTCACATCAACCCCCTCTTCCAATTGAATAAGCGGCACAGTGCAGCGAGAGTTGATTGATCTCCAGGAGAGTTACACAAGCGGCGATTTTTGTAGGGGAATGATGATGCAGTTTTACTTTTAAATACGGGATACCCGTCACCCGTTTTGTTCCCCTCCTTGCGCAGCGGGGAGGGGTTAGGGGTGGGGATTTTTATCCGTCCTAATTTGTGAATCATCATCATGCCCCTACCGAAGTACACACATAAACCGATGCTCCTCCGCACAGAACCACGCCACGCGACTCTCCCCCTTTCTCCGTGTACGGGGAAAGGGGGCCGGGGGGATAGGGGTAAAGAATTTGGGGGAGGGGTTTTCATCCCTTCACCCCCTTCTTTGCCAGCGTCGCCTCAATCAGTCCCGAAATTTTTTCCAGCCGTTCGTCCCAGGTATGCTGCGCGGCATAGGCGCTGCGTGCTAGTCGTTTTTCCGGCGTATCGCTTGCCAGCTCGCGCTCCACCGCCGCGATGAACGAGTCGCTGTCCCCGGCGATGCTGATATGACCGTCATAAATTTTGAGGGCGGGCAGTGGCGATGCAATCACCGGCCTCCCCGCCGCCAGATATTCCAGCGTTTTCAGCGGGTGCATGTAGCGCGTATGCTCATCCACAAGATAGGGAATCAGGCACGCATCAGCCGACTTCAGATAGCGCGGCAACTCCTCGGCAGATTTTCGCCCCAGAAAGCGCACATTCGGCAGGCTTTCCAGCGCCGAAACATCGACCCGTTCCCGCACCACCGGCCCGATGAAAATCAGCGTCCAGTCCGGGTGACGTCGCGCCATCTCGGTCATAGTCGCCACATCGACCCGCTGGTTAATCTGCCCGACAACCGCGATTACCGGCCCGCTGATGCCTGCCATATCCGGCATCGGCTCTGTCGCCGGGTCGAGCGCCTGGGCAAAAACGGCGTGGTCAATGCCATGTGGGACATAATGCGTATTGGGGTTGTGAACGCCTTTAATCTCGCGCAGGTTATCGGCGGTGGCGATCACCAGATCGACCCGTTTCAGCAGTTCCGTTTCCCGCGCCCGCATCGCGCTGATGCGGTTGATACGCTGCGTCATCGTCAGGTGGTCATCGGTGATGGCATACAGCGCCAGTTTTTCGCCGCTGCGTTTTACCATCCAGCCCGCGTCCGGCTCATAAATCCACAAAATCGGGTCTTTAAAACCCAGCTTTTTAGCCGTCCGCCGCACGAAATCTGCCCGCAAAAACTGGTTAACGACGTTGACCGGCTTCTCAAAACGGAACGGCGCAACTGGCGGCGGCGAACCCACCCATAGATTCTCTACGCCTTCGCGCAGGCCGCCATCCAGCCAGCGTTTGATCTGTTTGGCAGTCGATTGATAGGGGTTGGGGCTGAGGGCGGAAACCAGCGACACGGGCCGTTCCACATACAGGACGCGGTTGCCATGTGCCGCCAGCCCGCGCATATACTGGTGGTTGCTCAACCACGCGCCGTCCCAGAAGGTGGCGGTGATGGCGATGATGTCCTGGTTTTGCAGCATGGTCACTTTCGCAGGTTACGGTAAAACACACATTCGGTTTAACAGGGGCAGCCAACACTAGCCTAAAACATCAGCCTTACAAAGAGGCGTACAATCTCACTTTTCCCTCAAAATCGAAACAAATGTCATGACAAATGTTTCACACACGCCATCATTTCCCTGCTACACTGTACCTATGAAATGTACAGCTTGTTTTTGCTGGAAACTGGCAGCCAACGACGACTTGGCGGCACTGGCGATCAAAATATCTGTTTGTAATTGCCGCCGCCGCCGCCATTGCCACCAACGATCAGCACAAAATCGGCGGCTCATCATCTTTCTAGCGACTGGCGACTAATGACAATGACAATGATAAAAATGGCCGATTCTCATTATCACCATTATCACCATTTTCATCACCGCCCATCGCTGTCGCCTTTACCGGCCTTCTCTGAAAACGAGCAACGAGCGACTGGCAGCTAATGACCGGCGACTTATCATCACCCAACCGGAGCGCGTCGCAGCGCTGCCAGCCGGGCGCGAATCGCGTTTTGCAGCTCCAGCAGTTGTACAGCCGCCAGGCTCACCAGCAGCACATAGGCCACACCCGCCACAATCAGCAGCGGCAGCACCGGTACGGCCAAGGCTTCCAGTATCACAAACACAACCACCATCACCACCCCGGCAGCCAGCGCTGTGCGAGCGGTATTCCAGAAATTAATCGGGAAGAAGCGTTCCCGCACAGCCAGCATGAATTGTGCCGCGCCGCTGACCTCAATCAGCACAGCCGCAACCGCCGCGCCCAGAATGCCGAACTGAGAAGTCAGAATCAGGCTGGCGAAGAAGCCACCAATCGTGTTAATGACCAGCGCCCGCAGGTTGACCCGCTCCATCCCGCGTGCCATCAGCAGATACCCCAGCACCCGCACAAAGGCGATAGGCAGCATCGACAAACCGGCAATAGCCAGCGCCAGCGCGGCTTCATTGAAGCGGGCGTTGCGGTACAGGAACACCAGCAGCGGCCCACCGACAAACCAGAAAACCACCAGCATCGGAACGGCCACTGTCAGCAGCACGGCGATGCATTTCTCAACCAGTTTCCGCAGGCGTGGGTCATTATCCGCAGCCGAACGCGCCATCGTCGGCATAGTAGAGACGACCAGACTTTGCGAAATCAGGTAAAACGGCTGAATTAACTGGGTAGCGGCGCTGTACAAGCCAACCACCGCTTCCCCCGCCAGCAGCGACAGCAGTAAAACCTGCATCCGCGTTTTCACGACGGCGATGCTCTCAATGGCAAGGAAGGTACGCGCCCGGTTGAAAAGATCACGAATGAACGACCAGTCCACCCGCAGCGGCACTTTTTTCAGCAGCCGCAGCACCAGCCCCCATTCAATGATGAGGATCAGAATTTCTGACAGCACCAGCGTAATCCCGACCAGATCAATATCGTTCGTCAGCCGCAGCAGGATGTACATCACAATCAGGCGCAGGATATAAATCGGCACGGTGCTGATGGCGATCAGGTGCATTTTTTCCTGCGCCTGCATGATGGCCTCAGTAATATTGGAGAGGCCATAGGGAATCAGTGCCGCGCCGACAATCCAGCAGATGATGCGCGTGGCCGGGCGATACGGCAGCGCCAGCACGATCAGAAAAAGCGCCGCATAGGCGATCAGACAGAAAATGAGCTGGAGCAGTGACCCGCTGATGAGCGTAGTCGGCATTTTCTCCGGGTCACGAGACAATTCGCGCGTCAGCAGGCTCTTAAGACCCGCCGACGAGATGGTCATAAAAATGAAATAAAAAGTAAAGGCCAGCGAATACTGGCCCAGCGTGTAAGCACCAACCGTTCGCGCAATCGCCATCGACAGCAGCAGCGAGGCTAAATTCTGCGTGACCTGATTCGCCATTAACGCAAGTGAGTTCCCGACGAGGCGGCGGCGCACGGCGTTCAAACTGTTTTCCCTCCCGGCAGGATCGATGTGAGAGCAGCGCGGGCGGCGGGCAGCAGCGCGGCGTTTTCCTGGGCTTGCAACCGCGACATAGCGACAATCAGTGCGGCATCCGTCCAGATAATCTGCTGAAGGATGCGCCACTTATAAATTTCGACCATCATATGACCGCCAGCCCCCAGCATACTGGCGATGATGCCCAGGGCGACAGGCGCGTACACCGGATGGCCCTTGCGGACAATCAGCCAGCCCTGCCAGATAGTCGTGAGATAGAAAGCGACGTAGAAGGCCATGCCAATTGTGCCGGTTTCCGACCAGATCAGCAGCCAGCGGTTATGCACCAGATGCAGCCACGCCCCAAACTGGTCAGCCTCTACGTAGTCATAGAGGACGACGCCAAAATTATTGATACCAACGCCAATGACCGGATTAGCCCTAATCATGTTGAAGGCAATCTCCGCCAGCGGCCCGCGCGAATCTGCCGAACCTTTGTCATCCCGTGTCAGGCGGTCAAGGATAGGCCCGGAAAACAGCGACCCCAGAATGAGGACACCCAGAATGGCGATCATTAAGTACTTGACCGGCAGCCATTTTTTCCAGAGCGAGATACTCCCAACCAGCAGAATGCCGATGACGAACGAAGTCCAGCCGCCGCGCGATTCCGAACCGACCAGGTTGCCCATCGCCACCAGAATCACCACAATCATCAACTGCTTCATCCGGCGAGGCAGGGGAATAGCAAGGCAGGCACACATCAGCACAATCGACTGTGCCAGATAGCCTCCGGCGGCATTCGGGCTTTGCAGTGTCCCGACAACGCGGCGCAGCACCAGAGCGCGGGTGTCCTGGGGCAGGATGCCGAACGAGCGCAGCTCCATAATCGTGACCTGCACGAACAGGCCAATGAACATCACCGTGACGATGAACAGCATTTCGTCCCGGCTGCGGATGTTATTCGCCAGATAAAAAAACAGCGCAAACAGCGACAGATTGAGCCAGATTTGATAAGTGCCAAAAGCCAGGTTACGGCTGGCGATCAGCGATAGTACCCCGGCGGCGACGAAGCCCGCGCCATAACGACCGATCATGCCAAAACGCGCTGTGCGAATGCCGGATGAGGAACCAGGTTTGCGGCTGTCGATGAACCACAGCACGTACAGGATAATCAGCGCCAGCACTGTCAGTGAGACATTAATCCCGCACGAGGCCAGGTAGTAGTCGGTGTTGCAGGTAAGGTGAACATCAAGCGCGGTGGACATATCGACGAAGACTGCCACCAGCAGCGTGCGTTTAACGTCACGCACAACCAGGACAAGAATGGCGACACCAACGCCGCCAATCAACACCTGCGATATGCGCGAGCCGAAGCCTTCCAGCCCGACATACAGCGCGCCGAAACCCATGACCGCTCCGGCGAGGGCGGCCAGAACTGCGTCAATCAACCAGCGGTGACGCTGGTAAATATCGGTGAGGGTCATACCGTCACTTTAACCGGAGCCGTGTGATAGGGTGATGGGCGAACGATGGCTTCATTCAGCACCACGCCCACCAGATTAGCCTGTACTTCGTTCAACTGTGTCTGAGCGACGGCGATAGCATCCCGGTGCGATTGGCCGCGCCGCACGACCATTAAAACGCCATCGACCACCGGTGCCAGCAGGGTTGAATCGACAACCGGGAGCATGGCCGGAGTATCCAGGATGACGACATCATAACGTCCGGCCATCTCGCGCACAACATCGGCTGTGTAGGTGGCAGATAACAGGCGCGTCGGGTCTTCGGGAATCGGGCCGCTGGTCAGAATTTTCAGATTGGGGAAGTCGGTCTTCTGGATGGCTTCCTGCAAGCTCGTCTTTCTGTCCAGCACCGTGCTGAGGCCAATTTCGTTGGGCAGTCTGAACAGCGTGTGCTGGCTGGGCTGGCGCATGTCGCAATCGACGATCAGCACATTACGGCCAAGCTGCGCCATCGCCATACCCAGGTTGCTGACGATGGTCGATTTACCTTCCGCATTTTCCGGGCTGGTGACGACCAGTGTTTTGCCCGCACCTTCCTTTTGAATGGCGAAGATGTTGGAGCGTAGGCGTTGATAACCTTCCCGTCCAAGCGCCGACATATTGGAGAAACGAATTTGTCCTTTGGGCAGATGCGTCAGCTCTGCCAGAACCGGAAGGTTGACCAGATTCTTGACCTGCGACAGGCTGTACACGCGAGTATCAAGATTGTTGAGCAGCAGCACCAGCCCAATGCCACCCGCCAGCCCCAGTAAACCGCCCAGCACCAGATTCAGTGTCTTACGCGGGATAGTCGGGCTAGTGGGTGGTGCAGCCGTCTCGATGAGGGAAACTGAGTTTAACTGAACCGACTCGCTCAGACGGGCTTCATCATACTGAAGCAGCAGATTTTCGTAATTCTGCTGTTTGATGGCGATTTCGCGTCCCATTTCGGCGATTCGGGCAGCTTCGCTCGGCTGCTCAGTGACTAACTTGTCATACTCAGCCCGCAGGTCATTCAGTTCTTGCTGTGCCTGTGTCACCTGTTCCAGGATAGCTGCTGAGGCGCTGCTGGATTCAGTGAGAGCGGTAGTTTTCTCGATGAGTGTGCGGGCAACAGCGTTGGCAACATCAGCAGCAGTTTTGGGGTTAGAATTGTTGACCGTAATCTGAATGAGTTCAGTTTCATCAATCGCCTTAACACCAACCATTTCCCTAAGCCGGGCGGAGGTCAGATTTAAGCCGAGTTCATCGCGCACTTCGGCCAGAAGCTGCTGTGTACCGACGATGATGACATAGGTGTTCATCAGACGGTCAATATAATCAATGTCAGCACTGCGCCCGCTCAGAGGGTTAGGCGCGGAAGAAACCCTAATCAGCGCATTAGCCGTATAAACCGGCTGGATGACCAGATTTGCTACAAAAGCAATGCCAACGGCGATGATGGTCACGGCTGCGATCAGCCATTTACGACGCCATAATACGTTTAGAAATTCACCAAGTTCCACACTAAAACCCTCATGCTACTGTCTGTGCGAAAGCGTGACTCCCTTCCCCTTAAAATCAGGAAGGGAATGTAACGACTTTCTGAATTGTATAATAAACGCGGTATTCCTTACAGCGGCCTTTAGTCAGAGGTGACTTACTTCGCGCCGCGCCCCTTGATGACCGCCGGAACAGTCAGAAACATAATCTTGATGTCTGTCCACAGTGAACGCTTCTTGAGATACTCAAGATCAAGCTCAACCATCTGGTCGAGCGTGCCGCGCCCACGCAGATTAATCTGCCACCAGCCTGTCAGGCCGGGGATAGCGTCAAGGCGCGTGTAATGCTGTTCATCATAGGCGGCCACTTCATAGACTGGTACCGGGCGGGGGCCAACCAGACTCATATCGCCCTTGAGGACATTGATAAGCTGGAGCAGTTCATCAATGCTGGTCGCACGCAGGATACGTCCCAGACGGGTGATACGCGGGTCAGTGGCGGGCTTCACAAGCTGTTCGGGGTCGCCTTTGCCATTAATCTTGCCGTTTTTCCAGTCCTGCACCCACTTCTGATGAATGGCATCATTTTTGCCCTGATCGTTGTGCATGGTGCGGAACTTGTAGATGGTGAACTCTGTAGACACCAGCAGCGGTGTTCCATCCTTGAGGACGAGAACGCGCTTGCCCGCCCGCACCTGTCTGAAAACAACCGGGCCGGGCGAATCAAGCCGGATGAGGATAGCAACAATCAGCAGCAGCGGGGATAGCGCCACCAGCGCCACCGCTGAAATGAGAATATCCATGAAACGCTTGCCGAGGCTGTAATAAACATTTTCCTGTACGGCAATTTTGGAACGGCTCACCCAGTGCTGAAGGCTGCTGCGGCGCAAAATCGCTCCAAAACTGCGGGCAACAATCTTTAAATCGTAGCTGAGGGAACGGTTACGCAGATATTCATTATCGACTGCCGCCATTTCGTCCATAGTGCCGATATGGTCACGAGAAACCTGCCACAGGCCGATGATGCCCGGACGAACCGAAAAACGTTCCCGGTAAGCATCTTTCCAGCCATCTTCCTGGAAAGCGTCCAGCACCAGTGGGCGCGGGCCGATGATCGACATTTCGCCCTTAAGGACGTTAATCATCTGCGGCACTTCGTCCAGGCTGGTCATTTGCAGAAAACGTCCGACATGGGTGATATGTTCTTTATCCATCAGCCGCGGTATATTCGGGTCAGGAACGGTGGTGGTGCGGAAGCGGTACATGTTAAAAACAGAAATGCGTTCCGGGGTAACGGGTTTCGTTGTCCAGCCCAGACGCGGCTCACGCACAATGATGCTGCCTTTGAAAGCCAGCTTCACCAGCAGTGCCACCGCCAGCCACAACGGCGCAAACAGAATTAAAAATGCCGCTGCTACCACCACGTCCACGACGCGACGGGAGGTAACTGCTTCCAGTTGGAAGCGTGATACTTGGTTGACGTTTAAATTACCCACCGCATCCCCACGCATATTGCCCATCCCGTTCTGTATTGCTGCTGCTTACCAATAAACTTGCTCAACTTATTCCAGATATATACAACACGCTCTGTTGTAATAACGTAAATGCTTTTCCCTAAAATACCCCTTAAATCTCTGCACAGTTTTCATGAAAGATGATTACATTCCAACTAAAGGTGTAACAAAAGATATACAAATTTGAGGGATGCTATCAGTAAGATGGTTTGTAAGCGCTAACCCTTTGTGTACGAACTTGCAAAATGTTTGGCGTCTAACACCCACCTTGCATTGCTTAGCACTTTAGTCCTGTTATGGGGCGGCGGCCTTGCAACCGCTGCCCCGGTAACAGCGTATTTAATCCCCTTTTATTATACCGGCGGCACTGTCAGGCCAAAGTTACCGCCGATGAGCGCCAGATCAACGATATTCACCTGGCTATCACTGTTGAGGTCGGCATTGATTGGCGCGGGTGGCAGCGCCAGGTTGAAATTGGCGGCGACCAGGCTGGCATCTATCAGGTCAATGATGCCGTTGCCATCGGTGTCACCTGCCAGCAGGGTTTGTGGGTCGATGGCGAGCGGGGCACCTGCCATCTGGATATTTTGCAGAAACGCCAGATGGTTGGGCGCGGCAGCTTGAAGAATATATGCGCCCTGCGGCACATCCGTGAAGACATACGCCCCGTTTTCATTCGTGATGAGTTCTGCCAGGGTGGCGCGGCTGGCGGCATCCAGCAGGCGAACATTAATGCCTGCATGAGTGAGGCTGTTCTGATAAGCAACCACGCCGCTGATTGTGCCTATCGCTGGATTCTCAATCACCACCGGGGTTGGCTCAACAATGACGGGCGGTTGAACAATCATCTCTGGTACCGCCTCGTTTACAATCCGTGATGGCAGGATAGCGGCGGAAGTCGTCGTTGAGGTAGTCACAACCGACAGCGGCAGATCACCACCATTGGCATCAACAGCCAGAATGCTGCAATTGACGCCAGGCGCGACAGCCTGGGAGAGTGTATAGCTCATAGTGAAGGCTGTGCCATTTCCTGACACCGCCGGATTCGGGTGCAGGCGGCTGGCGGCGATGATCCAGGTGCCATCTGCGGCATTATAACCCCGGTTGACCACGAAGCTGTTGCTGTTGGTGAAGGTGTCCCCGGCTGTATAACCCTTTCCGGTCATGACGGCGGGATTTGCCTGGCAGCGGGCTTCCAGGCCGTAAAGATTTTCGACCTTGTACAGCTTGAAGGTGACATTTACCGGCTGTCCGGCGGCGGGCTGCCCGGCTACGTCGATCACCAGCGTCGGCGCGGTAGGCTCTGGCATAGGCGTTGGCTGGGGAGCAGGCTGTCCACCAGCGCCAGTAATGTAGTTGACTAAGGCCGTATTCATGGCGAAATAAGCTGGTTTGGGCTGGTAGTTGGCGTCGAACATCAGCGGGGTGTCCGGCGCGTTCCAGGTATAACGATCCGTGAAGCCCCAGCTTGTGAAACCCTTGCAGGCCACCGCTTGCAGGCAGGTCGTCAGCGCATCACTAAAAATTTTCGCCTGCTGGTTGAGTCTGTCCTGCCGGGAAGCTGTGCCAACTTCCATCTCGACATCAATTTCGGTGATTCGAACCTGAAGACCCAGCGCTTCCAGCCGGGCGATATTCTGGCGCACTTTTGCCATATCAGGCGCATTATCCAACCGCAGATGCATCTGGAAGCCAACGCCGTGAATCGGCACGCCACGCGCCTTCAGGTCTTTCACCATGTTGTAGATAAAGTCCGACTTGGCCGTCAGGCTTTCATTGAGATAGTCGTTATAAAACAGCAGCGCATTGGGGTCGGCAGCGTGGGCGGCGCGAAAAGCCATTTCGATGTAATCCCTGCCGATGGTGTTGTACCAGAAGGATGTGCGATAACCGCCGTTAGGCGCTGCCGCTTCGTTCACCACATCCCAGTAAGCAATTTTGCCCCGGTAGCGCGTCAGTACGGTTGTGATATGTTCATTCATGACGATGATGAGCTGGTCACGGTTAAAACCGCCGTTCACCACCCAGGATGGATTGCTCAGATGCCATACCAGCGCATGGCCGTAAACCTTCATGTTATTGGCCTGGGCGAAGTTGACCATATAATCCGCACCGCTGAAGTTGTATTTCCCGCGTGATGGACTGAGCGGCCCGAATTTTAGGGCATTTTCAGGAACGATCAGGTTAAATTCGCGTGTAAGGGTGGCGGCATACTGTGGATCATTCTGCAACGGCTGCAATGCGACTGCCGCGCCAATATCAATACCTGCCTGTGGCGCAAGGCCACGAAAAGGCACAGCAGGTTGGTTTTGTGCGTTGACCGCGCCAAAAACAGCGGTCAGACCGATGAGCGTGAGCATAAGTGCGAGTTTATGTTTCATGTTTTTAACGTTGACCTTGCATTGAGTTCCAGGTTCACCATTACCTTATCTTTACGCTTTTTGGAAATCAATGCAGAGGGTAGCCTTTAAGTCCCATGAATAATCGAAAATGAGAACAAAGTACCGGCAGCAGCAATTTTCCGGTAAAGCAAGCGGGACGAAAGGCGAATGCTATAATGAAAATCATGCAGGAATTATGATTGGCTTAAGGCCAGTGCCTTCAACCAGTGCTTTACAAATTTGAGGATTGTGATGAGTAGTAATCCATATAAAGGTCTGCGGCCTTATACCGAATTAGATGCGCCGTTGTTTCATGGGCGGGGGGCATTGGTCACCAGCCTGCGTGATTACCTGCTGGCAGGTGATCGGCTGATCGCGCTGACCGGCCCGGCGGGGAGTGGTAAAACATCGACGGCCAGTGCGCTGGCGGCGGCACTACGAAAAGAAAGCGGGAAGTGGCAGCCCGTGTATCTGGCGATTGAAGATCAGCCTTTGCGCCAGCTCGCCAATGCCCTGGAAGATATGGGCGGCGGTACCGACCTCTTAAGCCGGTTGTATGGCAACCCGGACGCGCTGGCCGATGTCATGGGCGAAGTGAGCGCGGACGGAAAAAGACTGGTCTTCATCCTTGATTCGTTTGAAAATTTATTTGCCCGCGTCTCGGTTGGAGAGCGGGTCTACTTTCTTGATGCGCTGTTTCGCGCCATGACACGGGCCACGCCTGTGTGCCGCGTGTGTGTCATCATCCGTGATGATTTCCGCGACCGCCTCATGGAGTATCCACAATGGGCGGAACTGCTCAATGCGCGGACGATTACCATGCCGGAACTGATGGCGGACGAACTGATGGAAATCATCCGTCTGCCTGCTCTCTCGAAGGGTATGACCGTCGAAAAGGCGTTGGCTGACCGGTTGATGAAGGATGTCAAAGGGTTGAACGTGGCGCGGATACTGCCAGCGCTCTCGTTCACGCTGGCGTCGCTTTACCAGCATGGCGAAATGAATACCGCCACTTACGACCAGATTGGCACCATCAGCGGCGTCATCGCCCAGGGCGCAGAAACCGTATATGGAAAGCTGACAGCGCTGCAACAACTGGTGGCGCGGCGGGTGATGCTGCAATGCCTGACCGCCACCAACAACGCCGAACCCCTGATCCGACCTATAGAGCGAGCGCGGCTGCAATTCAACTGGGTAGGCGCGGAAGATGTAAATCTGGCTTTGGAGCAGTTGATAGAAGCTGGTTTGCTGACATCACAGGATGAAAATGGGCTGGCGACCCTTGCACTGAGCCACGAATGCCTGACGCGCGAATGGCCGCGTTATGCCCTCTGGATTCAGGAAGAGTCGGAGAATCTGCGCTATGCCAGCGAACTGGAACAGTTGGCTACCGCCTGGGCGACGCGCGAGTATGCTGAACAGGCGCTCCTGCGCGGGTCGGCGCTGGATGAAGCCTTAAGCTGGATGCAGAACCCGGATAATCTGCCCTCATCACTTCTGGAAAGTTACATCAGTGTCAGCAGCCATCTGCGCCAGAATTACGAGGCACAGCAGCGGCGGCAGGCGACGACCACACGATGGGGAGGCCGGGCTATCGCGCTGGCACTGCTGATTGTAGTGGCGCTGCTTGGCATCATTGGCCTGCTCGCTTTGGGAACGGTGAACGAGCGTGACTCGCTGGCGACCCGACAGGCTGAATCCGCCGCGCAGCTTGTGACCAGCACGGCGCAGGCCATTGCGCTGGCAGCTACCATTGACGCCGGAGCGACGCGCCAGGCTGAAGCACAGGCAGAAATCGCCACTGCTGCTGCGGAAGCCCTGATCGCGGCAACGCGCCAGGCTGAAGCACAGGCCTCGCTCGATGCGGCGGCCACCCAGCAGGCCAATATCGAAGCGACAGCGGCGGCGGCGGAAGCGGCAGCGCTATCCACCATTGAAGGCTATGCCGAGCAGCTTGTCGCCAATGAGACGGCAATGGCGAATGTCAATCAGCTTCAGGCCACGCTGGATGCCGCCATGCAGGAACAGATGGAACTGCGCCAGTATCTGGCGGGAGAACTGGCCGAAGAAGTGCCAGCCGTCCTGAATATTGACCCCAATCTGGCGCTTTATCTGGCGGCGGAAGCCGGGACAATCAACCTGGGCGCGAACCCGGATACACCTGATCCCCGCATTGATGTCGCCCTGCGTGAAGCGCTTAAAGCCAATATCGCCGCAGCGCTGGGAGAAAACATTGAAAGTAGCTGGTTTGTGGGCGGCAATAATTATGCAGTGGTTAACTATGCCGACAAGCCCGATGAATTATGGGCGTTGAATCCGCCGCAGGTGGCTGCCGAATTCCCCGCGCCGATTGAGCAGGTCATCCCGATAGCCGATGGGCAGTTGTTCGTGGTGGATTATGCAGACGAGACAAATGACGAATTGTGGAGCGCCGAAAACAGCGCCGCAGTTGCCAAATTCAGCGGCGACATCGCCCCGCCGCCGGAGATTGTGACCGATGTTAAAAATCGCAATGTGATTCAGCTTCAGGGCGGCGCATTTTTCACAGTTAAGTTTGAGGATGGACGTGCCGGTGAATTGTGGGAAACCGCCACCGCTTCCCGCAAGGCTGTCCTGAATGGCGACCTGGAACGGGTGGTGACGCTGGCGAACGGTTACTTCTTCGCGGACTATGTTGAAGAAGACATTACGGGTGACATCTGGCAGACTGCCAGCGGTCAGCCAGTGCTGAGTGCCGACGACGTTATCAGCGAACCGTATAACAACAATATTCTGGCGCTGCGGCGGGAAGGTGCGGACGACGAAATCTGGCTCACCGATCCCTTCGCCTCCATGACCAGCGTCAGTGGGCGCGTGGCAACGGTTACAACTCTCTATGGGACGGATTATTTCGTCATCCAGTACGAGGGTACAAAACCTGCTGAAATCTGGAAAATGTCTCCAGCGGCGGAACTTGTGGTCACACTGCGCGGGCCAATCGACATCAGCACTACTTATCTGGGCAGCCAGTATTTCTTCATCCGCTACAACGATTTTTCGCCGAGCGAACTGTGGCGCACCGAACCGCTGGAAGTGGCGGCGCGGCTGAACGGCCATCTCGACCAGATGAACATTGATCTGGCGTTGGGCAATGAAATTGCTATCCTCGCCTATGAAGACAACTCTATTTCTGAAATCTGGAGTCTGCCCAGGGCGCGCCGTCTCGCCCCGCTCACCGGCCACATGCTGGATGTCAAAACCGTGTTGGGAGATACCGCTTTCATCGTGCGTTATGCCGGCAGCCTGCCCAGCGAACTATGGACGAGCGCCGATGCCAGGCGGCTGGCGCGGCTCGGTGAAGGGCAGCGCGTTACGAGTGATGTGCGGATTATCAAGGATGGGGCATACACCATACTCTTGTACGAAAATGCCCCGGCAGAAGTCTGGACAATTTCGCCCGAAGGCGCGACCCTGCTGACCGGGCTACCTGATGCTGCAACACAGGTCTATCTGCTGGAAGGCGGCGATTATTTCATCGCCAACTATGCCAACCGTCCGGCGCAAATCTGGGAAACTGCTACCATGCTGCCGCTTTCTAACCTGCTCGGCTCGGTGACACAATATGCTTATGCCGGGGCGGCCCAGCGCTTGAGCTATACCACTCAGGATAACCAGACCTACACGCTCGATTTTGGCACGCTGGCGGCGCTTTCCGACCCGGCAACCACCAGCGCCGATTTGCTGGCACAGGCCTGCGAACGCCTGAACGGAAGCAAACCGCCGCTGGCTGAACTTACGCCCTATCTCGGCGGACAGTCGCCCATCGCCTGTGCGCTGGAAGTGGCAGCCACATGATCCGTCGCTGGGGGATTTTTGCGGTCGCGCTCGGTCTGGTGCTGATAATAGCGGGGCTGTGGTGGCTGCGGCGGCCTGCTGCACCTCTCATAGAATCGACGCCGCTCGAAGTCGCGCAGCCCGAAGCAGATGCGACGCTGAAAGGCTATGCCGCCCGGCACGATCTGCTGGTGGGGGCGGCGGTGGACATGACCGCCCTGCTCAATGATGCAGCGTATCGTGCTGTGCTGGCGCGGGAATACAACATGCTCTCGCCGGAGAACGCTGTCAAGCTGCGCGAACTGAGCATTGAGCCGGGCGTCTATGACTTTACCGGATCAGACGCGCTGGTCGATTTCGCGCTGACCAACGACATGAAAATCCGGGCGACACCGCTCATCTGGCACATGGGTTTGCCGGGGTGGCTGCGCGATGTGACGCTCACCCGCGAGGAAGCTGCTGCACTGATGCAGCGCCACATTCTGACTCTGGTGGGGCGTTACCGGGGTCAGATTTATGCCTGGGATGTGGTCAATGAAGGCGTGGATGTGGACGGAAACGGTCTGCGCCGCAGCAGCCTGTGGATGGCGAGCATCGGGCCGGAATACATCCCGATGGCTTTCCGCCTCGCACGGGAAGCCGACCCGAATGCGCTGCTGTTTTATGCTGATTACAATGCCGAGGATTTAAGCAAAAAATCTGACACGGTATATACCCTCGTCCAAGGACTTGTAGAAGACGGTGTGCCGATTGACGGTGTAGCGATGCAGATGCACCTGCAAATGGATGCCCTGCCCGACATGGACGAGATCGCCGCCAATATCAAACGGCTGAATGACCTCGGCTTGCAGGTTCACATCAGTGAGCTGGATGTGCGTGTGCAGGATGTCGATGGCACGATGGAAGAACGCTTCAACCAGCAGGCGCGGGTTTACCGGCAGATTTTTGAGCTGTGCCTGGCGGCGGAGAACTGCACCGGCATCACCACCTGGGGCTTCACTGACCGCCATACCTGGATACCCGGATTCACGGGCAGCGAAGATGCACCGCTGCTTTTCGACGCTGATTACCAGCCCAAACCGGCGTACTTTGCGGTGATGGACGTACTGAAATAAATGTGCCACGCTGTTGTTTAAATCGACAGCTCATATTTCAAAGGGGACGCTCATGGGTAGGCTGCTCATCATCCTCGGCATCATCGCGCTGGTTGCTGGCATAGGTGGTATGACGCTCGGTTTCCTCGCACCCTTTCAGAATATGATGGGCGGCATTATGAACGCCGCCATCAGCACGCCCGATGCAGCCGGTTACTGCAATCCTGGCGAAACGCTGGAACAGGAAAGCGGCGCGTCGGTCTATACGCCGGGACAGGGTTACGGGCGCAGCGTGCAGTACTACTGTGTCGATGACAGCGGCAACCGCCGCAATGTAACCGATCAATTTGTCGAAAATCTGATGGGCGATGTCGGCGGAATTTTTGACAATGTGAGCGGCATCATCAGTTCATCACTTTTAATGACCGGCCTGACGGTCGTTGGTATTGTGCTGCTCATTCTTGGCATCGCAGTTTCGGCACGTCGGCGTGGGGCGCAGGCCTTCATGACGCCCGGCGGCGTGGTTTACAGCGCCGGGCCGACGGTGCGCGTCGGCGGGCGGACGGTGGCAGGCGGCGTTGACCTCGGCGATGTTATTCAGCAGGCGCAGCAGCTTAAAGCCACGCAGCAGGAAACCGGCAGCCTGACAGCCCGTTTGCAGCAGCTTGAAAAAGCCTATGAAGCGCGGCTGATAACCAGAGAAGAATATGACCGCCTGCGCCAGCAATTGTTAGATTCGGTGAAATGAACTGACGCGAATCTTATATCCGCCGCCTATGCTGTAGCCCATAATCAGCCGAAAAGGAGTATGGGTTATGCAGCTAGGTGGAAAAGTAGCGCTGGTGACGGGCGGCAGTTCCGGCATTGGTGAGGCGGCGGTCAAATCACTGGTAGCGGCTGGGGCGCGGGTCGGTGTGCTGGGCCGAGATGAAGATGATGTAAAGGAAACCGTCGAAACGCTGGGCGAAAATGGACTGGCGCTGGTGGCCGATATTTCCAGCGCGGCGGAAACCGAGGCGGCTGTTAAAAAACTGGCCGACCATTGGGGACGGCTGGACATCGTGTTTGCCAACGCTGGCATTAATGGGGTGTGGGCACCGCTCGAAGACCTGACAGCCGACGATTGGGATCAGACACTTGATATCAATCTTAAGGGGACTTTCCTCACCGTCAAATATACCGTGCCATATCTCAAGCAGCGCGGCGGCTCGGTCATCATCACGTCATCGGTGAATGGCACGCGCATGTTCAGCAACACTGGCGCGACGGCTTACGCCTGCTCCAAAGCGGCCCAGGTCGCCTTCGCCAAAATGACGGCGCTCGAACTGGCGCGTTACAATGTCCGCGTCAATGTTATCTGCCCCGGCGCGATTGAATCCGAAATTGATGACAACACCGACAAGAAGAATCTCGACAAGGTAAAAATTCCGGTTGAGTTCCCCGAAGGCGCTATTCCCCTGACCGGCGGCAATCCCGGTACAGCGCGGCAGGTGGCTGATCTGGTATTATTTCTGGCCTCGGACATGTCCAGCCATATTACCGGGACGGAAATGTGGATTGACGGCGCTCAGTCGCTTTTGCAGGGCTAAAGCATCTCGCAGGGGCGGAGGCGCTGCTCCGCCTTTCCCTTGGTGCAGAAAGATAGCATCCCCATGAGTGCAGCGATAACAACTTCTGTCTCAATTCAGAAAAAGCTTTTTAATGAGGCGGAAGCCCTGGCTCAGCAGCTCGGCCTCTCCCGTAATCAGTTATTCGAGCTTGCCATTGAGCATTTCATCAGGAACCACCCCCATCAGCCCGACCTGAACGAAGCGGCAGAATCGGCTTTTCCGGGAGCGAAATCCGCTCAAAGCCAGTTGGTTGTCAATCAGGGCGATGTGTACTGGCTGCAATTAGAAGCGCCTGATGGCCTGGAGCCGGGCATTCCCCATCCCCATGTCGTGCTTCAGGATAATGTCCTGAACCACAGCCGGCTCGATACCGTCGTGGTTTGCGCCCTGACCTCCAATCTGAAGCGTTCCAACCTGCCGGGTAATCTGCTTCTCGAAGCCGGGGAAGCAAATCTGCCGAAGCAAAGTGTCGTGGAAACATCGAAAGTATCGACAGTCCATAAAGCGCAGTTAGGGGCATACATCGGCTCGCTGTCCGAGCAGCGCATCCATCAGATAGCCGCCGCGATGCGCTTTCTTCAACGGTCATTTTTTGCCCGCTGATGCAGTCATTGTCTCAGGGTGCGTAAATTCGGTAGCCTTCTGCGTCATAGAGCAGTGTCATATCATCGGCCCACGCGGGTTCGCCAGTGTCTCTGGGTCTGAGGGCACGTTCCAGCGGCCCATAAATCACATAGCGGATGTCGAACTTCTCGAACAGTGTTTCACGTTCATCCGCGCCCATCGTCCCGCCGAAAAAGGCTTCCGTCTGGGCGGTTTTGTCCAGCGCGTAAAGCGTCTCTGGCCCATGACCAACGAATGGCCGCAGATGTGTCAGGGCTGGCAACACATTGCCCGTTTCAAAAGCGGCTAATGCCACCACATCCGGCCCGGCCTGCCCGTTGAGCCAATACAAGGCCGCGGCTTCTCCCGCAGGACGGAAAACCGGCGGACGCTGGTTGAGCGCGGACAGCAGGCTGCCAAACACCAGAAACAGGCTGCTGCATACCGCCAGCGCCGGCACTATCCGCCGGAAAAAGACGCGCCGCCAGCGGGGCGCAGGTTTCAGATCAGTGATGTAGCGCCCAAGCGCACCAATTCCTACCGCCGCCAGTATCGCCAGCGGGACGATCACCGCTTCGGCCATGCGCCGCTGCACATTGAGCGGCAGATACACCAGCAGCGGCACAACCGGCGGCCATCCAAGCAGCAGCGCATAGGCAGTCTGCCCACGCCGCGCCCGTCCCCAGGCCCAGCGCACCCCTGTCAGCGCCGGAATAATCAGCAGCATATAGGCCAAAAGATAGTGCAGTGGATGCGGTGAAGGCAGCAAATTCTGCGCTGACCACTGCGCGAAGGCCGGATTACGCCCGAAGGTCAGCGCATAGTAAGCGAACAGTGGCAGCGTGATGACCGCCGCAGCGCCGCCAACCAGCGCCAGCCGCGCCGGGAATCTCCGGCTGGCAGCCCACGCCGCCAGCCCCCATACTGCCAGCATGACATACAAAATCCCCAGATAAAACGGCACCGCCAAACCGACTACCAGCCACAGGCCACCCGCAACAATAATCGGACGCACCTGCTCCCCTCTCTCAATTGAATGGGGGTAGGAGCTGAGGTTTGGAATAATAACCAGCAGCCCGCCGAGCAGTGCCGCCCGCGCCAGCGCCAGATGGGGCAATCCAAATAAAATCAGGAAGCTGAATCCTTCCGGGATATACAATTCCGGTGGCAGTGACCCAAGCCAGTTGCTTCCCATAAAGAGTGCCACCAGCCAGCCCAGGCCGCCCCCCAGCGTCGCCAGTACCAGCGCCAGAAAGCGCAGCCGCGCCGGACGGATGAAAGCGGCAATGAAACGGTACAGCGTGTAAATCAGCAGCAGGTTGAAAACGAGGCGCATCAAATGGTAAGTGAGCGTCAGCGCGACGGTCAGGGAAGGGTTATCCTCTGCGAAAATGCGTCCCACCAGCCAGCCGGGGACAATATACGGCAGGAAAAACAGTGGTTCGGCGGCATGGGGTTCTGGGGTATAAAACAGGTAAAAATTCCACAGGCCGCGTGCCCCCAGCCGCATCTTGCCCAGATACGAGTAACCATCATCCACGCCGAGCAGAAACCCGCTGAAAGTCCCGCCCCCCTGCGCCCAGGCCAGCACATAAGGTAGTGTTGTCAGAGCGATCAGTACCAGCGCATAAATCCAGACGCGCCGCCATTCCTGCCGCTTAATCGTAGTCACGAGTCACCTCGCCGCCCGTACAGGCGCATCCCCGACCCGTAAAAATCCGTCGGGATTTCCTCAAGTAATTCGTACTGTGTAGTGAATTCCGGCATTTGTTCCAGCCCCAGCCGCACAAAAGCCTCCATCGTCACCAGAAAATCCGGCTGGGTGTCGAGTATGATACCCGGCGGAATGGCGTAATTCTGCCCCTCAACGATCAATTCCGGTGGCGCAGGGTAATAGGCACGCATGGCCGGTGTCACCAGTCCTACCGTATCCACAATCGTGGCACGGCTGAAATAGCCAATCGCGCCGATGTCCGCGGACGCCACTTTTGTCTCCGGCGTGACGCCATATACCGTTCGCAGTTTACTTCCAATCTGTTCGTAATACAATTCGATCTGATTCCAGGCCATCTTTGGCGCAGGGCGATCCTGCCCATGATCGGGGTGCAGCGTCCAGGCGTTGAGGGATGTGCCAAACCAGAACAAACCGAAAACGCCAACAGTCAGCGGGGCGAGCCAGCGCGGGGCGCGTTCCCGCCCGCCCACCAGCGACCATAACCCGACGAAAATACCGAGCATCAATCCCGGCAGCGGCGGCGTCAGATACCAGCGGAAAATGAGTGGGTTGGCGATGGCAAAAACGGCCATATACAGCCAGGGATACAGCAGCAGCGGCAGCAGGCGCGGCAGACGGCGAGCACTGTACACGATGCCGAGCAGCGTCAGCACCAGATAAACCACTCCGCCCACCGCAATGAAAAAGCCGCCAAAAGTTTCATGCTCAAAAAATGGTGCACCGTACACCTGTAAAAAGGTGATGAGCGCCGTCCCCGGCGGCATCAGATAGGCAACCGATTTGGCGCTCAATGAATTGGGCAGCGGTGATCCAAAATAGATGGTACTGAAGATGAACCAGGGTGCGACGGTGATGGCAGCCGCCAGCCAGGTTCGCCAGGGAAGGTTTTTTTCGCTGCGCCAGCTTTCGACCATTTGAAACAGCAGCAACGGCCCGATCCACAGCAGCGAATCAATCCGCGTCAGGATGCCGAGGCCGATGAAAATGCCCATGAGAATCGGCTTCCAGCGCTGCTTTTCTGCGGTGATATAGAGCCAGAATGCACCCACCATCCATAAAATATTGACACTGGTTTCCATCCCACCGACAGCGAAGGCCACGCTGCGCGGCGCAACTGCCCACAGCAGCGCGGGCAAGATTCCCGCCCAGTCATTGCCGGTCAGCCGCCGCGTAATCAGATATAGAAACACTACTGTCACGGCATCGGCCAGCGCACTCAGACTCAACGCATACCAGGGGAAATCCTGTCCAGCAGCCAGTGCGCTGGTTCCGGCCATCAGCAGCGTGAACAGCGGCGTAGTCGTGCCGAGTGTGCGAACGCCGGGGTTATAGACGAAACCCTGTCCTTCGACGATGTTACGGCTGTAGCGAAAAGTGATGAACGAGTCGTCCACATTGCGCGGGCCGGGGATGACGCGGGCGATGACCGCCAGCAGCGCCAGCACCAGACAAATAACCAGTATGCGCCGCTGATGGTGGCGATTGCCGCCGGGGACTGACCGCACAATGTCGGCAAAACGGGCCGGTGGTGCAGCCGCGTCGTCGTCCTCAGCAAATTCTATTTCATCATCAACAGTCTGATTTACGCTCACCAGTACCAATGGCTCATCCCCCGTTTTCAGGCAGGCGCCGTGGGCAATTTCTCCGCCTGTAGCCTCATTGTACAGCAGGCCGCCAATTTCAAAACGAAAGCTCCACCACCAAAATCCTGATCTGGAATTTACAAGATTCATGAATTTAGACGTAACATCTCGAACAATCTTAACGTTTACTTGATTGTAATCAATTTTGCAGGAGGCAATTATGCAGCGTAAGCAAGGAATTATTCTCTTTTTAGTGGTCAGTCTGGCGATGTTTATGATCGTCGGGCCGGCGTTCTCCCGTGAAGGCAAGCCAGGCGGCAACGGCAACGGCAATGGTAACGGGAATGGCAACGGCAACAGCGGTGAAGTTGTCGATACCGGCAACGGTAACGGCAACAACGGCAACGGCAATGGTAACGGTGGCCCCAATGGCAATTGGAATGGCGATGGCAATGGAGACGGCAATGGCGATGGCGGCGCGAATGGCGGCGAAGCTGATCCCGTCAGCGCTGCCACCACAAGCGATGACCTGCTTGGCTGCCAGAAAAATAATCCTGGACGGCTGGATTGTTCCAGCCTGGATGTCAGCGGTTATTGTGATGGCACTACCGCCATTTTCATCATTCGCAACACTGGCGAACCGGGGAATGGCGACATGCGTGCCCCGACCCAGTATCGCGTGTTGGTGGATGGGGTCGTCATCGAAACCGGCTCCATCTCATTGGCCGGTGGCGCAACCGGCATGGTCAGCTACAGCGGCGGCGGCACCGTCACCCTTCAGGCTGACCAGCAAATCGGCCATCCCGGTAACAGCCGCCCCAATCTAACACTCAACTGCGGCGCTCCGGCGGTCACACCGACACTTGTTCCGCCAACAGCAGAGCCGACAATTATCCCCACCAATATTCCAACGGAAGAACCAACAGTTGTCCCAACTGATGTTCCGACCGAAGAACCAACCGAAGAACCGACTGAAGAGCCAACGGTTGTCCCAACCGATGAACCGACCGAGACGCCCACCGAAGAACCCAGCCCCACCCCAGAAGAACCGGCTTTGACCATCGACCCAACCTGTTATGATGACGGCTCAGTCGTCTTCTGGATCACCAACACTGGCGCAGACATGGCCGATGCCGCCTATTACAGCGTGACCGATGAAACCGGTGCGATTGTGGCAGATGGCTATCTGCAATTGTTCAACGGCGAATCTCTGCCTGTACAGGCTTATGGGGTTGGTCTGATGACTATCGTCGTCGGCGATAATTGGGTGACTGCTTACGGCGGTTACTGCTCTCCCGAACCAACGCCGGATTATCCCGTCATCACAGCGGCAGGCTACTGCGAGTACGATGGCACCATCAGCTTCTACATTGACAACTATGGCAGCGACATGGAAGGCGCGATCAGCTACTACGTCGTAGCTGGAGATGGCACACTGGTTGATGACAGCTATGTCTACCTGCTGGGCGGCGAAAGTCTGCTGCTTCAGTACCAGGGCTATACCACATTGACGTTGATCGTGGGTGAATGGGAAGCCACCGCCAGCGTAGCTGACTGCGGCGTAACATCCCCATCACCTACCCCGACGCCCACTGAAGAAGTGACACCAACCGATGAGCCGACGGATGAACCCACTCCGACACCTACGGAAGAAGTGACACCAACCGATGAGCCGACGGATGAACCCACCCCGACGCCCACCGAAGAAGTGACGCCTTCGCCCGAACCTACTGCACCTGTCACCTCGACACCAGTTCCGACTCAGACGGGTACACTGGGCTGCCAGAAAAATAATCCCAGCCGGCTGGACTGCTCCAGCTTGCAGGTGAGAGGCACTTGCGAAAGCGGTGTGGCCGTCTTCACCATCCGCAACACCGGTAAGGCTGGCGAAGGCGACATGCGCGCCCCCACCGAATACCGCCTGATTGTGAACGGTGTGGTTGTGGAAACTGGCCTGGTATCCCTGGCCGGGAACACCTCCGTGCAGATCAGCTACAGCGGCGGTGGAACCGTCACCCTCCAGGCTGACCAGCAGATTGGTCACCCCGGCAGCAGCCGGCCGCAGGCTACACTTTCCTGCGGGGCATAAACCTTCATGAAGATGGGGCGAATCAGGACATGAATTCGCCCCATCTCCTTATCCCATTACCTTAACAGTAGGTTGTAACAAAAACTAACGGAGAATTTACGAGATTCACGCATTCAAGCCGTAACATGAAGCCAAGGATGAGCGTTATAGATATTGTAATCGTTTTCCTCTCCTTAGCGGGGGCGTCCCAGAGCCACAGGGGCGCCCCTGATTTTTTCACCAGCTTCCACTCGCGCCGCCGCCGTCCGAACTACCGCCGCTGTCACTTGATGAAGATGACGATGAACTGCTGTCCGAATCACTGGAATGACTGATGATGGGGATGGTGATGTGCTGCACATTGTGAAAACCGCAGTTGGCGCAGGAACGGGTGAATTCCCTTTCACCGCTTGAATACTCAGTTGCATGAACCAGTACCTGCGACTGAATGCTGAGTGCGCTCTTGCCACATTCCGGGCAGCGATGCCGCATATAAAACCACGCGCCGACGCCAACTGCTCCTAATCCCAGTAAACCACCCCCGGCCAGCAGGCTCAGAATACCTCGCCCAACCACCAGTGAAATTGGGCTGCCAGCGGGCCATTCGCCCGTCACCATATGAATTGCCGCGCGAACGCCGTTCTCAATGCCGCCGTTATAATCATTATTGCGGAAGGCGGGCAGGATGTGTTCATCAATCACCACCTGTGCTTTCTGGTCATATGACGAATCGTAACCGCGCCCAACTTCCAGCCGCACTTTACGATCATCCACCGCCACCAGCAGCAGAATCCCCCGGTTGGTGGCAGCGCTGCCAATCCCCCAGGTGTTGAACAGCCGCGTGGCAAACGACTCAATGGTGCTGTCGCCTGTATTGTACTGGCCGACGCGGTTGATGGTCACGACCACCATATCCACACCATGTTCTGCTTTGAATGTCTCCAGCAGACCGCGCAGCACCGGTTCGGTTTGCGGCGTCAGCAGGTTGGCGAAATCGTTGATATAGGGATCGGTCTGTGACGGATAAGTCTGTGCATTGACGACTGCTGATGTCAGCAGAAACACCAGCACTATGCCCAAAAACCGGCGAAAGTATGGCATCTGCATTGTGGCTGTTCTCCCTCCAACGGATTAACCTACAAGGCCATTCTATGCCAATTCGATATGTGCTGCTGCCCGGTTCTGCGCTAAAATTACGAATTTCAGGGATTATCTACAAGGTAAGGAAGGCGCATGGCGCTGAAGATTTATAATGTCCTGGGGCGCGAGAAACAGGATTTTGTGCCGCTTGAAACCGGTCGCGTGAGCATCTATGTCTGCGGCCCAACGGTGCAGGATTACGCCCACCTCGGCCATGCCAAAACCTATATTGGCTTTGATGTCATCGTCCGCTATCTGCGTTACAGCGGGCTGGATGTGTTGTATGTGCAAAACCTGACTGATGTCGGCCACCTGCTCGATACAGGCGAAGACCGTATTCTTAAGAAAGCCTCGCAGCTTCAGGCCAAGCCCATGCAGATCGTTGAATTTTACGCGCGTAATTACTTCGAGGACATGGACGCACTCGGTGTCAGACGGCCCGATATTTCCCCGCGTGCCAGCGGCCACATTCCCGAACAAATCAAGATGATCGAAACACTCATCGCCAAAGGTCACGCTTACGAAGCCGAAGGCAGCGTTTATTTTGATGTGACCAGTGCGCCCAACTATGGCAAACTTTCCAATCGTAAAGTCGAGGCGCAGGAAGCCGGTTCGCGCGAGGCTGTGCGCGGCGAAAAGCGCAACCCGGAAGATTTCGCCCTGTGGAAACGTGCCGAACCGGAACATATCCTGCGCTGGGAAAGCCCCTGGGGCGAAGGCTTCCCCGGCTGGCATATCGAGTGTTCAGCGATGGCGAAGAAATATCTGGGCGCGACCTTCGATATTCACGGCGGCGGTGTCGATAACATCTTCCCCCATAACGAGAGCGAAATCGCCCAGAGCGAGTGCGCCAATGATGCCGAATTCGCCCGCTACTGGATGCTGGTCGGCAGCCTGACAGTGGATGGGGTGAAGATGTCCAAGAGTCTCGGCAACTTCATCACCATCAAGGACGCCCTCAAGAAACATCGCCCGGAAGTTATCCGTTATTTCTCACTGAGCGCCCATTACAGCAATCCGGTTGATTACAGCGATGAAGCGCTGGGAGCGGCGACGGCGGGATGGGAACGGCTCTACACGTCAGTACGCCTGGCGCGGCAGATGTTAGCATCCGCCCCGGCTACAGATGAGGGAAATAGTATTCTGCCCCGGCTGGAGACGACCAGAACCGAATTCAGAGCAGTCATGGATGACGACTTTAACGCACCTAAAGCCATCGCTGTTTTGCAGGAACTCACCCGCGAGGTTAACACTTTGCTCAACAGCGGTGCAGCCATTGGCAAATCGGTTCTGGAAGCGATAGATACGCTTTACCGCGAATTGGGCGGCGATGTGCTGGGCATCATCCCTGACACTGAAGCGGCATCCGGGGGCGGTCAGCGCGAAGCCGGGCTGGTGCAGCTTTTGATCGACCTGCGGACATCAGCGCGTCAGACCAGAAACTTTGCCGAAAGTGACCGCATCCGTGACGAGCTGGCACGCCTCGGCGTGACGCTGGAAGACCGGGCTGATGGCACGGTCTGGCGAGCGAATTGAATCGTATTCATGCAGCGGCAGACTAATGCCGCCGCTGTCTTTTCACACCTGAGTGCTTGTGGGCGGGTGGTTATTTACAGTAAGGTGAACGATACACGCCGCTGGCTGGCTGAAAATCCGGTTGGCGGCGGAAAGACGTAGGATGCAGGGTATGACAGAATTTGTTTACGGACACTGGGCGGTGATGGAAACGCTGCGGGCAGGCCGACGCAGCGTCGAACAACTGCTGCTGACCGAAACCGTTGAAGAAAAAGGCATGGTCGCCGATATTGTGAAAGTGGCGCAGGAACGCGGCGTGAGAATTCAGCGCACGCCCCGCCGCATCATTGACGATCTGGCAGGCGGTGCCAATCATCAGAATATGGTGCTGCGTGCTGGTGAATACCCCTATGTCGATGTTGAGGATATTCTCGCGCTGGCGGCACAGCGCGGCGAAAAACCTTTCATCCTGCTGCTTGACCTGCTCAAAGACCCGCAGAATGTTGGTGTTCTGCTGCGTGTGGCCGATTCAGTCGGCGTGCATGGCATCATCATGCAGGAACGGCGCAGTGTCTCGATCACACCATCGGTGGTGAACGCCTCATCCGGCGCGGTCGAATACCTGCATGTTGCCCAGGTGACGAATCTCGTCAATACCATGAAAGACCTGAAAGAACAGGATGTATGGCTGGTCGGCCTGGAAGCCGGGCCAGATATTCCGCCGATTGATAAAACCAATCTCGATATGCCGATAGGCGTTGTCCTCGGCAGCGAAGGTGAAGGAATGCGCCGCCTTGTGCGCGAAACCTGTGATATTCTGCTCTCTTTACCCATGCGCGGCCACCTCGACAGTCTCAATGTGGCGACAGCCGGTTCAGTGGCGCTCTATGCCGCCTGGCAGGCCCGCGGCTGGCAGGGTTGGAAAGGGTGAGGCATGAGTAACGAAGTATGAGCTAAAACAGTTTTTGCTTATACCTCATACCTTGTTACTCAAGATCAACTTCTTTTACGACGGAGGACATGATGATAAATGACATTATCAACGAAACCAAAAGCAAGATGAAGTCGACCATGAGTGTCTTCGAGGAAGACTTACACGGCATCCGGGGCGGGCGTGCCAGCACCGCGCTGGTAGACCGTCTCCACGTCGATTATTACGGCCAGGAAACCGAGCTGCGCCAGCTTGCCACCATCTCTACCCCGGAGCCGATGCAAATCCTGATTCGCCCCTTTGATAAAACGGCTGTCAAATCCATCGAAAAAGCCATCCAGCAGTCCGAGATTGGCATAAACCCCAATATCGATGGTGATGTCATCCGCCTCAACATGCCGCCGCTGCCGCGCGAACGCCGCCAGGATCTGGTGAAATTTCTCCACAAGCGCATGGAGGAGGCCAAAGTAGCCATCCGCAATATCCGGCGCAGCGGCAATGATGATCTCAAGGATTTTGAAAAAGAGGGCATGATCTCCGAGGATGATCTGGAACGCGGCGAAGCCGAAGTGCAAAAGCTGACCGACCAGTTCATCGCGCAGGTAGAAGAACTGGGCAAGGCTAAAGAAAAAGATATTATGGATCTGTAATTACCCGTCAGCGGCTGCCAGCCGCTTATTACGCCCAATCGACAGGGTGCAAATCATGTTATTCAAACGAGTAACTTATAGCAGTCGATTATTCTATTGGCTAGATAAAGATAAGCGATCAACTGGCAGCTCTTTTAAGGAATTTTGCCTGCCCTGGTGTACTACACACAGGCTGGTTACTCCGCAAGGTGGTTGAAACATGGTCATCATCGCCCCCAACGCACAGGAGGAAGCGCCGACGCTTCCAGTGCCTACGCATATTGCTATCATCATGGATGGCAATGGGCGCTGGGCAAAAGCGCGCGGCCTGCCCCGTACTGAAGGCCACCGGCACGGTACGGAAAATCTGCGCCGCATCATCCGGGCCTGCGTCGAACTCGGCGTGGAAGTGCTGACCATTTATGCCTTCTCGACTGAAAACTGGCGTCGCCCCCCGCTGGAAGTCCGCATGTTGATGACTATTCTCGAAACCGTCATTGACCGCGAACTGAAAGAACTCAGCCAGAACGGCGTACAGATTCGCCATATCGGGCAGATGGAACAGATCGCCCCGGCCTTGCAGCGTAAAATCCGCTATGCCTGCGATTACACCAAAGATAATCACCGCCTGATTCTGAACGTCGCCTTCAATTATGGCGGGCGTGATGAAATTGTGCAGGCGGTGAAAAAGATCATTGCGGCGGGCGTCCCGGCAGAGCAGGTGACGGAAGACCTGCTCAACAGTTACATGTACACCGGCGACCTGCCTGACCCCGATCTCATCATTCGCACCAGCGGCGAACTGCGCGTCAGCAATTTTCTCATCTGGCAGGGTGCCTACAGCGAATATTATGTCACGCCCACCTACTGGCCGGACTTTGACCGAAGTGAGCTGATTACAGCCATTGAGGAATATAACCGTCGCACCCGCCGCTTCGGTAAAACTGATGAACAGCTTACCTAGCCGTTTTATCAGGCCAGCGCGTTTGTCTCTGCTGCCCGCGTGGGGCTATAATCGCCCATGAAGGTGAACAACGGAGACATAGCTATCATGTTCAAAGACATAGGCCAGGTTACACAATCCCTCAGCGAACAGCAGTACATATCAACGGATGAGATTTCTACTGTCATGTTCCTGGCCGAAAAACTGGAAAAGCCTATCCTCACCGAAGGCCCGGCGGGCGTCGGCAAAACCGAACTGGCAAAAGCCTGGGCTAAGGCCACCGGCAAACCGCTCATCCGCCTTCAGTGTTATGAAGGGCTGGACGAAGGCAAGGCGCTCTATGAATGGGAATACGCCAAGCAGATGCTTTATACCCAGCTTCTGCGGGATAAACTCAGTGAAATCCTCGCCAGCGCAGGCAGCCTGACTGAAGCGGCAGACCGCCTCGGCGCGGAAGAGAACGCTTTTTTCTCGGATCGTTTCCTGCTGGCGCGCCCGCTGCTGCAAGCCATCACCTCGCCAGAACCGGTTGTCCTGCTGATCGACGAAATTGACCGCGCCGATGCGGAGTTTGAGGCCTTCCTGCTGGAAATCCTCAGCGATTTTCAGGTGTCTGTCCCCGAACTCGGCACCATCAAGGCCCGGCACATGCCTATCGTCGTGCTGACCAGCAACAACACCCGCGAGCTGTCAGAGGCGCTCAAACGCCGCTGTCTCTATCTCTTTATTGACTACCCCAGCCATGAAGCCGAGTTGAACATCGTCAAAATGCGTGTACCAGAACTCAGCAATAAGCTGGCGCAGCAGGCCGTCGAGGCAGTACAAAGCCTGCGCCAGATGGACTTGAAGAAAAGCCCCAGCGTATCGGAAACGATTGACTGGGCTAAAGCGCTGGTTATGCTCAATGCTGATAATCTGGATCGCAAAACGCTCGAAACCACCCTTACCGTGCTGCTCAAACACGAGAGCGACATCCAGAAAGCCCGCCGCGCCATTGGCGAAAGCCGCGAACACCCGCTTAACCGTCGTCCTGGCAATAACAACCCCGGTAACAGCGGACGCCGCAACTGGCCCAATTGAGCAGGGAACAACCCCATCCGCTTGATGAGAGAGGGCTGCTGCGCCCTCTCTGTTTATTTTCAAGTCCCTTTATTGCAGTGACCTGGCTTTATACGCCGCATGAAGCGAAAACAGGGCATCTTCAGCGAGTGATTGTGTGAACCACATTCCCTGAAAAGCCCTGTCTGAATCCGCTGCTTATTCGCCCCGCCTGTCACGGGGCGTTTACATCAGTGATAGCAACAGTTGAAACTGGCTACTCGCGCAGAATACGCACATGCCGTTCCGGTTCGTCGCCCCAGCTCTCTGTCGTCAGCTCATACTGGTGTGCCAGTTCATGCTGACGGCGGCGAATCGGCGTGGGCTGCGGTGCCAGATCAACATACTCCGCCCCGCCGCGCACCCGGATGATGGCGGCTTTGGCCTCCTCAATGGCGATCTCAAAAGGGTCGCCGCGATGATCCTCCAATCCGAACAGATCAATCAGGAAGGATTCCATCTGCGAAATCGTGTTGGCTCGCAGCACATAAATCGGCGTGCCGCGCCGTTCCGCATCCACAATCAGCTTGGGACGGCGACGGTAGTAGTTCTTGAGCGTGACAATCGCTTCGGCCTGGCCGAAATCATCCACGATCTGCGCCGGGACGTGCAGCCGCTTGGCCGACTGCTGCAAGCGATTACGCGCCACGCCGTAAGCATACAAACGGATGCTTTCTGTCCGTGTTGCGCCATTGCCTGCCGCTCGCTGATCAGAGGCTTCCGCTGCATCCTGCCGCATCGGACGACGCGCGTTTGCCGCACCATGTCCGTTACCATTGCCGTTTCCATGAGCGCTGCCGTTGCGGCTGCCGCGTTCGTTAGGCTGACGGCTGTCCGGCTGGGTGGTTTCGATTTCGATCTCACCTGCCGCGTTGCGCGCCCGCATTTCGATGGGCAGCGGTCGCCCGCGTAACTGCGCGTCCACCGCAGCCGACACGTCCTCATGGACGGCCAGCCGGTTGCGGTTTTGCAGCTCAATCAGTACATCGAATGTCGGCGGTGCGCGTCGCTCCAGCACCGATTTCTGCGTCCCCCGGCGGCGGGCTTCCTCGTCGGAAAGCGTCACCGACTCGATACCGCCCACCAGATCGGAAAGCGTCGGGTTCAGCATCAGATTATACAGTGAATTACCGAGCGATGTACAGATCAACAGCCCGCCGCGCTCGGCAATCGTGCGGGCGGCCTGGGCTTCCAACTAACGCCCGATTTCGTC
>CAYUTY010000041.1:0-52686 GCA_964447795.1 uncultured Anaerolineaceae bacterium
GCTGGTTCGTCAAAGTCGAAATACTGACCGGAATATTAGGAGGAGACTCGGCGGCGCTGCTCTACGCGGTCTTCACCCTCGGCGAAGAATCCTACTACTACCTGACCATGCTGCTGGTGACGCTGGCGGTGGGTATCTGCATTGGGCTGGAAATCCCCCTGCTGACCCGCATTGTCGCCCATCGCGCTGACCTCAGCAAAGCGTTGGCTGATATTCTCTCGCTCGATTATCTGGGTGCACTGGTGGGGTCACTGGCTTTCCCCGTCATTTTGCTGCCGCTTCTCGGCGTCACGCAGACGGCCTTCATCATGGGGCTGCTGAATGTGCTGGTAGCGGGGTTGTGCCTGAATCTGTTTCGTGGGCGCATCGCCGCCAGATGGCGCACTCGTTTGACGATAGGCTGGGCTATAGCGCTGGCGCTCATGATCGCTGGGACGATATTTTCCGCCAATTTTGTCCACGCTTTCGAACAGCAGCTTTACAGTGATGTTATCATTCACCGTCAGCAAACCACCTACCAGCGTATCATCATCACCCGCAATAACGAAGATGTGCGCCTGTTCCTCGATGGCAATTTGCAGTTGAGCAGCCGCGACGAGTACCGCTATCATGAGGTGCTGGTACACCCGGTGATGAGCGCGGCACGTTCACGCGAAACGGTGCTGGTGCTGGGTGGTGGTGACGGCGCGGTGGCGCGCGAACTGCTGAAATACGACGATGTGGAGCGCATCATCATCGTCGATCTCGACCCGGAAGTAACTCAGTTGGCGCGGACGAGTCTGCTGCTGCGGAAAATTAATCAGGACTCGCTCGATGACCCGCGTGTCACCGTCATCAACGACGACGCTTACCGCTATCTCGAACAAAGTTCCGATGTCTATCCGGTGGTCATCATCGACCTGCCCGACCCGAACAACGAAAGCCTGAGCAAGCTCTACAGCCAGCAGTTTTACCGCCTGCTGCGCCAGCACATCTCGCCCGATGGAGCCTTCGTGACACAGGCCACATCACCCTATTTTGTGCGCGAGGCCTTCTGGACGATTGCCAACACCATTGCCGCCAGTGATTTTCAGGTGCTGCCGCTCCGCACCTATGTGCCGTCCTTTGGCGAATGGGGTTTTGTCATCGGCACGCCGCAGCGTCCGGCGCAGGTGCGTGTCGATGAATCCCTGCCGCTGCGTTACCTGACGCCGGGGGTGCTGGCGTCAGCGCTGGTTTTCGACCCGGACATCGCCGCTCTGGAGACGGGAATCAACACGCTCGATAATCCTGTCCTCACACAAGCCTATGAAAAAGGCTGGCGCCAGTGGGATTAAAAAGCACCCTCGCTGTGACGAGAATGCTTTTGGGTTCGCTTATTCCCTCGCCGTCAACGGGCTGAGGCGTGAGGCTATTGGCTCTACAGCAGTTGAAACACGATGCTGATGAACGGTGTGACCGCGATACCGCCCAGGAAAAAGGCCAGCGCCGCGTTCTGTTCCAGCACCACCTCGCGCCGGATATAGGTCAGCACATTTTCATTTGGCAGGCGGCCCATCACCCGGTGGGTAATCATGAACAGGATGACCGTCATGACGAAGGCCAGCAGCACACCACCGATAATCCAGGCTGCGCTTTCCAGAGGGGGCGGGTCTGGCGTGAAACCGTCGCTGGTCATGAAGCCGACGAACAGCGCCGCCGTGAGTGAGATGATAAAAAATGTCGCGCCCACTGCTGCATTTTGCACATCCTCAATTTCGTGCGTCAGCTTACTCGGCGGCAGCCCCAGCAGCCACATCAGCAGAATACTGGCCCCCTGTGCGATCACGACCGCTAAAACTGACCACACCAGCGCCGAGCCAACCAGTGACAAAAAGTTCGGCGATGCGACAGCCGCCGCTTCGTCCTGAGCCAAAACCGGGAATACCACGAATAAAAGTAAAAACAGGCACAGCGCAATTTTTCGCATGGAGCATTCCTCTTTCAGGGCGCGTTTGGATTATGATGTCCGATTATAATTCAGGGCGTCAAAATGCGACACCGAATGCACACACACCAGCCCACTCTCGCCGGGATACAGGTGCAGTGTGCGCCAGCGCAGCCCATGTTCACCCGTCTGTGACCAGATGATGCGCGTCAGCGGTGTATGCCCGGCAGTCGCCGGAAATTTCACTTCCAGCGCGCCATCGCCAGGAAGCGCCGGTTCATCATCGGCGCAGTCGTTGAACCTGACAGCGATGGAATACCCCGGCTGCTCATAACGGTGCGCGGCCAGATCGCCAAAATGGTGCTGGTGCAGGCACGAACCGGCGGCAACTTCGACGCACGCCAGCAGTTCACACAACACCGGCTGCTCATCCCGCGCAATCGTCACCAGATGGCTTTCCCCTATGATATGAAAGGTCAGCGTCCACTCGTTCAGGCGCACGGTTTCCTGCTTGAGTATCGTCAGCGGCGCGGCCAGCTTTCCAGCAGCAATCGTCAGCGCCAGGTCTGCCGGGTCTTGATGAATGGGTTCGATCATGACGATATGATTCACCTCTACCACCATTGTAGTCGATCCGCTCCCAACGGCTATAGGGTTTTCTTGGCAAGGGCAAACCGGAATCTCACGGACAAACCGAATCCGTTTTTCTCCCCTCTCTACGAAGTGGTTCAGTCTCCGACACTTTTAACTGAGGGATGGCATTTCTTTCACAAAGCTGGGGGCTTCAAGGCTTGTTCACTAAGTAGAGGAAGGTCGCCAAATCCAATACAATCCGTTGTAGCACCAAAGGAGGGTATGATGGATTTGGAAACCTTCTTCACCGTATTATATGTGCTGATTGACGATTGGTACACGAAACACATCTTAGCCTTGAAGGCTCCTGCAATCATTATACGACCTTTGGAGGTAGCCACTCGCAGGACGGGCGGCGGCAAACCGCAAGGCACAACGCGGCGAAGGGCTTATACAATGATTCAGGTGATGGTTGTCGGGATGAGCATAAAAAATGATGCGAATGGGGAAATTTTTGCTGCGGTGGGGGCTGGCGCTGACCATTTTGAACGCGGGGCTGGTGGGCATGGGCAGCGTCGTGGGACGGCTGCCGCGCGGGGACGAGATTTTGTACACCAAACGCGATGAAAAGTTCAATAATCTTTATCTCATGGATGTTGAACGCGATATTCATCTTAACCTCACACCCTCGCTTAACGCGGGGCAAGGCGTCTGGTCACCTAATGGTGAGCAGATTGCATTTGTTGTCCTAGCTGATAATAAAACTGCTCTTTATCTGATGAACGCTAATGGAGACAACATTCGACGCCTCACCGCAAGCGATTTTCCAAACATTCATAGGGATATTGTTTGGTCACCGGATGGTCAAAAAATTGCGCTCACAGCATGGGTTGGTGCTACTTGGCCGCTGTTTATCATTGATGTGAGCACCGGAGCGGCAGTCCGCTTGACTGCACGCCCTTCTATGATCGCGCAGCCTAACTGGTTAGCTGATGGTCAGCGCATTGCTTATTTGGATTATGGTGATAGGGGGAATATGGGTGAGGTTTATGTTGCTCACATTGATGGCACCGATGAAACATTAATCGACATTGAACCTGCAATGGTTGCTGATTGGTCATCTGATGGCCGCAGAATTGTTACAACTGAATGGGACACATCGCCCATGCTAAGAATTTATACATTCACGCCAACCGATATTGATACTCAATTGTTTACTCAGGCAAATCTTGAGATGGGAGGGCCAGTCTGGTCGCCTAATGGTAGTCAAATCGCATTTTTAGGAGACACCCCAGATGAGAAACATGGTATCTATGTAATCAGTGCGGATGGTAGCGACATTCGCCAATTAACATCCTCATCACATTTCACCAACCAGCTTGTATGGAATCCTTATGGTACTCGACTTCTTTTTTATAGGAATCTAGGGGATTTAACCCAGCGCTTGGGAGAGATTTACATAATAAATACAGATGGGACTCACGAAAAACGTCTGACTTGGAATACCGGCAGTGAAAGTTATGCCTCGTGGCGGCCACGCGAGGATTAAACAGTTAAAGTGAAAAGCTGCGGTTTTAAGTTTTCACGTCAGCTTTGACGGCTGGAAGGGGCGCGGTGATGGGCTGGCCGCGCCAGGAGGCGATCATGGCGTCGATGGTTTCGGCTTCGGTGAGGTAGGTGGCGTCAACCTCGCGCACGCCATCCAGCTTGCGGACGGCCCATTCGCGTTTGAGCCTGCCGATTGCCAGGGCGCGCTCGTGGGGGTTGTGGTAGCGGCCACCGAGCGAGAGATGAAGGCGCTGTAAAACGGCATCCAGCGAAACCACCAGACAAAAGACCGTACCCGTTTCCATCACCCGTTTGGCATTGTCGCCGCGCAGCAGCGTTTCGCCGCCGATGCGGATGACTGCGCCGCGCATCAGCAGCACATCGCGCATCACCTCAGCTTCCAGCGTTTTCAGGCGGGCTTCGCCAAAGCGCGTCCGCAGGTCGTCAATCGGCATGTCGGCGCGGGCTTCCAGCAGCATATCGACGTTGACATAGCGCATCTTCAGGCGTTCGGCGACCTGCTGGCCGATGCGCGGCTGGTTCGGGCCGGTGTAACCGGTGACGATCAGATTGCGATCCGGGTTGGCAAGCAGCATAAAGTTGGGTTTATGCCTTCCGCCAGCCGGGGAACCAGTCGTCCAGAATGGGCGGGAGTTCGGTCAGGCTGTTGATGGCGGCATCGGGAACGATCAGGCCGCTCAACATGGGCTGCACCGGGCTGATGATTCGCAGAATGGCACGCATCCCCGCGCCCTGCGCCCCGGCAACATCGGCCACCGGGTTATCACCGACGAAGACACCTTCATCGGGCGTGATGCCAAGCGCATCGAGAGCAGCCTGAAAGATGGCCGGATGGGGTTTGAGGTAGCCGACATCGGCAGCCGAGATGCGAACGTCGGGGAAGTGCTGCAACAGACCGTGGGCATCGATTTCGAGATCGCGCAGCCACATGGGCTGACCGGCGTTGGTGACGATGGCAACCTTAATCCCGTTATCGCGCAGCAGAGTCAGCACCTCTGGCACTTCCGGGAAGAGGACTGTGCCGGGGACGGCTGTCCACTGGTAGGCTTGCAGCAGGGCGCGAACTTCATGGGTACCGGCTGGCACACCAGCGGCTTCAACCGCTTGCAGCAGCACGACGCCGAGATTGGGGGCGACAAGCGTACCGCGCCCGGAATCCCAGGCATCACGCATCCGCGCCCGGAAGTCCGCCGCAAAAGCGTCAAAGTCCGGGATGGGGTGCGCCCCGGTGCCGACGTACTCGAAAACGCGGCGCAAAAACTGGCGTTCGAAGTTGGGCCACTCGTCAGAGAAGCCGCTCCAGTCCAGCAGGGTATCATCGAGATCAAAGAGAACTGCTTTGAGCATATTTGTTATGACTTACTTTCCAGGATTCCCTGTGGTTCAGGGATTGTACGTCCGTATTCGATCTACCATAAACCGATTTCGCTTTTGCGCCTCCAGCCGCCAGAGGCTAACTACCTTTTTCCGGCGGGAAGCGCACTAAAGGCGTTCTGACCCGCCTGGCATTTCCCGGCGGGTAATCCCAATGGCACTCAGGCTTTGAGGGGTTCACCAGCACGCCAGGCGAGCAAGGTCTGGTCGAGACCAGCCTGATGGGACGGGAACCTGGGCGACCAGCCAAGCGTTTCTTTCACCTTATCGTTTTTGACGGCCACCGACAGATCGAGCATTTCCCGCTGGGCCGGATTGGTCATCAGATTCAACGCAAATGATGAGATGGCAGCGGGCGCGGGCAGCCCCATACTGGTCGCCAGATAAGCGGCGAACTGCGCCGGACTGGCGGGTGTGTCATCAGCGACGTTGAAGACTGAGTCGGGAATCTGTTTTTCCGCCGTCAGGACAATAGCGCGGGCTAGGTCGGCGGTATGTATCCAACTGCGGATGCTGTGCGAACTGCCAGTATAAATACCGCGCCCGTAGCGCAGCGACTCGCCCAGTGTTTCTGTGCCGCTGTCCCCCGGCCCGTAGATCGTTCCGGCACGCAGTACGCTGGAGGGAATGGGGTGATGCAGCACACGTTCTTCCGCCTGTACAGCGGCGCTGGTGAGCGCGGTTTCACGCAGGGCGGCGCTTTCATCCACGATTTCGCCGTGTCTGTCCCCATAGAGGAAGGCGTAGCTGGCGTAGACGATGAATTTGACAGTTTCGCTCTCCGAGACAGCATCCAGCAGGGCGTTGGTGCCTTCGGTGAGGATGCGTTTGCTGTCGTGCCAGGGGGTACTTTTCAGGGGGAAGCTGTTGGCTGCCTGGGTATTAATCTGAATGACAACATCAGCGCTCGCCATTTTGAGCAGGCTTTTGATTTCCCCGGCGCGGAAAGGATCGGAGAAGGCAGGCAGGCCACCGTCGGCACGGACGAGGGCAGCGCCCGCTGAACCGTCGGTCAGGCCGGTGACACGGTGGCCGCGCGCGACAGCCTGACGGGTGATTTCCCGACCCAGGCCGCTGCTGGCAGCCGTCAGGAAGATGCTGAGTGCGGGTGAATTTTCGTTTTGCATGGCAGTCTCGGCTGAAAGATTAGGTAAGCTGAACTATTTTAGATTATGCCATCAGATGCAAGCGCGGGCAATGCAAAAGGTTTTAAGGAATCATGTCTGATGAAGCGCGGCGGCTAATCAGCGGGCAAGTCTGAAGATGGGATGCCCCTCGGCATTTGACAGCAGAGGGGATGCACTTTACTCTGAGAGAATACGAGCGGTATCGGTGTCCCAGAAGACGTTGACAGTCTGGCCTTTCTGATACCAGCTTTCGGAACGCAGCCCGAAATTCTGTACCCGCGCTGTCAGTTCAATATTTTCGGTCTGGCCGATGGCAATGACATAGCGCGTGTCCGTCCCGATATAGACATCCTGGCGGACTTTGGCCGGGAATAGATTGATGTCGGGGTCTTTGAGGACGGCGTTTTTATAATTTTCCGCCGTGTCGCTGCTGCCATCAGGATATTTCATGACGCCAGTGGAGGGGAAAAGGTTGAGTTTCTCCGGGCGGATGGCGACGGTTACTTCGCGCCCGGTTGGCAGGTCGAGGTCAGTCAGGACGGCTTTGGTCACAGTGGCTTCGTCCAGCTTAACGGTGCCGATGGTGCCGTTTTTATCGACCAGCGTGCCTTTGACGAAGTTGGTTTCGCCGATGAAGTCGGCCACAAATTTGGTGTGGGGCGTGTCGTAAATTTCTTCCGGCGTGCCGACCTGCAACACTTTGCCTCTGTCCATCACGGCGATGCGGTCAGCCATAGTCATGGCTTCTTCCTGATCGTGGGTGACGAAGATGAAGGTGATACCGAGGCTTTTCTGCATGGCCTTGAGTTCAAACTGCATCGCCTGCCGCAGTTTCAGGTCGAGCGCACCCAGCGGCTCATCCAGCAGCAGCACGGCAGGCCGTTTCACCAAAGCACGGGCCAGCGCCACGCGCTGCTGCATACCACCGGAAAGCTGGCGCGGTTTGCGGTCTGCGGCCTGGGGCAAACGCACCAATTCCAGCGCCTCGCGAGCGCGGCGCTGCGCCTCATCGCGTTTGACGCCTTCCATCTCCAGCCCGAACATCACATTTTGCAGGGCGGTCATGTGGGGAAAGAGCGCATAATCCTGAAAAACGGTGTTGACGGGGCGGTGAAAGGGCGGCACATTCTGCACGGCCTGACCGCGAATCAAAATCTGACCGGAGGAAGTTTCCTCAAAGCCGGCGATCATCCGCAGGGTGGTGGTTTTGCCGCAGCCAGATGGCCCCAGCAGGGCGAAGAATTCCCCCACGCTGATGTTCAACGAGATGTCGTCCACCGCCCGCACCGTTCCATCCTGACGCGGTGTTGGGAATTCCTTAATCACATTTATGAGTTCAACGTCGTATTGGGTCACAAAATTATCCTGTGCAAAACCCAGGCAAAACTCGTCACAAGTGTTTCCCCTCCCGGCATATCCGGGAGAGGAAGCTCACTATTTTTACTGGCCGAGCAGAACGCGCAGTTCTGTCCAGGCATCGTTGTAAAGCTGGGCAGCATCCCCGACATCAATGAGGTCAAAGAGGATGGCGCTGGTTTCTTCCGACGGATAAATGATCGGGTCAGAGAGCAGTTCTTCGTCAATGAGGCCAGCGTCGATAGCGGCCTGATTGGGCGACGCATAGGCTGTGAAATTGCTGATGTCCGCGCCGACCTGGGCATCGAGAATATAGTCAATGAAGGCGTGCGCCAGTTCGGGATTGGGCGCACCGGCAGCAATGGTGAGATTATCCACCCAGCGCACCGTGCCTTCTGACGGCAGGGCAAAGGCGAATTTATCAGCGCAGCCCTGGTCAGGGTTCGCTTCGCAGTCGGCGATGATCTGGAAAATGTCGCCGCTGTATTCAATCACGATGTCCACTTCACCGCTGAGCAGCTTTTCCTGCCCGTCATCAACCGCGATGGCGCGGACGTTTGAGCCGCGATCCAGCAGGTAATCACGTGCTTCGGCGATTTCGTTGGCATCGGTGCTGTTGGGGTCATAGCCGAGCAAATCGAGAGCGATGCCGAGCATAAAGCGCGGGTCTTCCAGCCAGGCGACGTTGCCTTCATAATTCCAGACATCTTCCCAACTGGTGATTTCCTTGCCGACAGCATCCTTATTGTAGCCCACGCCAATGGTACCCCACTGGTACGGGACACTGTACTGATTTTCGGGATCATAAGCGGGGCTTTGCAGGAATTCAGAAACATTCTGGAAGTTGGGGATTTTGCTCAGGTCGAGCGGTTCAAGCTGACCTTCGCGGGCCATCTGGGGGATGAAGTTCCCGGTTGGCACGGTCACATCATAACCGGGATTGCCCTGCCTCAGCCGGGCGACCAGGTCTTCGTTGCTGCCGAAGAAATCTTCCTCGACGCGAACGGTGATGCTCGGATCATCCAGCGGGGTATCCAGGGAAACACCACTGCACAGACGGCGGAAGTTGGCAACCGTATCTTCAGCGATATAGGTTGTCCAGTTATAGAAGCTGAGGGTTTGCCCCTCGAAGCCTTCCGGGCATGTCCACCCGGTTGCTGTGGACGACTCCTCCTGAGCAGCGGCGGGCAAACCGAGCGTCAGCGCGAATAAACACAACACCATTACGACCTTACGAATCATTCTTAACTGCCTCCTGAAACATGAAACCTTCGGTAATGTGTAAAGCAGATCATCTGGATTTACGACCGCGACGCACCACGATTTTGCATGGCGAGCGAGAAGCCAACCAGTAACATTGATGCTACCAGCATCAGCGTTGAAACCGCGTTAATCTCCGGCGACACCCGCTGCCGGAGCGAACTATATACAAAAATAGGCAGGGTGCTAGTACCAACACCATTGTTGAAAAAAGTCACGATGTAATCATCGAGCGAGAGGGTGAAAGCGAGCAGCGCACCGGAGATGACACCGGGCAAAATGAGCGGGAAAGTCACCCGCCAGAAGGTGCGCCACTCGTTCGCGCCCAGGTCGCGGGCGGCTTCTTCCCAGCGGGGGTTCATATCCGCCAGCCGCGCCCGGACGGTGATGGTGACGAAGGAAATGGAAAAGACGACATGGCCGATGATGATCGTGCCATAACCGTAAGTGAGGTTAGCCCCGGTACTGCTGTTGACAATATCGAAGACCGACTTAAAAAACACGGCCAGCGAGACGGCCTGGGTGATCTCTGGAATGACAACCGGCAGATAAAGCAGGCCATCCAGCAGGCGCTTGCCAGGGAAACGCCCGCGTTCCAGCGACAGCGCGACCATCGTACCAAGTGTCGTTGAAATCAGCATGGAGGCGAAACCAACGATGAGGCTGTTGCGGACGGAATCCAGCATATTGCGGCTGAATTCATTGTCGGCGGCGAACATGTTGGTGTACCAGTTCACCGTCAGCCCGCCCCATACCGAGATGGATTTGCTGTTGTTAAACGAGTAAATCACCAGCATGACGATCGGAGCCCAGAGAAAAAAGTAGGCCACGATAGGATTGAGAAAAAAGCCAATTTTGCCGATGCGGCGGACGAGCATGTCGCGCCGAATCTGGGCATGGTCGAAGGCTACCACCGCGTTGAGCGAGGCAGCGGGAGGGAGCGCCTGTTGGGTCATCGCTGTGCCTGCCGATCACCGTAGCGTAAATAGACGAAAACTCCTATCGTCACGATCATCATCAACACCACCGACAAGGCTGAACCGCGCGGATAGTTCGCGCCGGTACCGCGAATATTCTGCTGAATCAGATTGCTAATCATGTAACCCTGGGTGCCGCCCAGCAGTTCAGGCGTGACAAAAGCGCCGATGGTGGGGATGAACACCAGGATAAAACCGGCGACTACCCCTGGTAGTGTGAGCGGAAAGACCACGCGCCAGAAACTTTTCCAGTCATTCGCGCCGAGGTCGTTAGCAGCTTCAACATAGTGGAAGTCAAACCGTTCAACCGAAGCATAAATCGGCAGCACCATAAAGGGCAGATAGCTGTAAACCAGACCGAGAATAACAGCCTCGCGCGTATTAAGCCAGTCAAGCTGTCCCTGAATCAACCCGATAGTGCCTAAGACGGAACTCAACGGCCCTTCCGGGGCGATGATAGCCTTGAGGGCATAAGTTCGCACGATGAAATTTGTCCAGAAAGGCAGGATGATGAGGAACATGGCGAACTGGCGCATACGCGGGTTACGGCGGGTGCTGATGAAAAAGGAAAGCGGATAACCGAGGAGAAGGCAGATGACGGTGGTCAGCAGCGAAATCCAGATTGAGCGGATGATGATGGGGAAATAAATCGGACGTTCTTTATAAAAGTCGAAAACATAGGTGTAATTATCGAGCGTGACGGGGGCCTGCCCGCCCGCGCCGCCGGGAGCAGGCGTCAGGAAGCTGATCGCCAGCACAATTAACACCGGAAGCAGGAAGAATATGCCTAACCAGACAACGGCGGGCAGGGCCATCAAAACGCCCCGATTTTTTTCCCGCGTTTTTTTTCGACTGGTTTTTGTCTCAGACGGGTCTGTGACTGCGACCATCAATGATTCCTTTGAAGGAACAACAGAACGGAGAAGGGCAGATAATAAATCGACAGAACCGATTCGGCAAATGTCAATTTTCCATCATAAGAAGGGCGTTAATTCCGTCATCAGCCCTATGGACTCGTTTCAGGAGTCGTGCTATAGTGGCTTTAAGCGAAAGCAATCGCACTACTACACAGGTGTTTTATGTCTACCATCGTCATCGGCGCTGGCATTGCCGGGTTAGCAGCAGGACGCGATCTTCAGGATGCAGGTCGGGCTGTTACGGTAGTGGAAGCGCGCGAGCGAACCGGCGGGCGGGTGTATACCAACCGCAGCTTTGCCAACATCCCCGTTGAATTCGGCGCAGAGTTCATTCATGGTGATCTCGCCCCGACCTGAACATTAGTACGGAGACTGAACCTCCGTACCCTGCACTGGCGCAAAACCGACGACTCGCTTGTCCGCCTGGCGGATGGGTCGCTCAAGTTGATGCGGGAAGCGCGCCAGAACCCTGCCTTTGATATAACACGAAGCTGGACGCTGCCGGATGTACCTGTCCTGCCTGGCGATGAAGCATTTGGGGCGTATCTGCGCCGCATCGGCTTCAGCGACGAGCAGCTTGAATACACGCGCCGCGCCTTCGCCAATGCTTCCGGCGATTCGATGGAGTACCGCAGCGCTGAAGCAGCACTGGCGGAAATGCACGATTCGTCGGTGGGAGAAAATGACTTCCGTATCCTCGATGGCTATGACTCGCTCATCAATCATCTGGCCGAAGGGCTGGATTTGCGACTGAATACCCTGGTCAAGCGTATAACATGGTCAGGCGCGGGCGTGCAGGTCGAAACCAGCACCGGGATGTTCGAGGCGGAAAACGCCATCATCACGCTGCCGCTGGGTGTGTTGCAGGCAGGCACAGTCCTGTTTGACCCACCGCTGCCCGCCCACAAACAGAACGCGATCAACGGTCTGCGTATGGGGCCAGGCATTAAGCTGGTATACCGCTTCGAGCAGTCCATCGCGCCGGAAGGCATTATGGCGCTCTACAGCGCTGGCACGCCGCCGATGTGGTGGTCACCTTCCTTCGGTCATGAAACTAATCAGGTGGTATGGACGGCGTTCTGCACCGGGGATTATGCCCGCGAACTGCTTTCGCTGGGTGAAACGGGTGCGCTCAAGCGGGCGCTGGAAACCCTGCGCGGCGAACTGCGCCAGCCGGATTTACAACCCATCGACTGCCACCTGATGAACTGGGTGGCTGACCCCTTGGCGCTGGGCGCATACAGCGTCACGCCGCCGGGGGGCATGGGGGCGCGGGAAACCCTCGCAGAACCCATTGGTCGTTTATTCTGGGCAGGTGAAGCCACCGCGCCCGAAGCCGGGGCTGCCACCGTTCACGGGGCGTATGCCAGTGGACAGCGTGCCGCAGCCGACGTTTTAGCAGCCGCGCATCCATAAGATGCAGGGATACGCCGAGCGCATCCCGCAGGGCGGTCAGCCTGCGAACCTTTATCCGAACGAGTGAAAGGTACTGAAATGAACGTTTACGAAAACCAATACCGACCCAGACCGAGCGGGGATGCAACCATTGTTGTCATCCCAAGCACGTTCGACTACACAGGCCAGATGGAACGAGTCCATCAGCTTGCGTATGGGTACGGACCCGCCGAGGCCAGCTCCGAAGATATGACGGCAGAAAAATATGCCCGTCACCTCGAAGTTTTCCCCGAAGGACAATATATGGCGGTAGAGGTCGAAACCAATACGGTTGTCGGCGTGACCACCAGTATGCGATTGGACTATAACCCCCAGAAGCCTTCCATGCGAAGCTGGTCGGCTACCACCGGCGATGGCTGACTGACTACGCACGACCCGAACGGCCAATGGCTGTATGGGGTGGATTCGGTTGTCCTTTCTGAATATCGCGGTTATGGCGTCGGCGGCAAGCTGATTGAAGCTCGCTACGATCTGGTGCGGGCGCTGAATCTGCGCGGCATGGTCGCAGGCAGTCTCATCAGCGATTATCACAAGGTCGCCCGCACGATTCCGGTCGAGCAATATGTTGAGGATGTGGTCGCAGGCAAACGCTTCGACAGCAACCTGAGCAAACAGCTCAAGAAGGGCTTTACCGTTCACGGCCTGATTCCGAATTATTCCATCGATCAACGCTCGTGTGGATGGGCAGCCGAGATCGTCTGGGAAAACCCGGATTTCCAGCCTGCACAGCGCGTCGAACGCCGGGTTACACCGCTGCGTCCGTATGCCGTCACGCCGGGGGCCGCCTACTCCTACAGACAGAGCGCGTAGTCAACAACAGTTATCGCTGAGGGCGTGTCACCATGCCCTCAGCATCATCCGGTAAAAAGCGAAAGTGAACTTATCATGCAAACGAATGAAGAGCCTGCCAGTAATACGTCGATTGTGATACGCCCGACCTCGGCGGATTATGCCGAGCAGTTGGAAAACCTGATGCACGACTCCTATGGCACGACCCGCGAAAACCCGGAAGAGGTTTTCACGGCGGCCATGTATCGCAAGCACCTCGACATTTTCCCCGAAGGCCAGTTTATGGCGCTGGACACACGGACAGATCGTGTTGTCGGCGTGACCATCTCGCTGCGGATGCACATTGACGCGAAACACCGCCACACGGAACGCTGGTGGCAGAGCATCGGCAACGGCTGGCTGACGACTCACGTCCCCAACGGCGAGTGGATGTACGGCGTCGAGTCGTGCGTTCACCCGGATTATCGCGGGGCGGGCGTCGGCAGCAAACTGATGGATGCGCGCTTCAACACCCTGCGCCGCCTGAACCTGCGCGGCATGATGGCTGGCAGCGCGATTGTCAACTATTACCAGTACGCCGACCAGCTAACGGTTGAGGATTACGTGCGGGCAGTGGCCGCTGGCACAATTTTTGACACCAACCTGACCAAGCAGCTTCATAAGGGCTTTAAGGCGCACTACCCGATTCCCAATTATGTCACCGACCCGGAATCGCTGTTTTACGGCGTACTGATTACATGGGAAAACCCGGATTACCGTCCCGAACGGCGGGCGACTGGTGACATGCGGGCGACAGGCGTGTACGCGGGATTGTAAGCCAGCGAGCATCATCAGCAGTTTTGGGCTTAATAAGTCAGGGCGACCTTGATGACCTGCTCCGGGTGCTGCTCGATCAACTGGTAGGCCTGTGCCGCCTGGGTAAAGGGGACTCGCTGCGTAATCAGTCCGTCTGTTTGCAGGCGACCTTCGGCCAGCAGGCGCGCGGCCACTTCATGCACACGCCCGCGATCCCAGAGCGGATGGTCGCGGTGTGAGTTGCCCCAGACACCCATGCTGGAAACCATCGTGACGCGGTTGTGATGCCACTCCGCGCCCAGTTGCAGCGGTGCGCCGCCTCCCCGGTAAAAGCCTGCTGCGACCACCGTTCCGCCCTTCCGCACTGCGCGAATCGCCTCATTCAGGGCGGCATAATTGCCGGAGACTTCAATGGCAATATCCGCGCCGTGTTCCGGGCTGGCCGATTTGATGGCAGCGGCCACATCGCCCGCCAGCGGATCATGGGACTGGTCAGCGCCCAAACGCAGCGCCCATTCCCGCCGGGCGGGCAGCGGGTCAACCGCATCGACATAAGTCGCGCCGTTCAGCTTCGCCAGTTGTATCGCCAGCAGACCGATTGCCCCCATGCCAAAAATCGCTACCCTGTCACCGACCTTGATATGGGCGTCATGGATCGCTTGCAGCGCGACCCCGGCCAGCGCCAGAAAAATCGCCGCTTCCGGCTGCATTCCGGCAGGCAGCGGAATGAGCCGCCCAATCATGGCGGGCTGGTCAAGCGAGAAGATATGCACCTGACTGTGATGAAAGGGCAGATGCGCCAGATCGCCGGGACGGAAGCGCGTCACACCCGCGCCTACTTCCGTAACCTCGCCAACCCATTCGTAACCAATGCGGCTGACTGTTTCCGTTTCGCCTTCAGGCCGGGGCAGGAAGAGGCGTAATTCAGGGTCAAAATAACGATCCTTAAAGGGGGAGTTCCCCGAATACAGGTTGAGTTCCGTGCCGTGACTGATGCCGCTCAGGATGGCTTCTGCCCGCACCTCGCCCGGCTGGAGCGGCCTGTCGTCGTAGTCCAGCAGTTCCAGTTCACGCGGATTTTTCAGGATGAGTTCTTTTGGCATGAGCTTAAGCCGTCTTCCAGCTTTTGAGGCCGAGCAATTTTTCGCCGAGTTCGGTCAGTTCCGCTGTTGTGCCATGCTCAACTTCCCAGTTGCGCGGGTCGCCGGGGAAGGCCATGCCCACGCGGGGCAAACGCTCCCGCCATGAGCGCACTCGTTCTTCGCGCAGGGCGGCATCTTCTTCCTTCGCCGGAAACATGGAGATGTACTGAGCCAGACGGGGGCGAGTCGAGCGGTTCTGGCTGGTGCCGTGTGGCAGCAGGCTGTTCCAGATGAGCAGGTCACCCGCTTTCGTTTCGATCTGTCTGATGGTGAGGCCAGTTGTATCAGGCCGCCAGGTATCGCGGTCAGCGGGCTGGGTTTTCACCCACTCGTGAAACTGTCTGGGAAAGCCGGGGATACATTGCAGGCCGCCCTGTTCGGCGCTGGTATCGGTCAGGCTGAGGACACCCTGCACTTCGAAGGGAAGCGGGCGTAAACCGGTGTCGATGTCCCAATGGATGAAGCCTTTGAAATCCCAATCCGGGCGTGCCGGAACATTCAGGTTGGCGCGGTCAATCGTCACCCACAGATCGTCCCGCCCCCAGATGTCAGCGAATGCGCCGTAGACACGCGGATGCTGGCGATTATCCCACAACGCCTGATGGTGATACATCTCCACCATACCGCTGCGGTTGAGTTCCGGCATCCCATTCAGGCGTTCCGGCTCTCGATACCAGGTTGCCGGGTCATCCGGGTTCATCTGCTGAAAGTCCCACAAGACCTGTACCAGGCGGTTAAGATTTTCCTGCGGCACGGCATTGTGAATGATGACGTAACCGTTTTCTTCCCAGAACGCCCAGTCACTTTCGCTCAAAACACGCATGATGTAGCTCCCTCATCAATCATTTTCTTAAAAACAGGCAGTCAAAAAATAATTCGAGTATTTCAGAGAAATATACCGGATAATTTTGCTCACCCCCAACCCTCGATAAAGCCGGGCTAACAATTCTGTTCCCGCTTGCCGAAACCGGCACAGACATCCTAAGATACGGGCATCTGTCCATCGAGCGAGTATCTACAGATGGCACATCCTGACGACAGCAGCACGCGCCAGCAGGTACGGCGGGTGCTGGTCATTACCCTGCTGTTGAATCTGCTGGTGGCTTTCAGCAAAATCATCATCGGAACAGTCAGCGGCGCACTTTCGATCACGGCGGATGGTTTTCATTCGCTGGTCGATGGCTCATCGAATCTGGTGGCGCTGATTGCCAACCGTCTGGCCGCCCGCCCAGCAGACGAAGACCACCCCTACGGTCACCGTCGATATGAAACCATTGCGGCGCTGGCAATTGGCGGTTTCCTGATGGTAACAGCCTGGGAAATTGTCTCCGGCGCGCTGGAACGGCTGGGCGGGACGGGCGAACCGCCAACCTTCACGCCGCTGACGTTCGCGGTGATGCTGGGGACACTGGCAGCTAACGTTTTCGTCACCACCTACGAAAGCCGCGCCGGGAAACGCCTGCGTTCCGAACTGCTGATCGCTGACGCTGCCCATACCCGCACCGATGTGTTTGTCTCGCTCTCGGTCATCGCCAGCATGGTCGTGATCGCGCTGCTGGGCTGGTACTGGATCGATACGGTGGCGGCGCTGGTGATCGTGGTGCTGATCGTGCGGGCGGCCTGGGAAGTGGTGTCGCAGACCGGCGGCGTGCTGGTTGATAAAGCGCCTTATTCCGGCGAACAGCTCGCGGCCTGGGCGGAAGAAGTGCCATCGGTTGAGCGGGTGGTACGCGCCCGCAGCCGGGGGCCAGCCGACGCGGCTCACATCGACATCGATGTGCAGGTGCCGCCGCAAACCACCGCCGACCATACTGCCGCTATTGCTGATGCCATCCGCGACAAACTCCATCAGGAAGTCGCGGGTGTTGAGGAAATTGAAGTGCATTTTGTGCCGACGGAAGGCAGCGAAAATGATTATGCGCTGACCGCCCGCGCTCGCGCCGATGCCCTGGGTTTATCGACTCATGCGGTGCGAGTAGGCGAAGGGGAAACAGGTAAAGTGCTGGAAATGCATGTTGAAGTACCGTCAGGGCAAACGCTGGCACAGGCTCATGACCAGGTCAGCCAGCTTGAAGCGGATGTGCGCGGCGTTCTGCCTGATGTGGCCGATGTCATCACCCATATCGAACCGGCGCCGGCGCAGATGCCCGAAAGTCCTTCGGCGACACAGGCTGATAACCTGAGAGGGCGAGCGCTGGAACTGCTGGGCGAACATTTCCCCGAAGGCGACTGGCACAATCTGAACCTGCTGCAATCCGGCTCACACTTCACTCTGACAATGCACGTCACGCTGCCGCCGGAACTCCCGCTGGAAACAGCGCACCTGATCGCCGAACGTGCTGATACGCTGCTGCGGACAAACATGCTCGAACTGGAGCGCGTCACCATCCACACTGAACCGCCGGAGTCGATATAATTCCAACGTTCAATACAGTATGGTTGTAGCGGAGGGTTCTTAAACGCTCTGCTGCTTAGCTGAGAAAAGGTGGCGCTGTTGTATGGCCGACGTGACCGAATCGCCTGTTTATCCTAAAGTGTCTCCTCAAAAAATTCACATCATCATCAACCCGGCATCGGGACAGGATCAACCCTTTTTGCAGGCGATGAACACCGCTTTCGCCGAAGCAAAAATTGAGTGGGACATCTTTCTGACGAAAAAAGCGGGCGATGCCCAACGACTGGCGCGCGAGGCGGTTGAGTCCGGGGCAGAGGTAGTGGCGGCCTATGGCGGCGATGGCACAGTGGGCGAAGTCGCGGCAGGCTTGATTGGGAGCGATGTGCCGCTGGCGATTTTCCCTGGTGGGACGGCCAATGTGATGTCGGTTGAACTCGGCATTCCCGGCGATCTGGCCGGGGCGATAGCGCTGGTTTGCGGCGGTGGTGTCGCCCGCCCGGTTGATATGGCGAAAAGCGGCGATCATACCTTTCTGCTGCGAACGGCTATTGGCTACACAGCGGAGATGACCAAAGGCGCGAGCCGCGAGGAGAAAAACCGCCTCGGCAATCTGGCCTATGTGCTGTCAGCACTGCGGGCGCTGCCAGAAGCCGCACCTGTTCCCTATCATCTGACACTTGACGGCGAACAGGTGGACATTGAAGGCGCGGTTTGCCTGGTCGCTAATTCCGGCAGCCTCGGCCTGCCCGGCTGGTCGCTCACCAAAAAGATTGATGTGAGCGATGGTCTGCTCGATGTCGTCCTGATTCAGCAGGTCAATATCGGGTCGCTGCTGGAAGTGGCCGCTAACGCTCTTGGCGTGCGTGAGCCGCTGAATCACTGGCAGGTAAAGGAAGTGAGCGTGAAAACCGATGTGCCACAAACAGTGGAATGTGATGGCGAAATCATTGAGCCGACACCGCTGACCGCCAGCATCATCCCGCAGGCCATTCGCGTTATTGTGCCGGAGGTGACCGCTGCCCCCGCGCCGCCGGAAGCGTAAATGGAAAACCCGTTATCCCCACCCCACGCTCACTTAGGCGTTCGCAGCCCTTCCCACTGCATAGGGAGGGGCTTAAGAGCGACCTTGCTTCCCTGCTCCGTTTCGCAGGGAAAAGGGTGCGGGGAATAAGACGATGCCTGCAACAAAGCAGGTGAGATGTTTTCGAGGAGGTTCTTATGCCTGAAGAAATCAAGCAAACCCCGCCGGAACAGGTCAAGCAGGAACTCAACAAGCCCGAAGTGCCAGAGGTCATCGCTACCCGAAAGGACGCGGTGCAGGGCCCCAGTATCTTCAAACGGCTGACCCACCTCGTCCAGATTTTGCGGAAACAGGGCTTGCGCCTGACGCTGATTGAAGCCTACGAGCAGCTCAACAAAATTTTCACGGGTGCGCCGAGCGAGCATTTCAGCCGTTTTCTGCCGGATGTCTTCGTCGGTGGGCAGTTCACGCGGGCGGGCTGGCCGATCTTGCAGAAGCGCGGCGTAACGGCAGTTGTCAGTATGCGCGGCGAATTCGACGACCGGGAAGCAGGCATCGCGCCGGAACGTTATCTCTATCTGCCGACTGTCGATAACCATGCGCCAACGCTGGAGCAGCTTCAGCAGGGCGTCGATTTCATCCGCGAAGAACTGGCGCGGGGCGGCAAGGTCTACATTCACTGCTGGGAAGGCGTGGGTCGCGCCGTGACGATGGCCGCCGCTTATCTCGTCAGCACGGGAATGACGCCGGAGGATGCCTGGCTGCACCTGCGGGCGACCCGCCCCTTCATCCGCCCGGTGGACGCACAAATTCAGCAGGTGGCACTGTTCGCCCTCCCGCCGGAGCAACGGACATCGGCGAAAATCCCGGACAATGCTGTCAGTGCGGAATCGCCGCCTGACTCGTAAAAAACGCCCGTGCCAGCCAAACTGGTCGAGGCGGCTTATTAGTTGGGCGCTTAAACCCCTCCCCCCGGCCCCCTCCCCGTTCACGGAGAGGGGGAGAAAAGACACGCCAGCAGCGGGCGCACCTGCGTGTGCGCCCCTACAGCAGAGAATGGGCGTGAATTGCCTCAACACTGGCGCAGCAGGTTGAGGAATTGGGTGAACTGACCCTGTAGTTCGGCGGGCATCATCCCCATCGACCCCTCGACGAGTGAAATATACTCACCAATCGACATGCCAGCATCGGCCATCGCCTGTGTCATGAGCGGGCAGAAAGCCGCCGCGTCCATCCCGCCAAACATGGATGGGTCGAAGCCGCCTGGCATCGGTGCAGCACCACCGAAGTCTGTCCCTGCGTCCTGCTGTTCGATAATCAGGTCTTCTTCGCTCACTGGCGGCGCGATTTCGATGTCCTCCGGCAGCACGACGATTGGCAGCGCTTGAACTGTTGAGGGGTCATAGGGTTCGGGTTCGCCTGGTGCGCCGTCGGCGTTCAGGTTTTCGTCAATGGGGATGTCCACTTTCGCGCCCGCCGGGACGATCACCGTTTCGCCCTCCGCCGTAATCTGCCCTCTACCCTCGACTACGCTGATGGTCATCACGTCGCTGGGCTGTGCCTGTAAATAGGCTGTCGAGCCAAGCTTAATATCGACATCGTTGGCGCGCAGGGTGATTTCGCCCGCGCCCGCTGGCGTCTGAATGAGAATGCCGCTGGCCGGGGCTTCGGTGCAGCCCGTCTCGCTGCTGCCGGTGTTGAAATAGAAAGCCTGCATGGGGGTGAACGGCACTTCGGCATCGCCCGCCTCGACCACGCTCAGACCGCTGCTATCGTCCGCTGTCACCAGATCGGCGGAGACCCAACCGAGGGCGTCGGCGTCCGGCACCTGAATTCGCAGCCACGAGCCGTCGCTGCTGCGCCCGTTGGCCGTCGCGGTTTCGCCATTCGCCAGCGAGCCGATCACGGCAAAACTGGTCGAAGGCCCTTTACGGATATTGATGCCGCCGTTGGATGTAACCTCGGTTGTCGGCAGCGTTTCGCCCGGCTCAACCGCGTTTTCAATCTCAACATCGCCGAACAGCACAAAGGTGACGTTCTGCCCCGGCAGCGTATCGGGCAGGTTGGCCTGAAGCTTCATCAGCGCCACGCCCCACACATTGGCTTCCAGGTCAAGCTGGCGCAGGCGGAGCGTTTGCAGATCAGCGATGTTGGCGAGGTCGCCAGCCTGCTCGAAGGTGAAATCGCCCACGCCTTCACGCGGCGTCGCGGACAGCGCCACATTGCCATAACAGGCCTGATTGCGGCCAATGGCGGCGCAGGCTTCATCGACGGCGGCCAGTGCCTGCTGCACATAGGACACGCAGGTATCGGCCTGGGCCAGCACACGGGTGAAACACAGAATGACCAGCAGATAAGCCATTTTACGGATGATTTTCATCGCCATCCTCCAATTTCTTCCTCTGCCTGTAATCTAGTCCTTAAGCCCGGAAAGCGCAAGACGGTGGGTCGCTAGTTGCCAGTCAAATGCAAAGGCGGGGACATCTGCCTGACGGCATTCGCCACCAAAACACAGAAATATTTTTTTTGGCGATTCCAGGCGAGCATCCCGCGTGCGGGGCGCGGCAAAGCGTGGCGAGGTTGGCAATTGTGGCAGAGGGGCCTGCCGCCGCCATGTTTGCCATAGGGAAGGGATACATTGAACTGGTATGAGGGAAGCGCGGCCCGCCATGTTTGCCATATCAGAAATTACCAGTTGCCAGAGAAGCCATTTTTCACCACAGCGTACACAGAGAACACAGAGAGCATAGAGAGCATCATAAGATGAGTTTAGCAGAGAAAAGGGGCAAGGGGTGAAACATTTGTCATGACATTTGTTTCGATTTTGAGGGGAGAATTGAGTAGAGTGGGGCGACCTATGTGCTGCCGCCTACAAACCCTTTGTGCTGCGCTTTTTCTTCACCCAAAATAGTAGGAGCGACTGGTTAGAGACGCCCCTACTTTGGAGAGATGGATGGATGTACGCCGGAACAGATGGGAGTTGTTCCGGCGGGTTTATGTAAATTATGCTTCGACGATCAGCACCGTGACCATGCCGAACATGCCATGCCGCGACTCGGCGTGGGTCAGAATATGGCAGTGGAAAGCCCATACGCCCGGCTCGTCGCACTCGACCAGCACATCATATCGCTCACCGGGGGCGATATTGAGCGTGTCACACATATAGGGCGAGGGCAGGTTGAAGCCGTCTTTGGCGAAAACCAACTGCGGGATGCCGTGTAAATGCATCGGGTGAATCATCAGCCCTTCGTTCATGTAGCGGACGCGGATTTTCTGACCGAGTTTCGCCACAATTGGCTGGGTATAGGGGAAGCTTTTACCGTTGATGGTGAAGCCGAGGCTGGTATCGTTCAGCACCATGGTGTAATCCGCATCAACCACCGGCTCGCGTGATTTGTCTTTCGGCTCCACGATGAAAGCGCCGAGCAAACCGCTGGTCACCTGTTCGGCGGCGTTGTGATGCGAATGGTACATGTGCGTCCCGGCATTGGGGACGGTGAATTCATAAACATAGGTTTCGCCCGATTTAATGACCGGCTGGGTGATGAAAGGCACGCCGTCAACCGCGTTGGGGATACGCAGCCCGTGAAAATGGATGGCGGTGCTTTGCGCCATTTCATTGTTGACATTGATGCGAACTTTGTCGCCTTCGGTAACGCGGATTTCCGGGCCGGGAATAAGGCCATTGTAAGCCATTGCCGGATAGGTCATGCCCGGTTCGGTTTCCCATTCGATGTCCTGGCAAACGAGGTCAAAAACCTTGACATCGCCGTCAAGCGTGAATTCCATGGGCGGACGCCAGAATTCGAGGTCTTTACCCGCATTATCAAGAAATTTCTGGACACCCTGCGCGTGCAGATCATCCATTGAAGTGGGATCATCCTGGGAGACGACGGGCAGTGCCATCGTGTGTTCCTGGTGGGGGAACAATCCGGCAGGCCGGGAGAAAGCTGCTGCCGCGCCCATGCTGCCCGCGCCTACACTGGCGAGTTTCAAAAACCGTCTGCGTCCGAGTGTTTCTTTCACTATCCATATCTCCTGTAGGTGAATGAAATCTGTGGGGCGGATTTTGAAGCGCCCACCTGTTACAATCGTTAATGATGGTCTTAGAGTAAACGCAGCGTTGTAATCTATCAATGAACGCCTGTCACCTTTTCTATGTGACAGATTTCACTTGAAGCTGATTCACCCCTGCCCATACACTAAGTGTCGTAGCTTTTTACGTCAAAGAGATGGATTCAACAGATGGAACAAAACCAGCAGACTCCCTCAATTACGCTTATTCCAGCCATCATCCTCTTTGGAGGGTTGACGCTGATTCTGATGGCACTTTTCAGCGCTCGTCCGAGTTTTGACCCGGCCAAAGTGGTCGTTGTGCCGACAGAAACCGCCGCGCCGACCCAGCCCGCCGCCACTGCCACGCCGCAGACGGTAGCGCTGGCGTATGACCCGGCCATGATCGCCGCTGGCGAAACCCTGTACCAGACAACCTGCTCCGCCTGCCACGGCTTCAACGCCAAAGGTATCCCCGGCCTGGGCAAGACCCTGATCGGGAGCGAGTTTGTGGATGGGCTGAGTGATGCAGACCTCGTTCACTTTCTGACGGTTGGACGTGACATAAGAGACCCCCTCAATACCACTGGGATGGTGATGCCCGCGCTCGGCGGCAACCCCGGCTATACAGAGGAAGACATGCTGCATGTGGTCGCTTATATCCGCAGCCTGAACACGGTTCCGGCAGGCGAGAGCGCAGCGGTTCAACCGTCTGCCACGCCGCAGCCGAGCGGCCCACAACCTACCGCTACCGAGTGGAAACCGCCGATTGTCGTCAGTTCCGGCAGCAGCGAGGCCGAACCAACCACAGTGGCCCAGCTTCCCAGCCAGCCGTCATTCAGTGGGCCGGGCGCGAGCATTTATGTGAAATCCTGCTCCGGCTGTCACGGGGTGGATGGTGCTGGACTGCCCTATATGGCGGGAAGCCTGGCCGACAGCGAACTGGTCACATCCCGCAACGGCTTCGGGCTGGAGAACTTTCTGACAATGGGAGGGCCGCCCATTAATCCGGAAGTGGCCTATCCGCATCCCTATCGCGGCGGCTACCCGGAACTGAGCAATCAGGACATCCGCGATGTGATTGCTTACCTGTACACACTGCCAGCGGTGACGGAGTAAGCCGGGGTTGAGTTCTCCGGTCTGAGAACCGCATAAAAATTGAAGCAGGCTGCGGTGGAAATGAGAATTTTGCGATGAGTCTCATTTCCACCGCTTTTTATTGCGATAACCGGACATTTTCCCTATCCCGTAAGCTTCCGGCCTCTGTCAATTGTCCTTGATGAAAAAGGACACCCTGATATAATTTCAGTCCATCCTATCTCTGAGCAATCATTGTCCTACCAATCCAGTCACATGAAATTGAATAGCCATGTAGCTGCTGCTCTGAAACGGCGTTAATGGACGCAGCTTAAGTGGAATGTCGCAGACGTGAGGCGCGATGAGAAGCAGAAACACCTTCCAGATTAACAGGTATATTTATGGACAGCGGCGACTACCAGCAGATACAGGAAACCTTCAACCAGCTAGAAGAAAAATATTACGCGCTGTTCAACTCGATGAATCAGGGCTTCTGTATTTGCGAGATGCTGGTAGACGAAGATGGCAAACCCTATGATTATCGCTTTCTGGAAGTGAATCCTTTGTTCGAGGGGCATACCGGGCTGAAAGGTGCAGCCGGTAAGACGGCGCTCGAACTCCTCCCCAATCTCGAATCTCACTGGATTGAAATCTACGGTCAGGTTGCCCTGACGGGAACACCGCTTCAATTTGAGCAGGGTTCGGCAGTCATGGGGCGCTGGTTTGATGTGTATGCCTTCCGTTTCGGGCAGCCAGAAGACCGCAAATTTGGCATTATTTTCAGGGATGTTTCCGAACAAAAACGGGCGATGGAGCGCAGTCAACTACTGCGTAACCTGGCATCAGCGCTTTCTCAGGGCATGAGCTGGCATGACATTACGAATGTCATCATCCGGCAAGGGCTGGAGGGTTTAGGGGTTGCGGGCAGCATAGCGATCCTGTCTGATGATAAAACCCATCTGCAAATCTACGCAGCGTCTGGTTATCCCCCGGATGTGGTTGCGCGATGGGAGCGAGTGCCGTTAGGCCATCCAACCGCACCGATGGCGCTTGCCGTGCGCGAGAACCGCCGGTTATGGCTGCGGAGTCCCGAAGAACGGGAACAGATTATCCCGATGACGCCTAATCTCTCACCGGCAGAGAAACACGTCTCCTGGGCAGCGCTGCCGTTTAATATCAATGATGAGCTGATTGGCGCGGTTGGCCTGGGTTTTAACAGACCGCAGTCGTTTGATGAAGCTGACCAGAATTTTCTGATTACCCTGACTGAATACTGCGCTCAGGCGCTGCACCGGGCCAAGCTGACGGAACAGATCGCGCTTCATGCCGCCGCCCAGGAAAGGCAGCGACTGGCGCGGGATTTGCATGATTCGGTCAAGCAGCTCCTTTTCGCATCATCGACCCTCTCCGAAAGCCTGGGGCGGATATGGGAACGATCTCCCGAAAAAGCCCCGAAATACACGGCGGACATCGTGAAATTAAACCGGGCGGCACTGGCGGAATTACAATCGCTGTTATTTGAGATGCGGCCAGAGGCAATTGTCACAGCGCCCTTTATGACGCTTGTGAAGAACCTGTGCGATGGCCTGCGCGGTCATAAAGCCATCACTATCAACCTTGATTACAGCGGGCCAGAACCGCTCTATCTGCCTGCCGAAGTGCATATCGCCCTGTACCGCCTGACACAGGAAGCGCTCCACAATATCCACAAACACAGTGAAGCCACGCAGATCGACATCGCGTGCAGTTATAACGACAACCTGTTTCGCCTCACTATTCGGGATAATGGCGCAGGGTTCGCCCCTGAACAGATTTCGAGCGGGATGGGACTGAACACCATGCGGGAACGGGCGGCTGCTATCGGCGCAGCTTTCAGCATCAAAAGCGCAGCCGGTGAAGGTACAGAGATCGCGGTTGAGTGGGCCGCCAGCCTCATAGCCTGACAGCACGCGATCAGAGAGGCGTAACGCCTGTCACAGCCTCTCTGATGAAACATGCGAATTGCTTATCTGACCAGGTAGGCGCTGGTGAGTGACTGTTTCGCGCTGACAAGCTGCTGCGGCGTGCCTTCAAACATGACCTGTCCGCCCTTGCTGCCGCCTTCCGGCCCCATGTCGATAATCCAGTCCGCATTGCGGATGACATCCAGATTGTGTTCGATGACAATCACGGTGTTGCCGCTGTCAACCAGCCGGTTCATGATCTCCAGCAAGTGGGTGATGTCCGACATGTGCAGGCCGGTGGTCGGCTCGTCCATGACGTAAATGCTGCCTTTCTTGTGCAGTTCGCTGGCGAGTTTGAGGCGCTGGCACTCGCCGCCAGAGAGGGTGCTGAGCGGCTGGCCGAGGCTGAGATAATGCAGCCCGACATCACTCAGGGCTTGCAGCCTGCGGACGATTTCCTTGATATCGAAAAACTCAAGCGCCCCCTGAATGGTCATCGCCAGTACATCGGAAATGGATTTGCCGTTGAGGTGGTAGTTCAGCACCTCGTCTTTGAAACGCTTGCCACCGCAGATTTCGCAGGGGGTCTTGACACTGTCCAGCGGGCCGAGGTCGGTGTAGATCACGCCCGCACCCTGACAATTTTCGCAAGCACCTTTGGAATTGAAGCTGAAAAGGGAGGCGCTGACCTTATTGGCGCTGGCGAAGGCTTTACGCACATCATCGAGGATGCCGGTATAAGTGGCCGGGTTGGAGCGGCTTGACGTGCCGACTGGCGACTGGTCGATCACCACCGCGTCAGGATGCTGGCTGAGAAATACCTGATTGATGAGCGAGCTTTTGCCAGAACCAGCCACACCGGTTACGACGGTTAAGACACCCTGCGGTATATCAACGCTCACATCCTGCAAATTATTTACTCTGGCTCTGGTAATGGACAGCTTTCCCTTCGCCGGACGAAAACTGTCCTTGAGCGGCAGTGATCGCTGCATGTAGGTAGCCGTCAGCGTGTCCGCGCCGAGTAAACCATCGTAACTGCCTTCGTAGACGATGTTGCCGCCGCCGCTGCCAGCGCGTGGGCCAACATCAACGACATGATCGGCCACTTTAATCACATCCGGGTCATGCTCGACGACGATGACCGTGTTGCCCTTGTCGCGCAGTTGTTGCAGCAGTTCGTTCATGCGGTGGACATCACGCGGGTGCAGCCCGATGCTCGGCTCGTCAAAGATGTACATCACATCCACCAGACTGCCGCTGAGGTGTTTGACGATTTTGACGCGCTGCGATTCGCCACCAGAGAGGGTGTCCGTCGGGCGATCCAGGCTGAGGTATTCCAGACCAATATCGATCAGGTGTTGCAGCCGTTCGGTCAGCGTGGCGATAATCGGCGCGGCCTTCGAGTCGGTGATACCCTTGATTATCTCGACCAGTCTGCCCACTTCCATAGCAGACAGCTCAGCAATGTTATAGCCGTCGATTTTGCAACTGAGCGCTGCCTGACTCAAGCGTGCGCCGTGACAGAGCGGGCATGGCCCCAGCGTCAGGAACGGCTCGACCATTTTCTGCGTCCGCTCCGACATGGTTTTGAGATCGCGGGTGATGTACTTGCGGGTGAATTTATCGACCATGCCTTCAAAAGTCAGGTTGAAGGGTTTGCCCGCCATCTCTGTTTTGACCTTGTAGGGCTTGCTGTGGAGCAGCAGTTCCATTTCCTCGTCGGAATAGTCGGCCAGCTTTTTGTCTTTGTCGAACAGGCCGGACTGAATGGCAATCGTCCAGTCCCATTTATCGACACCATAATCCGGGAAGAGAAGTGCACCTTCGTTGAGCGACTTTGAAAGGTCGAGAAATTTATCCAGATCGACGCCGATTTTGCGCCCCATGCCGTTACATTCGGGACACATGCCCTGGGGGTCATTAAAGGAAAAAGCATTGGAATAGCCGACGAACGGCTGGCCGATGCGTGAGAATAACAGCCGCAGCACCGGAGAAATATCGGTAGCCGTACCCATCGTGGAGTGCGAGCCGCCGCCCATGCGCTTCTGGTCAACCACCACCGCCATGCTCAGGTTTTCGATGGCGTCGGCGTCCGGCTGGGAATACCGTGGCAGGAAATTGCGAACGAACATGCTGAAGTTTTCGTTGAGAAGCCGCTGCGCTTCGGTGGCAATCGTATCGAAGACGATGGACGATTTGCCAGAACCGGAAACGCCGGTGAAGATGGTGATCTTCCGTTTGGGAATGCGGAGCGACACATTCCTGAGGTTATTTTCACGCGCGCCACGTATCTCGATATATTCCTGGGTCACGGTTTTTCCTTTCGGGGAACACGATCAGGGCTGTATCTGACGGGCTGCGGCCAGCACGACAGAACAAATTATCTTATCAGAAAAGGCCAAAAAAGAGAACACCTGATCTTAAACAAATCGGCATTTCATCCATCTGATTTGACAGTGCGGTGAGAGCAGCATATGCTGTGCTGTAGTGCTTTTATCCCAACTTATCCCAAAGGCCACCCTATGACCACGCTCGACGGCCAGCCCGCCTATACCGATGCCGAACGAAACGCCATGCGCGCTTACCTCCAGCGCTGCGAGGTGCGCCTGTCCACGCTGCACCGCATCGCTACGGCTTTCATCAGCGGGGCGGGTCTGCTGCTGCTGATTCCGGTCTTTTTCAAGGACGCCATCGCCAGCATCATCACAGTTTTGCTGGAACAGGCGGGCAACCAGTTCCCGCAGTTGGGGACGAGCGGCCTGCTGCTGACGGCGCTGCTCTACCTGGCGCTGGGCTACCCGCTGCTGCTGTCGCTGGCGATTCCGCTGTACGGCGTTTATCTGCTGCTGAAGGACATGGTGCATTTTTATTTCACCATTTACACGCCGGGCTTCTCCGAAAATCTGCTCAATCCCACTTTCGCACTGACGGGGATATTGTTTTCCGTCGATGAATCGCAGTATGCCAAGCATGAGGTCATGCGACATGAATATCAGGCGACGCGACAGGGCTTCATGATCCCTTTCAGCCAGGAACGCAGCGAACGCTATTTTGAGGATGTTATCGTCAAAACCAGCGGCCATATCGTGCCGGAGTCACGCCAACTGGAGAAGCTGAAAACACTGGGTGTTCTTCCTGAGAAGTACGACGAACACTCGATCAACCAGTTCAACGCCGCGCTCGGCATCGCCCGCAGCCTTGACCGGACGCTGGCGGGGGAAGTCGCCGTGATGGAGATGGCGCTGGTGCGGCATGTGCTGTATCTGCGGCGGCTGATGCTGCGCTATGTCAAAACCCTGCTGATGTTCATCTGGACGACACTGATCGCTTTTATGCTGCTGCCTTTCCTGCGCGACTCGCATGTGCCGCCGCTGCTGATGATGGCGCTCGGCTATCTGGCGTGGTCAATCGCGGTGCGGCGCATCATCAACCTGCCAATTTACTGGATTTACCGCCACCGGCATGGTGAGCTGAATCCTGACCACATCGACCCGCAGGTGACACACATGCAGCACGTCATTGAGCGTTTTGCGGTGATGTCTGTTATCTTCTCACTGGTGGCGGTCGGCCTGACGCTGGTCAGTTTTCTGGGAGGATGAAGCGATGCAGTTGAACCTGCCGATTTTCGAGACGCTCAGGGACAGTCAGAACATCCTCATCGCCGGGGCGGGCGGTGGCTTCGATGTCTTTGCCGGGCTGCCCGCCTATTTCGCGCTGCGCGAGGCGGGCAAGAGTGTTCACCTCGCCAGTTACAGCTTCACGCCGCTGGAAATCGCCGGGGCGGTGGGCGAGACGGAGATGGTGATCGAAGGGCTGCTGGCGGGCGCACGCGGCAAAATCCGCCTCGACTTCCCTTACTACCCTGAAGGTTATCTGGCGCAGTGGTTTCTGGAAACACGGAACGAAACCGTCACCGTCTGGATGTTTGACCGGACAGGCGTGCTGCGGCTGAGGCAGGCTTACACTGCCCTGATTGAACGGCTGAAGATTGACGCGATTGTGCTGGTCGATGGCGGCGTCGATTCACTGATGCGTGGCGATGAATACGGCGCGGGTACGCTGCTGGAGGATTCGATCTCGCTGGCGGCGGTGTCCGGGCTGGATGTGCCGGTAAAAATCATGGCCTGCCTCGGTTTTGGGACAGAGGTTGAGGAAGCCGTTTGCCATTACAATGCGCTGGCAAATATGGCGGCGCTGGTCAAGGCGGGGGCATTCCTCGGCGGGTGCGCCCTCACGCCGCAGATGGAAGTTTTCCAGCTTTACGAGGCCGCCTGCCGCTACGTGTGGGAACAACCGGATCACCCCAAGAGCCACATCAGCACCCGTATTATTCCAGCAGTACACGGGGAGTTCGATAACTTTCACATGTACCCGGATGACCAGTGGACAGAGGTGTTCATCTCACCCCTGATGAGTCTGTACTGGTTTTTCGACGCGCACACCGTCATCGATCACAGCTATCTGATTCCGCGTATCAGCGCGACGGAAAGCTTCAATCAGGCCATGAAGGAAGCCATGCGCCTCAAACACGCCATGACACAGCGCCCCCGCCGCGCGATTCCGTATTAGGCCATCAGGACTACGGGCGCAAAGCGCGCGGTTATGCCCAGGCCGCGCCCAGACTGGCTAAATCCGCGTAAATGCCATCGGGCGGGATGAGCGCCTGTGCTGCTTCTTCCTGGGTTGATACCCCGGTCAGCACCAGGGCTGTTTTGAAGCCCAGGCGCGCCGCCCCCTCGATGTCGGTATTCAGCCGGTCACCGATCATCAGGGTATCTTCCGGCGCTGTCCCCAGAACCTGCAGCGCCGCCTCGAACATAGGCGCATGTGGTTTGCCGCAGATCACGGTTGGCTCCCGGTCAGTCGCTACCCGCAGCGCCGCCACCAGGCTGCCCGCCCCTGGCACCAGTCCCTCCGGCGCGGGGTAAGTGGCATCAGTATTGGTAGCGACGAAAGCCGCCCCCGCCCGCAGCAGCAGCGCCGCCCGCGTCAGTTTGGCATAGTCCAAATCGCGGTCAAGACCGATGATGACTGCCGCCGCGCCTTCGTCTGTCAGCGTGAAACCCGCCGCTTTGATGACGTGGTGCAGCCCACTTCCGCCGAGGACATGAACGGGCGTGCCGGGCGGGTAATGGGCCTGTAAATAGGTAGCCGCCGCCGTGCCGGAGGTGATGATCTGCGCCTCATCCACACCCGACAGCCCAAAGGCCGCCAGTTTTTGCACATAATCTGCCGGGGAACGTCCGGCATTATTGGTCGCCAGGGCGAAGGGGATGCCGCGCAGGCGCAGCTTCTCAAAAAATGAGACGAGTCCGGGCAGGGGTTCGTCACCGCGCCACAACACGCCGTCCATGTCGGAAATCACGCCCCGAATGGTCGAAAATTGCATGAAATTGTCCTTACACGATCAGGTATTCATTGTGATTATAACACCAGAACTTGATACAAATTTTTGAATGTATGAGTAAAATATGTTTATGAAATGCTCGACTTGCACTAATTCTCAGTCGTTAAGTAAACATTGAGAAAAATGATCTGTTATAGGGAGGCAGAAATGAGTGACTTAGAGCAACAATTTCACGAAGCTATGATTCAGCTTTATAAAGATGCCCTGCGCGAATGTAAATTAAATGGAATCTACTTTCTTCAACTGGTGACAAATAAGGGTGGTCTGGCAACAGCTCAATACTTAATTACAACTGATAAACCCTCAGATGGCTTCACTAGGCTTTGGGAGCTTGGGCGGCTCGACCTGACAGTAGAAGCTCTTGCCCTAAATCCGATCTATCGGGATTTATTCACGGAAGATGAACTTATACAAGCGAAAGAACGGTTACAACAATATGGCTATGAAGTGCCATAAGCTCTGCAAGCTTTATTTTCTTTCAATTCAGAAATAGGTTATAAAAGCCCTGAAAATTTTGAAACCTTCTCCTACGAGGGTGAATGAAGGGGCAAATCACCCTTGCCCTTTCAGAAATTTTGTTCTAAAATAGAACCTGTGTAACAACTTCGCTAAAAGTCCGTTACAGTCCCGTTCAATTGATTCTTTCCACGTTCGGTTAACCCTAAAATCAAATCATAGAGGCCGTTTGTGCCGGAGTGTTGATGGCCGTCAAAACATCGCGGCGGGCTTCGAGTCCCGCTTCACCGTCTATTTTTTATTACCTGCGCCAGCCGCTGCGTTTTATGCCCGCACCGCTGGCGATGCTGCTGGCTGTTGGGCTGCTGGCGGGGACAGTGGTTGCTTCGCAGCGGCTCATCAAAAGCGCGCAGGTGTGGTTCACCCAGACTTTGCCCGCCGCCAGCCCAATTGCGCCGCTGTTCAGCGCCCCTGTCGAATACTGGGCGAACGATATTGAGCGCTGGGCGCAGACCTATAATCTTGATCCGAATCTGCTGGCGACTGTCATGCAGATCGAATCCTGCGGCCACCCTACTGTCAGCAGTTATGCCGGGGCGCAGGGACTTTTCCAGGTGATGCCCTTCCATTTCAGCCAGGGTGAAAATCAGCTTGACCCGGAAACCAATGCCCGGCGTGGGGCGAGCTTTTTGCAGCAGTGTCTGACGAATTGGGGGAAAAATGACCCCGGCCTGGCGCTGGCCTGTTACAACGGCGGGCCATCCCTCACCAGCAAACCCTATACCCAGTGGCCGAACCAGACGCAGCGCTACTATATCTGGGGACTCGGCATCTACACGGATGCGTCCACCAACCAGTCCAGCAGCCCGACACTGGACGCCTGGCTGAAGGCCGGTGGTGGTACGCTGTGCCAGATGGCTGATGACGAACTCGGCATTTAGTAGATTCATATCGTGAAAATACAGGGCGGAGCCATGCTTTCGCCCCTGTACAACGTACAAGCTGCGGTTATCAGGTTAGGGAATTTCAAAGATGTTCGCCTGCTCTGATTTCCAGCGGCAGCACATTGTCCTTTGGTGGGCGCGGGCAAGTGGCATGGGGTGTAAAGGCGCACGGTGGGTTATAGGATTTATTGAAATCCAGCCCGACAGTGCCATCCACCCCCAGCGGGGCGTACATAAAGCGCCCCGCGCCGTAGGTTGAACTGCCGCTGCTGCCATCCCTGAAAGCGAACCAGACTTCATGTTCGTTCGAGGCGAAGGCTTCCAGCGAAAGCGTTTGCCCTTCCAGCACAAATTCCACTCGCCCCGGATTGCTCATGGGCAGCGGGTGTCCCGTCGAGCTGGCGATTTGTATCGTGCGCGGTGTGTCGTGGGCGATGAAGCGGCCTTCGACGCGGTAGCGCTCGTCCAGCGGGAACCACTTGCGCCCGCTGAAATCCAGCCGCGCCGGGTTATTGCGATCACGCACGCGCACGCCGTATTCATCCCCGCGCCGGATGACAAAAAAGCTGACGGAACCAATCTGTACCAGCGATGGCCCACCTGCTGTCTGGTCATCACGCAGGGTCGTCGCGGTGGTCAGCGTTCCATCCACCAGCACCGGCACAGTGGCCGCAATCTGGAGCGCCGCCTGTCCCTCGCTGAAACGAATCACGCCGAGATAATCCGGTATTTCGCCCGCTGGCAGCGTAACATCGGTTGCTTCACTACTGCCAATCGTGTTCACGCCTTCATGCAGCCAGAACAAACCGACCAGCGACAGCCAGCCATCTTCCGCCCGCAGTCGTTCATCCATCATCTGCCGCCAGGCGGCGATTTCGTTTTCATAGATACCTGTTGAATTCGCAGTCATTAGCTCGATAACCTCGCTGTCACCTGTCCAACTCTCAAATAAAAAGCCCCGGACTCAATCCAGGGCTTATCAATGACACCTGCAAATTTAACAGTCCAAACCCGGAGTGAGCATCAGCAGCGAAATATCCAGAGAACAACATGCCTGCCCAACGTTTAGACGGTGCATCAGATCAACATCATACTGTTTGCCAATGTCTTAAAAATACCGCCAAAAGCCGAAAATTGCCACTGTTTTCCCTTCAAAAACGAAAAGGGATGAGGTCAGCGGTGGATAAGCGTCTCAATCAGGCGAAGCGCGTTCCCCATGCCATCTTCAGCCCGGATGGCTTCACCCAGCGCGGCGGCTTTCTGCCGCATGGCGCTGTCCGTCCGCATCCGCTGAATGGCGGCCGCCAGATTATCAGCGGTCAGTTTCCTGATGGAGATGGGGTGTGGCGCGACGCCGAGAGCAGCCAGCCGCCGCCCCCAGAATACCTGATCGCCGCCGAACGGCACCACCAGCGCCGGGACGCCCGCCCGCGCCGCCAGCCCGGTTGTGCCAGAGCCACCGTGATGCACAACAGCCGCCATACGCGGGAACAGCCAGCCATAGGGTGTGTAGCCGACGGGGAAAACCGTCTCCGGCAGGGACTCGCTTTTCAGCCCGGCCCAGCCGGACGATAACACCCCGCGCACACCGGCCAGCCGGAATGCATCGAGAATAATCTGCGCCAGCGCCACCGGGTTGGGGATGGGCATACTACCGAAGCCGACGAAAACCGGCGGGTCGCCCGCGTCCAGGAAGCGGACGAGTTCGGCAGGCGGGGCCCAGTCCGGCTCGTCGAGCGTCCACCAGCCGGTGAGATGGATGTGTGCGCCCCAATCCGCCGGACGCGGGATGACGCGGGGGCTAAAGCCGTTGATGACCGGCGTGCGTTCGGCCTCGGCGCGGGCAGAGACGGTTCGATAGGCAGCAGGCGGCAGGGCGAGGCGTCCCCGGAAGCGCTTGACCGCCGGGTAAAAGGCGCGCCAGAACAGGGTCGATCCGGCGCGGTAAGTGAGGCGGTTGGTGAAAGGGCTGAGGGAAATTTGTGGGAAAAATGGAAAGGGAAAGTCACCGGTCAACGTCAGCGGGATGACCGCCGCCATAAGCTGAGGAACACCGGCTTTTTCCGCTAAATCCGCACCGAGGACGCCACCGGGAAGCTGGTTGATGATGCAATCGGTTTGGAGGAGTTCCGGGGCGGAAAACGCTTCGATGAAATCGTCCACGATGCGGCCAAAGGACTGCATAATGCTCCGCATCAGCTTGAGGGGATTGCTGCCGATGTCGGCGACGCCCATGCCGCCGACGATGGCCTGGGCATCCCCTTTGACGGGGTGAAAATCCAACCCCGCCTGTTTCACCAGCGGCGCGAAATTTTCAAATGTCACCAGGCGAACGCGATACCCGGCGCGCAGCAGACCGACGCCGAGCGCCACAAACGGCTGCACGTCTCCCTGCGAACCCAGCGCGATGATGGTGATGTGCATCAATCGTGTGTTTATCCCCGCTCTACAAAACTCAACACCGCTACATTGCCTTCGCAGGTGGCCTGGGTTGTGACCGGGATTTCGTCGGAGAGGGCGTCACCGTCAGGATTAAGAAGCTGGACGCTGTAGCTGCCTGCCTGCGGCGTGCCGTTCAGGAATAACTCGAACCCACCCGGCCCGAAGGTCTGGGCGCTGCCTGTGAAAACAGTCTGGTCAATACCTTCGCCGACAATCCGAACGCGGTAGCCATCGAGCGCCGCACCGTTGGCGTCTGTCACGGTCCCAGCGATGCTCGACCAGTTGCAGCCTTCGCCGTTACCATTGGGCGCAGGGATAGCGCCATCGTTCAGCACGGCGAAAGCGAAGGGCGAACGAGTCGCCAGCGCTTCCGGCGGTAGTGGTGTGAAAGTGGCGGTTGGGGCTGGTGTCGCCGGTTCGGTAGCGGTGGGTGGCGGCGCCTCAGTCGGCGGCAGAAAAGTCGCGCTGACGAGAATCGGCACCGGGGTGAAGGGCGGAAAGGGATTGAGCGGCGTGTAGGGGTTGGCAAAAATCAGCGCAAAAATTCCGCAGGCAGCGATTGTCCCCAATGCGAAAATAACTGTCAGCAGATTGGGAAGCAAGGTACTGCGCGGACGGGGCGCGGGTTGGGCTGGCTTTGGCGTGGGGCGGCGTTTGGGCGCTGTCGTTTCTACCGCCGGGAAACGCCCCGGCACTGGCCGGACTGGCTCAGGTGCAGCAGTCTTTTCCCCTCCCTCAGATTCCGGGGCAGTTGGGAGGGGGTTTTCTGCTGTTGGCTGCAAGTCCGGCGGCGCAAAGCGGGTATCATCGTCTTCCGGCGGAAACAGCGGCCCGCGCACATCAATTTTGCGCTTGCGATCACGGCGGCTGATGCGGCGGTATTCGGGTAAATTCTCGTCCTGCTCACTCATGTTTAGCGATCACGCACCTGAATGAAATTAATCAACGCCAGATTTTTGGTGCAGTCCGATGGGAACGAAACGGTAATGCGGGGCGAAACCACTGTCCCGCCTGCGCTTTCCAGTTCCACGAAATAGGTCTGCGCGTTGATTTTATTGTCCACCGGCTGCTCCCAGCCGCCCAAACCATAAAGGGTATTGGAACCGCTCTCGACGCGCCGGTCAAAGCCGCTGGAGTCATAGAGGTGGATTCGCAAACCCGTCAGCGGCGCGCCATTCAGATCAAACACCTGCCCACCAATGCCCTGCCAGGCGCACCCGGCGGAATTGGCGAAGTTGCTGGTGAAGATAACCTGCCCATCACGCATATCGAAGAGGAAGGGTGAAAGGGTCGGTTCAGGTGTGACTGTCGGCCCTTCCGGGGTTGGGCTTAACTCCGGCGTCGCGGTATCGGGCGGCGTCGGGGTATTGCTCGGTGTTTCCGTTGGGCCAGGCGTATCGGTGATGGTGGATGTTGGCGCGATTGTGGCCGTCGGTGGTTCAGTCGAAGTGGGGGTGAGCGTGTTAGTCGGCGTTTCGGTGGCTGTTGGCGGGAAGGTTGCCGTCAGCGTGTTGGTCGGCGTCAGCGTTGGCAGCACGGCAATGGTTGGCGCCGCCGCCGTCTGCCGCTGGGTGGCCGCCGGGCCAAGCAGCGCCCGCACCACCAGCACAATGACCACAACAGACAGCACCAGAAACAGGATGCTGATGATATTGAAAATGCGTGCGTTACCCTGTCCCATAAAATTCACCCCCGCTTCAGAAGGAGTAAGGTCGGCCTTGCCCCTGAAAAACTTTAAAAATGCATGTGTTCAGCCAGTGTGATTAACACGACTGCTCAAGACATGACAGCAGCAGCGGTTAAATAAACCGCTCAATTGTTGCGTTATCCAGCAGCGGACGCAGCCAGTTCTCGAAGCGGGTCTGCGCGATCACAACCCGCCGCTCCGGTGGGTCAACCGTGCGCTCGCCAAATTCAATGGTCTGAATGACATGATACCCCAGTTCTGTCCCGACTGGGCCGCCAATTTGCCCTGGTTGCAGGGTGAAGGCGGTCTGGGCAAGCTGCGGCACCAGCAGTTCATCAACTGTGAACCAGCCCAGGTCGCCGCCGGTTTCGCGGGTGGTATCGTCGCGGGTCAGTTCCCGCGCCAGTGCCGCGAAGTCTTCTCCGTTTTGCAGGCGCGTGAGTGCCGCGTTGGCTTCGGCTTCTGTCCGTACCAGAATATGGCGGGCATGTACCTGGCGCACATTGCCATTCAGGTCGGCGGTCAGCGCGTCGCGCACGCGGAAGGTAATCAGATTGGCTCGCAGCGCCGCCGCGAATTCGTCGGCAGTGTAGAGATTGCCGAGCAGCCATTCCTGCCAGGCGCTTTCCCCGCCGACATCGCTGATATAACTTTGCAGCTCAGCCTGCACTTCGGCATCTGTCACCGTGAGCTGCTGGGCGGCAGCGGCCTGTTCAATCACCGCCAGTTCAATCAGTTGATCCAGCACTTCCTGGCGCAGCGCACTGGCGTCTGCCGCCTGGACTTCCTGCTGGCGGCGCAGCAGCGCCCGTTCAAAGGTCTCGCGGGCGATGTTTGTGCCGTTCACCCGCGCTACAATCTGGGTGGTATCCCCAGCCGCAGCATTATTTTGTGGCGGGGCCTGGGTGGCGGGCTGCTGGGCGGCGGACGTGGGGGGGACAAGAGTCGCTGCCTCCGGGCTGGGGGCAGGCGTGTTCAGCGCACTGGTATCGCTGGTGGGAGCAGGTGTAGTGGCGGGTGTTTCCCCGCCGCACGCGGCAGCCAGCAGTACCAGCGCGAATAAAATGCATCGAATCGAATACGGCACAATGAAAGTCCTTAAAAGGCTGCAAGCACAGACTCGTATTATGCAATCGCCCCGCGTTTGGGGCAAGTGCAGAGCAAATTAGGCTATCGCCGATAGCAGTGCTACAATTTAGCTATTCATGTCAATTCGATTCTTCAACCCTAGACGAGGAGCAGAGTCCATGCCCCGGTGGGAATCCTTTGAACAATTCCTGGCAGAAGCAAAACAGGTCACGAGCAATGGGCAGCGGCAGGCGCTCGTCGATGAGCTGATGACCGAGCGCAAAGAATGGCCCTGGGTGCAGGGGACGGCGGCCACCTTCGTCTTCAGCAGCCTCGGCGCACGCAAGAGTGTGGCACTCAACCTTGATACCATCAAAAGCGACCCGCCGCTGGAGCCGCTGGTCAACCTGGAAGGCACTACCTTCTGGTATCTCACCCACGAATTCGCCAGCGACGATCTGCTGGATTATCTGCTGGCGATTGACGACCCGATGACGCCGCTGGCTGAAGAAAAGGATATCGTGAGCCGTGTCACCAACCACTGGCGGGTTGACCCGAATAATCCGCTGCGGATGCGAACCGCCCAGCAGGATGTATCCGTCCTTCGTATGGAAGACGCACGCCCCTTCCCCGACTGGTCGGCTTTCCGCGTGCCACACGGGGCTATCCAGGAACACAACTTCGATAGTTTTCAACTTGGTTTCAAAGGGCGCAAGCTGTGGGTTTATACGCCGCCGGGTTATGAAACCTCTGGCATGGTCTACCCGCTGCTGGTCTTTCTCGACGGTCAGTGGGCGGTTGGGCCGCTGCAACTGCCACAGATTGCCGACACGCTGCTGAAGCACAATCGCCAGAGTCCGGTTGTCATCGCCATGCTGCAAAGCGGCGCACAGAGTGACCGCGAGCGGGAATACATCAGCAATGACCGCCAGTACGCCTCGCTGCTGACCGAACTGCTGCCTTTCCTGCAAGTTAACTACCGCATCGATTCGACCAATCTGGGCGTCGGCGGTGTGGATGTGGGCGCGGTGGCCGCTGCCCATGCCGCCCTGAAAAATCCGGCGGTTTTCACCTCACTCATCATGATTTCGCCGCCGCTGGGCAAGGGCGAAAGCGGCGATCTGCTCAGTCTGTATTCATCGCGTTTCGCCCAGGCTGACCTGCTGCCGCGCCGCATCTTTCACGCTGTCGGACGCTATGAGGCCAAAGCCCGCTTTTTGAAACCGGCGCATACCCTGCGCGACATTCTCAGAATGCGGAGCCGCCTGGCTTACCAGTATGTGGAAATGGGCAGCGCTCACAGTCTGGTGGGTTTCCGCAGCATTTTACCGGAAGCGCTGGCCTGGACGTATCCGGCGGAATAAACGTTACTAAAAGGGGATGGCGCGGATGAACTTCCGCGCCCCCTAAACGGATTTTGTAGTGTACAATTACGTTTTCGAAATGACACGGGCAACCTGGGGGATCGTTGACCGATGGATGCTGGTCTTATCATCGTCATCGTGGTAATCGCTGTTGTGGGCGCGGGCGGTTTCTGGCTCTGGCGCAGGCGTAGTGCTGCCGCGCCGGTCATGGAAACCATCGCTGAACGCGCTCCCGTCAATGTGCGCGCCGCTGTGGTGTCCCCCGCACCAGAGCATTCGGATGCGCCCGCCATCAGTACCGAAGAAAATATGGCCGTGCTGGAAATTGTCCAGGGGCCGGAAGCCCTGCTTCACGGGAAAAATGTTGGCACGAGCATCCCGCTCAACCGCAACAAAATCAGCATTGGGCGTAATGCGCGGCAGGTGGACATCCAGCTTTACAGCCTGGAAGAGCCGAGCAGCGTCAGCCGTCTGCACTGCACCATCGAGTTCTACCCGACGATTCAATGTTTCATGATTACTGATGAAGGCTCATCTTCCGGTACGAAGGTGGATGGGCTGCCTGTCACCGCCTACCAGCCGCATTCCCTGCGCGATGGCGACCTGATTGAACTCGGCCTGGCTGACCGGCAGGGCGCGGCCATTCGCTTCCATACCCGTTTCAACCCGCCCGACAGCGGTGGACGACTGCGCGTCGATCAGGGGATTCAGGCAAAGGAAACGCTGCGCCAGTCGATTGACCAGCTTGTCGGCGTCGCCCGCGCCACCACGCCGCTCAAATGCGATGTCTTCATCAGCTACAGCCGCAAAGACCGCGACACCATGCGAGCCGTGCGGGATGCGCTCACACAGGGTCGTCTGGTCGTCTGGAGCGACGAAAACCTTGAACCCGGCTCACAGGACTGGCGCAGCGATGTGCAGTTCGCCATCGAAAATGCCCGCTGTGTGGTTGCCATCCTCTCGCCGGATGCCAAAAATTCCGAGTGGGTGAATGAAGAACTGAACTATGCCAAAATTCGCCGCGCCCCCATCTTCACGCTGCTGGCGCGGGGCGACGAGAGTAACGCTGTCCCCTTTGGCGTGTCCGGCGTGCAGTGGATTGATATGCGTGCCGACTACGACGAGGCGCTTCAGGATATTGTCTACGAGAAGGCACTCGACCAGCTCGTCACCAGCATCAACGAGTATTTGGGGCGGTGAGGATGAAAGCAACAGTTCTTCTTGTTGAAGATGACATACATTTGATGGAAGGACTTAGAGACATTCTTGAATTAGATGAATATAAAGCACTAACTGCTGAAAATGGAATACATGGACTAGAAGTTGTAAATGAAGGGATGCCTGATATTATCATTTGCGACATTATGATGCCTCGCATGGATGGTATTCAATTTCTTATAGAACTACGTAAAGACTCTCGATTAGCACTTATTCCATTCATTTTTTTAACTGGTAAAGGGGAGAGGTCAGATATTCTCAAAGCGATGAAACTAGGCATTGATGACTATATCATAAAGCCATATGATCCTGGCGATTTATTATTTAGGATAGATATTGCGCTATCAAAACGTAAGCTATTTTTTGAAAATTTAAAACCATTTATAGGCTTAAGTCATCACGTTTTTCTGAGCTACAGCCGCAAAGATGAACAAATGATGCGACGCATCCGAGATGATCTGCGAACCAATAACTTGCATATATGGGTTGATGAAGATGATTTAGCACCGGGAACCAAAAGTTGGCGGCGGACTGTTCAGAAAGCTATAGAGCAATCTGGATGCCTTGCCGTTCTATTATCACCTGATGCAAAAGAGTCCGAGTGGGTAGAAGCTGAACTGGATTACGCCGAAACGCATGGAAAAACCATTTATCCAATCCTTGTACGTGGCGATAAAACCAATGCTGCTCCATTTGGATACACCCTAGCTCAATGGATCGATATAGTAACTAAAGATTATGATGCTGAACTACAGCGATTGATTAACTCAATTCGCAAGCATCTTTACCTCCCCTAAATATATTGCTTCAGCTTTTTATCTCCATACTCTGTCAGCAATTTAAGGAATTCTTGTGACGGACTCCTATCAATCATTGGCAGCGGCTGTCGCTGCCCGCTTCAGCCAGCTACCGCAAGTCGAAGCTGTCGCCGTTGCCGGTTCACGCGCCGCCGGTCAGGACGGCCATCTGTCCGATGTCGATATTTACGTCTACTCGCAGGGCGATATTACAGCAGGCCAGCGTTATGCCATCGGCTGCGAATTTTCAGCAGATGTGCAGCTTGTTGATTTCTGGGGGCCGGGTCTGGAGTGGGATGATGCGGCGACCGGCATTCATGTCGATGTGATCTTTTTCAGCGTTGGCTGGCTCGAAGATAAGATGGATCGGGTGTTGAGGCGGCATGAAGCCTGGCTGGGTTACAGCACCTGCTTCTGGCACACCGTTCGCCTGTCGCAAATCCTGTTTGACCGTAACGGCTGGTTCGGCCAGTTGCAGCTTCAGGCACAGCAGCCCTATCCAGATGCGCTGGCGCAGGCGATTGTGAAGCTGAATTTTCCGGTTCTGCGCGACTCGTTTTCTTCCTATCACCACCAGCTTGAAAAAGCCGTTTCCCGCAATGATCGGGTGAGCATCAATCATCGTATCGCTGGTTTTCTGGCGAGCTACTTTGACATCCTGTTCGCCCTCAACCACCTGACTCACCCCGGCGAAAAGCGCCTGCTGCAACAGGTGGAGCAGACCTGTAGCAAGCGCCCGCCCAACATGCGCCCGCAGGTCGAGGCTTTGCTCCGTGCCGCTGGTGCTGCCCCGCGCGATGTGCTGTTGTGTGTTGATCTGCTGACAGACGAACTGACCGTGCTGCTCGAAAGCGAAAAACGCCTCTAGATCGGGCTAAATAAACAGAGGCGTCCTTGTGAACACCTCTGCTTTCATAATCTAAAAATCAGCCGCTTGTGATTACACCGTCACCGGGATGAACTGTGCTGCCGGGTTGCGGATGCCGCCCTGTTCTGCCGGAACCCAACCCTTCACAACCGTGCTGCCGCAAATGGCCTGAATTTCGTACCATTCAATCGCGGCGTCGCGCCCCACCACCAGATATTCCTGATCGCCGTCGATGCTGCACAGCGGCAGCGAACGGTCATCAGGCGAGGACAGCAGCGGCAGGTCGATGAAAACGAACAGGCGCGGCTGGGTGATTTCGCCCTGCGACTCAACAATCGGCACATCGGTCAGGTCGCCGCGTGCGATCAGAAATTCGGCTTTTACCCAGCCAATCAGATCACCGGCTTGGACGTACCACCAGGTAAACTTTTCGTTGTGGCCGAGCGGAACCAGGCGTGTGCCGCCATCAACGATGCCGACCAGCGTATATTCCGGGCCGTCTCCGCTGCGGACGGACAGATTATCGGTATTGACGATCAGATAGCCGATGAGTTGTTCGACCACCTCATTCAGATTACCGCCGCGTGGGGGGACGCCGTTCAGCCCAACCGCCGGGGAAGTGTCGCCCAGGGTAAAGCCGCCGCCCCTGCCATCACTCAGGAGGCCTTCTTCAGTCAGGAAAAAGCCCTCCGGCAGCGCACCGTAACCGGGCAGATCGGTGCAAGTGCCGGTTGCCAGGGCCACTTCCTGCTCAGCAAAGCCGTTGCCAGAGCGGCTCACGACGCGCAGAGTGAGCGGGTTGTACTGCGGTGTCTGTGTCCAGGCGAAGGTTTGCCCGCCTGTCCAGGAAACCGTGCCACCGACGAAGAACTGGTCAACGACGGGTTCATAAATGATATTGCCCGCGCCGTCAGTGACGCTCAGGATGAATGACTCGCGCTGGTCACGTGTGTTATCGCGGTCAAGCAGGATGTCCCCGCCGCTGCCGCTGAAGCCGGTGCAGTCGAGCGTGAAGGCAGCGCCATTGTTGATGCCAGCGCTCGCCGAGAAAAAGGGTACTGCGGAGAGTAAAACCAGCACAGCCAGAATCAGAAATGGACGCTGTTTCATACCGTTGCTCCTCATGATTTGAGCAGATTTGCTGCTTATAATCATAATGCGAATCCAATTTTCCGCAATGCGCCAGGGTTACGACGCTGTAATCCCGGCGTATGGATTCCGTAGGGCAGCCGTCGTTTTATGCCGGATAAGCTTCGGGTATAGTGGGTGCTGTTCGGCAGACAGTGATACCCCCACCTTCTGCCGGACAGGCTGCCCCGAATACCAAACGCCCTCACCCCCTGAGGGCGTTTGGCTTTTCAGGCGAACTATTGTTTACGCTCCACAGTATAATCAATCGAACAGATGATTTATTTCGAGGGATTTTTATGGACACGGAAACCATCAGGGCTTTTGTGATCGCCGCACACGGCGACCTGGCGAAAACAAAGACGATGCTGGCGGAGCAGCCGGAACTGTTGAATGTCCTGCACCAGTGGAGCGAGCATGATTTTGAGGATGGGCTGGGCGCGGCGGCGCATGTTGGCAACCGCCCTATCGCGGAATTTTTGCTGGAACAAGGCGCGCCCCTGACGATTTGCGCGGCGGCCATGCTGGGACGGTATGATGATGTGAAATCTTTTCTGGATATGGACACAGGAGCGGCTAATGCTCGTGGGGCGCACGGCATACCGGTCATGTTTCATGCTGCCATGAGCGGAAATGTCGAGCTGGCGCGGCTGCTGAAAGAGCGCGGCTGTGTTGAAGGCTACAACAGCGCCCTGCATGGCGCAGTCGCGGATGGTGACGCGGGGATGGTCGGTTGGCTGCTGCACAACGGCGTGACCGACATCACCACTGCCAACTTTCAGGGTAAGACACCGCTGGAAAAAGCGCAGGAAAATCATCAGGCTGAGATCATCGCCCTGCTGGAAAATTACCGCGCCAGTTCGTAGACGATGAACCGCGCTGACTGGTAGACCGGCCTGCTGGCGAAACCGGCCTGGCGCAGGGCATCGAGAAAAGGCTGAACCGGTGCTTCCAGCGGGGCGGGCAGATAGCGCGGGCCGATTTCGGCTAAGGCGCGGGCGTGGGCGGCCATCGCTTCTGGCGTTGGGAAATAGGTCAGGCGTTTGTCCGACCATGTGCCGAGGTAGTAGCCGAGTTCCCATCCGAGCCAGCGGTCATAAATCACGGTGGCGACGGGTTTGGCGGCCAGCCATGCGGCCAGCTCGTCGATGCCGTCATGTGCGCCCTGATCGCCACCAACCGGCGCTGCTGTAAAAATATTCAAGGCAAAGACAAAAAGCAGCAACGCGACAAAATATCGTTGCGCCTTTGTATGGTTGAGCCTTTGTCTTAAATCCTGTATTCCCCTTGCGACGAGCAGCAGCAGCGGCAGGAGCAGCGGCAGCCAGTAACGGTCATACAGGTTGAAGCCGCCGAGCCAATGCAGGGCGATATAGGCCAGGGCGTAGAGCAGCAGGAGCAGGTCAATTGGCACATCTGCTGCTTTATTCCGCAGGCGAATAATGAGCGCCAGCGCCAGCAGCGTCCACGTCAGGGGCGGCGGGCCAGCGGCGTAACCGAGATCAGCCAGCCACACACCCAAACGCGGCAGCCCTTCAAGCGAACGAAGGCTGTCGGGGGCATTGTTGGCGGCGGCCAGCGCCAGCACGCTGCTTTCCTGTGCCCGCGCACCATCCCACAGGGCGAGCAGGCCAAGCATCAGAACGAGGGGAAGCAGGAGGCGAAACAAAATATACGCGATCGCTGTGGGGGAGGGTTTAAAACCCTCCCCTGCGATTTTTATCATGCCCGCTCCAGCCACCAGCGGCAGATAAAGAATAGCCTGCTGCTTACAGGCGAAGCCGAGCGCCAGCCACAGGCCAGCCCACCAGCCGCCTTTGCCCCCACTGGCCCACAGAGCGAGGGTGATGCAGAGCAGCATCAGCCCATCGGTGAAGGCGGTGACACTGAAGGCGAAGGCGAAGGGCGAGAGCGCCAGCAGCAGGGCGGCGGTCAGAGCAGTCGATTTCTGGCGGTAGAGGCGGCGGGCCAGCGCATAGGCGGCGGCAACCTGCAAGACTCCAGCCAGGACGGATGGCAGACGGGCGGCGAATTCGCCCCTGTGAATATCGAGCGTCAGTACGCCGTCAGGAAGCGGCGTAACGCCGGTCAGCATCATGCTGAGGGCGACGGCGTAGATCGAGAGCGGCGTTTTGTCGAGCGCGCCGGTCAGCAGCCAGTCGCCATTGACGGCGGCGCGGCGGGCGAAGGTTGCAAACAGGGCTTCGTCGGGATGGAAGCGGGCATCCTGTGAGAGCGCATGAAAGCGCAGCCCGGCGGCCAGCAACAGAATGAGCAGCAGCGCCCAGCGGTGTTTTAAGTAGATGGCGCGGCGTACAGGGTTCAGCGTTCTGGGTACTCTATTCAAAGCGTTATGTTTTCAAACTTATCTCCCGCTAAAATGTTCCCGCAGGTAGTCGAGGGCGATGCGGTCAATGGCGTCGGTGTCGCCATCGAGCGACCAGCGCTCTTCCAGATTTTCGACACCAACCAGCGCCCAGAATGCCTTTTTAGCGGCGTCATCCCAGACACCGTCGGGCTGGCGCTGGAGATAATTTCCGGCAGCGAGGATGGCCTGCAATTCGCGGGCGATGTCCGGCGTGATGGGCAGTTGATCTTCCGGGAGGGGCGCACCGAAAAAGAGATGGTGCAGGTCGAGCAGGTGCAGCAGTTTACGGGTGGGTTCGGGGTCATCATCGACGCGCAGGTCTATATAGCGGTCGGTGTCGCCGCCGTAGCCGCCGCCGGGTTTGACGACCAGCAGCGCCGCGCCCTGTTTGCCACGCCGATCGCCGCCCGCGTCATCACCGGCTTTGAGGGCGGCCAGCAGGCGATCTGCCAGTTCGCCGGAGGCCGATGTGAAAGCGGCGATCATGGCGTCGATGACTTCCGGGCCGGTCAGAATGTTGCCCTGACAGGCGAAGCCTTCACCAGTACGATGTCCCGCCCAGGCGTTACATTCCTTCCCGGTGTGCGCCGCCGACCCGCCAGTAGCATCGACAATCCCCACCTGGCGACTCTCCCGACCGGGGTCAGCCGCCAGCAGCGCCGCCAGCGTTTCCGAGGCGCTTTTTCCGGCGGCCATCATGGCGAGTCCGTCCGGCCCGAAGCCGATTTTGGCGAGCGACTGGGTGGCAACCGCGCCCGCCCCGGCCTGCGCCCAGTTGACCATCGCGCCGACTGCCAGGAATTTGCTGGCGACAGCCACACCCCAGGCATTTTCGGAGGGTTCGTAGGCGGCAATGGAGAAGGTCATCGGTTTCTCATCCTGATTTTCTTTCAAAATTTCCGGGATTATAATGAGTCTCATGGGTGAAGTGCCAATCCTTCACCTTTAGCCCCCAAAGGATGATTATGAGCGGCATTTTTGTCTGCTACAGCCGGGTTGACCAGCCGATCACGGAGCAGCTTGCGGCGCTGCTGCGGAAGGCATACGCGCACGTGTGGTACGACGATAACCTGCACGGTGGCGAGGAATGGTGGTCGGAAATTCTGAAGGAAATCGCCTCCTGCCAGCACTTCATTTTGCTGCTGTCAGATGCCTCGGTTGATTCGGAATGGTGCCAGAAGGAACTGGCGGAAGCTGTCCGGCTGGGCAAACATATTCTGCCTGTGCTGGTGCGGGCGCGAACACAAATACCGGATGAACTGCGTAAAATTCAGCATATTGATATGTCGAGCGGGGTAGCGGTGGAGAGCCTGAACCAGCTTTATGCCACGCTGGTGCGCCATGACCGCGAGAACATGGTGCCGCGCATCCGGCACAAACCAACCGATGCTGACCGGCGGCAGATTGACCGGCTGTGGATGTTCGTCAACGGCGGCTATATCGAAAAGCTGCATGAGCAGGTGCAGCGCGGCAGCATCGACTGGAATCAGTACCAGGCGCATATTCGCAAATATCTCGACTTGCGCTCGAAAGGGCGTGAGTCCTTCAGTGACCCGCTGGTGGGCGAAGCGTTTGAAGCGTTCGACGACGCGCTGATTCAACTGGATGGCAGCATCGGTTGGACGTATGTGCTGAAGGAAAACAACGAAAACAGCTACATGACGCAGCCCCGCAGCGCGGGCGAGGACAGCTTCTGGTTCGAGAAGTACCGGCGGCTGGTACGCCACGCGACCGATGTGTGGATGCGGCACGCAGCATTGGTGGATACCATCATCACACACCTGCCGGATTTTGATGTGATGAAGGAGTTTTGAGGACGTTGTTGAAGCGCCAGGACGCCAGGAAGCAGATTCATCAATTCGGGCATGATAGAATACGATTGAAGTGTAAGCGGAGGTAGTGTATGAACGCGCCAGCGATACGGGAACAAATTGCGGCAAAATTGGATGCACTGAATGAGCGCGAGTTAGGTGAACTGCTGCGTTATATTGAGACGATGCAAACCTATATGTTGCCTGTCGATTATGACGAGGATAGCGATCCATCGGTTGGGTTTTTCTCGGCTGAACCAGATTTCGCCAGTCGCACAGAGGAAATTTTAGGCGCGGGTTTTGGGCGGCCACAGCAAGCAGATGAGCAGCCTGAATGATAACCTCGGTTGTGGACACTGGTTTTATCGTGGCGCTTGGTAACAAACAGGACACTTATCATCACGCCTGCATCAGAGTGAAACAACGTGAAGATACCATTCTGCTACCGCAAACTGTCCTTGCTGAAGTAGGCTATATGTTCACCCATCGGCTTGGCAACCGGGCGATGGCTCATTTTTTACGAACGCTGCCTGACACTAAATACCGGATTGTTCCTTTAGAACCCGAAGATTTTGTCCGCGCCAGCGAATTACTTGAAAAGTACGCCGATACACGGGTGGATTTTGTAGATGCAACTGTAGTAGCTGTTGCCGAACGATACCAGATTCGACGTATTTTGACACTCGATCGGCGTGATTTTCAGATTGTACGTCCCCGCCATATCGATCATTTTGAGATTTTGCCGTAATTGAAGGAAATTTGATGCGGAAACCGAATAAGGCGGTGTTCTGGGCGGTCAACCTGGGGCATTTCACCAACGACACTTTCATGAGTATGCGCTCGGTGCTGCTGACGTTTATCAGCAGTTATATCCTGCCGATGAGCAACCGCCAGATCGGGCTGGCGATCAGCTTAGGGGAACTGACCGGAGCGCTGAGCCAGCCGCTTTTTGGGTGGATTGCCGACAAAACCGGCGGGCGCTGGCTGGGTGCGATTGGCGTGACATGGACGGTATCGTTCATCATGCTGGCGATGCTGGTGGTGGCGACGGGCGGCGGTTGTATGCTGATGGTGATTCCGCTGGCGATTGCGGCGCTGGGGAGCGGGGCATTCCACCCGGTTGGCTCGATGCACGCGGCGGATGTGGACAAAAAACGAGCGGCCAGCAACGCGGCCATCTTCTTTATGTTCGGGCAGATTGGCCTGGGTGTTGGCCCGGCGCTGGCAGGACTGCTGCTGAACGGCGCTCACAGCGATCTGAATACGGTGCTGGGCGCGGCGCTCGGCCCGGCCAATCAGGGTTTGCTGCTGGAACGGGGCAGCCTGTCACCGATTTTCATCCTGTGGCTGTTGTTTATCCCGGCGGCTGTCCTGATGGCGCTGGCGATTCCGAACCGGCGGGCATTCAGCGATGCCAGCCAGCAGGCGGCAGCCCTACAGACCAGTCCGCAAAAGGCGACCGTTTTTCCGAAAAAGGCGTTCGCCGTTCTGGCGCTGGCGGTCATGCTCCGCAGTCTGGCGAACCCGGCTATCATCACCTTTCTGCCGCGCCTGTTTGAGGCAAAAGGCTGGACACCAGCGGAATATGGCCTTATCACCAGTGTGGCCTGGATTGCGGCGGGATTAGCCGGTGTGGTCTTTGGCTTTCTGGCGAACCGCTATGACCAGCGCTACATCATCATGGCGGGTTTGTTGGCGGCTGTCCCGGCGCTGTTTCTGCTGCCGGTGCTGGAGAGCGGAATCGTCTTTGTGCTGGCGCTGCTGGTGGGGGCGCTGACGGGCGGCTCACACAGCCTGATCGTGGTGCTGGCGCAGGGTTTGATGCCGGGTCGCAAAGGGCTGGCGTCAGGGTCGATTCTCGGCTTCATTTTCGCTACCGGGGCAGTAGGAAATCTGGTGATTGGCGATCTGGCTGATCGTTTTGGCACGGCGGCGGCCTTTCAGATCGTGGCCGGGGTGACCGCTATCGCCAGCTTTTTGTGGCTGCTGCTGCCGAACCCGCGCCAGCCCACCGCGACTGTTCCGGTGGATGTGGCGCAGGTTGTGCCTGTCGGCGCGGATTAGGGTTTGACGATCACCCACAACTGATTGATGACGTGGCGATAGCGCATGAACACATACGTCAGCGCCGCCGTCAGCAAAAAGGTCGAGATGATGGCGGCCCAGACACCGATTGTCGGCGGGATGAACTGGAAGGTAGCCGGCATGAAGAACGGCACGATCATCGTCAGAACGGTGCAGATCAGCCCGAAAAGTGTGATGCGCCAGTGCCGCAGCAGCGAATGCGGCTCGAAGATTTCAACCGCGTGGATGTTCCAGAAAATCAGCGTACCGTATAAGGCGATGTAGAGCGTGACGGCGCTGCGGGCGGCCAGCAGGTCGCGCCCGGTTTCGAAATAGACGACCACGTAAAGCAGCGCCAGTATCACCGCGCCGATTGTCCCCGCCACCAGTACATAATCCAGCACATCGCGGCGGAACTGCGCCATGAATGAGGGGCGAATGATCTTGAAGGCCAGCAGAGTCGCCGGGATATTGACCGTGCCGAAGGTAATCCAGCTAATCTGAATCGGCGTCGTTGGGAAGGGCAGCATCATGAAGCCGATGAAGAAAATCAGCACGATGTTGTAAAAGTTCTTGGTCAGGAACAGTTTGGAAGTGGCATAAATCGTCTGGGTGATGATTTTGCCTTCTTCAAAGGCTTTGGGCAGGGTGGACATGGCATTGTTGAGCAGCACAATGTCGCCCACATCCTTGCTGATCTGTGCGCCGTCATTCATGACAATGGCGAGATGCGCTTCCTTCAGCGCCGGGACATCGTTCACGCCGTCACCAACCATCGCCACATACTCACCCTGATCCTTCAGGGCGGCGATGATTTTGCGCTTGGTATCCGGCTCGATACGGGCGAAAAGATCACCAGCCACCGCCGCGCCTTCAAACTCTTTGGGATTCATGGCTTCAAGCTGGTCGCCGCTGTAGGCCTGATTAATTGTCATGCCGGACTGCATGGCAATTGAGGTGACGGTTTCCAGATTATCGCCGGAGATGACTTTGAGGCGGACATTCTGATCGCGGAAAGCCTGCAAGGTTTCCTGAATATCAGGCCGCACCTGATCGCTGAGGACGATCAATGCCAGCGGCTCGAAGGTATTCCCCAGCCCGCCGTCTTCCGGGATTTGCGGCGAACGGGCGAAGGCCAGCACGCGCAATCCCTGTGTCGCCAGCGCACGGGCGCGTTCGTCCGCCCCCGGCACAGGGGCAGCGGCATGAGCCAGCACTCGTTCCGGCGCACCCATCACCAGCGTCTCGTCAGGGAAAATGATCGCGCCCCATTTACGGGCGGAATTGAAGGGGATTTCGCGCAGTTTTTTCGGCCCGTCCCCATTGACGGACGGGACGTGTTCACTGATGTAATGGGCGACTGCCGTCGCGGTGCTGTTCTGGTTGGCGAGATTCGCCAGATAGTCCCGCAGTCGGGTATGGATCGATCCGGCATCCGCGCCATTTAGCGGCAGGATTTCCATCACCTCAAGCTGATTGCGCGTGAGCGTGCCGGTTTTGTCGAAGCACAGCACCGTGACATTCGCCATCGACTCGACGGCGTTGACGCGCTGAATCAGCGTTTTGTAACGGCTGATAGCAATCGCGCCGATGGTCAGCGAGAGGGTAGCGACCAGCACCAGCCCCTGTGGCACGACGCTGCTGACAAAGACGACCAGATTTTTCACCAGATCGAGGATAGGCAGATGGTTGAGATAACCCGCCAGAAACAGCATTGGCCCGGCAATCACCATGACGACGACGGTGATTTGCACCATCGCGTCGATGCGCTGCTGTGTCGGCGTTTTGATATTTTTGTAGGCTTTGGCGATGCTGGAGAGTTTATTGATGGTGCTGTTTTTACCCACCTGGGTAGCGACCATCCAGCCTGACCCTGCGATGCAGAATGAGCCGGAATAGAGCGAATTGCCCCCTTCCTTGAGGATGGCATCGGACTCGCCAGTCAACTGCGATTCGTCGATTTCGAGCGAGTCGCTGGCGATCACAGTGCCATCGACCACGAGGCGATCTCCCGGCTGAATCGGGATAACATCATCCTTGACGAGCTGGCTGATCGGCACGTCAATCAGTTTACCATCGCGCCAGGTGGGAATGTCCTTAGCCGCCAGCGCCGCCAGACTGTCGAGCTTGCGCTTGGCGTTGACTTCCTGCACCATGCCGAGGATGGCATTGGTGACGAGGCTGAACCCGGCGAACAGGGCTGTCGCATAATCACCGAGGATGACGACGACCACCAGCAGCAGTCCCAGGACAATGGTGAACAGGTTAAACACATTGTCGCGGACGATCTGCCAGTAGGTGCGGCCAACACGGGCTTTAAAATCATTGCTTTCCCCCCGCGCGACCCGTTCGGCAACTTCGGCGGACGATAAGCCGGGGCGGGGTGGTGAATTAACAGACAAGCAGCTTGCTCCTGCGCGTAATACTCTTCAACAATTCCGATAGTATAGCACGCGGTGTAAGAAAATCGCTTCAGGCTTTTGGCGGGTTATGCCTGATTGGGGATGAACGGCGTGTGAAAGTCCGTTAACAGCCGGGACTGATCAGCGTTTCACCTGCCGCTGACTCTTCTATTCTGGCGCAGTCATTGAGGGTCGGACACTGGCAGGCGAGGGTTTGTTCCAGCAGGGATTTCATGGCCTGCACGCGCTGGAGCAGTTCGTCCATTTCGGCAATTTTCGCACCAGCCAACGCCCCCCAGCGCTGCGAAGGTGGCGTATCTGCCGGGAAGTCGTGCAGCAGGGTTTGAATTTCCGCGATGGTCAACCCTGCCCGCTGTGCCAGCCGAATCACGCTCAACTTCTGAAAAACAGCATCATCGTAACGCCGCTTGCCGCTGACTCGACGGCAGGGCGGCAGCAGGCCGATGCGCTCGTAGTAGCGAATGGTCGAATCGGTTATTCCGGTTTTTCGCGCCACTTCACCAATTCCAAATGTCTGCATCGTGACCCCTTGACATGAACTGCACTTCAAGTCCTAGACTGCGATCAACGGGATAAGCCTCTGTGATCGAAGCCAAAAGCTGTTGGTGACATACTCCCCACACGTAAACGTGGGGGCTTCTAACTTCAGGCAAGACGGCGCGTCTTTTGAGGGACACGACTGACGATCTCTCGGTTAGCATACGCCGATGCCCCGGCGTAACAGATGTTGACCGCCGCGTTGTGATCGCGGTCTAAGCTCAAGCCACAGGCGGCGCAGTGAAAAGTGCGCTCTCTCAGTTCCATGTCCTGCTGATGGCCGCAACGGGAACACTTTCCGGTGGTGCGCTCAAAGCGTCCAATCTGGACAACCACCTTGCCGCGCTTAGACGCGACGTGCTTGAGGATGTTCAC
>CAYUTY010000042.1:0-51246 GCA_964447795.1 uncultured Anaerolineaceae bacterium
ATATCGATGGCTAAGATACGAGAATAACTATCCATTGTCGCCTGCTTCCTGTTCTCCCCGGCGATTGCCGCCCCACGAGTTGACATCAAAATAGTCGCTCAAATCATCTGCCTCAACAAATGCTTTAAGCGCTGGTGATTGTTGAAGCAACTGCCTTACAGCTTCACCGATACTGTTGAGGCTATGGGCGTGTTTGTAGTCGTTGAGCAATTGATATCCTCGCTCGCCAACCCTGATCGCCGGAATAGTATCTTTTCCCTTGAGCATATTTATAAATCCTTCACGTTTTCATTGTATCAAGTTGTTGACTTGATGACTAGAAGATGCTATGATGTTATCAAGTTGATGAGTTGAGGATAACACGAAAATGACCACTAGCACAAGCACCAAAACAACGCCCAAAACCAAAAAACAGCCCTGGGAACAGGTTACTAAATTTACCAGCCTCGCAGTAGCAAACCGCTACGCCGATGGCTGCATCAAACTGCACCTGGTCATCCTCGGCGACGACGGCTACTTCTGGGTCGGCACGCCCCGCATCACCGAGCAGCTCGTCAAGCTCGGCTACGAATACGCTGAATAGGAGCGCACGATGGGACTCTTTACCCGCAATCACGAAATTGAAGAAACGCCCGAAGTGGTCATCAACCTGGGCGACATTGTGGAAGTCGATGGGCGGCTCGGCAGGGTAGAGATGATTAGCTTCTCCCCCTACGTTTTTGAGGAAGATACCGCTCGCGCTTTTGTCGTAAGTCTGGATTTCAGCAAGGGTGGCACTGACGCCTGGACGGACTGGTGCCTGCCGCAAGAAATGATTTTGATCGAAGAGTTTGTTCAGGCGACTGCCTAAAAGACAGCCGCCCTCATTCAATCGCAAGTGGCGCGTTCGTCTTGGCAGTTGGGCGCGTCACTCACTAATGGAGATTATACCCCATGTCTGAGACTCTGACTCTACCTGTTTTTCGCTGCCGCTGCTGCCTGCATAAGGCCGAAGTCGTCCGGCAGCCGGTCTCCACCCAGACGCGCAATGGCGTCACACTCACAACCGGCGGGCAACTGCTCGTGACCTGCAAAACGCCCGGCTGCGCCCACAGCTATCTGACGATTGACAGCCGCGACACCGCCCCCCTCGCCACCAACTATGTGGAAAGCGGCTGCTGATGCGAACCATCGCGCAGTCGATCTTGAGCGACCAGCGTCGCAACCCCGGCACACCACTCGACATCGCCGCGTACAAAGCTGCGCTGCCAAAACCGCCGCCGCAGGGCATTAAGGCGGATAACCCCGGCGCGCTGCTGGCAACTGCGAGACTCTACCAGCGTATGGTTTTCGCGCAGCCGAATGCGCCAGAAGCCGCGCGCTGGGCATGGCTGGCAGAGTGGCACTACCTGCGATCTGCCGGGACAGTCGTTGCTCACCAGCGGAAGCTTCAGGTGAAGCTGGTTGATCTGACTGCCGGGGATGTCATCCTGCCGGGGTTCTTCCAGGATGATCCTCGCCATCCCGCCTATGAAATCCTCGACATTGAGCCAAACCGCCAGCCGGTCGTTTGGAGGCTGGCTCGCCAGCGCAACATCATCACCGGCGAAATCACCGCTGTCAACATGACCGATTACACCATGACGGAGTGGGGCTACAGCGTGATCGCCGGGCCAAAGATCGAAGCCATTGTAAAAGGTCATCCCTACGCTCGATACAAATTCCATCCCGCTCGTGCCGATGTCATGCGCTGGATCGGCAATCCCGCTCTACGCGAAAAAGACAGCAGGAGTCAGGAGTAATCTTATGTTGCAACACGCCCCGAATTGTAGCTGCCCGGACTGCGAGCTTGATCGCAGTATTACCTGCTGTATGGGGTGCGACGATCTCTTTATTGATACCACCATCTGCGAAGAATGCGGCTGCTGTGAACACTGCTGTAATTGTGCTGCTCAACAGCGCACCGATGACGATAACGACGATGAGTGGGATGACTGCCCCTATTTTGATGAAGACCCGCGCTCGTGGGATTGGTCACGCGCCCGCAAACGCTATGCCCGCATCGAAGCGCGGCTGGACGCACTCGGACTCTAAACCTTTTTGAACGCTGGCCGGGAGCAACCCGGCCTTGATGGAGAATACAGCTATGAATAAATACACAGTCGGTCAGCGCATCGTGACAAACAAGGATTTTATCAGTGAGCCAGGCTTCGCGGGCAAGCCGACGCACAGTGGCGCGGGCTTCAAGGGGACTGTCACCGACGAGCAGCGGATAACGAACGGTATCTACTATGTCCAGTTTGACGATGAAAAAATGGGCAGGCAGGCCGTCTATGAATTCGAGATCGAGCCGGAACTGGACATCCGCGAATGGCATCGGCTGAATTTCTGGGAAGCTAATGCGCTTCAGATCGCCCGTGAAAACGGCTATGTTGTTGGCAGCGATCTCGACAGCGGCGAATTGGGCAGCGATCAGGTCTCTGGTGCGCTGGCACGTCGGCTGGTTGAGCTTGGTCTGTTGGTTGCAAAAGGTGGCAGCGACGGCGTTCGCCAGACATACGGGTTGACGCCAAAGGGAAGTGAACTGACCAATCAAGCTTTCACCCAGTGGCTGAAAGTTGGCGTCCGAGTCATGCACATCCCGACTGGCAAGCTGGCGACTGTGACTGCATTGACCGACGCCGGTATCAACGCTATTGCTGATGATGACACAGAGTTTACATTGCAGGGCGGGGGTGTCTTCACGCCAGCCCCTGTGGTCACTGATGAGGAAACTCCGACCGACAATGACGACACCGACGCCCGCGAAGCCTTGCAGATGCGCTACTACGATTATCGTGAGGACGCCAAAGAGCAGGGTGCGTCGTATCTGGATTATAAGGCGTGGCTGGAAGACCGGGTGCTTGGCCTTCAGAAGGCGCGTGCAGCCGAACTGGAAGTCTTGAAGCCTTTTGCGACAGCGGCAAAAGAAATCCGCGAAAATCGCTACAGCGTCTTTGATGCCCTCTCCGTATCAGTGCTGTATGGCTGGCTTGAAGCTGCCGAGAAAGCACTGAAGAATGCTGGTGTACCGCTGGGCAATACGGATGAAGATAAGGCATTGCACCAGCCATCACCCGATGATCTGCCGTTCTAACCGCAAATTCACAGACTTTTCAGACTCTCTATGACCACACTCCCTCTATAAGGTGCTATTGTGAAAGCAACATCCACCTTATAGAGGGAGCATCATTAATGCGTAAGACCACTTTCGTTTTCTTCTTACTTGCACTCCTGCTCATGACCTCCATCGCCACCGCGCAGGAGGCCTACACAACCACACGCAGCGCCCGCGTTCGCAGCGAACCCAACACCAGCGCCGAGATCGTCACCACGCTACGGGCCGGAACCGCAATCACGGTGCTGGAAACTGTCCAGGGTGAAAGCGTCTCCGGCAGCCGCGTCTGGTATCGCATCCGCAACGGCTATGTCCACAGCTCGCTCGTGCGTGCCGGTGGATCGCCTGCCAGCGGCGACAGCTCGTCGGGCGGGAATGGAGCAGTCGGCAACGGCGGCAACACTTCGCTGGCGACTGTCGAGCCGGTTGTACCGGCCAGCAGCGGAGCATCCTGCGGCGGCGCGACAACCTGCGGCCAGATGAATTCTTGCGAGCAAGCCTACGCCTGCCTCTATGCGGGCAATAGCCGCCTTGACCGGGACAAAGACGGCGTGCCGTGTGAGAGCATTTGCCCAGGAGGATAAAGACATGGCTAAGCGAAAATACAAAGCTCCAGTTGATGAGAATACAGAAACAATAGCGTTTCTGATTTGGCTGATTTTTGCGCTTATTGGCTTTGTATCTTGGATAGTGACGCGATAGCGAGATGTGCAGTACGAGAGCATTTGCACAAAGGTCGCTGAACAGGCTATCAAAAGCCACCCCTGGACGATCAGAGGTGGCTTTATTAAAGGAGTCAACCGGCTTGGTAATCGGGCCATCGTCTGCCCGCACAATTCCATCGTAGCATCTTCTCATGGCCGGTTTTCAGCCACCATCTGCATCTCCAGTGCCAACGCCTCCAGCACACGCTGCTGCGCCTTAATGAGTTCCAGCAGCCGTGCCATCTCATCTGCCGACTCCGAATTGATGAGCAGATACACCAGTATCCACAACTGCTCGATCACATCAGTGATACGGACGGCCAGGTCTTTCAATCGCTGTGCATCGGGCATGACTTCACCTCAAATAAAACTCGCCCTGCATTGGCCGGGCGAGTTCATGCATCACGCTCAAATACCTGCTACTTCAGTGTGCTTAATGACGGCGGCTGCCTGCTTCGAGGATCGTATCCACTGTTGGCAGGGTTCGTCGGATCGAGGCGGTTCGCCACTTCCTGCACCATGTAGCGGGTTTCACGGGCGTCAATAGCGGCCTGCGTGGTCGGTGTGGTGTTATCATCAGGGTCAAATAGTCCGTCCAGCACATCGACAATCAGGTCGCGCAGCTCGCGGGAGGCGCTGGGATCATTCGCCCGGTCGCGGCCAGCTTTGGCGGCATCTTCAATCGAATAGCCGCCGATCAGCGCCAGCGCCAGCGCAATCACCAGCGTCAGGATTTCTTCGCGCACCGCGCTCATATCCGGGACGGCCAGCGTGACCAGGCCAACGAGCAGGGCGGCCAGCGCTACGATGAAGCGCCGGGATTTGAACAAATTAGCCATTAGAGAGTCTCCTCGTTACTTGTTGTCAGAAAATCAATCTCCACCGCGTGAAGGTCTATCCAGCCATCCAGCGCCTCCTTTGTGCCGAATTTCTGAGTGATCGCATAAAACCCGGCGACGGTAGTGTGCGTGATGCAGCGCACAACTTCACCCTCAGTCGCCAGCACGCCGACATTCATGCCGTCGTGCCAGATCGGGAACTTGTAAATCCTGACCGGGCGTTCGCTGGCTGGTCGCAGCTTCACGATTTGCCAGCGCGGATCGTCGGACAGAGGGAATTGGAATTGAACGCCCAGTGTTGCTGTCGCTCGCTGCTGAGCGATGATCTCGGTGTATTCAACCAGTGTGTCACGCAGCGCAGTTTTGAAAGATGACTGCGTTCGTGCGTGCAGCGCTGCATCTTCCACCAGGAAGGTTGCCGACTGCTCACCAAAGTCCTCAACCGACTGGCGTAGCTCGATGAGATGTTCATCCACCCGCTTCAGCAGCGTGGATGTCGCCAGGTAGTTGTCATCGCTGGAGCGTTCGACTTCGCGCAAAATCCGCAGGTTGTGAATGACCGCGCGTGTTAGCCTGGCGTTGCTTTCGATGAGCGCATCAGACTGTTTGTCCTGCGCCGCGACATTTCTGTTGGTTGATCGCGTCGTGCTGACTGTCAGCCAGATGATCGCTACAATGGCGATCATAAGCGTGACGAACAACACCTGCACCGGCGGCGACTCCATCAACCGCTCGAAGAGGTCTAGCTCGTCAAGTTGGGCAAAAAACAGCGCGACTATGATCTCAATTCCCTCCAACGCTTCAACCGTAGCACAAACTAGCTATGCATTTTCTTCGTCGGCTTCCTCCATCATTTCCAGCAGCCCCCTGTAATATTTCTCCATACGCTCGTCTTCCTCGGTCATGGCATCATAGCGATTAGCTTGTTCGCGCAGTATCACGGCGACGCCCATCCGCTGCTGTTTCATCGTCTTGTGAAACAGCATTCGTCGCCGCCACTCGCCACGCAGTTCAAAGGGTAGTTGTGGTTCTGTCGGTGTCTCAGGTTCGGGTTCCGGCTCTGGTTCAACCGGTGGGGGAGTCTGCGCGTTCAGGGCAGCCGTCCAGCGTTCCATCTCATCCAGATAGCCCGGCGCATTATCCACGCGGTACTTTGCCCAGCGTGTGCCGGTGTCGGAGTAGCAGAAGACATGCCCGCCGACGACGAAGCCGAGCGGCCCGTACACCACCTCCCACACCCAGATAACCATCCGAGCGTATACCCGGCCAGGGTCTTGTCCCGGATACCATTTTGCCCACTGCGGGATCAGCGACTGCCAGCCGTTGGCCTTCTTTGGTTGGTACATGGCGAAATACTGCTCAGCGCGACTCAGGCCGTTCAGCAGCCGGATGACCCAGTAGCCGATGTGTAGAAATACTTCGAATGCGATCTCGCGCAGCTCTTGCCGCCAGTTGCCCGCCGTCTGAATTTCAAGGCCGACGTCGCCGGTCTTCCGGTCGCCATACAGATAGGCGATGTCATCCATATCATCCAGAAAGCCTTCGGTGACAATGACCGGTGGCATGGGATAGCCCAGGTACTTAGCCGCCTGCGCTGCGCCGAAGATGCGTCCGATGTGCCACTGGGGAAGCGCCCAGTTGATAGCCTTTGGCGCTTTCTCGAATGCCTCCCGTCCCACTGGCGACTCGCCGTTCGACACAGCCCATGCAAAAAAGCCGGTGTACTCGTGAATACCCAGATAGCTGCCGGGATAATCGCGCATCGCCTTAAACAGCGGCTCTGCCCATACCCAGTCGTTTGGGTCGTTGCCCATGCCGGACTTGATCGTGCCGCTGGCGAAATTGCCGACGCATACCCGCACGCCGATGCTATGGGCGTGCTTTACGATGTCCGCGTACATCTGGAAGCGAGCAGGCGAATGACCCTGCTCGCAGTTGACCATCAGCACGACCTTCTTTGCCCGGTCGCCGTAGGTCTTCAGCATCGAATTTGCCCACGACTTGAACCAATCAAAGCCGCCCTTTTCGGCGGGTTCAAAGTTCGAGTCCCGAAACACAACCACACAGTCAGGAAAATGTTCGGCAATATCCATGCACAACGTAAAGTCATCCATGACGCTGACTGTCGCGTAGTCGGCTTCAGCGAGATGATGCCAAAGCGCTGCGCGGTCTTTCACTCCCTGCGCCTGGATAAACAGCCCCATTGGGTTTTTCTTTTTCCGGCTGACCGTCGCGCCGCGCATTTGGTAGCGGTCATGCGCCGCTGTCCGCTGTGCCAATCCCCGAACGCTGATGTAGAGGAACGCCAGCGAAGCAGCAATCGCTAGGGAATAAAGCGCCAGGGTGTAAAACTCAGTCATAAATCGCCTCAGCTCTCTCCTCGGTGGTAATCAATCGCGTGCTGTGCCAGCCGCGAAACCAGTGTTTGATAATCGCCTTCTTCACTCAATTCCCATGACCGGGCTAAATGTCGAAGGCCAGTTAGACGACCCTCTGCCGTTTCAGGAAGCGCCAGAGTCTGCACCAGTGTGATATAGCGCCGGTATTCAAATGCCAGCGCTGGCTCACGCTTCCGTAGTCGTCCCGGTGGCATAATCTTCCCCCGGTTGCTTCAACTTCTCTGGCATGATGCCCTCATCTATCCATGCATCCCACTCTTCAGTAGTAATGCGCCCGGCATTCATGGCACGCACGACCTGCTGCCGCCGTTCAGCGGCGATCTGATTATGGCGCTCGTTCCAGCAGTGATAGCCGCGTAGACGGCTATGCACCATCGGCGATCCACAGACAGAGCATTTAAAGTTCACGAGTTCCACCTCAATTTACTCTCGTGATAATACCTATTATCACTGAGTAATTAGTAAATTTGTTTTAGCAGCACTTAGAGCGACGCAGCCGGTCAAGCTCGCGGTCAATCTCTCGTTGCAGTTGTGCCGCCGTGTTGAGCCGGTTCTTCCGGCGCTCAAAAATCGCATTGGGTTTCACAACCTTCTGGCGCTTTTGCAGCAGCCTCGCCAGTGCGTCCCACCCGCCAACGGCATCCGCGATTACTTCCTGTATGTGATCGCCTGCTGCTGCATCGTCTTCATTGGATAGCACGGTCAGGGTCAGGGCGAGGTCGTAAATCTGGAACAGCGTTTCAAGGGTGGCCGGTCGCAGATTGCTCATCATTCACCTTCCACATAACCGGGGGCGCAGTTCGCGCCATGTCCGCATGTCCGCTGAAAGCCCTCAAGCCATGTGCAGCCCGCCAACAGCAGTGCGATGCACAGCAGGCGTAGTTTTCGCATCAGTTGAACCTCCGTGCGCCAAAGCGCGTATTGGTGGCCTTACCAAACTTAGCAATCTGCATCACGCCTTCAGCCGTCGTGTTATCGTCGCCAATCCACCGCGCCGTTTGCTGATTGCCATCGTATTCAACGGCCTGAATGTAGGTTGTCGTTGGGTCGTCCCCCTGCCCGTCCCATCCCACCAGCGCATCGCTGACTTTCACCACCCGGTCAGGCCGCACATACCAGGGGGGCACTACACGTCCGTAGGGAGTGCGAACAAGCAGTCCTTCGGATTGACGGGCGTAATACTCAGTGTTGAAATTGGCAGCGCGGTAATACATGCGGCGCGTGCTGGTCATGGGGTTGGTTGGTGTTATCCCTGCAACATAGTAATTCGAGGCGTTGCCGATCTCGCACACCTCGCTCAGTAAATCCCAAAAGGTAACCTCTCGCTGCTTGAAGCGGTTAATTGTTAGTGCGTTGGTGGCAATTTCGGTGAAATCGGTTGCGCTAAAAAAGGTGCTGCCGTTCTGCATGGCGGGTAGCAAATGCGTTTTAATGAAGGTGTCGAGTGTTACTGATGTTGTGGCCGAATCGCGGTAGGTGTCCCATGTCAGAACATCCTTAAACCCCTTGCACTCAATTTTCACCAGCGAACCCTGACCGCCCTGTCGTGTGCTGGATTTCGGCCATGCCCGCCGCGCCAGCTCCGTATCGCGGTAAGCGTTAATGCCGGTAGCGACGCTCGTGCCGCCGTTCTGCGAACCCATGTCGATTGATTCGCGCTTCACCCCGTAAACCAGAATCGAGGCGGCGTTATTCGCGCCGGTTGTCACCTGCGGGTTTGTCCCCGCGATACCGGGGTTGTGGTACATGATGACCAATTGATTTGCCATCTTCTCAAGGCTGATACTGTATTCCGTCCCGGCGCTGTTGAAGCTCATCCGATGGATGAAGCCTTCCCAGATCGGTTCGGGCCAGCGGTCAACAAAAATGGCGACGCGGTTGCCGATGTATTGGTCAAGAAACTGCCGTGCGCGGCCTGCGGTCACGGCGACCTCAAAGCTGGCAGTGTCAAACCACCCCATTGCGCTTAAGCGGTGTTTGTAGTTGAATGCAGGTATGCGGGCAACCGCTTGATTCCCGATTCGGGGTTTCTGATACAAATTCATCCAGTGCTGCGGCGTCATACGTCTACCGCCCCTGACCAGCGCGATACCACGTTGCCACGCACCCGCAGCGGTACAGTTTGAACGCCAATAGGGCCGGACGAGGATTCCCATATAAAATAAATGCGGTTTTTCACACCGGGGCGCAGTTTGATAACGCCACCCTGAATATTTCCCTGTGAGTAAAATTGTCTGCCGTTAGACGACCCCATATCCTGTACATACATCCCGGCTAAATCTACCAGTCGCCCGTGCGACAGGTAGCGGGTTGAATCATAAGCGCAATCAACGACTAGAAATTGCTCATTAGCTGTGATGAAGTTGTAATTTTCATCAACTGGCAGCAGCAGTAAATCGCTCACACGTAGCTCGCCAGCGGCTACCGGGCGGCGGGCATAAAGTTGTATATTGACAACCTGCGAGGCGATACCCAGGCCTTGCAGTGTAGTGGTAATAGGAGTGGCCGCAACCGGTAACTCGATGATGCCCATCGGGTGCATTACGAACCCACCGCCAACCGTTGGCGCAATCTCAGGCAGCACAATCGGTGTTGGTGGTAAAAAACTGACCGTTCCGTTCTGAACGGTCAGATGCATAAAAATGTTATTGAGTGCGCCGCCGCTCTGGTAGGCACGCACAAAAGCCATGAAGCGGCCCGTCATGACGGGCATGGTAACATTTGACCAACTTAATCTTGCCGCGTCGGTGGTAACGGTGGCGAAGGTGCAGCGGGCGCGGTTGCCTTTGGGAACGGTTGCATCAGCGACCAATGTCGTATCATTGGCAAGTGTGGCGTCATTGGCGACAAAGGAATTGCTGTGACCTCTGGCGCTCAAAGTGGGATAGATGAGCGGTTCGCTTTTAGTGGCAACATAATAGCCCACGATAGATGCGGAATCGTTTGAGAGCGTGAACTGTACCAGCGCGGGCATATCACCGGGGATGTCTTTAGCGGCAATGTCTATGTGACCGGTTTGAAATATAGTTCCATCGGCATTCAGCACGGTTCCGTTTTGAAGTGATGCACTAAACAGATTGCCGGACGAACTTGAACCCATTTCTAAATCCGTGTAAGACCACGATGCCCCCGCCAACTCTAATGTTTGTATTTTGGGTACTTCGCCCGGTGGGATTATCGTCCAGCCCGCCTCACGCTCAATTGTAATTGTCAGCGTGATCGCCTTGCCTTCCTCAAATGTGTCGCTGCCTGGCGCGATATTGATATTGAAGATGCTGCTGTACTGAGGGCGTAACGCCCCCGGTAGCCATGCTTTTAAATACACTGGGTCAAGCTGATAATCGCCAGCGTGGAAAGCTCGCGCATTCTCTGCCATCCGCCCCAGTTTGGCTATTAGCCAATCACGGCTGTTGGGCGTTGCCCCGGTTGATATCAGGGTGAATGTCTCTTTGATATTGTCTTCGTTGTAGCTCGTCGGCTGTTTGCCACCATACAGCCCCGGCGCACTGGTAGCAACATTGTGCTGTGGGGTTCGCCTGACCCATCCTTTTTCATCCACCGAAAACCCGGCGGCGTTGAGCAGATTGATAACCTCTAAGGGTGCTTCACTGCTGGTCGTATATCCCGGTGGCACGGGGATACCTTTCACAATTGCCAGTTCAATCGGTAGCATCAGGCAAAACCTCGCATAGCATCGCCGACATATTGCGCTGCGCTCATCGCCTCAGCTTCTGAAGCGACATAAATATTGATAGGTGCGTTTACACTGCGCTGACTGTTGTTATTCACCACGTTGGACGCCCGCGCCCCTTCCAGCCCGGCAAACATCGAAGCCGCCGCGCCGAGTAAGTCGTTGGTGGTGCGGTTATTCAGTACGGCCACGCGCTCGTCAGCAAACACAGCTTCCGGCCCTCTGTCGCCGACAATGCCGAAGCCTTCCAGTACCCCGCCCTCGGCAAATTTTGGAATACTGCCGCCGCCTAGCGCCCCCGCGATTGTCTGTGAGCCGGTAGCAATTTTGCCCATTTGCGAGGCGACCAGTTCTAGCACCGGCCCGATCAGCGGCGGCAGTGAGAGCGATTGGTTAATCAACTCCCTAAAGAAGATCACCGCCTTTGCCGCATTTCTGACGAAGGCTTCCCCCAGACTATCCAGCGCAAATTCAGCGTTGCCAAAGCTGGCAACCGCAATGTTGTCTACACTGTCAATCAGCGCGATGACCGGCGTCCAGGTGGTTGTGAACCGGGCGGCGTTTAGTTCAGCGCTATCGCCCATTGAGGTCAGTGAAGCGTTGATGGTGTTGCCCTGGATGCTGGTATAGATAGCAGCATCGGCGTCTGCCGCTGCCTGCACCATTGTCGCCATATTGGTAACAACACTGGACGCCGCGCCTGCAACTGCCGTGTCAGTTGCCGACGCCGCTTCTGCGACGGTCTGCTGCCGGGCGGCTAATGCGTCGGCTTGCGCCTGAAGCTGAGCGTCATCAAGCAGCCACGCAATGTAGTCGGCTTTTTCTACATCACCCGTGCCAAGCGCCCGCCCGAACACCTCTCGAAACAGGTAGGCTTTTTCCTGCGCTATCGTTCTGACAGCTTCATCGCCGGGCAGATAAGACGATATTTCAATTGCCTCGCCAACCTGCCCACTGTTCAACGCCTCAGCGAAATCGGCGCGGTACTGCTCAGCAATTGCGGTAAGCTGTTCAACCGCCGCCGTATCCCCCAGCTTGCCCGCGTAAAACAGCGCGTCGGTAATGTTGCCGGATGCCTCAGCACCCCGAAGCAGACCTTCAAGTTGGGCAACGGTTTCATCAACCAGCGTTTTCAGTTTTTCCGAGTCTACTGAGGGCGTAAATTCAACGCTTGTGCCGGATGCCAGCAGGCCGTTTTTGGCGGTTTCCGATTGGCGGAATTCCTCAATTCGCGCCTCAAACTGCTCAAACGTTTCATCTAGCCCCTGCTGGAAGAAAGTCTCATAGACGTTGAAGCCGACGCCAACCTTGACGATTGCACCGGCTCTGTCCAGTGAATCGGCCAGCGCCCGCGCCCGCTCCACGTCGCCATTACTGATAAGTTCATCGGCGGAAATGGTCGCCAGGTCAACGATTTTGCTTTCCTCAACGCCCCGGTCAAGTGCGGTGCGAATGACACGCGGGATGTCTTCGGTGTCTACAGCCTTCAGGTCAAACGACAACTGCGTTTCAGCCAGACGCGCAATCTCAACGCGGGTGCTTTCCGCGCCGGATGCGTTGCCGGTGAAATCTTGTACCCCTGCGATCAGTTCCAGCACGCTAATCAGGAAATTGCCGACGCCGGACTCAAACCGTGCTACCGAGTCGGCAAAGCCGGGCATGTTGAGGCCAATCTCAATCGCCTCGCCAAGCGAGCCGCCTTCCAGCAGCACATTGGTCGCCTCAGTCAGGCCTTCTTTCAGCGCGTTAATCTTGCCGGGCAAGTCAATGGTTTCAGATGACAGTAGTTCCCCGGCCTTGACATTGATGGTATTAAAGAAGCCGGTCAGCGCCGTGCCGAGATTGTCATTAATGTAGGTGCTGGCTTCAGCCGCCCGTCCTTCCAGCTTGGCAAATGTCGCATCAACGGTATCCAGTCCCAGCACCGCCTGCACGCCAAAGTCTTCAATCTGCGTGCCAAAAATAGACGCGCCTAACTCTAGCTGTTTGTCTACGGGTGCATTGCGAATACCTTCAATCAGGCCGCGCATCAGTTCCGCGCCAGACAGTTCGCCATTGCGGAACGCCTCAGCTTCATCCGCGAAACCAATAGCCGACAGTGCTTCCTGCGCCGCCGTGTCGCCTTCATTTCCCACGCGGATGCGAACTTCTCTGAGCAGGTCAGCGATGCGGTCTGTGTTATCGAACCCGGCTTCAATACCGGTGTTGATGAGGCTGAGCGCTTCCTGTCCGGTGATACCAAGTTCACTGAATGCCGAAGAATATTCGACAATTGTATCGAGGAAATCATCGCGCCGGTTCGCCCCACCCAGCACGCCGGATGCAATAATGTCGCTGGCTTCCGTTGCGTCTTTTGCCAGCCCATTCAGCACCAGCGCGTTTTGCGCTACCGCGATCTGTGCCAGGTCAGCATCCTGCCCCATTGCCGTGAATGCGTCTGCGGCCTGATACGCGCCGAACGCGGCGGCCTCAATCTGGCCGCTTTCCACCCCCAGCGAACGCAGTTGGTTAATGAAGACCGCATTAGCTGCCACGCTCTCACCAAAAGCGCTTTGATACAGCTTTTGCGCCAGTGTCAAATCTTCAACAGCGGTGGCTTCATTGCGAGCCGACAGCACAGCGCCCGCCCGTTCGCTGTCTACCAGCGCCCCTACGCCCGGCAGTGATTGCAGCGTCTCAATTACCGCCATTGACGCGGCGGGAATTGACAGCACAACGTTGACAGCCGACAGCGTTTTGATGTCTTCAAGCTGGCTTTTAATGTCGTCGAGGTCGTCACCGCTGACAACAATGCGCGTGCTGATTTGCGCGAATCGTTCCAGGCTGCTCAGTTCGCTTTTGGCCGCGCCTACTTCCCCGGCGTCTACATTGACCTTACTGGACTGATCGGCGCCCAGGTCATTCAGCGCTGCTTTGGCTGTGCTGATTTCCGAGTCGTCAACGTTGACCTTTGTCGTGCGTGTTGTTTCCAGCGCTTCGAGGTCATTGAGTATGCTTCGATTGGAGAGATCGAGGTTGACATTAACCTTGACATCACCGGCGATGTCTTTTTTGAGCGCGTCAATTTTAGCGGCATCGGCAAGCGCCTGTTGGTTTTCCAGGCGGACATTGATAACCGCTTCAAATAGGACTTCGCCGTTAGGATCGTTTTCAGCCATGCTCAATCCGTCTTGCTCTTGGCGCGTTCTGCCGCCTCGTAATCCCCCATGATGCGTATCGCTGATCTGAGCCGGAGGCTCAAGACCATGGGGGCGCGTTCCGCTTTTGGCTTCGACCAGTACAGGTCATACCCAAAGCGCTCTGCCGCCTCCATTTCATCAAAGAAGTAATCGTAGTTAACTTCCGGCTCACCGGGTTTTCTTTGCAGCGCCGGGTGGGACTTTTCCGTCAGGATGTCAATCAGTGGTTTGCCATTCCACTTTACGTTGAAAGATCGCCGCCGCAGCACGGATGTCCTCCTCGGTGAGCGCGTCATTAGCTGCGTTGATGATGCGCTGGATGTCGTCTTGACTGGCAATCAGATGGTATTTGACCAGCACAAACCAGTTATCTTCAGGGAGGTCACGCCCCTGCCGGATGCGTGCCAGATCAGCAGCGAAATGCTCCAGTACCGCCTCCCGACTCGGATCAGCACCAACGACCACACCCGCATCGATAAAACTGTTAACCAAGTGTCTGTTTTGCGCCCGCGCCGCCTGTTCCACCGCCAGCCCATACTCAGGGTTTTCTTCGGGTGGCTCGGTTAATCCTTCCCGGACGGCGTTTTTCAACGGCTTGCGATACTGCTGTGAATCGGGATCAGGATGCTGCGCCCGTGCCTCTTCGACCAGCAGTGCCCGCATAAACGGGCTGATGGGGCGCACATGGACAACCACCCCACTATCGAGCGGAACCCGGTACAGTCTTTCGCTTGCTTCCATCATGGTGTCTCCCATAGGGGCAGGTGTTGCCCTGCCCCACGTTTAAAAGTTAGTTATGCCGCCACTTCGATGTAGCCGTTGCCGCCCTGCACGTCGCCAACACCGACGACGGTGTTGACGTCTGCTGCTACCAGCGCATTGATGGTGGCATTCGCCGGGTCGGTGTATGAGCCGAGCGCCTCTACATCGTCTCCGAAGTACCCGCCGCTGTGATCGCGGAACAGCTTGCTTTGCGAGCTGCCATTGGTATGCGCGAAGTAGATGTAGGGCGTGTCATACCCGGCACCGGCCAGCGCATCCACTGAACCACTGCCCGCGTCCCATGCGGTGCTGAAGGAGGGTGCGGTGACGATGCCATTGAGCGTCTTACGGATTTTCCCGCCTGCATCGGCGATGAAGAGCTGTCCCTCTCGGTTGAGTGGATCAGGCACGAGCAGATCATTAATGGCCACTGCCAGCCCGCTGACCGTGACAACGGCCATCATCTCTTTGTACATCCGCACCAATGTCCCTGAGCTGCCGCCAAACCAGATGAGGTCTGGCCCCGCCGAGCGGATGACGGTCAACGCATTAGCTGTGACTGCTGCCAGCGCCGTGAAGGTGCGCCCGCCATCGTCGCTGCGATACACCGCTCCCGAAGGCCCGCAGGCAAGCACTAGCGTGCTGGTAACGGCATGAACCGCATTGACCACTGTGCCGGCACTGATGTTTGTGCTGCGAACCCAGGTCGCAGTACCGGCCAGGATGTCGCGCAGCGGTGCGTAACAGATACCACCACCTGTGCCGGTCATAGCGACGACAATGTTGCTGCCCGCTTTTGTCACCGACACGGCATCACCATTGGTCATGCCGGTCAACGTCACATCCACTGGCGTAGTCCATCTGTCACGGGTGTACAGCAGGTGGGGCAGATCGCTGCCATCCTTCGCGGTGACAGCGATATATTCTTTGTTGCCGGGGTTATTGGTATTTTCGCCAATCACCTCACCGACACGGCGTGGACGCCCGAACGAGATCACATCGTTGATCGCCAGTGTGGTTGCTGTCGGGGCGACACGCATCCGTAGCTGCGGATCAATTTCCTCGCGGTTGTCGATCTCAAGGGGATATACCCGGCGCTGGGCATCGGCGGGTGCTTCATAGCCATCGGTGCTGTTCACCATGTCGCGGCTAAATCCACCGCCCGGCTTTTTGTTCCAGCAGCCAGTGAGGAGACGAATGCGCTGGTAATTCACGCGGTCGTCGTATTCCCCCATGAAGTAACGCAGTCTGAAGTTGTTGATACCGTCCAGCGTCTCAGCCACCGCCCGCTGCTTGGCATCGGCCATCTCTAACTCAGCGCTGTAGGTCACCACGCCACCGGAGCGATAGCTGTTGATGACACGCAGCTTACCACCGCGCGCCTCATCTCGCCCGACGATCCGGGTGATTTCGATTTCGGTGGAGTCCAGCGCCCCCATACGGTAGGTGCTGATGTCTCCGATCAGCGCAAACGCCCGCCAGGGGTTTGCTCCGGATCGTCCCTCTTGGATTTCCAGAATGGCGCGATTAGGTATAAGTGACATCTTATCCTCCCCGGCTCACGATAGGCCGGATCACATCGATAATTCGCTGCCGCAGTTCCGGCGCGAACGTTTTATTAAAAGTCTTGCTAAAGCCGCGTGCCGGTATGCCGGGATGGGTTACCTGTTCTTTTTTGGCCCAGTTCCCTGTTCGCCCGCCATTGCCGACGTTGTACTTGCCGCCCGGCGCGGTCTTTGCGCTATGACCGCCCTGAAAATGCAGGTAGCGGCCTCGTTTAGCACGGATGATGTACGGGCCATCCGTCCCCCGATCCACAAAGCGATAGATGCGCTTGTGCTTGCCAGCCACGCGCAGGATGTAACGAAAACTCTCGCCATCGCGCACGATGCGAACGACAAAGCGCGGCTTATGCTCCCATTCTGCAACCACCCGTCCATGCCGTTTTCCCAGCTCGCTCAAGGCGTCGGCGGCCTCTTCTCCGGCTGCTTGCCGGGACTTCAGCAGCAGGCGGTTAGAGCGCTGGCGGATCAGTGCAACCAGACTGTCGGCCATCAGGCGTTCCTCACGGTGGGGCGTCCCTTCAGGACGATGCGCCGCGCTGCTACCACACTCCAGGTATGCAGCCCGCCGACTGACACGCCGAATGGTGGCGGTGTCCAGGCGTCGCGTGCAGCGATGTTCTCATCCACGCGACGGTCTTCATTCCAGCGTTCCATTGTTCGGTCACAGATGCGCGGCGAGGTGGGCATGAGCGTGTTGGCATAGCGAGTGATCGCCAGCGCCAACTGCTTATCCATGCTCCCCTCTGGTCGCAGTTTGTAACCGGCGCGATAGGACACCCGGACGTTACGCGGGCGACTTAATGGCGCACTCTGCCCATTGGCGCTGTAGACAGCGAAGTCGCCCATCTCTGCATTGCGGATGTCAGTTGTCACAGGGACAACCGCATTCGCCGCGCCAACCTGGGCAGCATCAAGCAGTAACTCCACCGCATTGGTGGCATCGGCATAAACCCGATACACATCCACCTCGGCAAGGAAGTCGCCGGTAGCGCTGGTGCTGCCAGCAAACCGCTCATAGGGCGCGTTGGTTTCGTACTCGCGCGCCCATATCGTCGCCGGTTTGACAAACAACGCGCGCGGCCCGGTGATCGTCGCGGTGCTGCCGGACTTCACCACCCGCAGATTGTCGATCTGCCATAGCTCATCAGCCGCGATGGGAGCGCCATCGATTTCACGCACAAACACCTGGATTTCACCAGCCGCGATGCTGCCCACATTGTTGACTGTGATGACCGCCGTCTCATTGATTCCATCGCTGTCGCGGTCTGTGTAGGTAATGCTCACATCCGGCTCAATGAGCGATGTGGCGCGCCGTCCGAATGCGATCAGATGACCGAAAGCAGTTGAAAGAGTTTGACCGTTCCAATTGCGTTCGCTATCGATGGTCACGATCTCGTCTTCAATCCACATTGGCGCGGGGTAGTAACCCAGGTATTCGGCAGTGGTCTGAAGCGCATCATGCAGCGACGCAGCGATGAGTTCCCGCTCGGATTGGATATAGGGAACATTCTGACACTGGGAGGTTTTGCGAACGCCAGTCCCCAGTATCTGGTTGTAACGCCAGATGTCCTCATACATCTCAATCGGCCAGCGGTTCAGCAAGCCGAGTGTCTGCACCTCTGCACGCGCCATTGGCTACCGCTCCCCCGGACGACTCTTACGAGCGGGTGTCGGGAATTCCGGCTCAGCTTCAGCAGGCAATTCCACCGCCGCAACCTCCACCGTTTGTCCGGCAGGGTTTTTACGTGACCATAGATGCGGGTCGCGTTCGATCAGTGCGGCTGCATCTGTTTCAGCCACCTCCAGTGGTTCGCCCGGAGTCAGGTAATACAGCGCCCCTGTGACCGGGCCGGAGATCGTGATCTCGCGTCGGCGCTGGCCGGTGAAGTGAAGGAGCGTCATGACTTATCCTCCGCCTTGCCCTTCGCCTTGTTGCCTTTGCCGGTTGCGGCAGGGGGTTCAGGCGATGTCTCGGTTGATGTGGGTTCGCCCGTGCCAGCTTCCTCCGGCTCAGCAGGGTTCTCCTCTGTCGGCGGCGTTTCCGACGGGGTGGCGGGTGGCGTCTGCTCCAGCAGTTTTTCGGCTTCTTCAGCCGCTTTCTGCTGTGCTTTACTGAGACCCGCAGGTTTTTCCGGTGGATCAGGGACGTGCTCGGCATGAGCCGTCTCGACCAGATACTGGCCTAAGCCTTGCAGCTCCGGCGCTTTATCGTCATACACCCCCGGCTCGATACGAACGCCTTGCGCGTTCTGATAAACATCCTGTAAAACGATCACGGTCTATCCTCCTTCTACTGTCAGCGTCACCGTCACAGCAGGCGCGAGCGCATTACTGGCGGCCACAGACACCTTCACCCTGCGACCGGCCAGCGCGATGCGCTCATAGATGTCGGTCAGGTTTGAGCCGGTCGTATCCTGCATGAGCAGGCGCGGGTAATGAACGACGTCCGTCGCGCTGGCAGCTTTGTCAAGAATTTTGCGCGCCGGGCCGTCCACTTCATCCACATCAACGGTGGTAGTCGCTGGTGCTGAGGCGTGATAATCCACGCGCACCGACACGATCTCGCCGTTGATCGGCTCGCTTTCTGCTGTGCCAACGGCTGCACCAGCACCGCCGACTGTCGTCACCGGGACGGTTATCTCGTAGAGCATCAGAATTCCATGTCCTGCGATAGCACAATTAGCTGGGCAACCACATCGGTGGTCGTCGGCGCGACTGTGCCGGTTTTCGTCCAGGCAATGCCGAGGCGATCACCCGCCGCGAAGCGGACGGCTTCGGAACGGATGCTGATGTAAGCCTGCTGGTGAGTGTCATCGGTCACAACCGAAATACCGGTCACCGGCGTGCCATTGACCGTCGGCGTCCACGTGATGACGCCACCGCTCAAATCGGCGTTGTGCCGGACGCTGAGGCCGATGATGCTGCCCGCATGAGTCATTGGCGGATACTCGGTGTTATCCGCGTTCAGCGTAATCATGCTGCCAGCAGCATCCGGCACATTGGCCGCCTGGAACGGCAGAGAGAGAACATTGTTTTTAATGGCGATACTTTCCTGTAGCATCTTGGGTCTCCTCTTGTCCTAAAGGACTACACTTCTCCCGAAGGACTAGACCGCCAGGTTGTACAGCAGGCTCGCCATGCCGGTCGTATTGCGTTTCTTGAACGCGATGCGAACGGTCACGCCGAGCTGATGTACATCATACTCTTCGTCAAACTTGACCCAAGACTTGATGCGGCGGCGGTAGCCGATTGCCCAGTACGGCTTGTAGACCAAGGCGGCACGCCCCCGAACGTTGTTCGAGTTGGTGTTGCTGCGTTTGCCGTTGGCGGCAGCGCGCTTGATCTGATTGGTCGATAGCACCGGGATACCATCGAGTGAGCCGACTTGCCCGGTCAGGATCGTCGCCTTGTCACCGATTTTGTCCATCGTGAGGAACTCGTTGAAGTTCTTCATGCGCTGGTGAGTGCGCGGGTCAACGAACCAAACGAGGTTAGGCGAATCGTCCATATACTCTTCATCCAGGAGAACCTGAGTGGAGCGGAACATGGCGAGAGTCGGCGCGGCATTGCTACCATCAACAGCCATCGCTGTGTCATCCACCAAAGGCAGATGCAGCACACCGTCCCAGCCCAGCAGCCAGTTATCCAGTTCGGTTGCCAGAACCGCCGCATCATACCTGTTGATATTGCCGGACGGATTGCCGGCGACCGTGTTATCGGCATTCAGCAGCACATAATCGATGGCGTCAAGCATGGCCCGCATTGACTGCTCACGGGCAGCGCTGATGACATCAACAATCGGCTTGGCATCTTCCTGAAGTTCAGCCGAAATCGGCACACGCAACCCCAGCTTGTAAGCGGTAAGCTGGTTGAAATCCGTACCAATCTTGCTGGATGGGATCGGAGTCTTGGTTTCGTCGTGAACCTGCATCTGCTCGGCATTCTTCGTTTCCGGCACGCGCCGCACAACCGGATCACCCGCCTCAAGGGGGATGTTCCAAGGATTGGTTGGCATGTCGAAAATCTGGAACTGCTGTGCCACCACATTCTCGCGGCGAACGCGCGGCCACAATTCTGAGCGCCACAAATCCGGAACCCACTCATCACCGAAACCGGCTTGAGTGGAGTAATTCACTTCATCGGCTTTAATGGCGCGGAGTGCTTTGATTGCCGAGTTGGTGATAGCTTGCCCGGTATCGTCGTCCTCATAACCTTCTTGAGGAAGATAAGCAAACGCCACATCATCTGCCGCGATTGCTTTCAACGTTTTGTCGGCCAGTTCCCGCCAGAACTTCTGGTCAGGATTCCAACCCTTTTTGGAATTGGAAGGATTGCGGAGGGTGTGCAGGTACGCCATATCCTGCGCGCTCCAGTCGTGGTACTCCGAGCGCACAATGATCTGCTGTTGCCCGCTACCATTACCACCCTGCCCATTCCCCTGCCCAGCGCCATTGCCGACGCCGGCAAACAATCCCGCCTGCGATTGCGGCTGCGCGAACTGCTCAATCGTCTTCCGCGCCGACAGCTCCAGCATGTTCTGAGTGTGAGCCGCCGCCGCTTCCCGTTCGGCAAAAAACGCCTTCATCTTCCCCATCAGAAGTTCGCCGGCTTTATCGCTCACTGCGTTCAGCGCTGCGCCTTCGATGGGCGCATCCGATGGGGGTGTGCCGGCCTGCATTTCCTGATTGACTGCCTGCACCAGTGCGGCCTTCTCTTCATCAGTCAACTGCCAGTCCGGTTTTGCTTTGAGGAGGATGCCCAGCATCGCCTCAATGATCTGTTGCAAATTCATGGTTTTAACCCTCGGTGGTTCTTCGTTTGGCTTTTCGCTGGAGGGTTCGTTCGCGGGGGGCGGCTCTTCAGTCGTAGACTCTTTAGCCTCGTCCTGCTCGCTGGTATCCAGCGCGAGAATTGCGGATTTGATGCTTCGTATGTCTGTCCGCCTCGGCTCTGCCGGAGTCGGTGTCATACTGCCTTCGACAATCGGCCAGCGCTTGATGCGTCCGTCTTTGGCGATTTCGACCAGATGAGGTAGGCTGCCGGACGACCAGCCCAGCGCACCCTGCTCGATCAGCTTGAGAATGGTCTGAACGTAGCGCTGGCGCATATCCAACTGCGCTTCCGCCCAAACGCCTGTTTCATCGGCTTTCAGGGTGTCGATCACACCGATGACGGCTGCCTTCAGGCTGCCATCCAGCCCGTGGTGAAAAAGCGCCGGACGGCTCTCGTACCAGTCCAGCCCAAGCTCAGTTTCCGGCGTGAAGTATTCGCCCTGAAGATCGCGCTGCGCCGGATTACCCCATACAACCAGGTAGCCACCAACGCGCCCGTCACCGACGAACTTCAGCGCCGTTTCAACGCGCTCAGAAGGGAGGATTTCGGCGTCATCCGCCAGGTCATCGAAGTAGGCAAAGTTTTCCATGAAACCAATGTAGCAGGGCGAGGCGTGGTCATTTGTGCGGGGAAATAAAAACCCGGCGCGCTGGCCGGGTGAGGTTACTACTGCACCTGGGCGATGAAGAGGATATTGCGTTCGGCATCGTAGAAGATACGATGTTCAGTCTGCCCGGCTTGCCACGACTCCCAGTTGATTTCGGCACGATCTCCGTCCTCAAGCGGATATGACCAGATGTGATGGATATGCGCCTCCTGCATCGGCACAAAAATTACCCGCGTCTCAGCATTGATTTGCCGGTGCAGGTTTAGCACCAGCCCTGTTACATCAATGCCCACCAGCTTGAACAGTTCGTCACGTGCGCTCATCGTTTTGCCATTCCCTTTCTCAATAACTTCATGGACTTCTGAGTCAATGTACCAGTCGGTGTAGCGAGGTCGTGTTTCAGCAGCAGAGGCGCGCCATCCTCGACAATCTGTTTCCACATCCGGGGCAGTGCGAGTAGGTTGATGATATGCTGTTTGCGCCCCTCCACCGTGACGGGTGCTTCGGCTAATACCTCGCGGGTGATTTCATCTGCCGCTACGATACGGGCCACATGGCGTCTGAGTAATTCGCGCTCGGCGTCATCCTTCAGCTTCGGCGCGATCATGTCGATCAGAACGCCGGCTGTCACGCATTCCACTCGCAGCAGGATATGACGCTCAATTGCTTTCATCGTGATTTCCCCTCATTCGTGGTATAATTAGGGATATAGCAGTCTAGCCCGACGGGGCGAAAAGCGGGGTACATCCACCCGCCGACTGCTACCAAACGGATGTTAGGCACAAGGATGAGTGCTGTGAACACCTCTAAATTCTGCTCAGGTTGCGAGCAGGAAAAATCACTGACTGAATTTGGCGTTTCAAAAGGCATTGTTAGTTCTCGTTGCCGACAATGTGCGCGTGAGTACGCAAGCGATTACCGCCAAAACGGGCCCCAAAAGAAGCGCACGCGACTTGAGCTTCTTAGGACAGGCTTGAAGAAATGCTCTCACTGCCATGAGATTAAACCAGCTACACACGAGCATTTTGGCATTGATCGAAATAACACGACTGATCTTATGACCTCGTGGTGTAGAGACTGCTTGAGGCAGTTGGCACGTGAAGCCGCGCCAAAAAGACAGAAGCCAACCAGACGACGTACCCCTGTACCACCTATTAAACAAAGGGAGTATCAACGGCGCTGGAAAAGCAAAGAAGGTAATCGTCTTCTGGCGAACGCAAGAGCGATGGATTGGCAAAAACGAAATCCTGAAAAGAAACGTGTACAGCGTGAAAACCGCAGAGCCAGAGAGATAGGCGCTGTTGGCTATTACTTCAGTGAGCATGTCACTTGGCACTGGCTGGTTCAGGACGGTAAGTGCGCCTACTGCAATTGCCAGTTGAATAAAGACGAGTTCCATGTCGATCACATTCTGCCCCTCACACGCGGGGGTAGTAATTGGACGCAAAACTTAAGCCTTGCTTGCCCCCGGTGCAATCTGTCCAAATCAAACAAGCTGCCGGAAGAATGGCTGGACAGGTGGTACTTCTACGAACCATCATCATAAACATCTAGCGCGAACCCAAACGCCTGCCATCGGGGTTGGTTAAAAAGCAATCGCAATGCCAACCCCCGCATTCAAGCCTTCGGTCTTTTGGAAACCCTATCTTCCCCCACTCATCAATGGTCTTACTTTGTCCATCTCGTGAGCGACAGGTACTGCAATGGTCTTCCGTATTGCCTAAGTTCCACGTCGCTTTGATCGAGTCGTTCGCTTCTCTCAAAGCAGCGTAGTAGATGTCATCCAATGTTTTCCGCGCCCACATATCAACGCGCTGATCGACCTGCTCAGGGGTTAGACCGTCGGCGAATATCTCCGTGCTGAACTTCGTGATGTAATCTGAAGTTTCTGACTGCCATGCACGGAAGATCGTCAGTGTCGAAGGCTCGATGCTTTCGGTAGCTGCACCGGCATCCTCGAAAGCGTTGTACACCGTGTCCAGGCCGGAACGCCGCGCCAGTGTGCGTAAGTCGCTGGCAAAGCTGCGCCGAGTGGTTTCGTTGTCCAGCCCGGCCTTGATGAGCGCACGCAGTTCGCGCTTAAATTTGTCACGGGTTTCGCTGTAGGTTTTCACGCCGCGCAGCAAATCGACATCATCAAAGAGCGCATTGATCTGTCCCTTCGATGCATCTGCGCCTAGCTCACCTAGCTCGAACTTGACGAACTCAACCAGATAATCCGGCGTGCGATTGGCGGTGAATTTCAACGCCTTCACCGCGCCGGAGTTGTGCGCCTTCTTACGCCAGGCACGCAACTCATCGGCGATTTCAACCAGCTCATCGCGCACCTCATCCGGCTCGTCGGCCTCGCGGAAGGCGCGACTGTAAACACGCGCATCACCATGCCATAGTTCCAGCGCTTGCGGCGTCAGGGCGATCTTGCCCTTAAACGTCGTTCGCTGGAACGGTTCGTTGCTGTAGCCCATGGTCACATGAGGATGGTATCGCGCCGGTTGATGATGCTGGCGAACGCCGATGCCCAGGTCGTTGAACAAATCGTAGGCCGACTCCTGAAGCCCGGCGATGTCGGCTTTCTTGCTGATGAGGAAGCGAACCGCGTATTCCTGCACGGTGTCAAACGAGCCGAGCGAGCCGACGCGCAGTTCCATCTCTTCATCCCACGCCAGATCATTCAGCGCGAGGATGAGTTGCGCGGCCTGTGTATCAGTCAGCGTTGGCGCATAAACGAGCGTGATATGGAAGTCGTCTGGCGTTTCCCATCGCACTTCCAACCCGGCGCAGAGCTGCTTCACCCGCTGCTGGAGCGCAATCAGGTCAGGATCAGCGCCGATCTTCAACATTAGACAGGCGTCTTTCGCACCCGGCTCTGGTAATGCCGGTACAGCAGCGGGTGGAAGAACAGCCGTATTCGCGGCAATCGGCGTGCCATCCGGCAGCAGCGATTGCGTGTTCATCTGTGCCATTTGCGCCAACTTGTCAACCGGCATAATCGTTACGCCGATCGGCACCATCAGCACATCGCCGCCTTCAATCTCATCATCGCCCATCGCCTTGCGGTGTTCGTTGATCGTGATCGTTCCAGCGGCGAGGCGGCTGTTCTGAATTTCAGCCTTCTGCTTTTTGTCCTCCACCATCGCCAGCGAGTCGCTGATGTCGAGATAGAACTCAGTCAGGCCGGAAGGATCGAAAAACGGCAGCAGCGTATCTGTGATGACCAGTGAGAGTTTGTCGCACAGCGGATCAATGACATTCTGATAGTAGAAGATCATTTGCGCCGGAGAGGATTGATAAGTCGCCGCGTGCCAGGCACCGGCCACGCTCTCCGGTATTCCGATGGCAGCGGCAATGCGCTTCTGGGCATCACTGCTCAACTGCAACTGCGAACCGTCGATCTCCTGCTGGATGCGCTGATACTCAACGGCCATCGGCAGCGCGATTAGCCGAGAGTTCACCTGCTCCTTCATTTTGGCAAGGAACTGCTCAAGCTCAGGAAAGCTGATATTCGATCCCTGGCGACCGGTAATCATGCCCGCTAAACGCATATCCTTAAGCAGGGTGTCAAGTGTGTACCGTTTGATTTCCCGGTCAATGCTCACGGCGTCCAGCGCGACGGCGATGCGCGACTGCCCGCGAATATCACTGACCATCGAGCCGAACTTGTCATAGACCAACTCGCCCGGCTTGTACTGCTGGACGCTCATGCCGCCGGTGTACTCAAAATAGTTGATGTAGTCATACATCACGATTGGCTCAGTCACGATGGGATTGAGCCAGCGCACGCCGCCATATAGCTCACGGCCTGTGACCGGATCGCGCCAGCCAAGTTTGCACGGCTCGATGTAAACTTCCCCCCAGATGTACCGAGCCATTACCCACAGTTCGATGATGTCCTGCTGATAGGTCAGCCGCGCCCACGACAGCGCTTTCATCAACGGATGATCGGGAATATCCTCGCCAGTGGCCTTGTTGCGAACGCCGCGCTTGGCGCGAGTTACATCGCCGGCGAGCAGGTTGATGCAGTTGAAGGCATATTCGCTGGCGAGGTAGGCCAGTGCATAATGATAGTCGCCATGCAGCAGGCGGCGTCCATTGAGGGGTGCATAGCCCGGATAGCCACCGAATAATCCTGCCCCCTGATTGCCCATGCCATTCACACCCACCGGCGTGAACGATTTGCCATCAAAGTACATGAGCATTGGCGCTTCATCGCGCTTGCCGTCTTCGTAGACTTCGGTGGCAGAGGAGGAGACACGCGCTCCCCATCGACCAATCACTTTTCTGTCGTCGGGATGGTAGTCGCTCATTTAGAACCAGTCCACCGATATAACACCGGGTTGACGTCCGGCTGCCCATAATGAAAGTGCCAGTGCGATCACTGTATCGTCATGACCGCCATCCGGAGCGTTGTAGCGAAATGCGCCGCCGGGCAACCGCTCCATTTCATAAGCCTGAAGCTCGGCGGTCTGTACCCGGTCATTGAGCAGCGTGATTTCCATCCGCTCAATCGCCAGTGCCAGCGCCTCGATCAACGGGCCTTTACTTTGCGCCGTCGTCATAAAGCTGCGCACCGGCAGGCCTTCGGCTTGCAGTGCCTCAATGTTGGGCGAGCCGATGCTGTTCTCTTCAGCCAGAATGACGATGGGTTTCCACTGCTCATACAGATTGACGATACGCGCCCGCTGCAATCCCCATCCGATTTGATTGAAGCGATCCAGCGCAACCTGGCGCTTATTGTCAATGTCATAAACCGACGCGGCGGTGAAGTCGTTAGACTTGCCCCAGTCCACACCGATGACAAACCGGCCTTCATACGGCTGCATCTCGTCGCCGGTCGCCACCTTATCCACGCCACGAAACACGCCACCGGCATCCGGGATGAACTCAGCAAGATACTCCTGCTCAAACAACCGGCGCGGGAGCGACCGCTCGGCTTCAGCGACCTCGGCTTCTATGTGCTTGATTGTGGTGTTGTACACACTTGGGAAATTCCAACTTTTCCATTCCGGGAAAAGCGGATCGTTGCCCCTGTTATACAGTTCCCAAAACCAGTTGTGACCGCGCGGTGTGGATAAGAAAATCGCCCGACCCTGCTTATCAACCAACGCCGGCTTGATGATGGCCGGCCACATATCCGCATTGCGGATCATCGCGGCCTCATCAATGATGACCAACCCCGGCGCACCGCCACGTGCCGTGTCTGCGCTCTCACCGCTCCATATCGTCAGACTTGCCCCGTTGCTGAACTCCATGATGCGCTCTGACGCATTTGACCAAGCCGCAAACCTGCCGAATGATTTGCGGAGATCACGCCAAATCGTAGAGGCCATTTTGTACGTCGGCGTGAAAAACCAGACATCCACCCGATACTTGAATAACGTCTCTGCTGCCATCAGTTTGCCGAATGACGTTTTCCCCCACCGCCGACCACAAGCTACAACTTGGTAGCGGGCAGAGTGACGATAGAGCGCCCGTTGCCCGCCCATGTGCGGCTTAACCAACTGCACGACATTCGGATTATCAGGAGTGTGCTGGGCGAGCATCGTTAAAGAATGCCTCCATCTTCTTCAGAAGCATCTCGGCATCATCGGCATCAAATGTCATCGCCAACCACTCACCCGGTTGTTTATTCGATTTAGACGAGTTGCAGCTTTGGCAAAGTGGAACGATATTGGTCGTCACGGTTCCGGGACAATTGGGCGCGGTCAACGGTATCCAATGATCAGCATGGAGTTTTCCCCCTGCCTCACATACTGCACAGCGCCCGTTGAAATAAGATTGAGCGTAAAGCCAATCTTTTTCGGTAAAGGCGGCCGGCAAGTCACTTTGAATTGCCCGCCGACGTTGTTTCTGCACACGAACCTTATCAGGATTTCGACGTTTCCAATCCGCAGACCGTGCATTGAAGATGGGCTTATGCTTGTGATACCGTTTCACGCGCTGCAACCGCCGCTTTTCGCTGCGAGAGCGTTCTCGGTCATAAGCCTGTACATGCTCCGAATGAGCCTCGCGATAGTCTCGTGAGGTCTGGTTAGCCCGCTCTTTGTTTTGACCATGCCACTCACGTGAACGTTTTGCGGCACAGCTTTTGCAAAGATTAGTGACGCCGAATTTTGCTGTCTTTTGACGATTGAAGAATTCAGCGGTGGCAGGGTATTCAATGTCACACCCCACACATTGTTTACGAGGCATATCAGTCATCATGATTCGCCTTCGTCTGCGCCAATGCCAATGTCATCATCCTCGTTTAGCGGGTCAACCCACTGGATTTCAACCGGCCCGCCATCCGCGCCGGTCATCTGCTGCTGGGCGATGCGATCTGGCAAGCCGAGCGGCAACCGGGCGAACCGAGACAGCTTCTGGCGAACATCAACCAATTCCTTCAGGCCGTCGAGGTTGACTTCGACAAAGACATATTCAACTTCTTTGTCGCCTTCCTTTTTGCTGACACGCCGGGTCTCTCGGAGCTTCGCCTGCTCAAGTATCTGATCGAACTTCTCCAGCAGCGCGTCGGCGTCGGCGATCTCCTTCTCAATTACTTTTGTGCGTTTGGCGATGATGCGCTTCTCAAGTTCAGCCTGCGCCAGATCGTCCATGTGCGCGTCATAGGCAACTGCACGCGCTACCCACCCGTGCTGCGACGACCACTCCTGAAGCTGGCGGTCATATCCCGCAGTCCTAGCGAGTTTTTCCCGAACTTTTTCAAGCGAACGGGATGCGCCCATATCGCGGTAGGTTTTGAAAGCGTTGAAGGCTTTAGCAGACTCAGTCGGCTGCCGCTGCCAGGACTGTGTTGTGGTCATTCGCCCCGCTTGAAAGCATCAATAACCGCTGCGACGATCTCATCAGCCGTTGGCAAATGTACATTGAAAACTACCTCACGAGTGGTTTCAGCCGTTTCCAACGCGGTCACTTCTAACACTGCGGGTTCATACTTCACCAGCAGCACCCAGGCCCGGCCACGAGTGCCGGAACTGCCAAGGGGATAATGCCCTGACGCTTCCACACGGTAGCCTTCAGCCGCCAGTGCGCCGATTTCGCGCGCTGCTGCCTCTTCGCTGCTTTCCTGCCACGAGATAATACGCACGCTATCGCTCATGAAACCTCTCCGTGTGTTAGACGCAATTTGCCATGCTTCGATTGTAGGAGGCTGGTAACAAGGCATTTGTAGGGGAAAGCGAAAGGGCTACGCACCGGCAGCCCTCTGCTCCCCTCGTGGGGTGATTTATTTTGCGCGGTAATAACCGCAAAATAATGGAGCTTCGTAGGGACTTGCACCCTAGCACCTGGTTCTGAACCGTTCACCCTTCCCTGAAGCGGGTTTAGGGGTCGGTAGTGCGCCACCTACCTATGCCGAAGCTCGTTCAGCAAATCCTCAATCTCATACTAACAAAGCTCAGACCGTCATTTGTCCGGCGGATACGGACATAGGCTTGGTGTGTAACCTGCATTGCGGATGCTAAGTATTTGAGAGACTGTTGACGCTCCAGCATCATTTGCCCCCGTTATATTCCGGCAGTGTTATCAGCCCGCGCACGATCTGATAGCGAAGAGAGACAAATAGATACATCGCATTAAGCCGAGCAAGCTCCCGCTCGTACCAGTCTGGGTGCTGTTCCTTCGCTGTACAATCGACCCGCAATAGTCGAATAGATTCGCCAATAACCTCTCGGCGTTCCTCGTAGTGGTCGATTGCGTTTGGCGGCTTTTCGTTTTCAAGGGAACTCAAGTCTGCATACAACCCTATGTAGGCGTCAGCAAAATTCATTGTGCTCCCAGTGGCAAGTTCTAAAAGTGCCAATAGACGCGCGACGTGGCGACGGAATTCAGCGTTATTCATAGGGGTTAATTGCCTGATGTTTTATGGGAGGGGCAGATGGTTGCCCACCTGCTTGTCCTCCCAGAGGGGGTAACTTCAGAATAGCAAAGCGCGGCAGGGCATTTGCTACTCCGGCTCGGCAACGATGCTAATCACGTGCAGGCTATCGCTTGTTCCAAGGCTTAAACGCCTTCAACAACTCAACGTCAGGCCACAATCCGTTAAAAGTCAAAACCCGATCATCCAACCCAACAAAAGCGGCGGGCTTTTCCGTTGGAAATGAAATGCTGATGTTTTCCGCCCCCTGCCCACCGGCTTCGCGCCATTTCTTGCGCTGTTCCACAAACCAGAATTGCATGGCTTCAATGCCACCATCCTGATTACTGCGGGATGAAAAGACTTGAATGTCAAAAGCCGGTGCTGCTGCTTCCAAAAACTCAAACAGCCCCGGAACAGCATCGTCGGGGATAACGTCCGCGCCTTGCCATCCACTCGTGTATGAATGACAAACGCCATCAAAGTCCAGACATAAGATCGGCTTACCCATAGTGCATCTCCTTTTAAGCACCTAGTTACTCTGGCTCGGCAACGACCACGATCACCGCATACTGGTGACGAGTCTCGACCGGGTTGGTGCAGAGCGCAGCGCATTGGACGGTCAGCCGCGTGCCGCCGTCCACATCATCCGGCACGGTGAAGCGGGCCTGCGCAATCTTGCCATCCTCATCTACAGCCGATGTGCCACCGTCCATCGTCGCTGGACTTTCGGCTTCATACGTCGCGCTGACCACCGTCTGGCCGGAGCGTAGTTCGCGGGTGAAGTCGAAGTCGATGTAGAGCGACTCCCCCGGCCACCATTCAATCTCGCGGTCAACAGCTTCTAAAATGCCCATGCATCACCTCAGTTCAATGTGATCGACAAGCCGCTGATCGGGATGGTTACGGTGTCGCCGTTGTTGATTGTCTTCGGCGTGCCAAGCGCACCGCTGCCCAGGCAGTTCCCGCCCGAAGCAGCATCCCAGATCGCGCCGTGGGTGATATCGCCCCAGTCACCGGTCGGCGTGGCGAAGGTGATGACTGTGCCGTTTGCTTTCGCGCCGTTGACCGCAGCCGGGAAGTTGGTCGCGTTGTTCGTGACCGCTGCCCTTGCATAGTCGCCACCGCTGATTTCACCATTCGCGCCCGTCTCACCCGGATCAGCGGTGTGCAGGCTGATGTAGACATTGGCCGGACGTGGGTAATCGCCACCCCCTAAAGCATGATCGAGCAATTTGTTTTCCAGATAATTACTGAAACTCATGATGACCTCTCGCGTGATTTGATAACTCGTGAACGGGGAACGCTCTCGACCTGTGGATCGCGACGTTTACTGTAGACGGTGTGCTGGCGCGGCAGGCTGCGAACGCGCCGACCGGCTTGGACGAAGCCACCCGCGAGGTTGAAAGTCAATGCGCTTTGCCCGGTCACGGTAACGATCAGCGGTTTAGCGACATTTGTTTCTATGCCAATGCTGCTCTCGCCTGCGATGGAGAGACTCAGCGGTTTGACGACATTCAGAGCGGGAGAGACAACGCCCACTCCCTGCACATTGAAGCCGAGTGACTTGGCAACGGCAAGATCGACATTGATTGCGCCCGTGCCATCCACCGCAAAGTCTAATTCAACCGCCTCGCCTTCATCCGGCTCAAAGCCGGGCGGATAATCCTCGACATCTACCAGCGTGCCGACGCCGGTGAAATGATGGCCGTTGCCCGACACGTCCAGCAGCCGGTTCGCCCCGATAGGCGTGGGCCAGTGGCCGTATAGATCCGCCGTGCGAACCGGCGTGGGGCTTGCCATCTCTGCCACCAACTCAGCGCCGGACAGCCCTGCTTGCCAGGCGCGGATGTCATGAACAATCGCTTTTGTCGGGTTGGCGTTGCTGCTGGTGAAGCCGCCAATTTCTAGTCGGGTTGCCGGTGTGCGCCCGGCGCTTGAGTCGCCGTGACTGACGGCCAGCACGCCGTTAACGTACTGGCTCAGCGTGCGTGCGCCCGCTGCCGATGCGACAACCGCCACAAACAACCAAGTATCGAGAACGAGCGTCGGACTGCTACCGGTGCCGCCATCTTCGCTCTCGTTGTAAGGTTCAAGGCCGTTGGAAATTGCGCCAATGAAGTCATGAGGCGCACCATCCTGATTGATGCTGAAGAAGGTGCGTGCGCCGGTGGTGGCTTGCAGTTTGAATCTCGCGGCCATCGTGTAGGCCGCTGCGTAATCCAGCACGTCATCGGTTATCAGCAAGCGATCTTCAGGATCATCACATTGAATGGGCAAGGGGAACTCCGCTTAGATTGTCGCACGTACCATCCATTTGATGGTATCAGGCAGCACTTCCCCGTTTGCGCTTGTCAGCCCCGGCGCATCATCTGCCCAATCTTCATCATCTTCGTCGTCCGGCTGCTGATGCTGGAAATCGAACGCAAAAAGATGCGGCAGGCGGTTGTGTTCAAATGCTGCCGGGGTGATTGCCCCGCCCCGGATGACTTCGCAGTTCCAGGGCGTGAAACCCAGCAGCACCAGATACGCGCCGAGTTTCTGCTGCACCTCACGCAGCCAACTACTGGCACGCACATACTGCACGCCAACCGGCTGTTCGTCCTGATCCTCGTTATCCCCGCGCTCGTCGCGCCAGAAAATGTAATGTGGGAAGCCGGTCTCTGGCTCAATGTACTCCAGGCTGCCACGCCCCTCACAAACCAGCGCGTCGCCGTAATTCAGGCGACGAACCTGCTTCTCCATGAACAGCGCCTGCCTGTTGTCTATTGTGATCGTGAGTTGCATGTGTATCCCCTCAAAAAGATGCGCCCGCATCCTTTTTCCCTCAGTCGATCTTGATCCAACCGCCGCGAGCGAAAGCGATGAACTGCCGCAAAATGTTCTTTGCGCTCTCGCCACTCCACACATCAACCGGCGACGGCTGGTAATCCGCCTGCTGGCGACAGACAAGAACATCGGGTATCTCCTGCGCCGGGTTGTAATGACCAACTTGTCTGATGATAAGCGGTTGTGACAACGGGCGGTTTTCAAAAACCGGATGCGTGCGATACCGCGCCTCATCGTACACTTCGGGGGCATTGATATCGGATACAACAACAACCAGGGTAGGCATCGTTTGTACATCCGGCAGATCATCCAGCGTGGTCATCAGTGCATCAGCCAGCGCATCTGCATCCGCCACGCTGATGATCTGTCCATCTTTCGTGCAATAATTCCTATCCCATTCAGCCGTGTCCGGCAGTGTTGTACCTGCTGCTTGCCAGTCATGCTGTTCAGCTATCGCCAGCAGCGCCCGCCAGTTGTGTTTTCCAACGCCGAACTGCTCGCCTTGTTCATTGGTCAGGGTGTAGTGCATATCGCCTCCTGTTTATCGGTTTACTCTGAGCCGTCTGCGAGGGACAACATAGCGCCGCCCCCGTTCGTCTACTACCAGCGCTGTCGCCATCTTCACGCTGACCACGCACTTCCCATCGGCACGCCGCACCGGATCACACTGCATCCCAGCAAGCGCCGAGGCCGTCTGCTTGTCTCCAAGAAAGGTGTAGCGCATTAGTCGTCATCCTCATCCCAGACTGCGGTACTCATAATAGATTTCGCGCCTTGCGTAATCTCGTCCAACTGCTGGCGCATCTGCGGCGCATCAACCGGACGTCCGTCGGCGTGCCGGGCATGAGAAAAGTCCATCGCCATCAGCGACTCTAACATTGTGGTCATGCGGTTGAGCATGGTGACGACCTCGGCTGTCACCTTGCCTTCGCCGACGATCATGCTCTCCGGCTGGAAGCCGCCGTCGATCTTCTCCGCAAGCGCGATTAATGCCTCTCGCCCAATCTCCCGGTCATCGGTTTTCCACGCCTTCTGGATCGCCAGATATGCATTCACCGCGTCGGCCTCACGAATGACATCAGCGCGAAGACGTGCCTGAAAATGGATACCCCTGATTGCGCCGCCTTTTGACCGGTTGATGGTTGCCATGTTACGCCGCCAGTAGGGTCAGCTTGAAGCCGCTGTTGCCCAGATCAACGATCACGATACTTGCGCCAAGTGCCGCCGCTCGCGGATTATCTGCCAGCCATGCCCGCGTGCCAGCCACGCCACCGCGCAGGTTGGCAAAGGCAATGGTTTCCGGGTCATCAGCCAGGTAAATGTAATTGTGCCGGAGGGTTTCCATCAGCGGTTTGAACAGCAGCCCCCCACCGCCACCGGTAACAACATTGAGCGTCACATCCAGCCCACCATCAAAACCGGGCCCGTTATACACGGCCTGGATGCCATCCAGAAGCGGAGCGGTAGCGTTGAGATAAGCCTGTGTGCAATCGACCTGCTCGCCTTTGACCGTACACCAGCCCTGTCGCCGTAGGCATTCATTGAGAATGCTTTCGGGAATGGAGCGCTTGAGGAACACATCTTCGTGCAGTGCCTTCAATTCTTCTTCCAGCATCCGCATGATGTCCAGCACGCCCATTCCAAAAGGACGTCCCTGCGACCACTGAATGTTGGGTTCGGTGGGTGTCTCCATCACGACCGGATAGATGGAAGAAACACCGCCGCCGATGTCGATAACGGCGATCTTCTGCCCTACGCTCAGACCAACTGCGTTCCATGATCCCTGCCGCTCAATCCAGCGCCAGATGCCGCCTGCCGGTTCATCCCAGCTCACCGACACGCGAATGCGATATTTGACATCGCGCCCATCGCCACGCGTAACCGTGTGCCACCCCTTCAGGAATTGGCCCACACCATCGACAACGCCGATGTTATCCGACGAATGGCCGAAGGAGAGGATGACATTGTCATTACCATCCGGGAAGAGCCGCAGCAGCGCGGCCATCACCAGCCGTTTGAAGTAAGACTCCTCGTACTTCTCTGCGCCGATCTTGCGGACGATAACACCGCTCTGAGCTTCGTCACCGACGATCATCCGCACCTTTTCATTGGTGGCGTCTCCGTGACTGAACAGCGCCGTGTTCTTCATCGACGAGGGACGCATCCGTTCACGCGCCACTCGCGCTTTGAACTCGCGCTCGTTGAGATACTTCACTGCATGGGGCATGAAGTATTCACCCTCGCGCATGATCGGATGCCAGACATCCGGCGTTGGCTCAGTCTGCTGGTCAAAGGCCGCAGCCCTCTCGAACGGTAGGTCGCTGGTATTCCTGACCATATCGTCAATTTCGCTTTTAGACCGTCGTTTCATATCGTACCCCTTTCGCTGATACACACCGTATCAAATGTGATACACCTATGTATCAGCGTATCAAAGCGCCAGCGGTCATTTGTCAGGCCGTCGCAAATTCAGCGGCTGCCCACAGCTCCAACTGCTCCAGCGGTGGGTAAACGATCTCATCCCATAGCTCTCGCACATCGAACACGCCATGCGCCGCTTTCCCATCCTGCCAGTAGAAAGCGACGCCGATTTGATGAGCGTTGAGCTTAATGCCGTTGTCACCTCCATCACGTGTTGGGAACAGCATCCCGCCCCCAACCATCAACTGCCCAGTTCCAGACTCGACGGGCAGCGCTTCGATGCGCCACCCCTCTGCAACAAACTTCTCCAACGTTTCGCCAACGGCGATAATGCTACGCAGGTGGTCAACCACTACCTCACGCGGATTGGTGATCATGGCTTGTCCTGTTTCCCCATTGCCAATAGTTCAAGTAGGTCTGCCAGTTCAGCGGCGGCCATGCCTGCCTTGCGTGCGCCTTCGACCACTGGCGCGGGGTCAAAATCCTGATTAACGCCGGTGAGCGCCCACACCTGGTCAATCAGATAAATCTCGCACATCGTCAGGAAACGCTCCATCGTCAGTGGGTTGCGCCCCTTCTCGATGTCACAGAGACCTTGTGCTGTTTGCAGGCCAAGCAGCTTGGCCGCCTGCGTTTGTGTCAGACCGGCGACTTTACGCGCAGTCGCCAGCCGTTCGAGAATTGCTGTCATTTCAGAAGTCATGACTTCGCCACCTCTCTAAACTTTCGGGCGATTCGACGGCGCTTGGAGCGGCGGCTGGCGGCGGCGTTGTAGCCGGGGTTCGCGGCACGCCACTTCCGTTGATAATCACGATCACGCACACGGATGCGAGCGCTGTTCTTTTCACGCCAGCGAAGCTGCTTCATGTAGTCGCATTCCTTGCAGTGCGACATACGCCCGTCTGACTTGCTCTGGCATCGGCTGAAGCGCTCGACAGGCAGTGAACGCTCGCAGCGCGGGCAAAACTTGAAGCCGGGCGGAAGCACCGGCTTGATCGGGCGCGGCTTCTGCCCGCGATTACGCTGCGCCCATTCGCGTTGATAGGTGCGGTAGCAGGCGACACAATACCCCTGCTTCGATTTGCGCGGCTCCCTATGACAGCGGCAGCAGAGATTGGAGGTCACGGCAACACCTCCTCAACCTGAACTCCTGCCCACTGGAACAGGTCAACTTGCGATGCAATCTGCTCGGCCTGGCGCATGTACCGTGTACCCAGGTGGTGATATTCCGGCTTCAGTTCAACAGCGACCGACTGGCGACCCAACTTGAGCGCTTCATAACCAGTGCTGCCCACGCCGCCAAATGGGTCAAATACCACATCGCCGGGGTTCGACTTCCAGTGAATGAGGCGGGCGATCAGATCAAGCTGGAGCGGGCAGAGGTGGCGTTCATCTTTATCGTCTCTGGCGATTTTGGAATTGAGTACCAGAGTCTGGTTGATGTCGTCCCAGACGGATGGAATAACTACGTCGCCCCAGTGCGGATTAGCGATCTTCTGCCAGACCGGAAGGTTATAGTTATTCTGACCTTTGCGCGTCGGCAGATGCAGCCATTCATGCGGCTGTGGCGGATTGTCACCAAAGTAGGTTTCATCGTTTGGATCATGTTGGACACGCCGATCACGAGCATCCCCCGGCTTCTGGAAGATGATGACATAGTCCGGCAGTCCAGTTCGCAGCAGCTCGGCACGCTCGCGCCAGTTCTTATACAGAAGGCCGTGCGAATTTGTCTTCTCCATTTCAACAACCGGGTCTTTTTCAACTGTCACCCGTGATTGAAGCACCCATCCGACAGAGGTTGCTTTCTCGCACATCGGGCAGATCGCACCATGCTCTTTGAGCGAACCCACCCAGCCGCACTCGCAAACGCGCAGATCGCGGAAGGCTGCCGTTGTATCGTCGCTGAACGGATAGATGCCCATCGCCCCATCACGGTTCTGGAACAGTGGCAGGTCTTTAACATGCACCGCGCAGCAGCGACCGGGCCGTGTTAACCGGTGTAGTCCCTTGATAACGAAGGCCATGTGTCCCCAAAACTCCTCATGGGTTTCGGCGTTGCCAACATCGGCCTGCTTATCAGAATAGGTGTACAAGTCCTTGCCGAACGGAATGGAGGTGATGGTCAGATCGATGCTCTCCGCTGGCAGTTTCTCCATGACAGCCACGCAGTCGCCTTCATAGAACGCCCAACCTCTCCCTTCAGTTTTGGAAAAACCGGAGTCTGTAAAAACTGTCACGTTGCTCTCCTGCCTGAATAGACCATGCTCGCGGATGGCCGCGCTCATCTCAGCCTGCATCTCAGCAAAGGCCACCTGCTTTGCCTGAAGCGTTTGCAGGACGCTGCCCTCCGTCTCGGCATAGATCATGTCGATGCGAACGTCGCGCTGCTGGCCGTAGCGATGAATGCGCCCGATGGATTGGAAAGTCGTCTCGAAACTGAAGTCCACGCCAACATAGGTCGCCCAGTTGCAGTGCTGCCAATTGAGTCCCATTCCGGCAATCGTCGGCTTCGTGATGATGTGGCGCTCCTTGCCCTCGCTGAACGCCATCAGCAATTCTTCTTTACGCTTCGGCGTCTGCGAACCACGAACTTCAATTGCGTTTGGAAAGGCTTTACGCAGGGCATCGGCTTCGTAATCGGTATGACACCAGGTGATGAACGGATCACTTTCCGGCACCAGCGCGAATATCGCTTCGACTGTTTCCACTCGTGCTGCCAGGCTTTCACGTTTCACCTGATGGAACTGCGTTGCACTCGACGAATCATCCGGCAGCAGTTGCCCCTTTGCCCAGGCACGATCTATGCTGGCCTGCGGCGCGGGCAAGCGATGCTCATAGACGTTCAGCAGTGGAAGGTCGTAGCCGGGCATGTCGTACTGCTCGCCCAAATCAGCGGGTTTCGAGATGCAGACAGCCCAACTCGTGAGCCAGCGCCAGAAGTCGGCAGCGGCATGTTTCTTCAGGCGGGCGCGCCGGGCAACATCGCCCTCACCAACAAACCACCGCGCCAGCATATCTTTGAAGTGCATGATGCCCAGGAACATCGCATGATTGCCGAGTTCCACAATGTCATTCGGGCTGGGGGTAGCAGTGCAACACAGCTTATACGGCGTCTGCCCAAACTGCTCTGTCAGCGCGAAGAAAGTCTTGCTGTAGTGTTTGAGGATGCTGCTCTCATCCAGTACCACGCCGGCGAAGTGGCTGGCATCAAACTTGCCGACATTGTCATAGTTGGTGATGACAATCGGCGCATCGCCAACATCGGTCTGAGCAAACACGCGCTTGACCGGAACGCCAATTTTCTCGCCCTCCAACACTGTCTGTGGCGCAACGGCCAGCGGTGCGAGGATGAGTACCGGACGATCTGTGTGCAGGTTGACCCACTTCGCCCACTCCAACTGCATCCGGGTTTTTCCGAGACCGACATTGGCGAAGATCGCCGCGCGCCCCAGGTGGAGCGCCCAGCGGGTGAGATCGCGTTGGAACGGAAACAGCGCCGGTTTGATGAGATCAGCCGCCACTTCAAATCCCTGGCTAGGGACAGTCACGCGCTTGTTTTCCAGAAACGTCAGATAATCACTCATGATCGACTGCCCCCAGTTCGTCGTATTCGTCGATGGCATCCTGCATATCCAGCGCGAGCTGTGCTAATTGCTTCAGCAGCGCGTGTTCGGCTGTTCCCTCCGGCGCATTAAACTGATGCACAGTATCCCGGATGGTGTCGATGTGCTGATACAGCACGGTCAATGCTTCGTCTAAGGTGAGTGTTGTGGTCATCACTTCACCTGTAGCCACTCGATAACGGCCTGCATGATGGGAAGTGCCTGCTGCCAGACAACCGCGTTACCGAGCGCTTCAATCCTTTCAGCGTGATACGGCGCTTTTTCGCTGACCGTTCGGGGCGACTCGAAGGCGTGCTGATACGCCCCTTGCCCGGCAGGGAAGCCGAAGAAGCCGTTGGCTGGGTTAAGTCCGTCCAGCCAACCGGCAGACCCATCAACTGCTCTACCCAGTCGGGATTGAGATACCCGCTGTATCCGTTTCGCAGCAGGTCGCCCGGCAATGTGTCCCGCGTCGCCTGCGACGCGGGAAGACTTGCGTTTTTCCGGTCTTGAGCGGCGGGGGTTGACCACAGCAGAACGACCTGCGAAAGACGCATTTGGGTTTGCCCGCCCTGTCTGTTGATCGCACGCAGCGTTCCGTTCCGTGTCCGGTGAATATGCTTTGCCGGTTGCCGGGCGCGTGTATCCGTCGCCGCTGGCGTGGGCCACAATGAAGAGTCTGTAGCGCTCATGGGATGCGCCGAATACGCAAGCTGGAAATACGAACGGCCAGCAGGTGTAGCCTTCAAGTTCCAAGTCGTCACATACTGCATCGATAAGCCCGCCGGAAACACTTCCACGAACATTCTCAACAACGACACATCGAGGTCTTGACTGGCGAACCAGTCGAGCCATTTCAGGCCAGAGATAGCGGTCATCGCTGAGTCCGCGCCGGTGTCCTGCGACACTAAATCCCTGACAGGGGGGGCTTCCGAGAACAACATCGGTAGCTGGAAGGGTTTTGACATGGCGAATATCCTCTTGAATGACGGTGGCCGCAGGATGCAGCCGCCGCATATTGGCGCAGGCAAAAGGCAGGTAGTCGTAGTAATGCGTGACGACGCCACCGGCTGCTGTAAAGGCCATGCCGAGGCCATCAACGGCCCCGGCGAAAAGTGAAACAGCGGTGAACGTCATGGCCGCGCACCCCATTTCGCTGAGAGTGCCATCACCAGCGCAAACAGAGCCAGGACGATCAGTGCGCCGAACACCTGCCCGCGAGCGGCCAGGCTCACAGCAAGAATCAGAAACAATGCGACCGGGTAAAACATCACTCCGTCTCCGCTTCTGTCGGCGCGCCGACTTGGACAATGATGTGTCCGGTTTGGCGATAAAACTCAATCAGCCGTGCCGCATTTCGCACGCTGCTCAAAGGCTTCTCATCAGCCAGTGGAACTTCAAAACGCTGCACGACATCATGGCGATGATCGACCAATAGCACTTTGACTCGTTTGTCCGATGGTTTAGGCTGGCGAGCGGTCACGGTTGCTGTTCGCGGTTTTAGTGGTTTTGGCGACTTCGGTTCAGTCCTGGCCCGGCGCTGTCGCTCAGGCTGCTGCTTATCACGGGCAACTTCTTTCCGGACGCGCCAGTCTTCAGTCTGATGCTCCTGACACATGGTCAAATGCGGGTTTGTACCTTTTGGCCCACGCCAGCGCAGTTCGGTACAGCCATCCACGACGCAGGGCTTTTCAATTTTCAGTTCTTTAGACAGGGTGATTGACCGTGCGCGTCCCCGTTCCCACTGTATCGACCCCTCGTCACGCAGCTTTTCCAGGTGGTAGAAAACGTTGGAGGTGCTGGAAAGCCCGACCTGTTCTTGAATATCGCGGATGCTTGGCGCGTAGCCATGCTCGGCGATAAAGGTCTCAATCATCTCGTAGACTGCTTCTGTTTTAACCATGCTGTCCCCCTTACTCTTTCCCGACCCGCTTGCGATAAATGAAATGGCCGTTCCGGTTCTTGCGCCACGCGATGTGGCTCCGGTGGCCGGTGAGTGGATGCATCCGCGCCCATCGCGCGGCTTTCCGTGCGGCGCGGCTGGCCTTAGAAATTTGCGTCTGACGCTGGCGTCGGCGCTTCTGGCGATTGTGTCGCCCCATCATCGGCCACCTTTTCGCACCGCGTTCAAGGCGTCTTCAGCGATGACGTGATAAGAAAGATCTCTGCCGAGATCATGCATTTGCGCGTAAACAAATCGTCGCGTGACACCTTCATCGGCAATCGCCTCCAGCGCCTCGACCAGCCGCGCATAGTCGTCGGTCAGGTCGGCATATTGGCGACGCAGCGTTGTGAGTTCGCTTTCCAGTGCGTTGGCGGTACTGATGCTCATGTCTTCCGGCTCGTCGGGCTGGATGTCGTGAATGACGACTTGCAGACCAGGCAGCGGGATCACCCCCGCGATAAGCTTGTCCATCGTGCGCTCCTTATAAGAGTGACAGTTGACCCAAGTTGGCGCGGCGTTCAGCGTCTGCTTCCAGCCGTGCCGCCCGCTTCAGTGCGTAGGTTTCTTTGCGCTTGGCAATGTGATGAGGCTGATCGGCCAGCAGGTGGCAGCGCTGGCAGAGCGCGATCAGGTTGCAATCGCGCACGTCCATCTTGTCATGTGGATCGCCCGGTGAACCGTCATCCTTCGGCGCGCCGATGTGGTGAACGGTCAGAATGACTGTGACCGATTTAACAATGTCGAACTCGTCAGGGATTTCGCTCAATCGAATCCATTGTCCATCCGGCCTGGTGTAGACGGCCTCGTGCCGGTTGTAGACGATGAAGCGTGCCGGATCGACGCTGGAGCGCACAATCTCCGCGCCATGTGCCACGCCGCACTGCTCACAAACCCCATCGGCTCGATCAAAGCGGATGCGATTGCTGATTTCATCCCAGTCGGCGGGATAGCGTTTCTTATCCATTGGCATGGTCGATATCCTCATCCTTCTCAAATAACGGGATAATGCTTGGCTGGCGCGGCGGGCTGACTTTGCCACTCAGTCGATCTGTAGCCGCTTGCCAGTGAGCGCGCATGTGGGGGAGAGGTGCGTCGTATTGCTGCCACTTCCACGCCAGTGCTTTGATCTCCTCGTCGATCTGCTTTCGTTCGTAGCTGTCGGCAGTCTCCTGTTTGGACTTAACAAGTTCTTGAATTTGCGCCCACAGCAGATCAGCCTGACGCCGGTACTCGATGCCTCGCGCCTCAATTTCGCGGACAGCATTCTCGTCCCGGATGCGCCGAAATTCCTCCAGAGACAGCAGGCCGCTCATAGCTGGCTCAAATCCACTGAGCGGACTGATGCGTTCATGAACTTGGTCAGCGTCTTTTCGAAGTAGAGTTCCGCCGTTCCGGTGGGGCCGTTGCGGTGTTTGGCAACGATAGCCTCTGCCAAATTAGGCATATCGGTGTCGGGGTTGTAGACCACATCGCGGTACATAAAAACCACGATGTCGGCGTCGTTCTCGATGCTGCCCGACTCACGCAGGTCACTCAACACTGGACGTTTGTCCTGGCGCTGCTCGACGTTGCGGTTGAGTTGCGCGGCTGCCAGCACCGGCACATCGAATTCCTTAGCGAGGTTCTTCAGAAAGGCACTGATGTGGCCGATTTCCTGCACGCGCTCAGATGGCTTAAAGCCCGGCACGCGCATGAGCTGGATGTAATCCACGACGATCAAATCCAGTGGCCCGTAGCCCATCGTCAGCTTGCGAACCTTGGAGTAGATTTGTCGCGGTGTCAGGCGTGCGCGGTCATCAATAAACAGTTGGTAAGACGAAATGTCACCGGCGGTCTTGACGAACTTGCCCCACCCGCCAAACTCCAGCAGACGCTTGGGCTGGCGCAGCGCTTGCAGATTGAGGCCGGACTCCATCGACACGGCGCGCTGGACGAGTTGCTCAGCACTCATCTCCAGTGAGAAAAAGGCGATGCGCTTCTTCGCGTCGGCATGTAGGATATTCGCGGCGATGGAGAGCAGCATCGCCGACTTGCCCATACCGGGACGCCCAGCCAGGACGATCAGGTCGGTCTTCTGCAACCCCTCCAGCAGGTGATCCAGTTGGGTGAAGCCGGTTGGCAGTCCAATCACCTGACTGGGGTTGTTGATGAGCTGCTCAGTGCGATCAAAGTAATCGACCACCAGATCGCTGAATGGCACAACTTGGTCGGCGCTGGACATCTCGGTCACATCGAACACACGCTTATGGGTCTCTTCGATAACCTGCTCGACAGCCATCGCTTCATTCAGCGCCAGCGCCTTGATCTCATCAGCCACCGCCAACAGCCGCCGCCGCGTCGCTGCCCGCTCTACCAGCCGCCCATAAGTTTCTGCGTGAACCGATGTCGGCGTGTTGTTGATAAGCTGCGTCAGGTAGGCCGGGCCGCCAATTTCGCCCAGCCTGTCCATATCACGCAGTTCCTGCATGACTGTCAGGTAATCAATCGGCTCGTTGCGCGCTGCGATCTTGTCCATCGCCGCCCGGATGTACTGGTGGCGCAGGAGGAAAAAGTCATCGGCTTTCAGGAATGCGGCGACGGTGTGATAAGCCGGGCCGTTAACGAGGATTGAGCCGATGACCGCTTCTTCGGCTTCCTGACTGTAGGGGATGGGCTGACTGCCCCATGCATTGAGCAAATCGCTCATGAGGGTTGTCCTTTCTGTTCCCACGCTGGTCGCACGCTCTGCATTTCGGCCACCAGTTGGGCCTGTTCTTCCGGGGTGAGTGTTTCCGCTGCCGGTACAGGGACAGCAGCTTCCTGTCGGCGTATGGCTGTGGCGCGGCGTTTTGTCGCCCACTTACGCCATGCGTCTACGAACTTCACAAGATCGAGGGGAAGCGAGGCCGTCTTGTTTTCAGCCTTCCACGCGGCGGCAAACTTCTGCACATGTTCCGGCTCGGCAGCGCGACTGATGAAGCCGACGACTTCTTTCTTCTTTCCGCGCCGGATACCATCTGAAGTTCCCGCCAGCCACGCGGCAATCACACCGATACGACCACCGTCGCCGTTTACATCAGCCGGATCTGTCTCGAATATGTGTTGCGCGACTGCATCAAAGAGCGGGTTGCGTTCGCGGGGTTTGGGATCAGGTTTTTTCTTGGAAGAACCTGCCTCTGCGCCATCTGGCGCAGAAGAGTCTTTAATACTTCTACCTGTAATTACTTTAGGTTCGCTCAGCGAACTATCACAGGCGTATGAAAGTTCGCTGAGCGAACTTTCTAATAGTTCGCCCAACGAACTATTACCAATATCTTTAAGCTCAGTGATGATGCCTTTCCAGCCTTCAGGCGTCAGATACATATAGCGTCGCAGTGCGCCGCCGAGTTGGATGACTCCAGTTAGCTGGTAGATGTTTTTGCGCCGGGGCAGCAGTTTCTCTTCGCCAATACGCTTGTTATATGGCACGAGGACAATGGCATTGTTTTCACGAAGCCATTTGACGGCTCGTGCCACCGCCTCGCGCCCATAACCCGTTTCATCCTGAATGAGGTCGTAATTCGGCCATGCGCGATTGCGGATGTTCCGGTGCAGATAGATACTCAGCAGCGCGAACAGGCGTCCGTCATCGCGTAGTTCATGAAGATAGGTTCGCAGTTGCCAGTTCAGATCACTCATCGTCGTTCCTTACAGCCAGCGCACAAATCGGAAGCCATACGAGCAGAAGACCTCAACGGCCTCCGGCGTGGCGTCCACTTCAAAAACACGATCATCCTCGCGGGCCATCATCAGCGCGTTGGTAGGGCGCAGTGGCTTCGGCGGCTCAAACATCTCAAGCTGCTCCGCTACCTTCTGCGCCTTGCTTTTGCGCTTTGATGTCGCATTAGTCTTTGGCATTGACTCGGCTCTCCAGCATCAGCGGCGGCATCTTTGCGGTGAGATAGGCCTGCTCGATCTGTGGCGTCATCCACTCGCCGACGGTGCTGCCATCTGGCAAAACAATGTGCGCCATAAACTCTTCTTCGAAGGTCACGATGCCCGTCTCGACGGCTTCCAGCTTGGCCTTGATGACCAGCGCCAGCGCACGCCAGCGCTGTTTGATAGCCTGCTCGTACATGCGCTCCGAGAATTCACCCACGCGCCCATGACGCCCCCCATGGGTGTAAAAGAACTCCGGCGCATCGCGGTCAGGCAGCGGCAGTTCAAATTTCACCTGCCGACCCTTCACGGTGAAGGCGACGATTGCTGCGCCTTCGTCCCACATGTAGCCAAAGCGGGTGGCGTCATAGCGTTTGAGCGTGCGCTCGATTTCGGCGCGTGAGGCTTCCGGCGATACATCGGTGTCGGATGCGTACTTAGGCACTTTGCGCCTCCTTGGGTTCCGGTTCCGGCTCACCGACGATCATGAGCCGCACTGGTAGGCCGTTGTCGTAGGAGTACAGAACCTTGAGAAGCTGTTCAGGGGAAACCTCGAAGCCGATGTCGCACCCTCTCAGGCTCTTAATTACCGTCTCGGTGTCGATCAACTTGGCGGTAACGTTATCCCCACCGTTGAGTAGTTTCTTGAGGCGATAGGCCGCTTCATCGGCTGTGTAGCCTTCGCTCTGGCACAGCCTCAGCCAGTCCAGCGCGAGAGCTGGCGTTTTCAGTTTCATCGCCGTTCGGAAATGCGTGTAGCCGATGGTGCTTCCTGAAAAGGATGCCCGCGCATCCTTTTCATAGAATTCGCTGACCTGGCGTCGCTCTTTCATCGTCGCCTTCGCAACCTTGCAGCGCCGGGCAAATTCGCCAATCAGGTCGTCGCCATACGATTTGCCAATCAGCGCGGCCAGGTCGCCCTGCACCCAGCGCCGCTCGTCCATCTCTGCTTCAGTCGCCGCGCCGAGTTCACAGATTGACTCCCACGCCTCGTCATGGCCGTGACGCTCGATCAGTCGTTCAGCAGTGGCGACGACATCCGCATTCGAGTAATCAGCGGGCGCAATGTCTTGTTCGATGATTGCCACGATTAAACCTCCACCGACTCCGCCACCATGCCCGCTTCCAGCATGATGAGGATGTCACCCAGCGGTGCAATGCTGACCGTCACGTCATGCACCGGCTCGGCCTGTACCCAGGGGTATTCGCCCGCCTTCAGGCTGGCATTCAGCGCGACTTTGTTCAGTTCCTTTTTCACGCGGATCAGTTCCATCGCACCCTGCGCTTCCGCCTGCTCCAGCACCTCGGCTTCGTCGTACACGAACTGGACGGGTTTGCGCTTCACCGTGATCGACGAATGCAGTTTAAAGTCGCCGGTTTCCAGCGCGTGCTGTCGCGCCGCCGCCTTCAGATCGGCTTCCATTTGCGCGAGGCGCTGGTTAGTCGCAGCGATCTCGTCCTCATACGGGCGCACGAACAATTCATAGAACTGATCGCGCATGGCCTGGGCGATGGCGTTCCGTTGCGCTGCTTCCTTTTGGGCTATCGCCAGTGCGATGACCAGCGCGTTGAAGTTGGGAGTGGTTTGGTTGCTCATGGCCGGACACGCCCCTTCAGAAATGGGTTCTCAGTCACCGGCGCGCCGATGTCAGGGAAGCCATCCAAGTCATCCTCATCGGGGGAGGGTGTGGGCTGGCGATGGTTGTCCAGCCGGGCAAGCACCAGCGGGATCGCCTCATCCATTGTCTTGCAGTCCGCGAACGCGCCTTCTTCAGCCATCTTGACAACGGTGCGATAGCGTTCCTGAGACGGTGCTTTATGGATGCGTCCCACCGCCGCAATCAGTTGATCGCGGTCAAACGCCCAGGCATCCTCGTCTTGCACAGAAGCGGGTGGAGGCTCATCACCCATACGCCGCGAGCCACCGCCGCCCAACAGTTCCTTTGCCCGCTCAACATTGATTTGTGGTGCAGGGGGTGGCAGCGCTGGCTGCGTGCGCCCGGCCATTGCTGGCAGCAGTCGCTCGCGTGTGAAGTCCGGCGCGACGTGCAGGTAGAAGAGCGACTTCATGACCTTGATACGGCCATCGCGCACATATTCATTGCCCTGCTTCACTTGCTTTGGCGCGCTGACTTCCTTCTTTGCCCGCCCGAAAATGAAGGGGACGCCACTGATCGTGCCATACGCGCCTTCAATATCGCTCAGGTAGCGATGCACGATCATGATGTCGTTCAGGCTGTGCGTGCTGACAAGGATGGTGCCGAAGATGCCCGACTCCTGAATGAAGTCCGGCAGAATGATGTTCAGTCGGCCTACCGGTTTGCAGCCGCATCCTGCTCCCATCATCTCGCCTGTTTTAGGATCAAGGCGGCTGGCGCATCCGACGCGGGCGCTCATGTAGCACTGCGAGTCTCCATTCCACCACGCCACCTGCTGCTCACCGTCGCAACGGTGCAGCAGCGTTCCCGACGCATTCCACTCTTCCTTCCACGATTGGAATGCATCATCCACTGTCGAAGCTGCCAGGAAAACTGGCGCAAACTCCGTCGGCTGTTCGCCGTACATCTCTGTCCACAGCTCACGCAGATACTCGAACTGCGGCTCAAATTCCACGCGGAAGTAATCGAGGTCTTTGCCAACAACCTCGTATTCCTTCCCCTGGCGGTTGGTGCGGACTTCCTTCTCAGCGCCCTTGTAGAGTCGGGCAATAAGCGGAAGCCCCGCGCCTGCTTGTGTTTCGGTGGTCAGCCCTTTGATAGGCATGTTCGTCTCCGTCACTAACCGGACAGCGTCTGCCGTCCGGCTTGCTTACTGGTGAGGGTTAGCGGTAGTCTTCGTCTTCGTCATCCTCCCATTCGTCATCCGGGTCGTCCCAGTCATCGGTGTCGTCTTCGTCGTCATCATCGAAGTCGTCGTCATCGTCGATCTCATCTTCGAAAACGCCGTCGTCCAGGAGGTCATCTTCCTCCTCAAACGTCTCGCCAATTTCGAGCGGGTAGTACGCGCCCATATCCATTGAGAAAAGCTCCTGTGTGGAAAACAGATAGGCGTAATTCACGCGGCGTTTGCCCGCGCTTGTTACCTTGGGGGTGAGGTCGCCTTCGATGGTTAAGCCGGTCATGATGACGGGGCAGCCGGGCCGCCACTCGGCGCGGCAGTCGCTGCCCAGCGCAGTAATCCGGCATTTGAAAGCGTTGTGGATGTGCGCTGCCCATTCACGGGCTGGCAGCGTGCCACGTCCATTGAAGTTCTCCAGATCGCCCTGGAATTCGAGGTCAAAAACTTGCGTGCCACGCCGCTGCGTGACCGTCGCCGGGATACCAGCCGCCTGTAGCTGCTGCTGCATGGCGCGGCTTGGGTGAACGGCTTTTGTTACCGAAGCGGTAGGTTCAAGACTTGCGAGCATGATGTTTCTCCATAAAACGAGTGAGTAGTGAACGATGGGTAGGGGCGGGTCGATCTTTGGTACGGCCCGCATAGGGGGATAAATCAGCGCCGTTAACCAGTTCGATCAGCAGACTCTCGTTGCCACGTTTCAATAGCCATGCGGTGGGGGCGACGGCTTCATCCGGCTGGATGGTCGTCACGCTCCAATCCTGATGATCGGCGATCACGGCTGTCGCCAAATCGAGCGCTGTTTCAGGGTCTGAGCCAAGTGCCATGTGTGCAGCATCGTCGCTGCGTACCATGCGAAGGTAATAGGTCATGCGACACCTTCTTTCTGGGTAGGTCTGATGAGCTTTGCGACTGCACGCCGGAAGGCATCGGTCTCCGGCAGATCGCGCCAGAATTTCAGTTCGTCTTCGCGTGGTTCGCCGGGTGATACCCACATGCCGCTTTCCAGCAGCGAGGGGTGAATGCGTGCGATGAGTGACTGCTGCTCGGCAGGGGAGAGGTCATCAAAATGGGCGGTTGGCGCATTCATAACTGTTTCCCCGTGTCTAATTATTCATTGGACATTTGTTGCTTTGACGCTACACTAGAGGCAGCAAAAAACGCCGATGCACCCTTCAACTCATCACCGTAAGCAAGATCAAGTGCGCGACGAGTTAATTCCGCAAGACTGATGTTGTGTTTGGCCGCCAATGCTTTTAGCTGCTGAATATATTGGCGATCTCCTTTAACTGAAACCGACGTACTCGATCTGCTTGTCATCGTTGCTTGTAAGCCTCAAATTTTGCGTATATTGGACATTTTACACCGAGTGTGTTTTAAAGTCAACATTTGCGTTTTATAATGGACAAGTACAAGAGGGATATGGGGTACGATGAGCAAGCTGCACGCATTCAGTCAATTTGTAAAAGATGAGATGCGCCGCCGTGATATGTCAGCGAGACAGTTTGCGGAATTTGTAGATGTAGCACCGACGACTATCACACGGGCGATTGATGAAAAAGCCCCAAGCACGCCGGGGATAGATTTCATCATAAAATTGGCAAACGCTACTCACGTGAGTGTAACTGCGCTCGTGGAGATGGCTTACCCTGACGTTGCGGAATCAACCTCGCCGCACGCTTCTACGCGCATCCTCGCACAGCAAATCGAACAACTGCCGGATGGTCTGAGGCAGGCTGTCGAGGCTATCGTGCGCGGCGCTCGGATGACTACCTAATAATTGAATAATGATAGTCAATGCTTTTAATTCTTCTTGGTTCATAGTTTCAATCAATTCTGTAGTTGACCGATACCCCATTTTAGCACTCGCCCCATAAACATAAGTGGTGGCTTATAAATATATCAGATTTTTTGTTCTATAGCGCAACAAAATGTACCCTCTTTGGCAGGAACTTAGTTAGAAAGTAGTTTGTATACATGACAGCAACTAAACTTTTACTCGCAATTATGTTGTTATCAGTGGCAGTACTATCTCCAAGCCTCGCCCAGGATGACGAAGTCCTGCCCGGCTGTGATGATGAAACCATTGAAGAAATGGACAAGCAGATTCAGCTTTCTGCCGTTGGGTTGTCGCTGGTGTTAAGCAATCCGCCTGATGAGGTTTACGAAGTCATTGACGATATTGCGCTTCAACAGCGGGCGTTCTGGAACTGGGTCATATTCGCGCCGGATTGCCTTGAGGTGTACACCGTGGGCTACCGTTTTGGGCGGGTGCTGGATGAGTATGCAGTCGGGGTAGGAGTAGCACTGGCCGGGCAAGTTGCGCGTGGTGCAGGGGATGACCGCGCCGCCGATGGGCTGGCCGACGATGCCGAAAAGCACCTGCGGGAAGCATACCGAATTTTGGAATCGGACTTCCCCGAACAATTTGAGCTGCTTAACCCAACCTAAATCTAGTTGCCATGCCCAGAATTAAAAATTCGCAAAATGGCGATAATCCACTTCGCGCCCTCATCTGGTGCGCGGTCAGCACGCCGGAGCAGGCGGTTGACGAAAAAGAATCGCTGCCTGCCCAGCGCCGCGAGCTGACGGCTATTTGCGAGTCCTTCCACTGGCCCATTGTTGACATACTCGAAGTGCCAGGCTTCAGTCGCCGCTATCTTGACTTAGACGACTTCATTCAGGATTTGTTAAAAAAGAAAGAGTTTACTGACGCCCAGCGTAATGCCGGTCAAAAGCTGCGTGAATATCTGCGCTCTGGTGGGTTCGATGTTTTTGTCGTCCGCGATGGAGATCGCTTTGGCAGAAGCCAGGCGTTGTTCTCGCGCATCTCGGAAGACATCCTCATGGTGCAGCGCAAGTTCATCTTCGCCCAAAATGGCGGCGGTCTTATCAGTGAGTCGAACGGCGGGCGTGAGTGGATTACCATGCAGGGGTATCGCGCCTCCAAACATTCAGATGACCTTATGCGTTATCGGGATATGGGAATGGCATCTCGCGCCAAACGCGGCCTTCCTACTTCCTCAGGCGTAGCTATGACCCATGTGCTTATTCGCAGTCACCTCGGCGAGGCGCTGCGGCAAGAGGTTGATCGCAGCAAGCAGCGCCTTTGGGATGATTTATATGATTTGTTCGTCAACGGTGAACTAGGGGAAGATGGCACGCGCAGAAAAGTGAGCTATCGTCATCTTGAGCGTGAGCTTTTCAAGCGTGGGCATAGTAATGAAAACGGAAAACCCTGGCAGCCGATGCGCTTTTACACACTGCTCACCAATCCCACAACTTATGGTCACAGTGCGCGCCACCATCGGCTGAATAAAACTTACGGTTGGATTGGTTTGTGGATATTGGAGCCGGGCCACGAAATACCCGATGGCGTGGAGATTAACTACAATACCCATGAGCCGGTTTGGTCTGGTGAGCAATTTAACGACATCAAGGCCGAATTTCTGCGACGCATAACGCTTAAAAATAACATGCGCCATCAGACGGCAAGTCGTTTTGCTGGGCTGCTGGTCTGTGGTGAGTGCGCCTATTATCTCATATCAATGAAGGGCAAATACTCAGCCGGCCTACGTTGTGTGTCTCGCTACAATCAATCAGCAACACGCCCGGACTGTTCCCAAAACAAATGGATCAACGAAAAGAAGATCGTGGCATGGTTTACTCCCCGCCTGAAAGAGGTTATCGCCTCAGGCAATTGGACGGCGCTCTTTGGCGATCAGGGGCAGGGGGTTAGCGCAGATCGTATCGATCAAATCGAGCGAGAAGAAGCGGAAATTAAAGAAACTATCACCCGGCTCATTCATGCTCAAATCAGGTATGTAGGTGAGCCTGCCTTTGATGTATATCAGCAGCAAATCGACCAGGCAAATGAACGACTGAAGTACACCATTGCTCATCGCCAACAACTCGTTGAGCAAATGCACCAATCCCAGCATGACAACCAGGATCGTGACGCCGCTCTCGCAAATATTCTTCGTGTAGGTGTAGAGCAATTTTGGAAGCTCCCAAACGCGGATGTCCACCAAACCCTATCGCGGCTGATGGGAAGTTGGCGACTGATGGTGCTGGATGGTCAGATCATCCGTATTGTTCCCGCCCCTAGCTACCGGCGATAAAATAGTTATTTTCGTGTCTTAGCAATATC
>CAYUTY010000043.1:0-50200 GCA_964447795.1 uncultured Anaerolineaceae bacterium
CACTCTGCATGACTTTTGCAATTGTACTATGACATTTGTTTCGATTTTGAGGGGAGATTGGGCAGGAAATGAAGAAAAAGCGTAACGCAAAGGCAAGGCGAAGCGGCAGACGCGAGGCAGCGGGCGCACACGCAGGTGCGCCCCTACGGCGGGGCGGCGAACTGCGGGCAGGTGGGTTCGTCGTCGGTGATGCCGAACTGTTGGCGCTCGAAATCGGTGAAGTCGCGGATGACACGGGTACAGGCGTTTTCAATAAGCTGCTGCGGTGTGCCGACGAACCAGAGACGAGCGGTGGCATCGTAACTGCTGCGCAGGGCCAGGCGTCCGTCTGCTGTGAAAGTAACTTCCGTCACATTATCGGTATGCCCGACAAAGGTATGCAGCAGCGCACCATTTTCAACCGCCCACAGACGAGCGGTGTTATCCATGCCGCCCGTCAGGACATAGCGCCCGTCGGGGCTGAAGGCTACTGAAAAGATAAAGTTGGTATGCCCGACGAAGGTATGGACTTCCGCGCCGGTCTCGACATCCCACAAACGAGCGGTGTTGTCCCAACTGCCGGTGAGGGCATAACGCCCGTCCGGGCTGAAGGCCACTGCCCAGACAAAAGCATTATGTCCAGCCAGGTGATGCAACTCTACCCCGGACTGCACATCCCACAAACGAGCGCTGCCATCAAGTCCGCCAGTGATTGCATAGCGTCCATCAGGACTGAAGGCCACTGCATTGATGCCGCTGATATGACCGAGCCAGGTATGCAGCAGCGCCCCGCTTGTCACATCCCAGAGATAAGCGGGCGAATCATTGTTTTCCAAACTTAGCGGATCGATAGCGTCACTGCCAGCGAGGATATAGCGGCCATCGGGGCTGAAAACCGCACGCACCAGCCGCGACTCGTGACCGACGAAAGCACGAAGTTCGACACCCGTTTCGACATCCCACAGCCGAGCCGTAAAATCGCCATGTCCGGTGAGGGCAAAGCGCCCATCCGGGCTGAAAACCAGCGCCCCGGTGAAATTTGAAAACCGCGCTAATTCCTGACCACTCGCCACATCCCAGAAGCGGGCGGTGCCGTCAAAGCTGCCGGTAAGGGCGTGCCGTCCGTCGGGGCTGAAAGCCACTTCAGATACACGGGACGTATGCCCGATAAGTTGATCAATTTCCGCGCCGGTTGACACATTCCACAGACGAGCGCTGTTGTCACTGCTGCCAGTGAGGGCAAAGCGCCCGTCCGGGCTGAGGGCGGCTGCCCACAACTTATCCGTATGTCCGGCGAGGGTATGCAGGGCTTCGCCACTGTTCACCGTCCACAAACGCACAGTTGTATCTTCACTGCCGCTGACAGCAAAGCGCCCGTCCGGGCTGAAGGCAACCACCCGCACGCTGCCTGTATGCCCGGCCAAGGAACGCACTTCAAAGCCGTTTGCTACATTCCAGAGCCGAGCCGTGTTATCGCCGCTGCCGCTGAGAACATAGCGCCCGTCCGGGCTGAAGGCCAGCGATTCTATTCTGCCAACATGCCCTGTGAAAACACGCACTTCAGAGCCGTTTGCTACATCCCAGAGTCGGATAGTCCTGTCCTCGCCACCCGTGATTATGTAGCGTTCATCCGGGCTGAACACCGCTTCATAGATTCTATCGCTATGCCCGATGAAAGTCTGCACTTCTGCGCCGGTTTCGATCTCGATCAGCCGAGCGGTAAAATCTCCCCAGCCGATGAGGATATATTTACCATCACGGCTGAAGGCCATTGGAAAGACCTGTGAGGGAAGCCTGACCACACTCTCGACTTTACGCCGCGCTTCAACATCCCACAAATAAGCGCTGTTTTCGCTTCCGGTCAGGATAGAACCTGCATCCGGGCTGAACGCCACCGCTGTTACTTCCTCTTTATGGCCGATGAAGGACTGTAGTTCGACACCCGTTTCTACATCCCAGAGGCGGGCTGTTGTGTCGCTACTGCCGGTGAGCAAATGCCGTCCATCAGGACTGAAGCTTACCGCTATGATGGTGCTGCTATGCCCGGCGAAAACCCGCACTTCCACGCCGGTTTCAACATCCCAGAGGCGGGCGGTATCGTCGCGGCTGCCAGTGAGGGCATAACGCCCGTCCGGGCTGAAAGCTACTGTTGTCACAGACCTGGTATGCCCGGTAAAAATATGAACCTCAGCACCCGTCGCTATATCCCAGAGGCGGGCCGTCGTGTCATCCTCCGCCGTCAAAATATCAGAACCGCCGCCAAGCAGGTAGCGTCCATCGGGGCTGACAGCCAGCGCCGTCACTACGCCGCGCTGTCCGGTAAACAGGCGATCACTCAAAGGTTGGGGGAGCGCTGCACGCAGCGCTGCATCGCCCTCCGTTGTGTACTGCGTGTTCAGGGCGCGAACACCTAACAAAACTGCCGCTTCAGTATTTCCACCACTGATACTCAAAATGCTATTTGCCAGTGATGCCAGCCGCAGCGATTCAATTCGATCCTCACCTAACTGGATAGTCCGAGCGACAGCGGTGAGCGTGGGCGGGATGGGTGTCAGCGTTTGCCCGGCCTGTAGAACGAGTACCTGCTGCTGCTGTAACTGAAGGGCTACCGCTGTCAGGGTAGGGGGAATAGGAGTTAAAGTGGAAAACGCCTGTTCAGCCTGTAGATTAGCTGCCGCTGCGATATTTTCAGCCTGCTCGATTTGTTCAACTGCCGCGCCTAGCTGCTGCGCGGCAACTGTGAGCGTTGGCTCAATCGGTGTCAGCGTTTGCCCGGCCTGTAGGACGAGCGCCTGCTGCTCCCCTAACTGAAGGGCTACTGAGGTCAACGTTGATGGAATCGGTGTCAAGGTGGCAAAAGCTGATGCCGCCTGCTCGTTGGCGCTGGCGGCATCGGCCTGTGCCTGACCGACCTCTTCTACCGCAGCAGCGATTTCCTGCGCTGCGCTGGTCAGTGTCGGCGGGAGGGGTGACAAGGTTGCGCCGGCGAGAGCGACTTCCGTCCCGGCGGTGTCACGTTCGGCGGCGGAGGTACTTCCGGCGGCGATGGCCTGATTTTGGGAGGTGATGGCCTGACTGCTGACCACCCCACCGATGATAGTGGCCGTAATGGTCGCGATGCCGAGCAGGACAGCAGCCTGGCGAAAACGGCGTCGTCCGGTTTCCAGACGGGCAAGCTGGGCGCGGCGGTCGTCGTCGGCGCGGCGACTGGCCTGGATGTAATCGGTGTGAAGCGGGTCGGGCGGCGGCTGTTTGCCTATACTCTCCGCCAGCCAGCTTTCAGCAGCAGCGATTTCGTCCCCAACCAGCAGAAAACTGGGGTTGCGCGCGCCGCGATCCCAATCGAGCGCACGGACGAGGTAGCGGGTATGGGCCTTGCGATGCGGCAGGTCTTCCGCCAGCGCGTCGAGCAGGGCGGGGAATTCGCTGTCAAAACGGTCATCGTCATCAAAAAAGAGCCAGTTGATATGGCGCACCGCGTCCCAATTCTCACGGGCGATGTCGTTCCATGCGGTATCGACCCATGTGCCTTTGACGATCTTTTCGGTGTCGCCTTCGATGCGCCCGCGAATCAGCGGGATGATGCGTTTGTTGAGGCGGCGGGCGTGGGCGATTTCCTGATTGCAGACCTCGGAGGTGAGTGAGTGCTGGCTGACGACGAGCAGAAAGGCGTCGGCGGCTTCGATCCCGGCGTAGATTTCGTTGAGCCAGTTCGAGCCGCGCGGGATGTCCTGCCAATCGACCCAGACATCGCGCTGAAGGGAGGTAAGCTGGTTGGTGAGGCGGCGGGCGAAATCCGCATCCTTGCGCGAGTAGGAAATGAAAACGTCGGTCATGGCGTCCCCCGTACAGCCTTCTATTACGGATTGTACGGGGGATGGGCGGCGCTTGCAACTCGAACCGGGCTATTGTTTCCCGCCGAAGAGCGCGGCGCGGGAGAACAGGCGCAGCGAGGCGACCAGCAGCACAGCATCGATGAGCCAGATGACAGCCCCTACCGCCAGCGTCAGCTCGATGCCGAGATAAACCACGCCGCTGCCCTGCCCGACGACCAGCACGATGATTGGCAGCACCAGTAAACCGGTGGACTGGTAGGCTTCCATAAAAGTGCTGACACGCGCCGAAATCAGCACTGCGCCGAGCATCCCCAGCACGGCGACAGCAGGAGCTACCCACAAAATCAGCGGCCACCATGACGGCGTGGGAAACCAGATGCGTCCCATAATTGGCGCACCGGCCAGGTTCAGCACCAGTGTATAGACCACGAAAGCCAGCCAGGTCACGGCCAGGGCGGGCAGCACCGATGCCAGCATCTTGCCGAGGAACAATTCGCGGTCAGTGGAAGGAGTGTAGAGCAGGGCTTCAACGGTTTTGCGCTCTTTCTCCCCGGCAAAACTGTCCGCGCCGATGATGCTGGCCGTCATAATCGGCAGAATCAGAAAGAGCGGCGCGAATGTCAGCGCCAGCAGGAAATAAATCATGGTCTGATGCTCATTCATGCCCGCGATCTGCGCCTGTACAACGGGCGGCAGCGACCTGAGCAGGTCGTCAATGTCCTGCCCTTTGGTGAGCGAATCAACGGGCAGATTGAAGGCCACCGGCGCGACGATCACCAGCAGCGGCAGCAGCAGGCAGAAGATGAGCGGGACGACCAGCGCAGGCATCCAGGCCATGCGGTTGCCACGCACTTCCATCAGGTCTTTGCGGGCGATTGCCCGAATGGTGCGCCAGTTCATAGCTCCTCCTGTTGCAGCCGGAAGTAGACTTCTTCCAGCGAGTGTTCACGCGGGGCGACGCGCATGATCTGCCCACCCGCCGTGACGATACCCGTCACCAGAGCGGGGATTATATTTTCAGCGGCGAGCTGTACAGCCAGCGTCAACCCGTCGAGCGACAGGCTGGTGACGCCGGGCAGGGCGCGGACATAATCCACCAGCCCGTCGGGGAGCGGCGCGGCCAGAGTCACTTCCACCCATAATCCCTGCCACAGGTCGCGGGCAAGCTGGGCGGGTGCGCCGACGGCCAGCAAACGCCCCCGGTTGATGACCGCCACCCGGTCGCAGAGGCGCTGGGCTTCGTTCAGGTTGTGGGTACAGAGAAAGACGGTGCGGCCATCCTCCCGGCTGAGGCTTTCGATCAGTTCGGTGACGCCGCGTGCCGCTTCCGGGTCAAGCCCGGCGGTTGGCTCGTCAAAAAAGAGCAGTCTGGGGCGGTGGATGAGCGTCCGTGCCAGGGCGAGGCGCTGTTTCATGCCTTTGCTGAAACCGCCCACCTTATCGTCTGCCCGTGCCGCCAGCCCGAACTGTTCCAGCACATCAACCACCCGGCGCGATAAATCGGCCTCTGGCACGTGATAAAGCCTGCCGAAAAAGAGCAGGTTCTGGCGGGCGGTCAGGCGTTCGTAGAGCGATGGTGTCTCGGTCAGCACGCCGGTCTGAGCGCGAACCGCTTCGCCGTCAGCTACCGGGTCGCAGCCCAGTACCCGCGCTGTGCCTTCGGATGCACGCAGCAGGCCGTTGAGCAGACGTACCAGCGTGGTTTTACCGGCGCCGTTTGGCCCCAGCAAACCGAATACTTCCCCTTCAGCAACATGGAATGTCACGCCATCGACTGCTCGCAGGTCGCCAAAACGCCGCGCCAGCCTGGCGACATGAATTGCATCCCCCATGAGTTGGCTCACTTTCTATCATTCTCAATTTTGATTATATTACTATTCCTGGGAATGTCAATGCGGTTATGATGTTTATCCTATACAAAACCTACCCACTCGCAGGTGATTTGCGCGTACAATAGGAAAAAGCCGAGGAGGCAAACCATGTACGCACAGATAACGACTATTCAGGTACCAACCGGCATGATGGCGGCGCTGCGGGAACTCGTTGAAACCAGCTATCTGCCTGTCGTCAGGGCGCGTCCCGGTTTTCTGGCCGGGTATCTGCTGGAACAGGTGGATGATGCTGAAAGCGCCCAGATTATTCTGTTCTGGGAGAGCCATGCAGCGGTAGAAAATTTCGCCCGTACCGGGACGCTGCAAGCCTCGCTTCACGCACTGGCGGCGGACATTCCCGGTGTGCAGGTAAAGCGGCAGGGTTATATGGTGCCGGTGGCCGTCCGCTCTGCGCCGGAGGCACTGATTCAGTAAGATGCTGCTCAAATATTTCTATGACTCCTATCTCGCCCAGGCATCTTATCTGGTTGGATGCAGCCAGCGCGGTGAAGCCCTCATTATCGACCCTGCCCGCGATGTGACCCCCTACCTCGAAGCCGCTGCTGCTGAAGGGTTACGCATTACACAGGTGACAGAGACCCATATTCACGCCGATTTTGTTTCCGGTGCGCGTGAACTGGTCGCCGCTGGTGCGCGTCTGTATCTCAGCGATATGGGCGACGAAAACTGGAAGTATGCCTTTGCTGATGCGGATACCGTCCTGCTGCGCGATGGCGATTCGTGGATGGTCGGCAACATCCGTGTCGAAGTGCTGCATACCCCCGGCCACACGCCGGAACATCTCTGTTTCCAGATCACCGACACCGCCGGGGCGGACAGGCCGATGGGTATTTTTACCGGCGACTGTCTCTTTGTCGGCAACGTTGGCAGGCCGGATTTACTGGAAACAGCGGCGGGATTTTCCGGCACTAAAGAGTCAGGTGGTCGCGATCAGTTTGCCAGCGTTCAGCGTTTCAAATCCCTGCCGGATTACCTGCAAATCTGGCCGGGTCACGGCGCGGGGAGCGCCTGCGGCAAGGGTTTGGGAGCGGTTCCGAGTTCAACGCTGGGTTACGAAAAGCTGTTCAATCCAGCATTTCAGGTTGACGACGAATCCGCTTTTGTGAGGTGGCTGCTGGACGGTCAGCCGGACGTGCCGCGTTATTTTGCGGAAATGAAGCGCGTCAATAAAGCTGGCCCGCCGCTGCTGGAAACCTTATCGCCCCCGGCACAGCTTCCGCCTGAAAAACTTGCTTCGCTGGCCGGGGAAGCCTTCGTGATTGATACCCGCTCCAACCGGCAGTTCACGGAAAAACATGTTCCCGGCACGCTTAATATCCCGCTGAGTGAACGCCAGTTCAGCACCTGGGCGGGCTGGTTCGTCGATTACAGCAGGCCGACTTATCTGCTGGTTGATGAGGCTGCCCTGCCGGATGCGCTGGAACGACTGCGGGCGATTGGCATCGACAATATTCCCGGCTATTTCACGCCGGATGCGCTGGCGAATGCCGATGGAAAAATTGAGCAGGTGAAGCCCGAACGCGCCGCTGAACTGCTGGAAAACGGGGAGTTCAATTTGCTGGATGTGCGCGGCGAGGACGAATACGCTGAGCAGCACATACCCGGCGCGCTGCATATTCCATTGGGCCAGGTGCTTTATCACCTGCCGGAACTGGAAACCGCGCAGCCATTGATCGTGCAGTGCGGCGGCGGGGTGCGCTCGCAGTTGGTCATCAGCCTGCTCCAGGCGCGGGGCTTCAACAATCTGCTCAATCTGACAGGCGGGATTGAGCGATGGGAAAAGGCGGGGCTGCCCGTTGAAACGAATAACGGTTCATAATGCTGACCTTCCGCCCCGGCACAGTTGCGATTCCTACGCTGTCTTTCAGGTGTTTCGCGCCTCGATTGTTGACCTCGGCCAGCGTTTGAATGTCCAGACGATTACAGGCGGCGATGACCCGGAGGTGATGGCGCAGTTGTGGGAACGTCGCCGTCCGTTATTTGAACATATCGCTCAAACCGCTGAAGCCTTCTGGCTGGCGGAGCGGGACGGGCAGGTCGTCGCTTATGCCCGCGCTACCCTGCGCGATGGCCTGCGCCAGTTGACGGAATTTTTTGTGCTGCCCGGCGAGCAGGCTGGCGGTGTCGGGCGGGAACTGCTGGCGCGGGTTTTCCCGGCGGAAGGCGCACAGCACCGCCTCATCATCGCCTCAACCGATATTCGCGCCACCGCTCGCTACATGAAAACGGGTATCTATCCTTATTTTCCCGCCTATCATTTTGGGCGCACACCAGAAGCCGTCCCTGTCCCGGCGGATTTGAGCGCCGAACCGCTGACGCCTGACCTGCTGGAAACACTGGCCGCGCTGGATCAGGCGACGATTGCCCACCGCCGCGATGCCGATCACCAATGGCTAATGACGCGCCGCCCCAGTTTTCTCTACCGCCGCGCTGGGGACATCATCGGCTATGGCTATCATTATGGCCCGTTCGCTCTGCGCGATGCTGGTGATTATCCGGCTGTGCTGGCCCATATTGAACGTTATGCCGCCGAAAATGATCTGACTTTTGGTGTTGAAGTGCCGATGATCAACCATGCGGCGGTGGACTATCTGCTGGGGCGCGGCTGCCAGATGGATGATTTTTTCGAGCTGGTGATGATGAGCGAACCATTCGGCAATTTTGACCGCTACATTTTCACCAGCCCGCCTTTCTTCCTGTGAGCGTGCGCTTAAACAGCAGCATCGTGACTCGACTTGATATCTCTACCGCTAGCTGTTTAGGTAGTGCTTATCATCCATCGCTGGATTGCTTTAGAGCATAGCTAGGGATAAATCTCGTGAACATAATATGATTTTGAAATGATGGGGTTATCTATAAACATGCAAAACCTCCATAAATTCATCTTAGTTTGTTGGTTGATCTGTGCCGCGATTAGCTTAATCCCGGCTACCAGTAATGCTCAGGAATCGGTGCAGCCATGCATCCCGATCACGACTGACAATGCGGATAAACTTGCCCTATTCTATGAAGCAGCAGAATTTTCAGAAAACGCCATCGGTGATCCTGTTTTTGAATATTCGCAAGAGATGGCCTGGTCGCCAGACAGCGCCCGCTTATCGTTATGGGGAACTAACTTCGATCTTGATGATCCAACATCTGTAAGCGTGAGCGCTCAGGAACATCCTGCCATCAGCGCCTATCTCCCTGATGGTACACCCCTTATTTTCCAGCATTCCGAAAATACGCTTGATATTTTGAATGGCGAAACAGGGGAGCCCATTCATAGGCTGGAGCTAACCCGTGAGTACATTGTGAGTCCAACCTTGAGCCAAGATGGAAAGCTGCTTACTTTTGGCGTTAGCGATGACCAAATCGATTACCAAGTTCAGATATGGGATATGACAACAGGAGAACGCTTGCAGGTGCTAGAAGGACACGGGGTGGGTATTCCAGTGAGCGAGTTTGCGTTCAGTCCTGATGGGGAATTGCTAGCGTCAGGCGAATATATTGATACACCCCGGCTATGGGATATTGCTAATGGAACTTTGCTCTATAATCTGTCGGATTTTGGTGTGGATAATCACGTTTGGGAGGTTGAATTTAGCCCGGATGGAGTATTACTGGCTGCCACAACACATGGCGCAGTCACATTAATTGATGTGAGGAATTTGCCTGATGCCACCCCAACTTATATCAATGAAAATGTTCCTGCCACCGAGGTGTTCGATTTGGCGTTTAGCCTAGACGGAACTGTACTGGCGTTGGCAGGGCACTTTAATGGCGTAGAGCCTTACTACTTTGTCGAGATTTGGGAAGTGGAGACCCGCACTATGCTGAATACCTGGAAATTTGAGGAGCCTGTGGATGAAGTCACGTTCAGCCCCAACGGTTGCTGGCTGGCGATTACGAGAAATTGGGAACCTGAGAAACTGCAATTGTGGCGCGTTGACTAATACTATCTCTGAAAATCACTTGTATGTCTTAGGACTTACGGAGTTGATGGGAGAAACAAGGGGTTTAAACCCCTTGTTCAAGCGAAAAATATTCTGAACTGCGTAACTTCAATGTCTTTTCATGCTCCCTGGGAAGGCTAAAGGTTGCACAAAAGACCAGAACATTTTATAAGCAAGTGATTTTCGCAATTGGTATAACAAATCATATTGCTCTGTTTAGCATTGAATCAAAAAGGGATGCACTGTCTGCATCCCTCGCTGTACGCTGTACTTTGTACTGTGAACTATCCAAAGCGCCCGGAGATGTAATCTGCCGTTTCCTGCTTGCTCGGCTGTTCGAAAATCTGCTGCGTCGGGCCAAACTCGATCAGTTCACCCCAGCGCTTTTCCGCGCCGTAAGCCTCTTCTTCCTTGCGGATGCTGTAGAAAGCGGTGTAGTCGGAAACGCGGGTGGCCTGCTGCATGTTGTGGGTGACGATGACGATGGTGTACTGCGCCACCAGCTCGCGCATCAGTTCTTCGATGCGCTGCGTCGAAATCGGGTCGAGCGCGGAGCAGGGTTCGTCCATCAGGATGATTTCCGGCTCAACCGCAATCGCCCGTGCGATGCACAAGCGCTGCTGCTGCCCGCCAGAGAGCGCCAGCCCGGATTTCTTCAGGTCGCCCTTCACTTCATCCCACAGCGCCGACTGTTTCAGGCTCAGTTCGACGATTTCATCCAGTGAGCGTTTATCGGTCACACCCAGCAGGCGCGGCCCATAGGCGATGTTGTCATAAATGCTCTTGGGAAAGGGGTTCGGCTTCTGGAACACCATGCCGATGCGCCGCCGCACCTCCACCGCGTCCACGCCGGGCGCGTACAGGTTTTTCCCGTGAAACAGGATTTCACCTTCCACGCGCGCGCCGGGGATCAGATCGTTCATGCGGTTGATGGCACGCAGTACCGTGCTTTTGCCGCAGCCGCTCGGCCCGATGTAGGCCGTGATTTTCCGATCTTCAATCGGCATCGACACATCACGGACAGCCAGTTTTGGCCCGTAATAAATACTGACGTTGCGGATTTCAACCGCGTTGTTGCCTGTTTCCATCACTCGTGCAGCCACCATGCTACTGTAAACTCCTGCTAAAGCGCTGGCGGATGATGATCGCCGTCGCGTTCAAAACGAGAAGCAGCGCCAGCAGCACCAGAATGGCGGCAGACGCGATGTTGTAAAACTGCGGGTCGGGCTGCGAGGCCCAGTTGTAAATCTGAATCGGCAGCGTCGTGAAGGACGAAAATGGGCCGTTCGGGTCTTTCGACAAAAAGACCGCCGCGCCCACCACCACCAGCGGGGCTGTTTCGCCAATCGCCCGCGACAGCGACAGGATGATGCCGGTCATGATGCCGGGAACAGCCGCCGGGATGACCTGCCGCGAAACCGTCTGCCACTTGGTCGCGCCCAGGCCGTAGCTAGCTTCGCGGATGCTGCGCGGCACGGCGCGGATGGCCTCCTGCGCGTTGATGATGATGACCGGCAGAATCAGCAGGCCGAGCGTCAGTCCGGCGGACAGCACGGTGCGCCCATTGGCCGCGCCATCAGCGCCCAGAAATACTTTGCCGCTGGTGATCGGCTCCAGCGCCCGCGCGAAAATCGCCAGACCGAGCAGACCGTAGATGATCGACGGCACACCGGCCAGATTGCGGATGTTGGTTTCAATGAACTGGTTGAACCAGGCAAAAACGCGATTTTGCGCCAGCGCCGAGTCTTTGGCGTACTCTTCCAGATAAATGGCCGCGCCAACACCGATGATCGAAGCCGGGCCGATGGCGAACAGCAGAATCCAGAGCGACCCCGTCACCGCCATGCGAATGCCCGCGTCGGAGGCGGTTTGCGACATCGAATCGGTCAGCAGCCCCCGATTGATCCAGGAGCGAAATTCGAGCCGCGCTTCAGCATAGTCCGACCGGACAGTCTCGGCCTGCTGCTGGCTCAAAGTCGGTGAAAGGCCGATGCCCTGTGTCTTGTCAGCAATTTCCTGCTCGACAGCGCCCCGGCTGAACAGGCTGGTGATGAGCGGCCAGCTTTGCAGAATTTTCAGGCCGACGACATCTTCATAGACCGCATCGAGTAAATCTTCCGTCGATAGATTCGCGGCCAGCAGCGCGCTCATGTCATCAACCGTCAGTTCGGTGAAGAGCTTATCGCCCACCGGGTTGGATGAACCGGCAGGCAGCAGATTTCCGATTGGGTCAATCGTCAGCCGCGCCCGGTCAAGGTCAGCCGGAAAAATCATCTCCAGCATCACCGCGCCCAGGCGTCCCTTGCTCAGATTGGCCTGAAGAATACCGGCCAGCGCGGCGCTGTCCAGTTCTTCCAACGGACGGTCACTGATTTGCGAAACCGGGATGGCTTCCTTGACGGCCACCAGCCCGAACACCTGATTGACGATGCTGAACAGCAGAATCACCAGCATCAGCAGGCCGACGAGAATGGCGGAGAGGAACAGGAATTCCCAGCGCCGCCCGCGCGCCTTGCGATTTTTCAGCCCCTGCTTGAAAGCGGCGTCATTGGGCATCCGTGAAGTCGTTGCGGCCATTATTCGTATGCCTCCCGGAAGCGCCGGATGATGAACTGGCTGACCAGGTTCAGCACCAGCGTGATGAAAAACAGCGCCAGCCCAATCACAAACAGACTGTTATATTCAATGGAGTTATAGCTGAGTTCGCCGCCGCTGATGCGAACGATGTGGCCGGTCATGGTTTCGGCGGAACGCAGCGGATTGAGTTCAAAATTCGGGCCGCCACCGGCTGCCAGCGCCACGATCATGGTTTCGCCCACCGCGCGTGATACGCCGAGGATAAAGGCTGCCACAATGCCCGACAACGCCGCCGGGACGACAATTTTCAGGCTGGTTTCCAGACGGGTTGCGCCCAGCCCGTAGCTGGCCTCGCGCAGCGCACGCGGCACCGCGCTCAGGGCGTCTTCGCTGACGGAGGTGACGGTCGGCAAAATCATGAAGCCCATCACCAGCCCTGCTGAAAACATATTCTGGAAGGACACTACATCCTGCCCCAGCAGCCCGCGCAAAAATGGAGTCACGGTTTGCAGGGCGAACAGGCCATAAACGACGGTTGGTACACCGGCCAGAATTTCGAGGATGGGTTTCAGCGTGGCGCGGGCGCGTGGGCTGGCATATTCGCTTAGATAAATGGCTGCGCCCAGGCCAAGCGGAATGGCGACCAGCATGGCGATCAGGCTGGTCATCAGGGTGGCCGTCACCAGTGGCAGAACGCCGAACTGCCCGGCGCGGGGCTGCCAGGTAGTGGTTGTGAAAAATTCAATCAGGCTGAATTCAGGATTGGCGAACAGCAGCCGCGATTCGCCGAATAAGACCAGCAGGATTCCCAGCGTCGTGAAGACTGAAAAAATACCGCACAGCAGCAGCAGGACACGGATGATGTCCTCACCTGCGCGCACGCGCTTCGTGATGGCCGGGACCTGACCCGCGACTTCGCCTTTGCGCGCTGCCAGCAGGTTAGACTTGCGAATAACATTGACTTGAGCTTCCATCGGCTTCCCCGCAATTGCATGGACAGGAGGGATTGTGTGTTTTTGCACAGAGGCTATTTTACCCATGCTCATGAACAAAGACCAGAGGGGCGGGGTTGATTGCCCGCCCCTGTTGTTTATCTGTCAGCAGTACCCGCTTATACCGGGGTGCTGCCCGCGATCAGCAGCGCCTTGGCGATATTCAGGGCGCGGCTGCTGGCCGGGAAGTAACCCACTTCGTCAATCACGTCATTGACATTGGTCAGGTAGAAATTGATGAACGCTGCAACCTGCGGCTTTTCCTGGAGGACGCTCGGTGCGCTGTAGATGAACAGCGGGCGGGCCAGCAGGTAATCGCCACTTTCGGTGGACTGGGCAGTTGGCAGTACGCCGTCAATTGCCAGCGCCTTCAGGGTTGCGGCATTGGCCTGATAGTAAGCGTAGCCGAAGAAGCCAACCGCATAGGGGCTGCTCTGGACACCCTGTACCAGCACGTTATCGTTTTCACTCTGGTTAATGTTGCTGGCAGCCAGCGCCGCATCTGGAACACCATCAAACACTTCTTCAACAAAGAAGTCCCAGGTGCCGCTGTCCGTACCGGGGACATAACGGGTGATGGGTTCGGCGGGCCACTCGGCGCGCACATCCGACCAGTTGACGGCGGTGCTGAAGATGGCCTGAAGTTCTTCGAAAGTCACATCGGTGGCAAAGTCATTTGAAGCGCTCAGCACGACGGCGATACCATCGGTGCCGACACGGAAGGCCAGCGGTTCGCGGCCAATAGCGCGGCATTTGTCGGCTTCTTCGCCTTCACCACTGCGGATAGCGCGGCTGGCGTTGCTGATGTCGGTCACGCCTTCTTCACAGAATGCTTTGAAACCGCCGCCCGTGCCGGATTCGCCAACGGTGATGTTGCTGCCGAAACCTTCGTTAGTGAACTGGTTGGCAACCGCCAGCGTCAGGGGTTCAACCGTCGAGCTGCCATCAATGGCGATGTCGCCGGTAACGACTGCGGCGATGACTTCCGGCAGGCCCAGGTCAGGCACCAGCACGCCATCAATGACGTGGATGACGCCGTTGGAGGCCGCAATGTCGGCGGTCACGACGTTCACGCCGTCAACCGTCACGCCGCTATCAACAACCTTGATGTCGAGCTGGCTGCCGATGGCGTCCGCGCCAACAGCGGTCATTTCCATCGAGGGAACCAGCGCGTCGCTGATGTCCGCTGAGGTAACAGCGCCGCTCACCACATGGTAGGTCAGAACGCGGGTCAGCGCTTCCGGGTTAGCGGCCAGGAAGTCGAGAAGGGGCTGGGGAACAGCGGCAAAAGCCTCATTGGTGGGTGCGAAAACGGTGAACGGGCCTTCGCTTGCCAGGACATCAGCCAGGCCAGCGGCCTCTACCAGCGAGACCAGTGTCGAAAAATCGGGGTTGCCAGCGGCGATCTCAACAATGTTTTGATCCTGCGCGCCAACACTCATAAACGGAACCACAGCTAAAATCAGAACTGCTAATAGAATAACGATACGGTTCTTCATTGAGTCCATCTCTCCTTCGGGATGCCTGAACCTATTTCTGGAATGCCGAATGCACTCCGGGAATTAGCCTAACGGACGTGTATTAACGAAAAGCGGGCGATATGTTATGAGATGGACGATTTGATGTTAAGCAGGCTTTAAGTGGAGAAGCGGTTTTGTTAACGCAGACGCCCATCTGAGCGGAAAAAAACGTGATCGAGGCGCGAAAGTTCATCAACTTCGGCATGTTCCTAAAAAGCGCATGTTGGCTGTATTTGCCCTGAGCATAAGCCAGAAAATCCCCGCTACGACTCTGAATCCGGAGTTAATGCTGCTATCGCGGGATGCGCGCCCTTTTCAGGCTGTCCTCGGCTTCGTCCAGCAGTTCGCGCATCAGGCCGAAAATAGCGGCAGCTTCGCCGGTGACAAGCCGCGCCCGCCCGCGCACCGCTTCGCGCAGATCGAGGATCATATCCCAGGGGTTATCATCGCGGCTGCTGATGACCTGGTTGACGACGACGCCGCCCAGCACCAGCGGCAGATAAGCATAGCTCAAATCCGGCTGCCCCTGTCCGGCAAACCACGACAGAATACGGTTGGCAAAACCGGCGCGTTCAGCCGCATCGCCTAAATCCTCTTTGACTTTTGGCTGGACAACGGCAAAGCCAAGAATGACCGCATCATAGAGGGCGGAGTCAAACAGGTAGCGCAGCACCAGCTCATCCCGTTTCATATCTTCCAGCGTCTCATCGTGCGCCAATACCTGACACAGGGTATGAAACCAGCGGGCGTCTTCCTGCTTGAACCCCGGTTCCAGTTCATATCCTTCATCCAGCGCGTAAGTCACCATCTTGGCGATGGCCTGCGCCTCTGCCGGATGCAGCGGCATTCCCCGGTCAGCGAAACGGTCTTCGACGGCTTTCAGTACCGGTGCGTAGAGGCTGCGGGTGAGTTTGGCGGCAACCCGGCGGGCATCCGCCACTTTTGACAGCACCAGCTCACGCTCTTCTGCCATTTCCTCATGTGTCCACAGGGTTTCGTACTGCGCGTCTAACGGCTGGGTGGAGGGCGGAATGCGCTTGGGGGCGATGTCAAAATAGCTGGTGATGATGTCGGTTGATTGATTCCAGGTGTGCGCGGCGAACTGCACATCCTTCAGGGCTTGCAGTTTAAAGCTGGATACGCTCAGAACGGAAGGTGGCGCGCCGCCGCCGGGTGGCCGCACAGCCTGACCTTCCGCCGGGGTGCGGTAGCGGACGGCGATCCGCACCGGGACACCATTGCCGGGTTTAGTGGGTGGCAGTGGCACGACTGGCACGCGCAGCACGCCGACTTCGCCAGGGCGCAGGCCGAGCGAAAGCGTTTTCTTGGGCAGGTCAATCACCATCGGCTCGCCCTGCTTATCTTCGTTCGGTAACTGGATACCAACCTTGATCTGCATCGGCTGATTGACCATATTTTGCAGAATGATGATGACCTCTACCGGCTGGTTGATGACGGTACGGCGCGGGAAGATGCCCAGCGCAACCTGGATTTTGTCCATGTTGATGCGCGCGCCGCCGGTGATCGCCCCCAGCACATCCGGGTAAAAAGGTTCAAACGACTTTAACATGAGTTTTTATGTCCGATAACCAAATTTTTGCATGGCACGGTCAACAATCTGGTCAGCCATCGTGAAGACCAAAGCGTTGTCCTCCGTCATTTCAGCGCGGCGCTCGATGAGCTGGTCATGGATGCCGCGCAGCGCCTCGCCCACCTGCTCGTCGATAGTGATGGCGCGGGCATAATAGATCACGCCGCCCATCACCAGCGGCAAATAAACATCGGTGAATGTGAGCGGATTCTGGGGTTTGATGATGCTCGACACCAGCCGTTCAGCGTAGTCTTTCATATCGTCGTCGCTGCCCAGTTCCTCCCCCGTCATGATGCCAACCATGTGAAAACCATGCGCGATGGCATCCCGCAGCAGATCGTCGTAGCACGAAGCAGCCAGCGCCGCCGCTGGCTCGTCCGCCGCCGAGGGATCGCTGTCGATGGTTTTCAGCAGGGCGCGGCACCAGCCCGGCAAACCGGCAGGCCCGGCTTTCAACCCTTTCGCCAGCAGCAGCCTGATATCGAACTGTTCGCCGCCCAGGTAATCAATCGTGCTTTCGTCAGCGCGTGCCAGTTCGAGGATGCTCACCAGCAGTTTAGTGATGTAATGAGCTTCAGCCGGGTGCAGATCAAAACCGGCTGCCTTAAAGCGGTAGTCGGTAGCAGCACGCAGCGGGTCATAGAGAAACTCGCGTTTCAGTTTGGGCAGCACTTTCCTTTCCAGCAGGTCGCGGTAGCGCTCAAACAGCAAGCTGTCGTCGCGGTGATCGCTCATTTTCCACAGGCTGACCCAGCCGGGCTTAAAATCGGGCAGTTGGCCTGCCTGTGCGCCGAGGACATTGAAAGGCGCTTCGATTATGGTGCCGATCAGACCGCGCCGCGTGACTGAAAAAGTGAGCTTTTTCATCTCGCTCAGGCGGGTAACAGTTTCTTCTGGCAGATATTCCGGTTTGACTTCGCCGCCACCCTCGCTCAACCGAATACGTTTGGCTTTTTTATCGAGCGCCTTCACCTCAATGCTCATGGCAAGTTTGTACTGGTCGCTGACGGCGGTATCCGGCAGGCAGGCCACCGGGAGCTTGACATAGCCCACTTCCGCCGGGCGCAGACCAACCACCAGGCGGGCACTTTTGGCAATAAATTTGCCCTTCTGTCTCCGGGCGTCCTGTTCCGGCAGATGCAGCGCCACCGTCACATCGACATCAACATCGGAAGCATTTTGCACCAGCAGAATGGCCTCAAAAGGGCGGCCCGCCCGGACGATGCGAGGGCGGACGGCCAGCGCCACCTGTGCCACATTCAGGTTATAACGCGCCCCGCCGGTGATATAGCCGAGGATGTCCGGGTAATTGGTTTGTGTTGTGTCGGCCACGTTTGCCCTCTGTAAGGTAATAGCTTTAATTATAGGACGATCTGTTCCAGCCTGCGTTTCACCCCTGTTCGAGGTTGGTTGGGCGCGGGTAGGAAAACGGATTTACGACTCATTATAGTACAATCTGGCGCTGGTAACTTAATCAGCGCTGGTGCTCATGGCCCTCAAACAACGGCTTCAATCGACCATTTATTTTGATACGCTGGCAGAATCGGCGCTGGATACGCTGGCGCAGGCGGCAGTTCAGCGCGTTTTCGCCCCCGGCAGCACCATCTTTGTGGAAGGTGAGACGGCGGCGGGGTTGTGGCTGATCGGGCAGGGGCGCGTCAAAATTTTCAAGCTCAACCCGGACGGCGGCGAACACGTCCTCCACATCCTCGGCGAAGGCAACACCTTCAATGACATCGCCGCGCTGGATGGCGGCCTCAACCCGGCCAATGCCGCCGCGCTGAGCGAAGCGACGGTCTGGCTGCTGCCAACCCCGGCGCTGATCGCCGCCATTGCTGCTGACAGCGGGCTGGCGCTGAAGATCATTCAGGTGCTGGCGGGGCGGGTGCGCGGGCTGGTGCGGCAGATCGAAGACCTGGCGCTCTATTCGGTGGTGGTGCGGCTGGCGCGTTTTCTGCTGATGCAGGCGGAAGACCCGGCTTTAAGCGGCCCCGGCGTGACGCGCACCGCCATCGCCGCCCATCTGGCGACAACACCGCAGACCATCAGTAATGTGCTGCGGACGCTGGAAGAGGCCGGTGCGATTGAGTTTGACCGCCACCGCATCGTCATCGTCCGTGACGACATCCTGCGCTCCATCGCCATGCTGTGAATTTCTCCCCGACTTAAGCCAGCTTAAATACAAACGATTCATTCCGCCTTATGCTGACATCAATCATCAGCAGAAAGGCATTTTTCATTGACCGACCAGACCTGGATGCCGCGCATCAACAGCGATTTATGCAATAGCTGCGGCGACTGCATCGCCCGCTGCCCGACCGGGGCGTTGGGCTGGAGGGCGGGAAAAGCCGCGCTGGTAAACCCCAACCTGTGTACCTACTGCGCCACCTGCGAGGATATTTGCCCGGTGGACGCAATTGAACTGCCCTATCTCATCACACTCGTCAGAAAGGATACTTCCCGTGAAAACTCGTTTTAATTCCACCCTGTTCACCGCTGTTCTGGCTGGCTGTATGGTGCTGTTCCTGGCGCTCTTTCCCCTTTCCATAGAGATCAGACCGCACCAGCTCGCCGCCCAGGAAACCCCCACAACCGGCCAGGTCGTCGAATACACCCTGCGGATGGTGATCGGCGGCACGCCCCCAATGGCTTTCCTCGGCGTTGGTGGCAGCATTGATGGTCTGGTCAACCCGGAACTGACGGCCAATGTTGGCGATGAAGTTGTCATCCATGTGATTAACGCTGATCCGGTGCTGCATGACCTGACCATTGACGAATTCGGTGTCACCACTGGGCCGATGCAGGAAGCCGAACAGGAAGTCACGGTTCGCTTCATAGCAACTCAGGCGGGCGATTTCGAGTATTACTGCTCAACGCCGGCTCACCGCGAAGTCGGTATGAAGGGCCTGCTGAAGATCAGCGGTACAGGGGCTGAAGAAGTTGCCTATGTCGCGCCTGCCGCTGGCTCTCAACCGGCTGTGCCAACAGCCGCCCCGGCTGACCCGGAAGCAGTCTCGATTGTTCGCAATCCGGCTGATCTGCCCGGCCCGGTGGGCGACCGCGAACCAATGAAGCTGCGGGTTGATCTGCTGGCGGAAGAAGTGACGGGTGTCCTGGCCGATGGCACGACCTTTGATTACTTCACCTTTGATGGCAAAATCCCCGGCCCGATGCTGCGGGTGCGCGTGGGCGATACGGTGGAACTGTTTCTGAAAAATGCCGATGGCAGCGCCTTCCCCCACTCGATTGACCTGCACGCTGTCACTGGCCCCGGCGGCGGCGCGGTTTATACCCAGACCAACCCCGGCGCGGAAACATCCTTCAGCTTTCAGGCGCTGAATCCCGGTCTGTATGTTTACCACTGTGCCACGCCAAGCGTTGCCCACCACATCGCCAACGGTATGTACGGGCTGATTCTGGTCGAGCCGGAAGGTGGACTGCCGCCGGTTGACCGCGAATTCTATGTGATGCAGGGCGAGATTTACACGACACAGCCCTATGGCACAGCCGGACATTTATCGTTCAACCATGCCAAAATGCTGGACGAACGGGCGGAATATTTTGTCTTCAACGGCGCGGCGATGGCGCTGACCAGCGATGAAAACGCGCTGCGGACGAATGTCGGCGAAACTGTCCGTATCTTCTTCGGCGTCGGCGGCCCGAATGCGACTTCATCCTTCCATGTCATCGGCGAAATTTTTGACCGGGTATACAGCCAGGCCTCTCTGACGGCTGACCCCCTGACCGATGTTCAGACCACCACTGTGCCGCCCGGCGGCGCGACGATGGTCGAATTCAGGATGGATGTGCCGGGGCGTTACATTCTGGTTGACCACGCCCTCAGCCGACTCGAACGCGGGCTGGCGGGCTACCTCTACGCTGAAGGCGAAGAAAACCCGGCTGTTTTTCACGGCGAAGCCCTGACGGCTGGCTCCGGCCACTAAACCAGTTCCACAACAGCAAAAAAGGACAGGAGCATGGCCCCTGTCCTTTTTTATTTGCAGCAGGATGAGGCGGGCTGAATTTAAGGCGCTTGTGTGCCAATGCGCTCGGCTGCGAGGCGTGCGCCGATGATGTTGCGGGCGACAGGGCCAACTTCCAGCTCGGCCAACGGCCCCATGACATACAAACCATCCGACCAGCACAGCGCCGCATCGACCAGCGGGTAGCCATCCGGCGCGAGCGGCAGATCGTGATCGGCGATGGCGCGGTCAAGCCACATCCCGCCGGGGCGCGACGCCTCGAAGCCGGTAGCCAGCATGACGGAGACAGGCTGCTTTCCAGATTTGGCGTTCAAAATGCTCAGAACTGAATGGTCGGCATCGCCTGTCTCATCAGTCATGATGCGGAACAGGCCACTGTCGTGGGCGGCTTGCAGCTCGCGGGCCACATCCGGCGGCATCGAACCCCGGTGGCGGGCGCTGGCGATGACAGCCCGACGCTGGCTGTAATCCTGCTGCTGCCGGAACGGTTTCAGATAATCCGGCCCAATCCAGCCGGTATCCGAATCGAAGTAGTGAATGCGCGGGGGGTGGCGCATCACCAGTGTCACCGTTTCCGGCTGCGTCATCGCCAGTGCCAGCGCGGTTTGTACGGCGGTGATGCCGCCGCCCACAACCACCATCTGTTCCCACGAGGGCAGCGCGGAGCGGTCAAAATCGGCATCAAAAATGTGATTGATTGACGCGCCTGCCACACGCATTTTCAACGCCCATTCCGGCCAGTGCGGACGTTCAGTGTTGCCAACCGCCAGCACAACCCGCCGCGCTTCAATGCCGCCCTGTGCGGTTTCGACGCGCCAGCCTGCCCCCAGCCGCCTCAATCCCTGGGCGCGTCCCTCAATTCGCAGCGCATCGAGGTGATAGCGTTCGATCAGGCGAGCGCTGTGCGCGCGGAATAATTCAAGCGACGGGCGGCCATAGGGTTCGGTAGAACGCGCCAGCGGTTGGCCTTCGCGGGTGCGGGCGAAAGTCGCCAGCGAAAAGGGGTCAAAATGCAGATGATGTGCGCCGGGAGAACGCAAAAATTCCATGCCGACGTTGGCCGCGTGATGATGCCAGAGCGCCAGCGGTTGCGGGTGCGGGTCGAGGACGCGAATCCGCTCCAGCGCGACACCTTTGCGCCGCGTCAGATAGAGCGAGAGGTGTGTGCCGTGTATCCCACCGCCGATGATGAGCCAGTCGAGCATCTTGTGACGTGTCGCCCTTGATGAGCAAGATGACGCCTATCATAGCATAGGATGAAAAATCATCGACTGTCCTTGCTGCTTTCAGAGGGATGGTTCAGGCATCCTGATCTGGTGCTTGACAAAAACCGCACATGCATATAAAATCCAAACATTGTTCGGTTTTTTGATTGGCGTTCGATCAGGATAGATGATGAATAACCCAACACCCCGTGAACGCCGCAACGAGCGCACCCGTCAGGCCATTCTTCAGGCTGCGCTGGAACTGGTCATCGAAAAGGGGATCAACAAACTTTCGCTTCGTGAAATCGCCCGCCGCGCCGATTACAGTCCTGCCGGACTATATGAATACTTCAGCAGCAAGGACGAAATTGTTGAGGCGCTCGTCTGCGAGGCCAGTGACCGCTTCTTTGCCCATTTAAACCAGGTGTCCAGAACACTTGCTGTGGGGGAATATCTGGTTGAACTGGGTATGGCCTATATCGAGTTTGCCCATCTCAATCCCGACCACTTTATGATGATGTTTACCCATTATCAGGCGCTCCCACTGGTCAACCTGGAAGAATTTCAGCCTGACAGCGACTCAAATGCTTACGGCCTGCTTATGGACGCTGTGCAGCGCGCGCTCACTGACGGGCTGTTTCAATCCCGTCCCGGTTATGGCAAGGTCGGTATAACCTATAGTTTCTGGTCGCTGGTGCATGGTCTGGCGATCCTGCAAGCGACCTATCTGCGCCAGTTTAAATGGGATTTCCCTACAGCAGATCGTCAGGCTATTCGGACATTTATCGATGGCTTAAGTCAGCCGTAGCCTGTTTTACACGTGGTTTTGGATACCGCCCAATCCGTCGAAAATACTTGTCTAAAGTCTAAAACAGACCCTACAGAGATTCAGGAGCAAACACAGCATGACCGCATCCGTTTTCAATGGACGTTATACCGCCCACATCGAAGGGGATTTCGTGGTTTTTCTGATTGGGGCGAGGGTCAACTCGTGGCGCAAGGTGCTTCGTCTGGCCTGGATCGGGCAGGCAAACAGCGCCATGTACCGCGTGCTGGAGGCCAATCCAGACTATGGCTATCTGGGGGGAGAAGGTTTTTCGCGCAATCAATTCCGCGAGTCCATCAACATCACCTACTGGCGCTCCTACGATCATCTGGAACGGTTTGCCCGCAGCAAGGACGATCCCCATCTGGAAGCATGGCGTCGCTTCAACCGGGAGATCGCTAACGACGGCAGTTTCGGCATCTGGCACGAAACTTATCTTGTAAAAGCCGACAGCTATGAGTGCGTGTACGGGAATATGCCCCGCTTCGGCCTGGCAAAGGCGGCGACCCATCTGCCCATGATCGGGCGCAAACAGACCGCTCGTGGTCGTTTAACCGGCGACGAATCCCCGCTCCCTGCTGAAGTGGTCACGTATTAGGTTTTTGTCCGTGATGGATCGTTAAACCCCGGCTTCTTCGTTGACTTCCGGCAGTTCACCGCGTTCGCGCCGCCAGCCTTCAACAGCAGCTTTGGATACGCGGCTGCCGATACGCTCCAGCGCTTCGGCGGCGGCCTGCTGTGCATCCGGGTTGGGGTCTTTCAGCTTCTTGATGAGCGGGATGACCGCCGGAGTGCCAATTTTCGCCAGCGCCTCCGCCGCTTTCTTACGCGGGATGGCGTAACGGCTGCCGAGTTCTTTGAGCAGGATTGAAAGTGCGGGGTTCTGGCTGTCCATCGGGGTCATTCCTCACAAACTTGTTCAGATGTTGTCTGTACACATTATAAGAAATAATGCCTGTAATCTGCATCCGGTACTTTCGGGTTAATTCCCACGCATGAACCAGGCTTCGACAGCTTCCAGCGCTTCCGGTGTGCCAATGGCTTCCATCGCTTCTGCTGCCACCTTACCCAGATATTTGTGATTCCAGGTGGTGCCAAATTCGTTAATGGCTCCCAGAGAGGGAGTCGCGTTCGGGCTGGTTTCATCTGCTGCCAGAATCCGCGCCAGTTCCGGCACGGCGGCGGGGTCGCCAATCTGCCCCAGCGCGTGGGCGTTCGTTATCCACCCACACCTCAAAGCCCGACTTTTCTACTTCGAGCTTGAGCAGGGCGACAAAATCGCTGTCAATATGCGCGTAGGAAACGAAAAGATGCGCCACCGACTCACTTCCCCTTTACTCGTCGCGCGGGCTGCCTTTCTGATATTTGGTTGTTCCGCCCACATCCCAGGTATCGACGATGGCGAACACCGTCGCATCCGCCGGGCGGCCATCGGTGGCGGGCGTCTGGCGGGCGCTGCTGCCGGTGACATACAGCACCACTTCACCCTCGCCCGCGCCTACCGCGTCGAAGGCGACGACATAATTACCCTTCGGCAGGCCGTCCAGATCGAGCGGTTGCAAAATCAACATCTTCAGGCCGTCCGTGCGGGCGCTTTTGGCGCGCGACACCACCGTCCCAATGACCATTGCGAGAATCATCAGCGCTCCTATGGAGTCGCTAGTTACTGGTTTTTAGCGGGTTCCAATAATTTTAGAAGTTACGTAGTTGCCATCTGTGTAGGGGAGGGTTTGAAACCCTCCCCTACCAAAACACACGCTCAACTGCGTAAGTCATAAATTTATTGAGCAAAATCAGTCCCTATTGGACTCATGACTAGCAACTAGCGACTAATAACTGGCAGCTACTCTTTTTCCATGGCTTTCTTGCCCTCGTCGGCGCGCCCCAGCGGCAGCACCGCATCGACGTTGACGTGTGGACGCGGGATGACATGAACCGCCACGATTTCGCCCACTTTTTCAGCGCTGCGGACGCCCGCTTCCACCGCCGCCTTGACCGCCGCCACATCGCCGCGCACCACCGCCGTGACGAAGCCGCCGCCAGTTTTTTCGTAGCTGACCAGTTCGACTCGTGCCGCCTTCACCATCGCGTCCGCCGCTTCCACCAGCGCCGCGAACGACTTGGTTTCGATCATACCCAATGCTTCTGCCATATATAGCTCCTTCGTAACGAGGGATGAGTAATGAGGGATGAGATAAGAGGATTTCGCTCATAACTCGTCACGCATTACTTCCGGTTGCTTTCCATCCATTCTACCGCATAGTCCACCAAAGGGCGCTGTTTCATGAAACGAACTTCGGCATTACCTACCCTCCCGCGTGTGATGCTATTGGCCGCCTCGTAGCTGTCGCCAATTGTCTCAAAATCGTCGCTGTCGATTTGCTGCATCTCAAACGCTACCCACTGCCGTTCGCCGTTCACCAGCATGGCCGTCCCTTCCCTGATGAAACGCTTGCCCGGCCAGTTCGCCCGGTATTCCGCCAGATGCAGCGAGGTATCGTTTTCGTGGGTGACGCCCAGCAGCAGAATATAACCGTCCAGCCCATACAGCTTACCGATGGGCGAGTCGTCGTTAAACATCTGCGTCAGGCTGGTGTGATCCGCCGTCAGATAGGCGGCGTTCGGGCCAATGGCGGCGAATGACCCCATCGGATGGGCGCTGCGGATGACACCCGGCCATGTCCTGAACTGTTCCGGTATCGCTCCCATATAGTAGGTGGCTGAACGCGCCGGGTCGAAGGCCGGGGCATGGGCGCGGATGACCGGCCACCAGCTTTCCGGCACGGGTGGATGCTTCCAGTGGGCAGGCTCGCTGTTGCCGGGGGTGTGCGTCGGCATCATCAGCGTGCCAGTTTCGCCCAGCACCCGCAAAAAGGCCTGAATCACGGCCATCGCGCCGCCGCTCACCCAGCCGATTTTGCTCAGGCTGCTGTGGACGAGGATGGTTTGCCCCGCCGCTACCCCACAGGCCGCCAGATCAGCCGCCAGCGACTCCACCGTCTTCGGCAGGGTATCGTCACGAATGACATCTTCTTCGGGCATCGGTATCCACTCTGGCGATTAGCGCCGTTCTGTTAATTCACGCCTGCTGGTATGACTTTTACAGGTGAACCAAGCTGTTTCATGAAATCCAGACAAACATCCCACGTCAGCGGGAAGGCGCTGGTATCCGCCGCTGCCAGGTATGCAACAATATCCCGCAGCATGACAATATCCTCATCCGGCGCGAACCAGCCATCAATAAACACATTTTCTGCCCAATCAACCAGCTCAGCCAGGCTGATTGCTTCATTCAGATAGGCGAACAGCCGGTCAATAACGATCTGTCGGGTAATCATTCATCCTCCTCTGGCCGCTTTCTGAATGCTGCAATTGTAGATGAAAATGGAGCTGTATGGAAACCAACTATGCCCACTCAACAGCTCCAGATGAAGCGCGTGCCCGGCAAATAAAAAAGCCCCGGCAGACCGGAGCTTTGGCTCACCCATGACGAAGGCAGCTCTATCCCCGCGCCTCAAGCTGTGCCAGCGCTGGCACAAGTTGTTCCTGCACAGCCGTGTGCATCTCCGCCGGGGCGTAAGCGGGCTGCTTGCCACTATCCAGCGCCCGCGCCATCCGCGCCGTCATCCGTCCCATGGTGCTGCTCATCAATTTCACCTGCTGCTGATAATTGTGGCTGCCATCCCCGGTCATCGGTCGTGCGCCCACCAGACTCGTCAGCCAGTCATGCAGGATGTCCACCATATCCTCGTCAAATGACCAGACGCCCTCGAACTGCGCTTCGCCGGTCGTCGGATCAGCGCCAACTTCCTCAGTTGCCAACGTGGTGAAATAGGCTTGCGCTTCGGCCACGATGAACCACTCTTTGGCAAGCTGATCGCTTGGTTTCAGCGGCACATAGGTCACATTCGCAATCGGCGGCGGCTCAACATCCATCACGCCAAATACATACACCGACTCCGCCCGCGCCGCGATTCGCTGGTAGCGTTCCACCTGCGGCACGAAACGGCTCATCCGCTGAAAACCGCTGAATAACCGCGCCCGTACCCGGTCAAGCAGAATGGCATTTTCGATCTCATGGCTGATGACCAGCATCGTGCGGCGGTGATTGATGAGGGTGCGCTGGTCAAGGGTGCGCTTCACCAGCGCGTAAACAGACATGGCCGGGTCGATGGCGATGTTCGACATAACGAATACAATGCTCCCCTTTTTTACGCTTAAGCGCAGTATAGGGCATAAAGATGAGAAACAGGCTAAAATTAGCCGAAGCCCACCTGAAGAAAACGTAAATTCAGGAAAGCGTCAGTGTGTAGTCCCCGCTCCCACGAACGTTTGTCACCACAATCGTGTACGTTCCAGTGGAAACCAGATCGATATTCAGTTCAGCATTATTCGCCTGAAATGCTGTCAAAAAGCCGCTCTGCATGATTTGAATATCGGATGGGTTATAGAGCGCCACCCCCGGTGCCAGGTCGCCATTTTCTCCGGCCACCTGAATCGTGACATCCTGACCGCTGTCGCCAATGAAGGTGTAGGTGTGCGATTCGCCCAGCCGGACGGTATCGCGTCGGCTATCACCCGCCCGGATTGAGCCTTTGTTGATCGTATCGTCGGGCAGGCTGTCGCCGCTGCCCGCTGTTGTGAACGGCACAGCAGTGATACTCTCAATTGCTTCACTCACCAGCGTCGTGACTTGTGCTGATACAACAAAACAGCCCACACAGACCGCCAGCGACAATGCGCCGATGATCGCCAGAATGATGATGATCGGATTAGTACGCTGCTTGGGCGGGACGACGCTGAAAGCCTGCTCAATCGGGACACGCTTGGGTTTCGCTTCGCCCAGCAGATCAGCGAAAATGGTTTCGCCCGCTGCTTCATCAAAGCGGAATTCCTGTTCCGCCGTCAGCGCCGCCAGCCGTTCCCGCGCCTGCGGATGGTCAGGCCGCAGCGCTATCACTTTTTCCAGTGCGCCCTGCTGTTCCGCCGGGTCATCCACCGCGTTCGCCATCAGCCACCAGGCGTCAGCATTGGCTGGGTCTGCCGCCAGCAGCGGACGTAAAATCTGCATAGCGCTGATCTTGCGCCCGCCTTTGATATGGTCATAAGCCCGCCTGAGCTGCTCCCGCGTTGGGTCGTCCATGTTTCTTGTCCCCTTTTATGCCTCGCTTCCCTCTGTTAATTGTGGCACTCTCCACGCCCAAAGGCGAGTGCTTCCCATCCAGGCTTACCGCTGCCGTCTGACAGGTGACGCAGCGCTGTGTTAGCGATGGGGCGGAAGCTGGCTCATCCAGGTGTCCGGGTAGTTTTGAAAGGCAAGGCGATCAGTGGTAGGGAAGCGTAATGATGAAGCTGGTGCCTGCGCCTTCCTCGCTTTCGACCCTGATGTCCCCCCCATGCACGCGCACGGTTTCGTAGACAATGGCGAGGCCAAGCCCCGTGCCGCTGATTTTGGAGGCATTGGCGGCCCGCTGGAACGGCTCGAACAGGCGGGCCTGAGCTTTCTGCGGAATGCCGATACCCTGATCGCTGACACAAATGATGACCGTGCCATTTTTGCGGCTGAGTTCGAGACGAATTTCGCCGCCGTCGGGCGAGTATTTGATGGCGTTGGACAGCAGGTTGGAAAGCATCCGGCGGAGCAGTTTTTCGTCGAGGGTGGCATTGGCGAGGTTTCCAGCGCTTTGAAAAATAAAATGGTGGCGCTCGGTAGCGAGAGTCTGCACCTGCTCGAATACACTGAGGCAGACGGATTCCATGTTGAGCGGAAGGGGATTAAATTCAATGCGATCAGCGCGGGCGGTGCCAAGCAGCAGGACATCATCGAGCAGTTCAGTCATATAGACGACCTGTTCACGGATGCGCTGAAGCTGCTCGAAGCGCCGCTGGACGGTGAGGCGTTCGTGGTAGCGTTCGAGGATGTCGTTGGAACTCATGATAACGGCCAGGGGCGTTCTGAAATCATGTGAGACCATAGTGACGAACTGTTCTTTGAGTTTGAGCAGTTCACGTTCCTTTTCCATCTCGATACGGGCGAGGCGGGCCTGAAAGAGGGCTTCTTCCATGCGCTTACGCTCGGTCATGTCGCGCAGGGTAATCAGCAGGGCACTGCTTTCTTCCCAGGGGATGAGCAAGGCGGTCATATCCATCGCGCAGGGAGTGCCGTTGGCACGGGCGAATTCCTGGGAGATAAAAACACTGCCATGCAAATCGGTTTCGCGGCGCAATTTTTCCAGATCAAGATTTTCTGAAGCCAGGACGGACAGCTTGCTGCCGATGAGCGCGGCAGGCTGGTAGTTCAGAATTTTGTGGACAGCAGGGTTGATTTTCAGGATCGTGCCAGACTGATGCTCCACCACAAGAATCACATCGGCGGTTTCATCAAAGAGGGTTTTGAACTGCGCCTGCGACTGGCGGTTTTGCTGTTCGGCCCGCTGCCGGTCATGGTCGGCAGAATAGATGTAATGGGCGCTCCACCAAGCGACGATGAGGAAGGCGATCATGGTCAGCACCGCGAAAAGCGCCAGGCTGAGACTGGCATCGTAAAATCCGCCCTGTTCGCCATGCAGGATGAGCCAGCCCAGCAGCATGGGAATCAAAATGCAGGCAGGCAGCAGGCGTCGCGCCATGATTCCGCCCGGCCCGGTATCACTAAAGAGACGGATGAAGCCCTGATGGGGATGGGTTGCAAGAATACCGATGGAGAGCGCCAAGAAAGCAGCGGCGGTATGAAGGGGTTGCGGGTTGCGACTGTAAAGGGTATAGAGGGAGGCATTATCGTAAAGGTAGCCCAGAAGGGCAATCAGGCTGAACATCCCAACGAAGAGCGCTAAGCTCTGACAAAGGCGCTGCCAGGTGGGAAAGGGAAGTAACAGGAGCGCGACCCCGACTACCAGAAAGGAGAGGGCGCTGGAAGTCGCCATACGTCCCGGAAAGTCGTCGGCTGCTGTCAGGCTGTCTTTAAAGAACAGTTCGTCGATAGCCAAATCCCAGCCGAAAAGATGCTGCACAAGCGTGAGCAGACCCATGAACAGGGTAGCGAAAGCAAGCATACGCACCAGTTGCAGACGGCGCGGCGAGATGGATTGTTGCTGGCAGAGGAGGAGGGCAAGACTGGCGGCGATAAAGGCCACTGCCGAATTAACCTTCATTTCCACCAGACCGGGCAGAATGCTTTTGAAAAGCGCGATATTCAGCATCCAGCCCAGCAGCACAATGCTCCCAATCACCAGAGTCACGACTGCCATGCTTTGTGAAAGCCAGACAAAACGTATATTTAAGAATAACTGTGTTTTGAAAAGCATATCTATAAGTCCGTATTTATGTCCAGACAGTTTACAACAAATTTTTTATGTGATGTCATTAATAAGGACAGAAAATCATTAGACTTAGAAGTTACGCAAGTTCAGAATATTTCTCGCTTGGACAAGGGGTTTAATCCCCTTGTTTCTCCGCTCAACTGCCTAGAGTGTGTTATGCACGTCTGGCCGAGGGAAATAGGATAGTAAACTCGAAATTGATTTCAAGTCCCTCGCCCTGAGGGAGAGGGATTTAGGGTGAGGGCTGAACTCAGGCAACAGAGTTCATAACAGCCTCTAAGTCCTATGAACTGAAAATCTGGCTGTCGGGCTGATGTTTCGGTTCTCGCCGGGGATGAAGGCTGGTGCTTCAGCAGGGGTTTAGGGATAGAGACTTATTGATTCGCCCGGATAAGCATGGTATACTGCACCAACGGTTCAGGAAGGACACACCGCGATGGTACACTTTAACCCACAGGGTTTCGGGGTGACCCGCTCTTCTCTTATGCAGCGGTAATCAGCCGCGCGCCTCCACTTCGCTTTCTCCCGCTCTCTGGTACAATTTCAATCCTAACTTACGCAGACAGGCTGAATTTTCAGTGTGGAAAGAAACCGTTCCGCTGTGGGGTTTCGTTTCTGCACAGGTTGTTTTGCAGGGGAGCGTTTCAAACCCTTTCCTGCCGAACTGACGGTTATTTACCGACAACGAACGCCATACTGATACACGAGAAAGCACAATCACAATGACTGAGACGCAGAAATACAATCCACAGGCGATTGAGCCGAAATGGCAGGACAAGTGGGAAGCGGACAAGCTGTACCGCGCCCGCGTGGACTGGAGCAAGCCCAAGCACTACGCGCTGACAATGCTGCCCTACCCCAGCGGCGACCTGCACATCGGCCACTGGTTCGCCATGACACCCAGCGATGCGCGGGCGCGGTACATGCGAATGCGCGGCTTCAATGTGCTGTTCCCGATGGGCTTTGACGCCTTCGGTCTGCCAGCCGAAAATGCCGCCATTCAGCGTAACATCCACCCGATGAAATGGACATACGCCAACATTGAGCGGATGCGAAAGCAGATGCGCAGCATGGGCGCGATGTTCGACTGGGAACGCGAGATGGTGAGCTGCGACCCGGACTACTACAAGTGGACGGAGTGGTTTTTCAAGCAGTTTTATGAAAACGGCCTGGCCTATCGTGGCGAGGCGCTGGTGAACTGGTCGCCGACGCTGCAAACGGTGCTGGCGAATGAGCAGGTCATCGACGGCAAGGACGAACGCACCGGTCAGCCGGTCATTCAAAAGCTGATGACGCAGTGGTTTTTCCGCTACACCCGTTATGCCGACGAGATGCTGGATTTCAGCAAAATCGATTGGCCGGAACCGATTCGCATCATGCAGACCAACTGGATTGGTCGCAGCGAAGGCGCGCGCGTCATTTTCCAGACCGAGTCAGGCGACCCGATTGAGGTCTATACGACGCGACCGGATACGCTGTGGGGGGCAACCTTCATGGTGTTAGCGCCGGAGCATCCGCTGGTGGCGAAGCTGACGACGCCGGAGCAGCGGGCGGCAGTCGATGATTATGCGGCGGCGGCGGCGCGGGAAACCGAGATCGAACGCACGGCGGAAGGGCGCGAAAAAACTGGTGTTTTTACCGGGGCCTATGCCATTAATCCAGTCAACAAAGAGCGAATCCCGATCTGGATTGCCGATTATGTGATGGTCAATTATGGCACGGGCGCGATCATGGCAGTGCCATCCGGCGACCAGCGCGACTTCGACTTCGCCCGCAAGTTCGGCCTGAAAATCGTCCCTGTGATTCAGCCAGAGGGCGAGTCGTTCGACGGCGAGACGATGACGGAAGCCTATGACGGCGCGGGCTTCATGGTGAACAGCGGCTCGTTCAATGGCACTTTCTCCGATGGGCAAAAGGGGCGGAAAAACCCGGCCATCGGCGCGGTGCTGGACTGGATTGAAGCACAGGGTATCGGTAAAGAAGCGGTCAATTATCGTCTGCGCGACTGGCTGATCTCGCGGCAGCGCTACTGGGGCGCGCCGATTCCGGTTATTCACCGGGCCGATGGGTCGATGGAGTCGGTAGCGGACGACCAACTGCCGGTGACGCTGCCGGAGAATGTGGACTTTTTGCCGACGGGGCAAAGCCCGCTGAAGTACACGCCAGAGTTTTATAACACGGTCGATTCGAGCGGCAAACCGGCGACACGGGAAACCGATACGCTGGATACCTTCATGTGTTCGTCCTGGTACTGGTATCGCTACCTGAGTCCGGGCTATGACCGGGGGCCATTTGACCCGGAAGAAGCGGCCTACTGGCTGCCTGTCGATACCTATACCGGCGGCGCGGAACATGCGACCATGCATCTGCTCTACGGGCGTTGGTTTGCCAAGGCCATGCGTGACCTGGGGATGTTCGAGGAGACAATGGACATCATGCAGCAGCATGGGCGCGACCCGGAGGTGCTGAACCTGGGCGAGCCGATGCTGAAGCTGCGGAATCAGGGGCAGGTGCTGGGCGAAGAACGCGAGGGCCATTTCATCGTCGCCAGCGGGAAGTGGGAAGGCGCGAAGCTGGTTGCTGACCGCATCGAGGTGATTGACCGGAAAGCCGCGCCAGCCGCCTTTGACGGCGTGGTGGGTGAGATCGTCAAACGCACCGAGAATTTGCTGACGGTGGAAGATGGGAATGGCGAACTGCGGACGGTGGAAGCCCTGCCGGAGGCCGTCGTCATCATCCCCGCTATGCCCGGCGATGCGCGTGTTGACCAACTGAAGCACCATCTGGAAATCCAGCGCATGTCCAAGAGCAAGGGCAACGTCGTCAACCCGGATGAACTGGTGGCGCAGTACGGCTCGGACACGGTGCGGGCATACCTGATGTTCGGCTTCGACTGGACGAAGGGCGGCCCCTGGAGCAGCCAGCAGATTTCCGGTATCGTGCGCTGGCTGAACGATGTCTGGGACATGGTGATGACCGGAGGAAATCCCGTAGGGGCGACCACCAGCGTCCCGGCGGCGGGCCAGGCCGAGGTTGAACGCACCCTGGAGCGGCGGACACACCAGACGATCAAGCGCGTCTCCGACAATCTGGAAAATTTCACCTTCAACGGGGCGATTGCCGCGCTGATGAAGTTCCGCAACGACCTGAAAGAACTGGCGAAAACCGGCAGCGTCGGTCAGGCGGCATGGCGTACAGCCGTGAAAAATATGCTGCTGCTGATGGCTCCCTTCACGCCACACATCACCGAAGAATTGTGGGCGCGCGTAGGCGGGTCCTACAGCATCCACCAGCAGGCCTGGCCGGATTTTGACGCGGAAAAAGCGGCTGAGGATGTGGTGACGCTGGTGGTGCAGATCAACGGCAAGGTGCGTGACCGGATTGAAGTCCCGGCGGGAATCAGCGAGGATGAAGCCAGGCAGATGGCACTGGCAAGCGAGGCGGTGCAGAAAACCGTCAACGGCGGCGAACCGAAGAAGGTGATCTTCGTGCCGGGGCGCAACGGGCAGGAGCCAAAGGTGAATGTGGTGGTGTAGCTGCTGGTCACTGGTTTGAGGCAGGAGTCACGACAGAGAACCCAGAGGACAGAAAGATGCGGGTGGGTCGGCGACGATTCGCCCGCGTTTTTTGAGGGCGCTCGCGCAAACACTACCCGACGATAGAAAGGTCATGCCGGGCTGATGACACGCTTTTACGCCAAAATGATGCTGGCGCTGCTAATATTGTTTTTCGCCGCTGCCGCCGTGATTCGGGCGCAGCCGTATGACGACAGCGAGCTGCGCGCCTTCCTGACGCCGCCGGAGGGCTGCCCCGCGCCGTGCTTCATGGGCATCCGCCCCGGCGTGACGACGGTTGAGGAGGCGATAACTATTCTGGAAAACAGTGCACAGATTAGCAAAATAGAGAAGACAGAATTTAACGATCAAGGATATGCCTATTTAACAATAAACTGGAATGAACGATTGTCCCCTGTGATTTCAAATGACATGATTTTAGTTCGGCTAACGCCTGCTGATTATCTTGGTCTAAATTGGATTGTGGGAAAATTCGAATTTTACGCTCGAAAAATTGCTGTAGGCGATATATACAACCATATTGGATTTCCAACGAAAGTAAAAATGCTGCCTGTATTCAGCGAGGCCCCTCATTCTGGAGGATTTTCCATACGGCATGAATATATCTATCCGAATGGGATTATCGCTTTTTCGAGTTTTCAGCCATGTTTTGGAGATAGAGGGGATTTTTTAATGGCAACGGTTCAAGATATGATATTCGTTGCATATCCCAAACAACTGGATGATCGTTTTGCCTTAATGGATTGGGAATATGTATTTCACGACCAATTTTGTTGATTAAAGGCAAAGCTTATCATGTGTGGAATCTGCGGCGTAGTCGATATGACGGGAAACGGGCGGGCGGACGGCGGCCTCGTCCGCCGCATGGCCGACGCCATTCGCCATCGCGGGCCGGACGGCGACGGCTTTTTCGACTCGCCCAATGCCGCGCTGGGGATGCGCCGCCTGAGCATCATCGATGTGGACGGCAGCGACCAGCCGCTCTACAACGAAACCCGCAGCATCGCGCTGGTTTTCAACGGCGAAATTTACAACTACCGCGAACTGCGCGACCAACTCAAACGCCGCAACCACATCTTCAGCACCGAGGGCGACGGCGAAACCATCATCCACCTCTACGAGGAATACGGGCTGAATCTGTTCACCCACCTGCGCGGCATGTTCGCCTTCGCGCTGTGGGATTCGCAGGCGGAACGGCTGCTGCTGGCGGTCGATCACATTGGCATGAAGCCGCTTTATCTGCATGAGGGCGATGGGCTGCTGCTGTTCGGCAGTGAGGCCAAGGCGCTGCTGGCCGACGACCGGATGCCGCGCAGTTTGAATCTCGATGTGCTGGATACCTACCTCAGCTTCGGCTACATGATCGGCGCGGAAACGCTGTTTGCGGGCCTCCGCCGCCTGCCACCCGGCCATGCCTGTGTGGTGGAGAAGGGCGCGGCGCGGCTGCACCACTTCTGGCAGTTCCCGCAGCCTTCCCCCTCTCTACGCAGTGGGGACGCGAAAGCGGCGAGGGGGTGGGGAAATGATGGCTTGGTCATTCAGGAAGCACGCGACCTGCTGGCGGACTCAGTGCATATCCACCTGCGGAGCGATGTGCCGCTTGGTTTGTTCCTCAGCAGCGGCATTGATTCGGCGGCGGTGCTGGCGCTGATGTCGAAGGAAGCCGGTGGCCGTGTCAAAACCTTCACCGTCGGCTACGATATGGACACGCCGGATAACGAACTGCTGGCGGCGCGGCGCATCGCCGAACATTTCAAGGCCGACCATCACGAAGTCGTCATCACGGCGGCGGATTGGTGGGAAGGGCTGCAAAAATTCGTCTATCACCTGGACGAACCCGTCGCCAACGCGCCGACGGTTTCGCTGCTGCTGCTGGCGGCGGAAACGGCGCAGCATGTCAAAGTCGTGCTGAGCGGCCTCGGCGGCGATGAATTGTTCGGCGGTTATTACACCCACCAGACGATTCCACAGGCGTTGATGAACGGCAAAGCGTGGGGCAAGTTACTCTCTCCATTGGGCGGGGCGCTCTCCGCGCTGGAAGGCAGTTATCCGGCCATGAGGCGTTACCGGGGAATCGGTGCGCTGCCGACCTATCTGCCACGTCTGAAGCAGGCCGGTTTACCGCCGGATGAAGCCTTGCTGCGGATTCAGACCTTCGACGGCATGACCTTCACTGACGATCTGCGCCGCCGCCTCTATGGGCCGGAGTTGATGAAAGCCTGGGAACGGGCGCAGCACAAAGAGCGGGCGCACACGGCTATCGTCGAAAAAAGCTGGCGCGACGACCCCTATAACACAGCGCAGGCGCTCATCATCAACACCTGGCTGACCGGCAACGGTTTGCTCACGACGGATAAGGTGACGATGGCCGCCTCACTGGAAGCCCGTGTGCCGTTCTTCGACCCGGTGCTGCTCAAGTTCGCCGCCAATGTCCCGCCCGGCATCCGCATGAAGTCCAACAAACATGTGCTGCGCGAAGCCATGCGGCCTCATCTGCCCGATTTCGCCATCGACAGCCAGAAGCAGCATTTCAGCGCGCCGATCATGGGCTGGTTCGACACGGCGCTGAGCGGGCATGTGCGCGAAGTCCTGCTCGACCCAAATGCTTATATCAACGGTTTGTTTGAGCGCGGTGAACTGGAAAAACTGCTGAAGGATCACCTCTGGGGGCGGACACGCCAGGTGGAAGTTGTGTTCCGTTTGCTGCTGCTGGAACTGTGGGCCTGGCGCTTTCTGAAGCAGCGCCTTACGATGTAACAATCCCGCAATTCGTTAGGGAAAAACAGGTTTCATTTAGGTAAATTTCAGGTTTGTCTGTTATTTTTAGTACATTACCTAAAACAGCTTCCTGGCTGTGACCTGAAAGCAGCGCGCCATGTTGAATTTCTGGAGTCTGAAACCCCGACCCCTTATAGCACTATTCGCGGCGCGTCCGGCTCAGGTAGAACATCATCTTGAGCAGACGCGCCCATCGCGCCAAACCGTGCTGCAACAGGCGGAGCAGCAGCGACTCCTGTCGCAGCAGGCACAGCAGCAGGTCAACGAACGCCTGCTGACGCTTCGTTTTTAGCTGCAAGGTTGTCAGGCTGTCGCCTTGCGGTCTTTGACAATCTTTTTGCCGCGATTTTCCGCCCATTCTTTGGCCTGCGCGGTGGCGATGGAAATGGCGCGGCCTTCCTCATAGCCATCTTCCAGCAGCGCATTAGCAATTTCGATGGCTTTGTTCCGCACCGGGGCCATGAAATTCTTCAGCGAATCGGGATAATTTTTCTTCGTCCAGGGCATGACAGGCCTCCTCTACTGCTCAATTACGATACAGATTGCAGTATAGGCGACGAATGTTAGAGGCGCGTCAATCCAGCCCGATAGCCGAAGTGAGCGGGTTCGGCGGTTTGTCCTGCTGTTCATCCGGCTGAAGCGGCAGATTGAAGGTGAAGGTGCTGCCGCGCCCTACCGAACTGATCACGATCATTTTGCCGCCGTGCGCTTCCACCAGGTAGCGGGAAATCGGCAGGCCCAGTCCGGTTCCTTCGATGCCCATATATTTGGCGCGGTCAGTGCGCTCGAAGGCCATGAACAGTTTGTCCATTTCCTCCTGCGGGATGCCCATGCCGGTGTCCTTGACTTCAAACTCAATCGTGCCGGGGCGCTCCTGGAAACCGTTGAGTTCGCTCAAGCGCCAACCGGGGGCGGGCGTTGCATTGGGCGTGATCTGCGGAGCCGGTTTGATTCGCACAGTCAGGTCGATACGGCCTTCCTGGGTGAATTTGACGGCGTTGCTCAGGAGGTTCGTCAATACCTGGCGCACGCGGCGCGCATCCATCGGAATCAGCGGCAGATTTTCCGGGACATGAGATTTGATGGTCAGGTGCTTATCCATGCGTTCCATCAGCATCAGCGCCGAATCGAGCGCGTCTTCCAGCACCGGGCTGAGGTCAGACGGCAGAATGGTAAGTTCCATCTCACCCGCCTCAATTTTGCTGACATCGAGCAGGTCATTAATCAGGTACAGCAGGTGTTCAGCGCTGCGGATGCCCTGGTCGAGTCGTGCGCGCTGCTCCTCGTTGGTGTCGCCAAACGCCCCAATCCGCATGAAATCCATGTTATTGATAATCAGGTTGAGCGGCGTCCGCAGCTCGTGGGTGACGCTGGCGAGGAAGCGCGTTTTGACGCCGTTGGCGCGTTCAGCTTCCTTGAGCGCTTCTTCGCGCTGGATGAACAACTGCGCGTTACGGACGACGGGCGACACCAGATTAGCGAACAGCATCAGTAAGCGCTGTTCCCGCTCATCGAAAGGCGGCGCATCAAAGGTTCGCCCGACCACTACCGCGCCAATCGGACGCCGGTAAAACATCAGCGGCGCAGACATGGCTCGCTGTACATTGGGGTCGCTCATCCGCGCCAGCCGCCCCGGCCAGATGGTGTAATCGTCGATCACGATCAGTTTCTGATCGCGGGTGGCCGCCCCGACCAGCCCTTCTTCGCTGCTGATAACCATGCCCAGACGGCTGCGGTCTGCTGTCGAGGCCACCAGTTGCAGGTGCTTTTTATCGCTGATGAGCAGCCAGATGGCGCAGTAGCTCACCTTGAGCAGTTCGAGCATGTTGTCCATCAGCTTACGCAGCAGGATGTCCAGTTCGTAGTCACTGACGACGGACATGGCCGAGTCGTAAACGGCCTGTAATTCGGCGGCGTTGGCCTGCGCCTCGCTTCGGGCGATTTCCAGTTCGGCAGTGCGCTGCTCAACGCGCTTTTCCAGCGTTTGGCTCCACAGGGAAAGCTGGCGGTAAGAATGCGCCAGGTTGACCTTCATGCCTTCCAGTGCTTTCGCCAGCCGCCCGATTTCGTCGCGCTGATCCTGATGCTCAATCTGGTAGCGCAGGTCGCCAGAGCCGATTTCCTGCGCCGCTGTGCCGAGCGTTCGCAAGGGATCGGAAATCGCCCGTCCGGTGAAGCCATGAACAACAGCCCCCAGCACCGCCGCGCCGATCAGGCTAACGACCAGAATTTGCAGGATGTCCCGTTCCAGCGGTGTCGCCAGCACCGACGCCGGCAGCAGGCTGATGAGCCGCCAGCCGCTTTCCGGCAGGCTGCTGACCAGCACAGCGGCATCGCGGTTGGCGGTGAAGGGGTCGGGCGCGGTGAAGATGCGATTGGCCCCGGCGGGAATTTGGGCGAACTGCGGCAGGCTGAGGAAAGCGCCTGCTCTTTCGTGGGCGTCCTCCACGCCCGGCAGTTTATAGCTACCGGCCAGGCTGTTGTCGCCGGTCAGCAGCAGGCTGTAGCTGCGCCGGTCATCCATCAGCATCATCTGCCCCATCAGACCGTTGAGCATCGACTGGGTAATATCCACCCAGACGACGCCCATGGTCTGGCCGCCAGCGCTGCGGAGCGGCACGGCATAGGAGGCCGCATCTTGGGTGGCAGATCGATCAAAAGGCGTGTACGGCACGTGCCAGAGGGACGCGCCCCCTGCCAGCACATCGAGAAACCAGGCATCTTCGTCGACAGTCGGGTTAATAAGGGTTGTGACAGAAGCCACGCGGGAAGGGGCATTGGGTGGGTTAAAAATCAATATCTGGAAACCGTCGCGGAAGGGGGCATAGACATAAATCCGGGTGACGATGTTTTCCGGCTGGACGAGGATGCTGCTTGCCAGCGGCCACACCTGGGTTAAGGGTGTTTCATCCGGCAGAGTCGTGACCGCCCCGGCGAAGATGCGGGTGGTGGTCACGGCCTGCTGCAAGTGTGTATCCACGCCCGTAGCGAGCGATTGATTGGCGTTGAGGACAGCCGCTTCAGTTTGCTCGCGCAGCGTTTTGCCATTGGCGCTCAGCGTCACGCCAGCGACCAGCAGCACCAGGGCGAGCGAAATGCCCACCATGATCAGCACCATGCGGCGGCGGATGCTCCAGCTTGATGAAGCGGTCATGTCATATCGATCTCAGTAGGGGCGTGGTGCGCCCGGATTTGCGTTGCTCTATTTATTATAGTTTAAATTAAGAAACACCCTGTCCGAAGTTGATTATTTCATGGTTCGCTTATGGTTAGAATCTTCGCCTTTTGTGGAGAGGCGGGGGCGTTGTATAATCAGTCCCATTCAGAACGACGCGGCGGGGGCAGCGGTGCCAATCATCAAAGAAGGGCAGCTCGATATTATCAGCCACAGCGCCGAGCAAACGGCGCGTCTGGGCGCACGCCTCGGTGCCTTGCTGCAACCGGGGGATATTATCTGCCTGTCGGGTGATATGGGCGCGGGCAAAACCGTTTTCGCCAGCGGCATTGGCCGAGGCTGGGGGGCGAAAACGCCGCTGACCAGCCCGACGTTCAACCTCGTTCACGACCACATCCGCGAGGCGGATAAACAGCACCTTTACCACCTCGACTGCTACCGGCTGGACGATTCCGGCGAGCCGGACGCGCTCGATATTGACCGCATCCTGAGCGGGCGCGGGCCGGTCATCATCGAATGGCCGGAGCGGATTGAGCGTGTTTTGCCCGGTTCGCGCCTCTGGGTTGAGCTGCGCGTGCTGGAGCCAACACGGCGCAATTTTTCGCTCGAAGGGGCGGGTCAGCGTTACGAAACCCTGATCGCCCAATTCCGCGAGTCCACTTTTGGTGTGTAGTCGCTGATTTCTCATGCTTCAAAACCCTTCATTTTCTCGCAGTTAGTTTTGCAGGAAACATCTCCGATGAATAAACCGAATATGAGGTGTCTGAAATCAGGCTGATCTCCCCTCAAAATCGAAACAAATGTTATGACAAATGTTTCACACCTCACCCTGTTTCTCTGCTAAACTCGTCTTATGACTCATGTTATTCTCTGTGTTCTCTGTGTCTCTGTGGTGAAAATGGCTTTTCTGGCATCGGGCATCTGGTAGCTGTTTTGTGGCACTGCTGCATAAAATGGGCTTGTCCCACCGCCATCACCGCCACAGGTTTCCCCGTGTTGGCGGCACTAAGGTAATAAAAACCACCACTGTCACCACCACCGCCGCCGCCGCCAAATCAGGCTGATGAAAGAGAAGCGGGTGTGGGCCCACTGCCCTCTTTCTGCTATACTATGGTCAGGTCAAGGAGGATATGATTCATGCTGAACCTGACTCTGACATTTGACGACCTGCTCAAGCTGCTCGACCAGCTTTCCGACGAACAGAAGCAAATTGCACGGGAACACCTGGAAGCGCGGGCAGCGGAAACGCAGAAAGGCCAGCGGATTTTGGGTATGCACCCCGGTGCAATCTGGACAAGTGAAGATTTTGACGACCCCCTGCCGGATGAATTCTGGCTGGGTGAAGATGCATGAATTACCTGCTCGATACCCATACCTTTATCTGGGCGGATGTTAATCCAGCACGGTTGTCAGCCAAAGCGACCTCTCTGATTGAAGATAAACGTAATATTATCTGGGTGAGTCTCGCCAGTATCTGGGAAATTCAAATTAAGAATCATATTGGCAAGCTGGATTTGTCAATTCCGCTGAAAGAGATTATCGAAAGGCAGCACCGCGATAATGCAATTGACTTATTGCCTATTACGCTGCCCCATGTGCTGCAACTCGATTCGCTGCCGCTGCATCATCGTGATCCGTTTGACCGTTTGCTGATCGCGCAGGCACAGGTTGAAGACCTCACACTGATCAGCCACGATTCCCTGTTTTCACATTATCCGGTCAAAGTGGTGTGGTAGTTAGCCTGCTTCGATGACCAGCGGGCTGACTTTGTAGATCGGCTCAAGGCGGCGCTGCTGGGGTAAGCTATCGCCACTTTCCGGCGCGGGGCAGTAACGGTATGATAAAGACATTGAACCATGCTGACGGATAACCATTAACGACGATGCTGCTTGCAATCGATACCGCTACTGCTGGCTTCAGCCTGGCGCTGCATGATGGGCGGGCGCTGCTGGCCGAACAAACCTGGTCGCATAGCGAAGATCTGACAGCGGAACTCGCCCCTGCCGCGCTGGATTTATTAGACCGCTGCGGCGCACGGCTGACGCAGCTATCGGCGCTGGCGGTTTCCAGCGGGCCGGGCGTGTATGCCGGTTTACGGGCGGGCATGGCCTTCGCCAAAGGGCTGGCTGCCGGGCGTGGTCTGCCGCTGGTGGGCGTGTCGGCGCTGGATACGCTGGCAGCAGCCCAGCCGCACGGCCAGGGCGCGTTGATCGTGACGCTGGCGCTGGGACGCGGGCGCGTGATCGTCGGGCGCTACCAGTGGCGCAAGGGGCGCTGGGGCGGACGGGGCGAACCGGCGCTGATGGACTGGGAGTCGCTCTTCGCCAGCATCGACGGCGCGGCCTCACTGACCGGCGATATTGATGCGGAAGGCGAAACCGCGCTGGCTGCCGCGCAGGAAAACGGGCAGGCCGTGACGCTCGTCCCCCCCGCCTACCGGATACGCCGCGCCGGATTCCTGGCGGAAGAAGCGTGGATACGGCTGCGGGCCGATAAAACCGATTTCCCGGCGGGCAAACTTCAGCCGATTATCCTCAAGGCAGCCGAACCCACGCCCGAATCATGAAGCTGACGCTGCGCTACATGACGGAAGCGGACATCCCGCAGGTCATGGAGATTGACCGGCTTTCGTTTGAGCTGCCCTGGGCAGAGCGTTCCTACGAGTACGAAATTCAGTCCTCGCAGCACAGCTATATGACCGTGCTGGAGCAGACAGCCGACGCGGCTTCCGGCTGGCGGCGCTGGCTGGATCGCCTGAACGGCAGGCGTAAAGCCGGGCGAATCGTTGGCTACGGCGGGATGTGGCGGATGGGAAAGGAAAGCCATATCAGCACCATCGCCGTTCATCCCAACTGGCGCGGGCGCGGCTATGGCGAAATTCTGCTGGCGGGCATGGTGGGACGGGCGATTTCGCTGATGGCCGATTTTGTGGTGCTGGAAGTGCGGGTGAGCAATACGCGGGCGCAAAACCTCTACCTGAAGTACGATTTTCAGATGATGTACGTTAAAGAACGTTACTACCGCAACAATGATGAGGATGCCTACGAAATGCACCTGCGGCTGGATGTGCCGGAAAACCGCGATTTGTTCGCCGCACATTATGCCGATTTATGCGCGGATGTGCCGTTTGATGACCGTTTCAGCGGCGGCAGGATGTAAGGCTTCATGCGAATTCTGATCGTCACCAATTATTTTGAACCCGATCAGGGAGCCGCCTCGGTGATCGAGACGCGTCTGGAGAACAAGCTGATCCGGCGCGGGCATGAGGTCACGATTCTCACCAGTATGCCCAATTATCCGCAGGGGCGAATCCCGGATGCTTACCGGGGTAAATTTGTCGTCACTGAGGAACGCGACGGCCTGCGCGTTATTCAGACATGGTTGTATGCCACGCCCAGCCCGCGTATCAGCCGCAAATTCATCAGCCAGATCAGCTTCATGGTGACGGCGTTTGTGCGTGGGTTGGGCATTCCCCGGCATGATGTGATGCTGGTGGAAGCCGCGCCGATTTTCACCGGTCTGGCGGGGGCGCTGCTGAGCAGGATCAAGCGCGTGCCCTATGTGTTGGATGTGCGCGACCTGTGGCCCGACCACATGCTGTCGGTGGGGGCGCTGACGGAAAGTCACCCGATTTACCGGGCGGCACGCTGGCTGGTTGACCGCATTTACATCAGCGCGGCGGGCATTGTGACGGTGACGCCGCACCTGGAAAAAGTGATTCGCGGCTATATCCCGCCGACGGATAAAATTCGCACGGTTTTTAGCGGGGTTGATCTGGAACGATTCCGCCCCGGCCTGGACGCGGCGGCATTCCGGCAGAAATACGGGCTGGGGGACGCGCGGATTGTGGCCTATATCGGCACACTCGGTACGGCCTACGACTGTCTGACAATGCTGGAAACGGCCAAACGCTTTGTAACGCGGGAGGATGTCCGCTTCGTCATCATGGGGACAGGGACGCAGAAGCAGCTTGTGCGCGAGCGGCTGGCGCAGGGCGATCTGCCCAATGTGCGCTGGATTGAGTGGGTTGACCACGCTGAAGTGCCGGGCGCGTGGGCCAGCACTGATATTGCGTTCTGGGCGTTGCACAATCATCCGCTGCACCGGGGGGCAATTGGCAGCAAAATCTATGAAGCGCTGGCGAGCGGCGTGCCGGTGGCGGTGGCGCTGGAAGGCGTGGTGGCGGATGTGCTGGCGGAGAGCGGCGGCGGCTTGTCCGTCCCGTTTGGCGATGTGGATGGTTTGAGCGCGGGCATTCAACGGCTGCTGGACGATGCCGATTTTTACGATCAGTGCAGCCGAGCGGCGCGGGCTTATGCCGAAAACCGCTTCGACGCCGAACGCGCCGCCGATGTGTATGAGACGATGCTGAAAGAACGGGCGCGGCGGTGATTCAGCAGAGGACAGCCGCATGACCCAAGCTAGCGCGGAACTGAAAGTGTGCATCGGGCTGAAGGAAGTGGCCGGGTATTACCACAACCTGAAAAATGGTTTGCGGTCGGCGGGCGTGGCTGCCGATTTAATCCTCTTACAACCGCACCAGTATCAATATGGCGGCGATGACCAACCGAACTGGCTGATAGAAGCCACGCAGACGGCCCATAACGAAAAACGAAAAGTACGGGAAATACTGCTGCGGCTGCTGGTGCTGCTGTGGGCGATCACGCGCTATGATGTATTCATCTTCAGCTACGGCGCGAGCTTCCTGCGAAATTACGAACTGCCGCTGCTGAAGCTGCTGCATAAGCGGGTGATCTACGTCTTTCACGGCTCGGATGCACGCCCGCCTTATATCAATGGCGCGGTCATGGCCGATGATAAAGGTCACAGCACCGCCGACTGTATTCGCCTGACGGCAAAACAAAAACAGAAGCTGCGGCGAATCGAGCGCTATGCTGATGTGATCGTCAGCTATCCGCATTACGGCCATTTTCACGAAAAATCATTTGTCGATTTTATGCTGATAGGTTTCCCTTACAGCCGCCTCGATCAGCCAGCTAGGATCCCATCTAAGCCCGGCGAGGTGACGCGCATCCTGCATTTCCCTTCTCATCCAGAGGGCAAAGGTACTTTTCAACTGCGGCAGATAATTGACCGCCTGAAAGCCAAAGGCTATGCAGTTGAGCTGATCGAAATTACAAAGCAGCCGAATCAGGTGGTAATGGCCGAATTGCAAAAGTGCGATCTGGTATTTGACCAGCTTTACAGTGACATATTCCTGAGCGCATCCGGCACGGAAGCGGCCTACGCTGGTAAAGCGCTGGTGATCGGCGGCTACGGTCTGGAAGCAGCCAAAGAGCGTACTCCGGCGGCGTTCGTCCCGCCAGCGGCCATGTGCCACCCCGACGATGCTGAGGCGCTGATCGAACGGCTGATGGTGGACAGCCCCTTTCGGGATGAGATGGGGGAGGCAGGAGCGGCTTTCATCCGCGCACAGTGGTCAGCAGCGGCGGTTGGGGCGCGTTTTCTCCGGCTCATAAACGGCGACATCCCGGCGGAATGGACATGCGACCCGGCGGAGATTCGCTATCTGCATGGTTATGGCCTGCCTGAAAACAAAACCCGTGCGCTGGTGAAAGCGGTTATCACGGCTGGGGGTGTGGAAGCGCTCCAGCTTGGTGATAAACCGGCGCTGGAACGCTTATTCGTGAATTTCAGCGAAGACAGCTAACCGTTGATGAAGCCGCCGAAAAAGGCGCTGAAATAGGTAAAATCGCCGGTGCGCCCGACATGGAGCGGGTGGGCCGCATCCCACTGAAGCAGGTAGGACAGCACCACATCGTTGGCGTCCAGCGTGCTGCCATCATGAAAGCGGGCGTCTGGGCGCAGGCGGAATGTCCAGATTGTCGCGTCGGCGCTGCCGCCGTAATCCTGTGCCAGCGCGGGCATCACCCGTGTGCCGCTGATCTCGTAGGCCAGCAGCGACTCGTTGATCTGCTCGCAGATTCGCAGCGATTCGCCATCGGATTCGTCGGCACAGTAGAGGCTGGATGGCTCAGCATTTTGCAGCCACACCAGTTGATCGTCGTCGGGGTCAGTCATGATTGAAAAATGTTCAATGGTGAGCGGGCTGCTGTGTGCGCCGAGAATGCTGGCGCGGAAAGCCGTTCCCGAAGTCGCGTGGGCGATTGGCACCATTGGCGCTAGTTCGCGGATGGCGGTGTTGGCCTCCATGTAGAGCGGATAGCGTTCCTCCGGGCTGGTAAGCATGGCCGCCAGCCGCAGCACACCGGTGATTTGCGGCAGTCGCTCGCCAAACTGCGGACTCGCGCCCGCGCCAAAATGATAATCAAGGAAGTTAGTGGCGTCAGGATAATCCGCGCCCCAGCCGAGCAGATGGAGCGACAGCCGTCCGGCCTGTGCCGCGTCCAGATAGGCTGTCCAGTCTTCCTGGTCAAGTGTGACATGGATGCCCACCGCCCTGAGCTGTTCCTGAATGCGCTCGGCAATTCGCCCCGGCTGCGGCAGGTAGGAACGCACCACGCTGGCATAACTCAGCGTCGTTTCGATGGGCAGCGGTACGCCTGCCGCCTGTAAAAGCGCCTGTGCCTGTGCCGGGTTGTAGGCATAGGGCGCTACCTCCGGCGTGTAACCAAAAATGGAAGGGGGCATGAACTGTCCGGCAGCGGTTGAACCCGCCGGGTAAAACTCCCGCACCAGCGACTCGCGGTCAATCGCGTAAGCGATAGCCTGGCGCACACGTGGGTCATTGAAGGGGGGGATGCTGTTGTTGATGCCCAGGTAAAAGATGTTGGTGCTGGGGCGTTCGTAGAGCATCAGATTGGGGTCGGCCTGAATCGCCGGGAAATCCGCCGGAGCGGGATTGTCGATACCATCGGCTTGACCCGCCAGCAGCGCTGCCAGCCGTTCGCCCGCTTCAGGACTCCAGCGCACGATCACTTCGGCTTCCTGCGCCGGGATGCCCCAGTAAGCATCGTTACGCGCCAGCACAATTTCTTCACCCGCCGTCCACTTTGCCAGCCGGTAGGGGCCAGTGCCAACCGGCGCACGCAGCAGATCACCGCTGCCCCCGGCTGCCATCAGATATTCCGAGGGATGAATGGCAAAAGCAGAAAAGGCAACTTTGAAGGGAAAGGCCGGGTCGGGCTGGCACAGCGTAAAACGCACCGTGAGCGCATCCACTGCCTCCATCGCTTTAAAATTGCCGCCATAATCGCAGTCCGGGGCGCTGTACGTCAGTAGTTCCTGAGCAAAACCCGGCCCAGCCGCCAGCAGCAGCAGCGGCAGAATGAGCAGTCGAAAAACCAGCCGCATCATTTATCCACCCAGCAGCCGGCTCACCTGCGGAACGATGAGATTGAGCAGCAGGCCGAGGATGAACAACCCACCCGCCGAACGATTGAAATGCATGGCCCAGCCGACCCACCACAGCGGCCAGACGGGCCAGTTATCTGGCTTGCTGGTTGGCTTCGGCTGCGAATAAATTTTCCAGACGGTCAGCAGACGCGGCAGCGCCAGAACCGTCAGCAAAATCCAGGGGCCGGTGACGCGCAGCAGCACCAGGGCAACCACCAGCACATAAAACAGGATGAAGGTGATTTTGTTGAGGATGAGCGAGTTACCTTCGCCCAACAGCACCGGCACGCTGTTCACTCCTACCGGGCGATCATTCTCGATCTTGTCGGTGTGTTTGCCGATCAGCACTGAGGCGACGACCAGACCATAAGGCAGTGTCAGCAGCAGGATATTGCTGTCGAACTGGCCGGTGATGGCGAAGACCGTCCCACCGATCATCAGCGGCCCCCAGACGATCAGCGCCGTGATTTCGCCCAGCGCCCAGCGCTTGAGAAAGATGGTGTAGGCCAGGCTCAAAAATAGTCCGGCCACCGCGAAGAAGATGACGGCCACGCCGCTCACTGAGGCCAGATAGAGCATAATCAGGCCGTCCAGCACTGTCAGGGCGAAGGACACTTTGAGCAGCATCCCCGGCGTTGTCAGGCCGCCGAGTACGGGATGAACGCTGTACTGAGAGCGCGGGTAATCTTCGGTATCCACGCCGCGCCGGACATCCGTCCAGTCATTGACGAGGTTGTTGGTGGCGTGGGCGGCGACCAGACCAACCACGCACAGGAACGCCAGCCAGATTTTGAACAGGGTGTTTTCGGCAAACGCGCCCAGTGACGCGGCGATCAGGACGCCGATCAGACCAGATGTAAACGTCATGGAGAAGACGCAGGCGCGTGAAATCACCAGCCAGCGGGTGAACGTATCGGCGTGCTGCACATCGGGGCAGTTGCAGGTGTTGACAGCCGTTGACCAGCGCTTGACCAGCGGCATGGAGTCCACAGGGGAAGAATCACGGGTTGTCATGAGCGGAAAATCTCCACAGTAGTTGCTGATAGTATCGTAGCACGCCGCGCCCAAAAACGCATGAGCCAGCCTGATAAACAGGCAGGAACAGGTGATACAGATAATACGATACGGGACGACCGGTGTGTCGTCCCCTACGGATGGAAAATGGTTTCTAAGGGCGGTTGGTTGGTGTTACGCTGGGTGGGCCTGCCGTTTGTGTCTGATAAACCGACTGCTGTGTTTCGCGCAGGCGAGCGGTGACATCCAGTTCAGGCGCGGTCAGCGTCGAGCCAGGCGGGATGATTTCTGGCGCGGGCGTAGCAGCAACATCGGTATTGGGCAGCACCCCGCCGGGCAGCGGAATCGGTGTCCAGGTTATCGTCGCAGTTGGCGCCAACGTCGGCAGCAGGGTCGCCGTCACCGTTGGTGAGGGCGTGCGCGTGGGCGTCGGCGGAATCCGCGAGGTGGCGCTTCCGGTAGGCGTGGGGGACTCAGTTGCGGTAGCAGTCGGTGTCAGCGTCGGTGTCTCCGTGAGCGTGGGTGTATAGGTCAGCGTCGCTGTGTAGGTAGCGGTGGCAGTCGGCAGATGCGGCGGCAGCGTCACCAGCAGGCTGGGCGGGAGTTCATCCGCCAGCGGTGGCGGCGCACCATTGGCCGACGGCGGGGCGCTCAACGCCTGAATCAGGTCATCGTAGACCCGCTCCGAACCGGCGGGCGCTTTGATGCGGTCAAACAGGGCCAGATAAGCCCGGTTAAAATAATTCATGACCGCCGCCGAATCGCTGCTGCTGTACTGCGAGAGCTGATAGGTGGCGCGGTAGAGATCAACCAGCGCGCTTTGCGTGAGACGTCCCTGGGCGGCAAGCTGTTCGACTTCCGCCAGCCGGGTGTCAGCAATCCGCCCCCACAGGTCGTCGGGCTGACCCGTGAGGGGAATCAGCGCCAGAATAATCTGCTCCCACAGGCGCTTGATGCCATAGAGCGAATCGCCAGGCAGGTCGTCTGCCGAGGCCGCGACCAGTCCCGCGCCGCTGCCAAAGGCGAAGAGAAAGGCGATGGCGATAATAGCCGCCAGCCGCGAGAACGCCACCGGCACACGACGGGCGGGCTGAACCGGCACAGAACGACGGGCGGGGGGCATGGCAGCGCGGAGCTGCTTTTCCAGCGCGGCGGCGCGGTCGGCGCTCATCGCGGGGGATTTCAGGCGGCTGGTCATGAGGGCGATTCGCAGCGCTGGTTTGAGTTCGGCGGCATATTCCGGGTAAGCGCTGGTGGCCTCGTCAATGGTTTTGCGACGCGCCAGCACATCATCCAGGCAGGCTTCGAGGATGTCATCCAGTTGAGGCGTGTAACGCGGTTCGCTCATGATAAACCTGAGAGAATCGACTCGACATCGAAACCAGCGCGTTCCAGCCGTCCCGCCAATGAACGCAGGGCGCGGTGCTGAAGTGCTTTGATGGCGTTGGCCTTTTTGTTCATGATCTCGGCCACCATTTCGATGCGGTGTCCCTCAATAAAGCGCAGGATGACCACCTGCTGCTGTTCGTCCGTAAGTGTACTGATGGCTTCGCGCAGGGCTTTGGCCGCCTGCCGCCGCAGCAGATTTTCGTCCATATTGGTCGTGATCGGGATCGGTTCGGCGTCCACGTCACTCTCCGTCGGGCGGCGCTCGCTGGCGCGGTAGTAATCGACCACGCGGGCATGGGCGATGCGGTAGAGCCAGGCGACGAAGGGTTTGCCCTGGTCGCGGTAGTCGCGCATGGATTTAAGCGCCCGTGCAAAGACATCGCCGGTCAAATCTTCCGCAAGCTGCACATCGTTCACCCGATGGTAAATATAACGAAAGATGGCCTGCATATTCGCCCGGTACAACCCGGCGAAGGCTTCGGCGCTGCCCTGCTGCGCGCGTTTCACCAGGCGTCCTTCTTCAGCGCGCTCCACAGGTCGCTCTCCATCGTCGGCTGCTATGTGTCGTACATGACATGAGTACCGCTCCCGGCGGGAAAAGGTTACGGGCGTAAGTTTATGATAGCGCGATTGGCGGGCTTGTGCTGGTCATTCATCATCATGTTACAAATTGTTGCAGCAGTGGTGAAGAGATAGAGAATACTTAAAATCCAAAGTTAAATGTAATAGTAGATGGCATATACTTATATTATGCTAGCAGGATTAGTGTACCTATCAACTTAGATCACAGTTCTAATAAAGGATTTTTATGTTCATCCGCTTTATGCTGATAATTTTTAGTATTTGTAGTGTGGTATTTACCCTTTATCCAATAAACGCGCAGAACGCAACAGGAGTTGCTTACACGAATGATCCAAATACGGCTCATGTAGGTTTATACAATACGAACGTTGTAGTCTATCATGATGGACAAATTCCTATTGGTAGTCAACTGCAATTTTGTGGTGTTGGCTGTTTTAATGTAGACGTTGTTTCAGCGGACAACCCCATGATGTTTGGGGGTATGGAGGCTTCTTTCTTAGGTAGTCCAGACGGCACGGTTTGGACTGTAATGCCTGGTGCTACAAGCTGCACTATGAGCAGCTCAGGTGGCTATCGCTATTGTGGTGTAACTCCACCTCCACCACCTCCACCACCTCCGACAGCAACATTTACTGAGACACCAACAGTTACGCTGACTAATACGCCATTACCACCTACCAACACATCTCCGCCACCCCCGCCTGAGCAGTCGTCA
>CAYUTY010000044.1:0-48695 GCA_964447795.1 uncultured Anaerolineaceae bacterium
TTAATCTGCCAAACTCCAGGAAACATTTGTCATGACAAATGTTTCGATTTTGAGGCGAGATCAACTCCGATTTTGACGCCACCAGTCATGAAAAGACTGTTCGGCAAAGGATGGAAAATCGCGGTAGTCCGTCCAGCCATTAAGCGGCGGTGGCAGCGCTGTCAGGCTTTCTTCACCCAGCGCGTTGGCGAGCGCTCGTGTCGCCATGCCCGCGACTTTCCCTCCGGCCTGAAAGAGGAGCGGGTGCGAATTGCCAAACTGCCAGGCTTTCATGCCGACCTGCCATACTGCATCCTGTCTGGCTTCAAGATCATGGCGCAGCATGAGGAGCATATCGGGAATGTTGATGTCTACCGGACAGGCCTGCTTACAGGCGCCACAGAGCGACGAGGCAAACGGCAGCGGCACAGCATTTTCCTTACCTTGCAACAGGGGCGTGATAATCGCGCCGATTGGCCCGCTGTAAACCGAGCCATAGGTATGACCGCCGACAGCATTATAGACCGGGCAGGCATTAAGACAGGCACCACAGCGGATGCAGGCCAGCGCTTCAGTATATTCGCTGGCGTAGATATTGCTGCGTCCGTTGTCGAGCAGAATCAGGTAAAAATGTTCCGGGCCGTCCGGCTCATTTACCCGCGCCGGGCCGTTGAAACCATTGACATAGACGGTCATACGCTGGCCGGTGGCACTGCGCGGGAGCAGTTGAATCAGGGTGGCGAAATCTTCCCAGGTGGGGATGACCTTCTCGATACCGACGACGGCGATATGCACCGGCGGCATTCCAGTGGAGAGGCGTCCGTTGCCCTCGTTGGTGACAATGACGACGGTGCCAGTTTCGGCAATCATGAAATTGCCACCGCTCATGCCAAAATCAGCGCTGAGAAATTCCTCACGCAGAATCTTCCGAGCGAAGGCGGTCATATCGCCAGCATCATCGGTGTAGGGCATATCGAGTTTGTCCATGAACAGGTCACGCACCTGCTCTTTGGTCATGTGCATGACAGGCATGATGATGTGGCTGGGGTGGCTGTGATCGATCTGGACAATGTATTCGCCGAGGTCAGTTTCGACCATTTTGATGCCGTTGGCTTCCAGCACGGGCAGCAAACCGATTTCCTCTGTCGCCATGCTCTTGCTTTTGACGCCGCGTTTCAGGTTGTGTTTAGCGCAGATGTCGAGGATGTGACGGTTGGCGTCGTCGGCGTCCGCCGCCCACAGCACATGACCACCATTGGCGATGACATTGGCTTCGAGCTGTTCCAGCAGATCGGGCAGTTCGGCCAGCGCCCGCAGGCGAGAAGCCCGTCCCTGCATCCGCAAGTGCGGCGAGTGGGGCAGTTCGGCCATAACATCCCGGCGGCGGCCATCGGCGTTGGCCGTCCCCCGGTCAAGGGCGGTCTGGAGCTGGATGTCCTGAAGGGCGATGACGGCGTGTTCATTGAAGGCGTTGGGGTTGAGTTCCATAACATAAATCCTGTTTTAGTCTCGATGAATCCGATTTCTCGCCCGCGCGCCGCCGCAGGCTAAAGCGATGCGGCTATCAAAAAGCCAAGCCCACTAAAGGGGCTGAAAAACTCTATCTACCCGTGTTTCTGTTATAATCTTATCGTTTGAAGGACTCTGCTGCCACAAGATAACGACACATGGACTATCAGCACCACGTTTTCCTGAGCTACAGTCGCCAAGACATCGATATCATGCGCCGGGTGCGGGATGATTTACGGGCGGCGTTGAGTGTCTTGTAGTAATTCTTTCTCCAGATGCCAAGAGATTCAGTCAGTAACAAAACTGAATGAGGTTTATCCATGCCCGACGACAACAAGTTATTTGACGGAAAGACGCGGCGCAAGATGGAGCAGCTCACGCTGGTCGCCAGCCGTGTCCGCGCCGGGGCGATGAAGGGCGAACGCCGCTCGATCAAACGCGGGACGAGCATCGAATTTGCCGATTATCGCAATTATGCACGCGGTGACGATCTGCGCCGCCTGGACTGGAATATTTACGCCCGGCTGGATCGGCCTTTCATCAAGCTGCTGGAAGACGAAGAAGACCTGGCGGTACATCTGCTGCTGGATACTTCCGCCAGTATGAAATGGCCGGAAGAGGGCGAGCGCGACCAGCAGAAATTCCGCTATGCCCAACGGCTGATTGCCGGGCTGGCCTACATTTCGCTGGCAACCAATGATCGTCTTACCTTGACGGCAGTCAGCGAAGGCCGCGCCGAACGTTTCGGCCCGGTGCGCGGGCGCGGCTATGGGATAGCGATGCTGAATTATGTAAGCAGCCTCACCCCGGCTGGCGCGACTGATCTGAACGCCGCCCTGAAAGATTACGCCATGCGTGGGGGTCGCCCCGGCCTGTGTTTTCTCATTAGCGACCTGTTTTCGCCATCGGGTTATCTGGAAGGGATGAACGCGCTGCTGGGCAAGGGTTACGAAGTTGGGCTGATTCATGTCCTCGCGCCGGACGAAATCACGCCGCCGCTGGGCGGCGACCTGCGGTTGGTGGATGTCGAAACCGGGCGGGCGCAGGAAGTGAGCATCGACGGCGGGATGCGCGACCTGTACATGAAACGTTTTGACGAGTGGCGTGAGGGCATCCGCGCGGACTGCCTGCGGCGGGGTGTGCATTACGTCACAGTGGATACCAGCACGCCCTGGGAAAAGGTGATCCTGTACAACCTGCGGCGGCTAGGCGCAGTAAAGTAAAGAGAAGGAAAAGCGTAACACAAAGGCTCAAAGACACGAAGACTCAGAGGGATGAGCGGAATGCTCGAAGATCAGATTAGCAGCCATATCGTAACTGCCGCAATAGAAGTTCATCGTACTTTAGGCGGGCCGGGGCTGCTTGAAAGCGTCTACGAAGAAGCGTTATCGTGGGAATTAATGGAGAGAGGGCTTTCAGTTGAACGGCAGAAGGAAATTCCCATTCGCTATAAGAATGTACTCCTTGCGACACCTTTACGGCTGGATATGCTGGTTGATGAACTGGTAATTGTCGAATGTAAGGCAGTCACCACCTATAATCCCATATTTGAGGCTCAGGCCTTAACCTATCTCCGACTGACAGATTTAAAGCTGGCGCTGGTGATTAATTTTGGCGAACGACTGGCTAAAACAGGTATTCATCGTGTCATCAATTGACTCGGAGCGAATTTTCTTTGTGTCTCTGAGCCTTTGTGCCTTTGTGTTATGCTTTTGCATTCAATTTTTGAGGCTTTCGCCATGTCGCTGTTAACACCGCTTGCGCTTATTGGCCTGCTGCTGGCTATACCCATCATTCTGCTGTATATGCTGCGTCTGCGGCGGCGAGAAGTCGTCGTCAGCACCACATTTCTGTGGCAGCAAATTGTTCAGGATACCGAAGCCAACACACCCTGGCAGCGTCTGCGCCGCAACCTGCTGCTATTCCTGCAACTGCTGATTTTGCTGTTGATGGTACTGGCGCTGGCACGACCGTTTATGATTGTCCCGGCAGTCAGCACCGGACAGATTGAGCTGCTGCTGGATGCCTCCGCCAGCATGAATGCCCGCGATGTCAACGGCGGCTCGCGCTTTGAAGAAGCCAAACGTCAGGCATTGAGCATCGTCGATACACTCAGCGCGGGTGACACGATGACCATCATTCGCGTAGCCGATGTGCCGGATGTGATCGCCGCCCGCACCAACGACCCGCTGATTCTAAGAAATGCTATCAATAATGCCCAACCAAGCCGGGCAGAGGCCGATTGGGTGGCTGCGCTGACACTGGCGGCTGCGGATGCCGTCGATAGTTCTAATTTTGATCTGGTCATTATCGGTGATGGCGGATTAGGCAATGCCAGCGGCCTGCCCGGTGTCCCCGGCACGATTCGCTACCTCCCGATTGGGACATCCGACAGTAATCTGGCGATTTCCGCACTGGCAACCCGCGCCCTCCCCGGCCAGAGGCCGCAGTTGTTCGGGCAGATCACCAATTATGGCGCACAGGATACCGAGATCATCTTTGACCTGAGGGTCGATGGCGACCTGTTCACTGCCGAGCGTTATACCATCCCGGCAGGCTCCAATCTACCGATTGTCTCCGAAGCACTACCGGATACCTTCTCTGTGCTTCAGGCCGGTCTGACACTGCCTTCGGATACGACCGCGCAGGATTACCTCGCTGAAGATAATTCCGCCTGGGCAGTGGCCTCCGGGACGGGCGCAGGGCGAGCGCTGGTGCTGTCGGAAACATCTAACCGTTTTCTGGAACAGGTGTTACGCAGCCTGGCAACCATGCAGGCTTTTCAAGGGGATGTAACGCGCCCACTACCCGCTACCCCTTACGATCTGTATATATTCGACGGGTGGCTACCAGCGACGCTGCCGGAAGGCGATCTGCTGATTATTAATCCCCCACGCAGCACCTCGCTGTTCACCCTGGGCGCGGAAAGTACAGCCACAGGTAATCCACAGGTGCGCCGCAGCGATCCTCGTATGGCTTTTGTCGATTTCGGGGATGTCAGTGTGCTGAAATTCCGCCCTGTGACGACGAACTGGGGCGATGCGTTGATTACGGTTCAAGGTGGGCCGCTGCTGGTCGCTGGTGAAGTCGATGGCCGCCAGGTCGCCATTCTCACCTTTGATCTGCGCGAGTCCGACCTGCCGCTGCAAATCACGTGGCCGGTATTGATGGCAAACCTGCTCAACTGGTTCACGCCACAGGCGGCAGTCAATGTACCTGATGGTTTGCGCGTCGGCGAATCGCTGCCGATTCGCCCACCTTTTGAAGCAACTGAAGTACGCATAACACTGCCGGACGGTTCTCAGGAATCACTTCCGGTTGACCGTCAAACGCTGGTTTTTGCCGATACCGACCAACCGGGCATCTACACGGCTGAGATTCTGGAAGGCGAAACAGTTCGCCAGACAGCATCGTTCGCTGTCAATCTGTTTGCCCCCGGCGAGAGCAATATCACACCGCAGTCGGCCATTAACCTGAGCGGCCTCGCTATTCTTGCCGCTGAACGCGAAGAAGTCGGCCAGCAGGAATTCTGGCCCTGGGTAGCACTGCTGGCGCTGCTGGTGCTGATGATTGAATGGTATGTCTACTGGCGGCGGCTTCAGGTACGGACGATCTTCCGCCCCACTCTCCAGCCACGCCGAGCTTAGAGGATTATTTCGATGCGCTATGTCTTTGTCAGCTATTCCCATCGGGATGTTGAGTTTGCCAAAACACTGATTGCTGACCTGCAAGAACACGGGATCAATGTCTGGGCGGATTTCCTCAGCATCCGCCCCGGCGAGGACTGGCAGGATGCGACGGATAAAGCGCTCAAAGGTGCAGCAGCTCTGATTTTTGTTGCCAGTGCCAACGCCATTCTCCGCACCTATATTGTGGCTGAAGTCAGCACAGCCCGCGTGAATAATGTTCCGGTGATTCCGCTCATCATTGACAACGACGGCGCGAAGAAAATGCCCCGCGTCATTCAAGACGTCGCTCCGCTGGATTTTCGGGCTGATTACCACGTCGCTTTTCAGGAATTGATAGCCCGTTTGCCTGACGCGCTGCGGCAAAGCACACCTGTCCTGGCGGCAGCGCCGAAATCGCGCGGTTATGTCTTCATCAGCTATGCTCAGGAAGACAGTGATTTTGTCACGACTCTGCGCCAGTTCTTACAGGAACGCGGTTATGCTTACTGGGATTATCAGGACAGCGACCGTGATTATCACAGCCAGCTCGCCCTAGAACTGGAAGAGGTGATACGCAGCGCGAAAGCTACCCTCAGTATCCTTTCACCGGACTGGAAGCTGTCGAAATGGGCGGCCAAGGAATTTATGTTTTCGGAGGATGTTGGCACGCCGGTTTTCCTGCTGATGGCGCGGGAAATGGGGCCAACGCTGGTCACTGCGGGCATTCCCTATATTGATTTCACCCACGACGAGGCGGCGGGCTATGCGAAACTTGACCGTGAACTGCGACGCAAAGGATTGATTGAGTGAAATATCGTTTTGCGCTGCGGTTTTCATCAATTTCGCTGTTAGCCTGTTTTTCTGCATTGTGGCTGTCTTCTGCCTGCGCTCAGGAAGTCACTTCCGAAGCAAGTTCTAAGATTAGTCATGTGATCGTGATTTCACTTGATGGGACACGGCCTGACGCTCTGCTGCTGGCGGATACACCTAACATTCAGGAGCTGGCAGCAAGGGGCGCAGTCTCGTGGGAAGCCTCAACTGTTTTCCCGCCCGTCACGCTGCCCGCCCATACCTCTATGCTGACAGGCCTCGCGCCGGAAGATCACGGTGTTGACTTCAACGACATGCAGCGGGACTGCCCGCCACTGGAATTTCCAACGTTTCTGACGCTGGCGGAGGAAGGAGGCTACAAAACTGCACTGGTCACGGGAAAAGAAAAATTCTGCATGTATAACCAGTCGGAAGGGCTGGATTACACCTTCGCTCGCGAGGGAGATCGCAGCGTGGTTGACCGCGCCTTTGAATTACTTGATGAGGGCTATGAAGTGCTGTTACTGCACTTCCCCAACCCGGATTTCTTCGGTCACAGTCTGGGCTGGATGAGCGAAACCTACATCGCCGAACTGAGCAGCACCGACTGGCAGGTAGGCAGGCTGATAGCAAAACTGGCTGAACTGAACATCAGCGATGAAACGCTCATCATCATCACCTCCGATCATGGTGGGCACGGCACCGGTCATGGGCAGAACATCCCTGAAGATATGCTGATTCCCTGGATCATCGCCGGGCCGGGAGTCGTCGCTGGCACAGCACTTGGCACAGGGGTGAACGTGGCCGATACCGCCGCTACTGTCCTGTGGGCACTCGATATTCCCGCGCTGGAAAACAGCACTGGAAAACCCGTCCTGGCCGCTTTCGGCCTTGAAGCGGATTAGAGACTGAACCAATCAACCCTATCTTGCGGTAAAATAGCAGCAGTTGTGCGCTTACTGGAATAATGCTGATGGCCTTTTCGACGCCGCTGGCGCTGGTTTTACTGATCTGTATCCCCTTCGTCTTTTATATGGGCTGGCCGCGGCAGCGCTATCGACGCTCGCGGGACATCATGAGCCTGATATTGCGAACGGCCATCATGCTGCTGCTGGTGTTTGCGCTGGCAGGAATGCAGCTTGTGCGGGCGGCTGACCGGCTGGCGGTTGTCTTTTTAGTGGATGTGTCGGACAGTGTGGGACAGGCGGCGCAGGAAACCGCGCTGGACTACGTGCGCCAGGCCCTTCCGGCGATGGGGCCGGACGATCAGGCAGGCGTGATTTTGTTCGGCGCGAATGCACTGGTGGAGCGGCCACTGAGCGCTGTCCGTGAACTTGGCACAACCCTCTCAGCCCCGCCGACGGGTAACACTGATCTTGAAGAAGCTGTCCGCCTGGCGCTGGGCATCCTCCCGGCAGATTATGCCCGCCGCATCGTCATTCTGAGCGATGGCCGGGAAACGATAGGAGATGTTGAATCAGCGGCAGAATTAGCGGCGGCTACCAGCGTCGAAATCAGCTATGTACTGCTGACGCCACAGGCCGCACCGGAAGTTCAGGTGACGGGCGTTAATGCCCCCAGCACACTCAACAGCGGGCAGGAATTCGCCCTGAATATCAGAGTTGCTGCCGAAGCCGATACACCTGCCAGCATCACCGTTCTGAAATCGGGTCAGCTCAACCACCGCGAAAATGAGGAACTGCGGGAAGGTAGTAATAATTATGCGCTGGCACTGGTCGCTGGCAACTCCGGCTTTACCGATTTTCAGGTGCAGGTTGACCCCACAACGGCTGATAATTTTTACCAGAACAATCTGCTCTCCGCTTTCAGCCGCGTTGTCGGGCCGCCCCGTGTGCTGCTGCTGCACACGGATAATGCCGAAATCCGCTATCTGCTGCCTGCCTTAGAGGAAGCGGGGCTGACAGTGGATGCCATGCAACCAGAACAGCTTCCGCTCGGCCTGGTTGCCCTGGCGCAGTACGACAGTGTGGTGATGGCGAATGTCCCCGCCACACGCCTGTCACCGGGGCGAATGGATCTGCTCAATAATTTCGTCCGGGATCTCGGTGGCGGGTTGATCGCCATTGGTGGCCCGAATGCTTACGGCCCCGGCGGTTACTTCCAGACACCCCTGGAAGACCTGCTGCCGCTCGAAATGCAGGTGCGCGACCAGCAGCGGCTACCACAGTTGACAATTGCCTATATCATTGACCGCTCCGGCAGTATGGGCGCAGTCGGGCCGAGCGGCGTCGAAAATATCGAACTGGCGAAAGAAGCCATCATTCGTTCAATTGATTTTCTCCAGCCGAGTGACCGGGCGGGCGTGGTTTCCTTTGACACCCAGGGTTACTGGATTGCGGGCATCCAGCCGGTGCAGGATCGTCTGGCATTGCAACGTCTGGTTGCCTCGCTGCGAACAGGTGGCGGCACGGACATTCTTGCGGGTATGAGCCTGGTCGCGGAAAGCATCATCAGCGACCCGTCTGACCGCAAACATATCATCCTGCTCACCGATGGCGGCGCAAACCCCAGCGGACTTGTCGCCCTCACCCGACGCCTGAACGAAGAAGCAGAGGTGACAACCTCGGTCATTTCCATTGGCGGCGGGCCAGACTTCCTGCGCCAGATGGCCGAAGCGGGCAACGGCAACTACCATGAAGTTAATCTTGTCGAGCAGATTCCTACTATTTTTACGCTCGAAACCGTGCTGGCAACCCGTTCCTATATTTTTGAGGAATCCTTCGTCCCCTCGCTTTCCGCCAACAGCCCGATTATGGATGGCATTGCCACCGCCCCACCGTTACTGGGATATGTGGCAACGACCAGCAAACAAACGGCTCAGGTCATCCTGCGCGGGCCAGAACCCTACCGTGATCCGCTGCTGGCTGCATGGCAGTATGGCCTGGGACGTTCCGTCGCTTTCACCAGCGACGCGGCAGCCCGCTGGGGCGCGAACTGGGTCACGTGGGATGATTATGTACGCTTCTGGAGCCAGGCCGTTCGCTGGACAATTACCGAAGGCACAAACAACAGCATCGAAACCCGCGTCGTCATGGAAGGCGAGAACGCCCGGCTGATCGTTGATGCACGCGGCGAAGATGGCAAATTTCTGAACGGCCTGAATTTGCGCCTGTCGGTTGTTGACCCGCAGGCAAGCCCGACACTGCTCAACCTGCTACAAGTCGCGCCGGGGCGCTATGAGGCGACTTTCGCACCGGGACAGGAAGGGGCTTACATCCTCAATGTGCGCGGCGAACAGGGTGAACAAACGCTGACACAGACGACGGGCTGGGTGATGAGTTATTCGTCGGAATATGACATCGGCGGACGCGGCGACGGCGCGGCACTGCTGAATGACATCGCCGGGTTAACGGGCGGACGCTCACTGGCCGACGAACCAGCGCTGGCTTTCGATCATACCGTTGATGCCCGTGCCGCTTCGACTCCGGTCTGGCCCTGGCTGCTGCTAGGGGCGATGCTGCTGCTGCCTTTTGATGTCGCTGTACGCCGCCTGATTATCACCCGCAGCGATTGGCAGCGACTCCGGCGTTATCTCGGCGGGCAGCGCGGGGCGGAAGCCACATCGGAACGCATCGCTACCCTGCTCGGCGCAAAAGAGCGTGGCCGCCAGATGGCCGAAGAATCCGGAGCAACAGCTCCCGGCACGGTTGGCAATTTACGCGTCCGACGCGACCAGGCACGCAGCGCTTCAGCAGCGCCAACAGCCGGCGAGTCCGGGCAAGCACCAGAGGCCGAGAAGCCGCGCTATACCCCGCCGCCCAAACCGACTCAAGCGCCGCCTTCCGGCAACGTGGCGGGCGAACTGCTGAAAAAGCGCAAAGGCCGGGATGAAGAGAAATAGTCAGCGATAGACGATACACCCACGCGCTTCCAGGTCGCTAATCCAGCCGGGAATGGAGCGCAGTTTGTTCCAGCGCAAATCGAGCTTTTCCAGATGCGGCAGTTGGGCGATGGTGGCGGGCAGCGCGGTCAGGCGATTACTCCGCAAATCGAGATGGCGCAGGCTGGTCATGTGACTTAAGCTGGCTGGCAAGGCGTTGAGATGGTTATTCCGTAAATCCAGCAGCGTTAAATTCGCCAAATTCCCCAGCGAGTCGGGCAGCGCCGCCAGATGATTATTCATCAGGTGCAGTTCGCGCAAATCGGTCAGGTCGCCGATGCTGTCCGGCAGTGTAGTGATCTGGTTGTTATACAGCCGCAGTTCACGCAGGCCGCGCATTTTTCCAATGGAATCCGGCAGGACAGTGAGCTGATTGTCGGTCAGGTTGAGGTAAGCCAGGCGTTCCAGCTTTTCCAGCAGCGCGGGCGGCACTTGTGTGAGTTGATTATCGCTGAGGTACAAGAAGCGCGTCAGATTGCTGAGATTCGCCAGCGATTCCGGCAGCGCCGTCAGCTCATTATGCCCGGCATCGAATGTGTGCAAATTGGTCAGGCTGCCGATGCTCTCCGGCAGCGCTGTTAAGTGGCTGCTGTGAATATAGAGTTCGGTCAGGTTGGTCAGTTCACCGAGGTCATCCGGCAGGGTTTTGAGCGGATTGCCGCCGATGTTGAGGACGCGCAACTCCTTAAGCCAGTGCAAAACATCATCTAAAGCAATTATTTGGTTGTTCATCGCGTGCAGCGTTTTCAGGCGCGTTAAATGACTCACTGCCGCTCCCAGGCCCATCATACGATTGCCACTGATGTGCAGGGTTTCCAGCCGATGCAGATTTACGAGTGAAGCAGGTAAGACCAGCAGCCGGTTATTGTCGAGATAGAGGGCTTCAAGCTGTTCCAGATCACCCAACTCCTCTGGCAGGAATCCGATCAGATTGCCCGTCAGGTCAAGCAGGCGCAGAGCGGTCAGTTTCATTAAATCAGGTATCACACCCAACAGATTGCAGCAGCGGGCGGTCAGTGCGGTGACGCGGTTGTTTTCCACATAAACACCGATGCTGCCGTTGACCGCCTCATTTCGGTCTGACAGGAGGGTGAAGCTATCCCCTTCCAGACCAGCCTTGCGTTTTACAAAATGATCCAACTCGCGCAGGACATCCATCTCCACGCCGGGTAAGCCGAGCATTTCAACGGTTTCCAGGCTGGTTTTTGTCAAAATTACCCGCTTTCAGAAAGAGGGCGGAGCAGTGACTCCGCCCTGCAAAAATGGTTTATCCCCGCTGATATTTTATCCCGAATTCACCGCCCGGAATTCGGAAGGCTGCAACTTCCCATCAGACACTTCCCATACCTCGCCCCCGAACTGCTGCAAAAAGCGACGGTCATGTGAAGCGGCGATCACCGGGCCGGGGAAATAGCGCAGGGCATCTTCCAGCGCTTCCAGGACATCAAAACTGACATCGTTAGTCGGCTCATCCAGCGCCAGCAGATTCGCACCGTCAGCGATCAGGCGAGCGATTTGCAGTTTGCGCCCCTGCCCGCTGCTCAACTCGCCCACGCGCTTGTTGAGATCGTCGTAGCGAAACAGGCCAGAGCGAATCAGGATGGTGATAAGCGCCTGATCGGGCAGTTCAAGGCCAGCGCGGAAGGCTGCAAAAGCTGTCTGAGCCGGATCGAACAAACCGCTGTCCTGGGCCAGATAACCGATGCGAACGGCAGGGTTAATCTGCACCGAACCCGAATCCGGTTTTTCCAGCCCAATCAGAATTTTGAGCAGGGTCGATTTGCCTGCACCATTCGGCCCGACCAGCGCAATTCGCGCCCGCGCCGCCACCGCCAGCGAGACATCGCACAACACAGCCCGTTCACCGTAGAATTTCGTCAGTCCACTGGCGATGAGCGGCAGACGCCCCTTGAGCGCGGCGGGGTCGAAGGCCGGGTCGAAGCGCAGCGACGCGGGCGGCTGTGAAATCGGATTTTCGAGTATTCGTGCCAGCTTTTCTTCCGCCGCGCGGATGTTGCGCGAAACTGTCGCCGCGTGAGCAGCGATTTTGTCGTTGCGGACGAATTTATCGCTGTCGGTATGCGTCCGGTAATTGCGGTTCTGCCGGGATGTCTCTTTCACAGCCAGCGTCAATGCTTCGATTTCGGCCTGCTGTGCCGCATAATCAGCCTCCCATTTCGCCCGTTCGCGGATTTTAGCTGCCTGATAGGTATCGTAGTCTCCGCTGTAACGCTTCGCCGTGCGGGTATGCTCGTCGATCTCGATGATCGCGTTCACAGTGCGATTCAAAAACTCCCGGTCGTGCGAGACGATCAGCATCCCGCCACGATAAGCCACCACATACGCTTCCAGCCAGGTGAGGCTGAAGCTGTCGAGATGATTGGTTGGCTCGTCCAGCAGCAGCACATCCGATGCACCAAGCAGCAGGAGTGCCAGCCCCAAACGCGCTTTTTCGCCCCCGGAAAGCGTGCCAAAGCGCTGCTCACGCGGGATATGGGGGATGCCAAGACCGCTCAGAATCAACTCAATACGATAATCGATCTCATAGCCGCCGTAACGCTCAAAGGCTTCACTGATTTCGCCATATTCGGCCATGACAGCGTTCACATCGCTGTCCGGCTGCGTCATCGCCATTTCCAGCGCCCGCATCTGATTTTCAAGGTCTGTCAGGTGGCGCATCGCCCCGGCCAACATATCATCAACCGTTTGGGTATCCGCGCCAGTGATGATCTGCGGCAGATAACCAATTTTCATCCCTGGCGACAGGGCCGCTGACCCACTGTCAGCCTGCACCACCCCTGCGATAATCTTCAACAAAGTCGATTTGCCAACGCCATTAGCCCCGACCAGACCGACCCGCTCACCGGCATTCAGCACCAGCGACACATCATGGAGGACGCTGTGATAACCATAACTTTTCGATACGTGCGCGACTTGCAAATACATAGACACCATCTTTCCGGAGATACCCTTTACAGGCATCGCAGCGGTGGGAACTGTGCGCCCACCTGCTCAGGAGTTTCAAACGCGAAAAAGCCAGACACGACCACGCCACAGGCGCATCGCCCAGGGAAACCCCTCTCAGTGGTGCTGTTTAATTGATATGGAAATGCCTGTCAGGAATGACAGACAAGCAGCCTGAGCAACGGGGAATCCGCTTTAGGAACGGTTATTGCTCAGTCTCTCGGTCATACAAACTCACTTACTCAGGTGGACGGGAATCCGGGGAGGCCGTGCTTGGCTTCGACGGACATCCTGATTGTACGAGGAAGCTTTGTGCCTTGTCAATCCGCCATTGGGCTTAAAGGACAAAAAAGACGCGGGTCAGGTGGCTCTACCTGCCCGCGTCACAAAGGAGTGGAGGATATCATGTTTAATATCTGCCTGTTTAGTCAAGCAGATATGACAGACGGAGCAGCGGCCTCGCTCGATTTTTAGCGAAGATTGACCGACTGTGCTGCCCGCACCTGGGGTTTGACCTGTGGTATTTCGGATAGCTGCCCATAGCGCCGCTGAAGCCGATAGCCCGATGCTACCAACCAGCGCCCAAACCGGGCCATAACCGGGTGATAAAAACGGAATTTCAAACGACCGGTACGCGCTTCCTGGGCTAACCGATGCCGATCAGCCTGTGCCATTAAATCCTGCTGCCGTAGTTTGGCAAACCGTGTGTGCTGCTCGAACCGTAACATGCGCTGCCTCCCTCTGGTCAGTACCAGTGCGACTTCAAGCGGCCTGGGTGGGTGATTCCCCAGGTGAGATATTTTCCGAATAAAAACGGACGGGTTGAACGAACTCGAAGAAGACCCAGGCATGATCTCAGCCTGGCCGGGCAAAGGGTGCGGTTAAACGGATGAATTTATCTGGCGCGCAAAAACCGTTTCAGGGCGCGGAGTGTGTCATCAACGCGCTGTGGATTCAGGCTGTACCATTTGGCAACCTCCTTGCGTCGCTCGACGAGATAACCGGTCGCGGTCAATTGTCGCAAATGACGCGACGCCGCTGACTGGGTGAGATCGAGCATCTTCATCACATCCTGCGCCCCCAGTTCGTTATGCTGGGTGAGCAGTTCCAGAATTTGTAAGCGTGTATCATCGGCCAGCGCACTCAAACGCACCAGCAGTTCACTCCGACTCAGGGCGGGCGAATTCACCCGCGCACCTTCCGGCAACCGTGCGCCGAAAACCAGCCAGCGAATGAATCCGTCCTTATCTTCATAAGTCGTCACATAGGGGCCAACGTGTGCCGACGGAATGAAGGTGATGTGCTTACCCCAGTGATCCCAGACACCGCTCAGGTCGCGTCCAGTGATGACGCGAGCGGCTTCGATGGCCGTCATATGACTGTAGTCAAGCTGCTGAAAAGCCTCAACCGATTCCCGCAGCATAGGCAGTGTACGTTCCCATTCCGGGGCAAGGTACTGCTCCCACATGGTCGTGACATGTTCAACCACCAGCGCTTTCAAAGCCGGCGGATCATTCAGCAGGGCATGAGCCTCAACATGGTAGGTAGGTTCATAAACTGCCTCTTTATCTTTATGGGCGTAAATCTGTTCCAGATAGCCCAGATAAGCATCCCGGTTTCTTAACAATAGCTCTGGATCAAGCGGGGCGATGCCGTGATGTTCTTTGCATGTCCACTGGATAGCGCGGTCACGCATTACCAGCGCATCTTCACTGGCTAGATGACTCAGGTAAGCCGCAAAAGACGGCCAGCTTTCCGCCGGCATGACCGCATCGGGCAGTGCACGAAAGATCATCAAATGACGGCGTGCTAATTCTGGAGGCAGATTAGAGGCGGTACTCATCACCCAGGCGGCAAATCCGAAGCGCTCTTCTGGATAAGAGAGCAGGTGCATCGAATTAATGATGTTAAAAGCTGGTTCAGTCGAAAGATCGACTTTCACCATCTCAGTTGCCGGGGCGAGGATGTATTCCTGATCTGCCATGCTTAGTCTTTACCTTTAGTCAATTAACCCGCTTAAGCGATTACCCACTTTAGCGATTAATTTGAATACACTATAACACGAAGGAAAATTCGTGTCAAGTAAGCCAATATAAAATGTTCGTTAAGGATACCGCATCTACCTTTCACGGCAAATTCATGACATTAAGCCAGCACTAAAGGCGGTTTGTCATATAATAGAATTTGTAAGTGTTCCTACCCACAGGTGATTTATGACTGATGCGAAAACCCTTTTTCGGGAAGGTGTACTCGCTATCCGTGATGAGAAAGATTTGCAGAAAGGTCGCAAACTGCTAACGGAGTCGCTGCGCCTCAATCCGAAAAACGAGATGGCGTGGCTGTGGCTGGCGCGAACGGTGTCCGACGCGGATAAACAACGCCAGTGCCTCGAACAAGCACTGCAATTGAACCCCGACAACGAGCAGGCACAGGCTCTAATGAAGCGACTAAACGCCAAACCTGCCCGCACAGCCACACCTGCCCCTGCCCACAAAAAGATGCCAGTGGCCGGGGCAGAGGCAAAAATTCAACTTCATCTGACGCGCGCCGATGAATGCCTGCGCGAGGACGATACCGAAGGCGCAATTGAACAATGGGTGCATGTTCTGGAAATTGAGGCTGACCACGAGGAAGCACTCGCCAGCGCTGTCCGCCACCTGTCACGGCTCAAATACATTGATGACGCCCGTGAACTGGTGTGGAATGCCATCAACAGCGGCACCACTCACCCGTCTGTCTATCTGACGGCGATTGACATCGCTAAACTTCAACACCATCATCAGGAGGCCGATGACCTGCGGGTTAAACTGGCCTGCCTGCCTGATACCGACGAAAAGCTGATAGTCGAAATGATTGACCACTTCCGCCTGCGCGATCAGGAACAGATCGCCATCAAAGTGGCAGAAACGGCTGTTGCCCAACACCCCACCAGCCAGAAATTACTTGTCCGACTGGCTGATCTGTACGACGATCTGGGCTATGCCCAAAAAGCCTTTGAATATTTTGAACGCGCGGCACAGGTCAGCTCACGCTCAAAAGAGGGTCGGGAGGCCGATGCGCGTTTGCAGGCTTTCGCCCCGATGCTGAAAGACAATGAACGCGGCAGCATCGCCCTCGCCCTGCGCGAAGCCCTGGGTTTTGGCGTCGTCTATCTGCTGATGGCGTGGCAGGATGCGGGGTTAAATCTGGCTCAGCTAGGAACAGGTCGCTGGGCGGGGGTGGGGCTGAGTGTGCTGGGCGGCTACCTGCTTGTAACGGCTACCTCGTCACCGCCGCAGCAGCCGCTCGCCCGCTGGCTGGGCGGTTGGTTCGGTGCCGGAAGAACACGACATCTTGTTTGATGTTGCTGTTTCCGTGTCATCGTATATCACCCAGATTCCAGCCATCACCCTGCCGGTACGCGCTGCCTTTGGCCTGGCCGGACTGCTGCTGCTGGTACTGGCTTTTTCGCTGGTCTTTAATGTAGCGCTCGGCCTGCTCAATAACCCCAACCCAGCGCCATTTTACCTCCCCACTTTTGAAGAAGTTTTTGGTGAGTGAGGAAAGGATCATCTGTAATGACCTTCTTTATCGAGCTGATTGTTCCGCTCGCGGCCTTTCTGATTTACATACTCGTCACTCTGTTTATCTCGTCGCTGGTCTATCCCATGCCTATTGGCGACACAGGGAGTGTGCGTTATGGCTCCATCCCCGTCATGACTTTCTTTCTGATTGTCATCAATTCGCTGATTTTTATGATCTTTCAGGGGCTGGATTACTATCAGGGAAGCAATGCCTTTCCATCACAGTATGGCGCTAACCGTCTCTACAATTATGTCACTACTATCTGGACGTATGGCTACCGGAGTATATTTCTGCGTGAAGGCCTGAGCATTGGAGCTTTTTCCACCTTCACCAGTATGTTTATGCATGGCGATATGTGGCATCTGATTGGCAATATGATCTTCCTGTGGGCTTTTGGCCGCCGGGTTGAAGATGCCTGCGGCGCCTGGCGCTTCCTGCTCTTTTATCTAGGAGCAGGCATGGTAGCAAACATCGGCTCAGACATCCTTAATCCTTCACGGGTCGATATTCCCGGCGTTGGTGCCAGCGGCGCAATTTCCGGCATTATGGGAGCCTACCTGCTGCTGTTTCCCGGCGCACTTGTGACCTGTTTCTGGGGAATCGGTATCGCAGCGCGCGTGCCAGTCGTTGCCTTACTCAAACTGGCGGGGGTCAAAGCCGTGCAGGAAGCGCGTCTTTTTCGCTCCACCATTCGCCTGCCCGCCGGGGTACTGCTGATCTACTTTCTGATAAAAGACCTGCTTCCCTCACTTGAAGTCATCCAGCAGGGGAAAGATTATGGCGGCGTCAACAATCTGGCCCACCTGACCGGTTTTCTGGCCGCGCTGCTGATTTTCTTTTTCATCCGCAAAGACCTGCTGACGCGCTACCTGTCCGGGCGACGTTTATAAACGTAAGCTGACTCTGGTCATGGCGCAGGCAGCGCGGTAAACTGAAGTCCATCAAATTTGAGCATTAAGCTTAGACCATTGGGCTTAAGCGTATTATCCGCGTTCGCCTTAACGAGTTGAAATCAGAATCACGCATGGACAGAATTTCCGCTGCGGGTAATCTTACCATCGAAATGAAGCCGGAAAGCTGGCGTCTAATCGCCAACGCCAATGGCCAGCAGGAGCATGTGCTGTTGGAAGCCGCACCCAACCAGCCGCTCCGCTATATCCCGATGTTCGCCGTTAAACGCCGCCTGCCGGATACAGGCGCACTGGCTGTCGAAAATGTACAGCGTGTCGTGCTGGGGTGGTCAAACGATGACGAATCCTGGCATTTGGGACTCCTGCTGGAAGGGGACTTCGCCACTGTGCGCGGCAGCCGCTGGTGTGAAATCGCCCGATGGCCCGACCCCGATACCAATGTCTTTAATGAGGTTGCCAGCCAGGCCGGACGTTCACTGGCGCGAACGCTGACGCGCCCATTTAACCTGATTCAGCCTCAGGCCAAAGAGGCAGAAGCACCAACACTGCCCCCGCTGCGTGATTTACCGCTCCAGTTCGACCTCTGGACTCTGGAAAAGCCCGATTTTCTCCAGTTTACCCGCTCGCCGCGCTGGGTGCGTTCGCGCCTGATACGGATAGCGTGGTATGTTCTGCTGATCGCAGTCTATGTCGGCCTTAGCCTGCTATCTCTGACCGGCAAAATTGCGCTGCCCAGGCCGGAGTTTCTGCCTTACCTCGGTCTGGTGACGGCGGCACTGCTCCTGGGGCTGATTATTCACATGATTTTCCAGTTGCTCACCCGACCTGATCGTATCGTGATCGACGAAAGCAGCCGCAGCGTCTTCGCTATGCGCGGCAAAAGTGAGCGCTGGCGTGTGGACAGTGTGGCTATCGAATCGGTTTATGTCAGCCAGATTGTTGGGCGGCGCGGTAAAAAGCACATCATCCACCATGGAGAGATTAACCTGCACATGCACGATGGCAGCTTCTACCGTCTGATCGATCAGTCGCAGCCAATCGATGACCTGCTCCCCGCGGATGCTGCTGCGGGAGAGGAAATCGAAGCCGTTGTACCGCTCACGACACTTTCGGCTTACAGTGATGTACAGATGGCCGCGCTATGGGTAGCTGAGGCGCTTTCCGTGACCTGCTGGTATGACCGCCGGGTGAAGTAACTTTTCCCATCGTATGCAAAGCAGAAGCGGCCAGTGGGTCGCTTTTTATTTCCAACAGAGAATTATTGAGGGATTTTAACTTGACATTAAGTAATTAAAGCTTAAACTCTTGATACAGTCTTAATAATAAAGTTATAAACTGGACTGGCATTTATTTCGGCAAGTTGATGTTTAGCAGTAAGGTTTGTTGATGAGTACAGTACGCCCTCTCATCCTTTTTACCAATGATGATGGCATCGAATCGCCCGGTTTGTGGGCCGCTGCCGCTGCTTTCGCCGATATAGGTGATATTCTGGTCGTTGCCCCGCGCGAACAGCAGTCCGGCACCGGGCGCAGTATGCCCATTACCAGCGAGGGGCGCATCTATCCTCATGAACTGCCCACCAATGGCTATCCCTATAAAGCTTATGCTGTCGATGGGACTCCCGCTCAGGCCGTTCAGCACGGGGTACTGGAACTGGCGGACAGACTGCCGTCGCTGGTGGTGTCCGGCATCAATTATGGCGAAAATACAGGTAACGGCGTCACTATTTCCGGCACGGTTGGCGCGACACTGGAAGCGGCCAGTCTGAGTATCCCCGCGCTGGCGATGTCTCAGCAAACGCCCAAAGACCTGCATCTCAGCTATTCTGGCGATGTCGATTTCACCGTCGCCTCTCACTTCGCCCGCGAGTTTGGTATCTGGCTGATGGAGCATCCACGCCGCCCCGATGATGTGGATGTGCTGAAAGTTGATGTTCCCTGGGGCGCAACCGAAAATACCTCCTGGCGTATCACCCGCCTGTCACGCCGCCGCGTTTACTGGCCCACTCGCCCGGAGCGCATCGCCCTTTCTGATATAGGCCGCCTGGGTTATCACTTCGATACTGACCCGTCAAAAGCCGAGCCTGATTCGGATGTCTACGCAGTGATGCACGATAAGGTGGTTTCCGTCACCCCTATCAGCCTCGATATGACTTCCCGTACTGATCTGTTCCGGCTGCGGCAAATCATGGCCGGTCAGGAAAGCTACGGCCAGGATTAAGCGTCATCCGCTTCAGTATCACAGGCCTCGTTGATGGCATTTTCCCATTCATCATCGAGGTCAATATAGTGCGCCTCAGTCCCTAACACATCATAAATCCACAACCAGGCTTCCTGATGATCGTAGCGCGGATTGATGCCAATCAATGCCCGACTCTGCGGACGCCGGAAATAGGGATTCGGTTCTGGCAAGGGTAGTATGCAGTGCAGATGACCAACAAAGCAAATCACCGGGTCATCCGCCGACAACCAGAAGAACCAGACGCCGCGATCATGAAAAGGCTCACTCATGTGAAATGGTTTGGGAACAGGCGGAAACCGAGTCGGGTCAAGCGGCCATTCACCGGGAAGTGTAGTCATTAACGCTTACCTTTTTTGTAAGAGAAATCCGCTGCGTGTAACTAACCTATGTCAAAATGCCTCTCTCCGGCAATCCCTCAAAGTTAGGGGTTCTCGCAAAAATGAAACCGATATTTCACTACACTGCCCATTTTTGTGCTAAACTTTTTAACAGAGACAAAAATCGCGGCTAACTGTTATTCCGCTGAATATCCCAAATCGGTTTACAATTATCATCGTTATCACAAACATTGTAAAAATTTTCATGACTCGTTTCATGCTAATCGTTATAAGTTTACTGGCCTTCCTGACAGCAGCCCCACTCGCCGCCCAGGATGAGGCTGATGAGCCTGAAATTGGCGTGGCTTATGGCGGGCGCATCAGCGGGCGTATCAATAACACCACACCCCGGACTGTTTATTATTTCGATGGCCTGCGTGGGGAAGTCGTCTCCATCGCACTGTCGGCTACCAGCGGTGACCTCGACCCGGTGTTAACGCTGCTTGATTCTGCCGGGCAGGTGATCATCAACCGGGACGACACGGCTGGCAGCCGCGATGTGCGAATCAGCGCTTTCAGCATCCCGCAGAGCAGCCGTTATTATGTTGTCGTCGGGCGTTTCGGCTATGGGTTAGGCAGCACAACGGGCGAATTTGAACTCAATGTAGAGCGTATCGGCGTGAGTTCCGCTTCTGGCAGCGCGCTCCGTTACGGCGACTCCGTAATTAACAATATCACCAGCATGACGCCACAGGTATATTACAGTTTTCGCGCTGAGCGTGGCGACATTGTAAACATCAAGATGCTGCGTGATTCCGGCAATCTCGATCCTTATCTGCAACTGGTGAACAGCAGCGCCTTTGTCATTGCCGACAATGACGACCTGCCGGGTTCGGGACTGGACGCGGAAATCAGCGACCTACTGATCGAAGAAAGCGGAACTTATATCATCGTCGCCAGCCGCTACGGGGAAGCTGCTGGCATATCCAGCGGGCGCTTTATTCTGACCCTGGAACAAGCGAGTGGCAGCGGCCTGGGCAACTCGGCGCAGTCGGCTGTCCCGCTGCTGGTGGGGACTTCGGTAGAAGATGAACTGACGAATGACATTTTCACCCGTTATTATGTCTTTGATGCCCGCGAAAATGACCTGATTGGGGCCCGTATGAGCCGAGCCGGGGGGTCGCTGGATGCTTTTCTGGTGCTGGCAGATGCCAATTTGCAGGAAATTATCTCGGATGATGATAGTGGCGGCGGCCAGAATGCCGAAATCAAAAGTTTCCTCATCCCGGCGGATGGGCGCTATTATCTGATCGCTACCCGTTTTGAACGTGAGGGAGGAAAAACTATCGGACGTTACCGGCTGGAGCTGCAAAATCTCGGCAGCGCTTTTGACGGTGTGCCGGAAGGGTCGGAGCGCCTTACCTATGGTACAACCATCACGGGGCGCATTGACGACACCACGCCGGAAACGCTGTTTGCTTTTTTTGGAGAAGCAGGTGATGCCATTACCGTATCGCTCAATCGCGGCGACGGTGATCTTGATCCACAGGTGAGCATTCTGGGCAGTGATCTGGCAGTACTGGCGCAGGATGATGACAGTGGGGGTGGTCAGAACGCCCGGATCGCCCGTTATGTGCTGCCCCAAACCGGGCTGTATTATATTCGCGCTGCCCGCTTCAGCGGCGACGATGGCAACCCCAACACACAGGGTAGTTTCATTTTGGTGCTGGCACAGGTACTTACCTGACAGTCAAACTGATGCCGGTCGCCCGCTTATAAACTGCCGCGCCTGTTCCTGGGTATCGGCAAAATGGATATTGCTCAGGGCTTTGGGGTTGATGCTCAAGAAGAAGTTGTAAGCACTTCTGACCACGCCACCCGCCCCAACGATCACAATCGGCCCGGTGCCATCCTTACCCATGTTGAGAATTTGTTTAGCGTTTTCCAGAGCCGTACCGCTGAAAGGGCTGCCACCGGGTACGCTCATCCCATCATGGAGGTCAACAATCGCGGCGATTTCGTAGTCTGCCGCGTCCGTGATTTTTTTGATCGTCCGCATCGTCCGCATCAGATCATCCCACGTCCAGCCTTTGCGGACTTCGCACAACAAAATGGTCTGCTGGTCATCATCCCAGAATAAATCAATATTCATCACTCACCCCTTCGCCATCAGCTTTAGACGAAACATTAGCGTCCACAGCTAACGGGGGGATTGGGAAAAGATGAGTTTCCGATCAGCAGAATCGCGCTTTAAATCCCCATCCGAAATACAACCTCGTCTTCATCCATTTCGCCAGTGTCATCAAAGCCCAGGCTGGCGTACAGGTTACGCGCCGCGTCATTATCAGGCATGAAGCTAATGAGAATAGCATTGTAACCTGGCTGTGCTTTCAGATGGGCGATGAGGGCTTCCATCGTCCCCCGGCCATAGCCCTTGCCCTGAAACTGATGTCCGATGAGCAGACGATCAATGTACCAGACTTTGGCTAATCCATAATCTGCCTCGCGGTACATGACAAAGCCAACCATTGTCTCGCCATCATAGGCCGCCAGCGGCACACACTCCGGCTCATATTTGGACTGTGCCAGCGACCAGGCATTCGACGCCACAAAACTTTCCTGCTCCGGCGTGACTTTCAGCCGCGCACAGACACGCCAGTTGTCGCGTGTGATCTCACGTAATTCAACCTTCATTTCACGACCACTTTCAGCAAATCGGCGATCAGGTCATCGGTGGTGATGCCTTCTGCCATCCCTTCAAAATTGAGCAGGATGCGATGTCGCAGCGACGACGGAGCAACTGCCTGAATATCCTCGAACGAGACATTATAGCGACCTTCCAGCAGGGCGTTGATCTTGCCGCCGAGGATGAGCGCCTGGGCTCCACGTGGGGACGCGCCGTAACGCACGAACTGCCTGATACGCTCCGGCGCGCTGGGGTCGTCCGGGTGGCTGGCGACGATCAGCCGCGCCACAAATTCGTTGACATGGCTGGCGACAGGGGTATTGAGCGCTAAGGCTCCCATGCGTATGATCTCTTTACCGTCGGCAACCTTGCTGGCATGTGGCACATCCGCGCCAGTGGTGCGTTCCAGCACCGTCACCAGATCGCTGACCGACGGATAACTGACGTTGACCTTGAACATGAAGCGGTCAAGCTGGGCTTCCGGGAGCGGGTACGTCCCTTCCATTTCCAACGGGTTCTGGGTCGCCAGCACGAAAAAGGGTGCTTCCAGTTTATAAGTGCGGTTGGCGACGGTGACGCTGCTTTCCTGCATCGCTTCCAGCAGCGCCGACTGGGTCTTGGGCGTGGCGCGGTTGATTTCGTCCGCCAGAATCAGGTTGGCGAAGACCGGCCCGGACTGAAACACTTTGACCTTGCGCCCGTTTTCGTCGTCTTCAAGGATGTCCGTCCCGGTGATGTCGGCAGGCATCAGGTCGGGCGTGAACTGGATGCGCGCGAACTTGAGATCGAGCGCGTCCGCCAGTGAGCGAATGAGCATGGTTTTGCCGAGGCCAGGGACGCCTTCCAACAGCGCGTGACGTCCGGCCAGCACGCAGGTCAACACGCCGCGCACTACATCCTTCTGGCCGACAATCACGCGACCCACTTCGGCTTCAATCGCCTGTGCCAGACGGCTGAATTCCGCAATCGGCAAATCCTGAGTTGGTGCATTTGTAGTCATGAGAAGAGTCCTCAGTGAATAGTTGTCAGTTATATAGCCTGAAGAAACCTGGGTGGTGTCTTATGGCCTGGTGTTTCCTCTACCGCTGCGCCCCGGTTCAAGCGAGGAGAAATAATCGCGCACGACATCGCGCAGGCCGAGCGGGATATAATCGCTTTCCAGGGCGCGGTTGGCGGCGTCGCTGTAATCGCTGAAGACCTCGTTGTACGGCACGGTTACATCGCCGGTTGGATTCTGGGCAAATTCACCTTCTTGTACGGGTGCATCACTGGCATCCGGCTCCAGCACAATTTCGTCCTCACCTTCGCCGCCGATACGGCGGGGTGCATACACTGGATCGTAGCGACCTTCGCCTGTACCGTCAGGATTATTGTTCTGCGGCACCTGGCCTGACTGTGGCCCACCTAGCTGGTCATCCCCGGCACCACCGGGCGCATCTCCAGCACTTGAACCAGCGGAGTCATTGGGCGTGTTCCCAGACTGTCCATCCTGCGGCTGTCCATCGCCGCCTGATTCTCCCTGACCGGGCTGCTGACTGCCTTCGCCACCCTGCTCTCCCTGCTGACCTTCTCCGGGTTGCTGTCCCTGCTGACCGGACTGCCCTTCTTCGCCTTCCTGCCCCTGTTCGCCACCCTGTCCCTGAGCATTCTGGCTGGGCTGGCCGTCCTGATTTGACTGTCCCTGTTCGCCACTCTGCCCCTGCTGGCTGGCCTGCGGCTGGCTGTTCTGCTGGCCAGACTGCCCCTGCTGACCAAGCTGCTGCTGCGCCTGCTGGGCATTCTGAGCCGCCTGGCTGAGTTGTTCCGCGCTGCCCTGCTGTGCCTGCGCCTGCTGCTGTGCCTGCTGAAGCGATTGTGCGGCTTCATTCAAGGACTGCTGGGCAGCATTAGTGTCACCATTTTGCAGCGACTCCGCCGCATCCTGAAGGGATTGCGCCGCTTCAGGATTGGTATTCTGTAAAGATTGGGCTGCCTGCTGCAAAGCCTGTGCCGCTGCCTGCTGCTGTTCCGGTGTCATTTCCGGCAGTTGACCTGCCATCTGTTGCAGCGCTTCGGCTGCGGTCATCTGTCCCTGCTCGCCGCTCTGCTGACCCGGCTGCATCTCACGCAGGGCATTGGCGGCATCGCTTAACGCCTGCTGCTGGGCTGCGCCCTGCTGGCTCAACTGGTCGGCACGCTCCTGTAGCTCGGCCTGCGCCTCCGCCAATGCTGCGAAGGCTTCCTCCGGCGTTACGTTGGGTTCCTGCAAAATGTCGCTGCTGGCTTCCAGCGCCTCTAATAACTGCTGGCGCTCCTCATTGGTGAGCGACGGATCGTTCGCAACATTTTCCGTAATTTCGCGCAGCGACTCAGCGGCAGCATCCAGCGCGGCCTGCTGTGCCACGTCCTGATTGACCGCATCAGCCTGTGCATTCGGCAGAATCAGGAGTAATGCCAGAACAGCCGCCGCCGCCAATACCGCGCCCCATTCACGCCAGCGCCACATCAGCGGCAGTGAATCACCTGCCCGCACACCGCGTGCCTGCGCCCAGGCATCATCCACCTGAAGCGCGGTGAGTTCATCCGCTGCATGGATACGACCATTCAGCAATTCCAGCGCTGTCGAAACCCGCTCACGCAAACCGAAGAGGCGGTCAAACTGGCGCGCAGCCATGATTACAGGACGAGGCCACAACCACACCGCCAGCAGCATAGCAGCCAGTCCAACGAGCAGCATGACCCCCGTAATGAGCAGAATTTGCCCCGGCAGCAGCCAGGGACGCAGGCGCGAAATCAAGGTGATTGTGATGCCAACCGCTAATCCCGGCAGCAGGCAGCGTGGCAGCCAGGTGGTCATCTGCTGAACGCGCAAACGCCGATCCCAACCGCGTACCAGCCGGTTCAATTCGCCCTGACGTTCGCCCCATGCCGCCTGTGTTGCCATAACATTACGCCTTCAAACCAGAACTTTTCAACTACGTTACTACATCTTAGCGCAGAAAGTTGTTCAGATGTTGACTCATCAGCAGTCACTCATCCCGACTCTTCTGTTTTTCGCATCCGCTGGATGGACAGCACCACCAGTACAGCGGAAGCCACCAGGTAGATAATGGTGAAGGTGATCCAGGGCGACACACGCGGAATTGTGCTGCCATCACTGGCGAGGGTATGCGCCCAGAAACTCACAACCTGCTGATCGATGAGCAACTGCTGAGTCGTCAGCGCTGTCGCAATCGGGTTCAGGCTGATGAGAAAATCGTCGATGTAAATCAGCAGCGCTTCGATAAACGGTGAGACATTCCGCAGCGCCCCGGTGATGATATCCAGCACAATCGTCAGCACCAGCGGTGCACCGAAGGTCGCCACGAGTGTTGCCGTATAAGCCCGTACACTGGCTGAAAGTGTGCGCGGCGCAATTGCTGAGAAGAAAATACCTACTGTGCCGAGTGCGATGGCTGTCACCGTCAAAATCTCGAACGACAGCAGCAGTTCGCCTTCACTGACGCCGCCAAACAGGAAAGCGATACTTTGCAGCGGAATAGCCGCCATCAATAGCAGCAGCACATAACTTAAGGCTGATTCCAGCTTGCCAATCACAAATGATGGACTGGGGAGCAGCGTCGTTTGCAGCAGGTCATAGGTCTGCCGCTCGCGCTCGCCGGTGATTGCACCCGCCGTAAACGCTGGTGCGATGAAAATAATCAGCATCAATTCGATGCCGACGATACCCATGAACAGCACACGTCCAACCTCGCCCGCCGCCGCAGAGCCGCTGCTCTGATTGATGGGCAGATAGACCAGATACAGCAGCGCCAGAAAGCCGCTCATCAGTCCCAGATAAACCGTCAGGACGACGAAGGCACGCACGCCGCGCATCCGTCCGCGCAGTTCCTTCATCATCACGGGGTTGATCCGAAAGGCACGCACATCACGGCTCAGGATAAAGCCTGAGACTGCCGCAAACAGAATCGTCAGCAAAGCCGGGGTGAAACCAAGCAAAATCAGCGCGGCAATATTGGCGATCACCAGCAACCAAATGGCGACCACTGCCCATAATTCCCGCGCCAGCACGCCCACCATCAGCACCAGCAGCGCGCTGGTATTGAGTTGAATCAACAAGATCACCGCTGCAACAGCAGCATCATCCGACCCACCAGCACGCCCCAGCAGAATGTTATGCAGTGTTGGGAACAGGTTAGGGATGACCTGCAACCCACCCAGCAGCGCCAGCACCAGAATAATGATCGACAGCGCACCATTGGCAATCGCTCCCCAGCGCAGGACAACCGCCCCACGTTCAAGCCGCTGCTCACGCGGGCTAAGGGGTTCCGTCGGGACTTCCACCCGGTGCAGCGTTTCTTCAGCCATCATCTGTCCCTATTCCACATGAATGATGTTTCGATTGCCAATCAGGAAATTTCCAAACACAATTTTTGCCCGCACCTTGCCGCGAATACCGCCGCGCAGCAGCACCCCTGCCACTAACCCGACTAAAAAAGCAACCAGCACGGGTGTGAGTGAATTAGGCTCTTGATTCATGGACATCCTTTGAACGGGAAATAAGCAGACAGCGGTTACTCGATATCAATCATATCCGGGAAGCGTGAATGCGCTGAACCTTTGGGCCGCTCAATCATAACTGAAGATTATCAATCAGGTCGTCAATAGCGTTCCAGGCTTCTCACCATCGGGTTAGGTGACAATACCTTTGGTCACACGCATGAACATCGCTTCCAGGTCTTTCATTTCCTCAGTGAAGCCCAGAACAGCCACACCGCCGCCATGAAGTGCCTGATTGATGGCCGCCACCCCTTCATCATCGCCAGTGAAATCAATCCGTACCCGCGAGCGACCAGCCTTGGGTTCCAGCACTTCGACATTCACCACATTCGCTATCCCGGTGACGAGGCTTTTCGCCTTTTCGGCGGTTTCTTCGTCCCGCACAGTCACCATGATTTCACGGTGGGGCATCAACTGCGAGCGCATGTCCTGCATACTGCCCTGTGCCACCATTTTGCCCGCTTCGATGATGCCGATGTGGGTACAGATTTCGCTCACATCTGCCAGAATGTGTGAGGAAAAGAAAATGGTTTTGCCCATTTTTGCCAGTTCAACCAGCAGTTCGCGGATTTCCACGCGCGCGCGTGGGTCGAGACCAGAAGCCGGTTCGTCCAGAATCAGAATTGACGGGTCATGCGCCAGCGTGCGGGCCAGTGACAGGCGCTGCTTCATACCCCGGCTCAGTTTGTCCACCATATCATCGCGGCGATGTGTCAGGTCAACCAGTTCCAGCAAATCATCAATCAGGCGGCGGCGGTTGGCTTCAGGAATATCATAACAGGCGGCGAAAAAATCCAGATATTCCCACACACGCATGTCGTCATATACACCGAATTCATCCGGCATGTAGCCAATCGCCCGGCGGACGGCACGCGGCTCCTGCGTCACGGAGTGACCAGCCACCCAGGCCTCGCCCTGTGTTGGGCGTGTCAGCGTCGTCAGCATTCGCATGGTTGTGGTTTTGCCTGCGCCATTTGGGCCGACAAAGCCATATATCGATCCGGCGGGGACTTCCAGTGACAGACCATTGACGGCATCAAATTTGCCGTACTTTTTGCGAAGGTCTCTGGTTTCAATGATTAAGTCAGCCATACTCCACCAATCTCCTGTTTAGCGATTAGCAATTCGCCTCAAGCGCCAACAGCTTCGTATTAAAATCTTCCCCGCTGTTCAACCGTCAAATCCTGAATGCGAGGATAGCTGCCAATATTATCAGCGATAATCTGCACCTGCACCGTATTTTCTGGCCCTAAAAAGCGTGCCGGGTCACGGATCGCATATATATCCCCGCCAGTAAGTTCGATTTCTTCCCAGCTTTCCGCCGCCCAATCCCACAAATTGAGCGGGATGGAACGATTAGTATTGCTGCTGCGGTCAATCGTCACGGTTAGCTCGGTTACATCACTCAAGACGGCACCGGGCAGCGGCGTGAAGCGGAAAACGATTTCGTCACCGGGCTGGAGTGACATCGCCACCGGCCCCATATCACTCACAATGGTGCGCCCCGGAACGAACCAGGTGAATTGGTCAGCAGAAATGACGACATCACCTGTTGCCGGAGTCTGTTAAATTTCGAGTTTAATAATATAGAGCGTCGTGTCAATTGAGCGCCAGTTCGCCCCCTCAAGTTCAATATTCGAGGGCGCAGTCTCCGACCAGGCTGCCAGATACGCATTATTTCCACGACCTGTAATCACATCGTAGGGGTCATTAACAAAAGCCGACAGGAACATGCGGCGGCGGTAGGCTTCCTGCTCTGTTACGGTGCTGCCCGCGCCAGGGTAGAATGATTGGCGTGTGGTGACATCCTGCCCCAACACATCCAGCAGCGTTTGCGGCGCGGTGTTGCGGTAAATCGATGACCTGAAGTAGAGCGACGAAAAACCGCCCGGCGCAAAAGCCAGCGGCGCGGGCGCGGGCAAACCCTCACCCGGCAGCAGCACATCAAAGGGAGCTACATCACCCGGCTCCAATGCTGCTTCCAAGCGGTAAACCTGTCCGCGCACCAGAATCACCGGATTATTGAGCGTCTGATCGCTATCATTTCGCACCGAACCACGCATTACCTGGCTGCTGCTCTCACCCGTATGCGTCAGTGTGGCCCGCCCGGAAACCAGTGGTTTTTCCCGCATACCGTTAGTTGTAAAAGCAGCGATGAAACTGGCATCCACCGAAAAATTATCGGCACGAAAAACCTCCGCCTGTTGGATGTCTGTGCTGCTTTGCACATTGCCGGTGAAAAATGCCCCCTGACTCTGGCGGGGGATAGGACGCAGCACCCCGTCATCCAGCACTGTCAGACTGTACTGCGCCCGGCGTGGCGAAAGCAAACCTATTACTTCCTGCACACGGGCGCGTTCCGCATCCGGCCACGACTCGACCAGTGTCAAACGACTGACCGTCACCTCATTGCCGCGCAGATTGAAGCCAACAATCCAGGCCAGCGCACTGAAAATGATGATAAAAACCGGGATGGTAATCCAGGCCAGTTCGCGCCGGTTGAAGCGGTTGAGAACAATGTAATTCAGCGGGCCAATCAGCGCAATATAAATTGCCAGGAAACCGCATAAAGGCAAAATATCCGGCAGCAGATCAATTCCCGGCAGGATATTGACACCCGTCGTCGCGTCCGACCAATTATTGATACCGTAACCCCAGCTTGGGAACGAACCCACCGTAGTCGCCAGGGTCAGCCATAATTCTGAAAGTCCCGCCCACCCACGCAAGGGCTGCGCGTTGGGGTCAGCAGCCAGATAATCAACCGTGCCAGCGCCTAATGTCCGCCGTGCCAGCAGCGGCAGATCACCCGCGCTGACCAGCGTTTCCGCTCCGTCAATCAGATCGCCTGTCGCAATTACCGTTTGCCGCGCCAGATCACCCGCGCTAAAACGCAGCCATTCACCCAGCGGCGAAAGGTCATCGAGCGTTGTACTGTTATCCGGCAGCAGCGGCAAAAGATCACCCAGACCAGCCGCTGTTCCCTGCCAGTTTGTTCCGCCTGTTACAATCAGGTGTCCGCCGCCTGTTACCCAATCGGCGAGCGCACTGCGTTGTCCACTACTCAGGGCCCCGCTGTCCACATCGCTGAACAACATCAAATCGACCGAATTCAGCGCCGCTGCTCGCTCCGGGATATTCTCAGTTTGCCATATCGCCTGAAAAGCGCTGTAACCGCCATCGTGTACACCTGTCAAATCAACCACACCAGTTGCCGATTGCGATACAACGACGTGAAGCTGGTCGCGCGTTTGCAGGGAACGAAGCGGTGCAGGCTGCGCCGCCATAACCACACCAGATGTATCAATCAGCTCTACACGAATTTGTGAAGCGAAAGCCCGCGCAGTAATGTAGAGGAAAGCAGCTTTTCGTGAGCCTTGCGGCAGGCTGATGGGGACGCTGTAGCGATTACTGACCGCATTAATTGAGGTTTCCGGGCGGACAATCAGGCTGCCTTCAATATCCGGCCCATCGTTGCTCAGGCGAACATACACAGGCAGCCATTCATCTTCGCGGAAGCTGCCGTCAAAACCAGCGTCCACTGTCATCGTGATGGCACCCGGCGGAAGTTGACGCGGCGGCGCGAACCCGGCCAGCACCAGCAGAAGCAGGAACAGCCCCGCCAGTCGCCCTTCATACCTCATGAATTTCATCCCGGAATTGTTAACACCATGAAATACAACAGATGACTAAAAAAGGTTGACTTCCTTTAAACCATGAAAAGAAAGCGCCACCGATTAGCTTAACACACATCGGCGGCGCGTTCCAAATCTCTAAGATTGAAATGTGAACGAAGTTTGCTTTACGGCTCCACCTGATAAGCCCAGATATCGCGCCCCTCACATTTCGCATTGGCGCCACGACCCAGCAGGGCGATACCATACGAACCGGAACGTTCCACCACCGGGAAATCCTGAATGACCAGTTCGCCGTCCACAAAGACGTTGGCAGTCTCTTCAATCAGAAGAATGACGAAATGATGCGGTTCATCCAGATCCACTGTGACAGTACCAACTGTGACGCTCGAATCTTCATCCTCATCAAAACGATCAATCAGGACAACACGCCCATCATTCACAAGACCGATGTCGATATAACGAATGGCATCGCCATTGTTATTCTTCTCGATGCGCGAGGTGAGCGTGCAGGTTTCCAGTTCATCCGAGTCGCCAACCCGGAAGGTCAGCTCGCCACCCATAACGATATTGGTCTCCGGTTTACGGCTGGCAAGCCCGGTAAACCAGGAGCCGCGTCCGCTGAACCACGCATAATCTTCACCAAAGATGAGAGTGCTGCCGCGGGAGATCAGCCCCAGGTCTTCCAGCTCATCGATTGTATCCTCAGAGTCGCCACCGAAATTTGTGAGCGTCACCAGGTTATTTTTACCACTGCTCACAGGGCCAAGTCCGCCAGAACTGCCACCTTCAAGGCTGGCATTCCACACGCGCACATTATCAAACTCAACTTCAGTTACACCATCTTCAAAAGCACCTGCTGCCATGCCCGCGTAACCTTCAGTATAGGTATCGTCGTTGACCTCAGCCAGCAGTTCACCGTTGGCATAGAGTGCCAGATAATCCTGCACACAAACAGCCACCAGCGTATTAGCATCCTGTCCCTGGTTAATCACGGCTGACTCTGTCCATTCCACCAGTGGGTCAAGTGACTCTTCGGAGCCAAGAAAAATGGCATAATAGCCATCGCCACTCACCATGAAATAATAACCTGCCCCACTGCCGGATGTATCGGCACGGCAGACGACACCGTAATCATTCACCATATCTTCCGAAAGCTGGAAGGTATCGACCTCGATAATCACATCTTCATGATCCTGATTATTCAGCGACCACCCGATGAAATTATTTTCGGCCAGGAGGACAAGCGTATCATTCTGAATATCTGCCGATGTGTTATCACCGGAGTAAGTATCCCACGAATGATCATCACTGAAGTCCTGGCTTTCCACCAGATCGCCAATCGTGAGCGTTTCAGAACCACCACTCAGCACGCCTTCCAGCGCCCCTCGCAGGCGGTTTGTCACCTTGTCCTGCGCCAGTGTTAGGCCAAACGGGATTAAACAAAGGAGAACAATCAATGTATAGCGAGAGACGCGCTTCACAAAACCTCCGGTCGAACATTTAATATTTCCACTATCAAACAGTATAGTGGAAAACTGCAATCACACTTGAAAAAGTGTAATAAAAAAGGGACGGGTGATACCTCGTCCCTATGGCGGATATTTATGATGGCCGGAAGACGTAGCCTACCCCCGGCTGGGTATGAATGTAACGCGGGCTATCCGCTGAGGGTTCCAGCTTCTTTCGCAGGCGGCTGACGTTCACCCACAAATACTGTGTTTCCGCCTGGTACTCTGGTCCCCAGACTTTTTCGAGAAGCTGTTTGTGCGTCAATACCTGTCCCTGATTCACAGCCAGTGTATGCAGCAGGTCGTATTCAATGCGTGTCAATTCCAGCGGCTTATTGCTGAGGAAGACCTCACGCCGGGCAAAGTCGATATACAGGCTGCCCAGGTCGAGCGGTTCGCGCGTGCGGTCAGGGATGCGCCGCCGCTTGAATATCACATTGACGCGCACCGTCAATTCTTCGTCGCTGATCGGGTTGGCGATATAATCATCGGCACCCAGCATCAGCGCCCGCACCCGTTCCGGTTCGGAAGCCTCGTCCGCCAGCATGATGAGCGGCACTTCGGTTCGTTTGCACAACCGTTCACAAATATCCAGTCCATTGGCATCCTGCAAATTCACGTCGAGCAATATCAGGTCAAGCCGGATGCTGTTCACATCGCGCAGCGCTTCCTCACCAGAACGGTAAGGGATAACCTCGTACCCCTGTGTTTCCAGTCGCTCCCGCAGATGGGAAGCTAACCTGGAACTGCCTTCCACAGACATAATGGTTTGGGGCTGCCGGTCATTCACCCGGCGACCATTGTGAACGCGCTCAGGGCTGGCATCCGCTATTTCCGGTCTGCGCGCTACCGCGACACCCTGCGGCGGTGTCTGGATAATGCGGGCTTCACGGGTTTCGCGTGCTTCGCCGCTGGAAACGATAGGCAGCGCCATCGTCACCCGTGTTCCCTGTCCAACCTCGCTCTCAATCCATATCTTCCCGCCATGCCGTTCCACAATTTCCCGCGCCAGGAACAGCCCAAGCCCCGCGCCATCGTCACCCGTGTTGTTGCTGGCCTGGTAAAACGGCTCAAATACACGTTCAAGCTGGTCAGAAGGGATACCCAAACCCTGATCTTCGGTCACAATCTGTACATCATCGCCCTGATGTTCAAGGCGCAGGTGAATAATCGCCCCTTTGGGTGAAAAACGAACGGCGTTATGCAGTACATTAATGATAGCCTGCTCTAAGCGCAGTTCATCCAGCTCGACCAGAGGCAGACGCGCAGGTGCTTCGATTTGTACCTGACGACGATAGTCAGCGAAAGCCCGGCTGTCCAGCACACGCTGGACGATTTCATAGAGATCAACTTCTTCCGGGCTTAAGGCTAACCCGGCCACATCGAGGTTATACATTTCAAGGAAGTTATCCCACAGATGCCCTAACCGCTCGACGCTTTCCTCAATCTGGCGCAGAAAGCGCGCTCGTTCCCGGTGGGTGAAGCGGCTGTGCTGTTCTTCTAGCGTCGTAACCAGTCCGCGTACCTGGGCATATGGGACACGAATGCGCTCGGCCATCATATCCATCAGCGCGGTCTGGTTGCTGTATGTCGGCTTGAAACGCGCTGCATCCTGTACAATGCCTGCCCAGCCTGACTCGCTGTTCTGATCGCCAATGATCATGAACTCGACCTGAATCGCCCGCTCCGGGTTTCGCAGGTTGATCTCAACAATCGGATAATGTTCACGGGTTTCCGGGTTGGAATCCAGCATCCGGTTAATGGCATCATCAAGCTGTGCCCGCACTGCATCCGGGTTATCCGTCTGTGCGCCGATTGCCGTTAACAGTGCCTCGGCTGGCAAACCCAGCACTTCTGTCGGTGTGACATTGGTCATTTCTGTGAACTGGGTATTGGAAAAAGCCACATCGCCGCTTTCATCGACGAAGAAAATACCCTGTGGCGTACTGCGAATGAGCGCTTCCAGCCGGGCGCTTTTCTCCGCCATATTTTCAATGAGTGTGGCGCGTTCAACGGCTAGAGCGGCGGCGTGCGCCATACCAGCCGAAAGCAGCTTGGCGTCGTCGCTGCTGTACTGGCGGTTATTAACCACACTGGCGATGATGCCGCCGATCAGCCGGGCTGAATCCATCACCGGGACGAGCATAAGCTGCTGCCCCTTCAGCGCTTTGAATAATGGGTTGAGCGGGTCTTTCCCCGCCAGCCCCAGCTTAATGGTGAGCGGCTGCATCCGCACCGTATCAAGCTGTTCCAACAGCCCCTGAATATTGCCTTCCAGTTCAAGCTGGCGGAATGTTCTGGCGGTTTCCGCATTTCCTGCTTTAATAACTGGTTCGGGCTGCTCCGGGTCGGCGCTATACATCCACACCAGCGCATTTGGGACATTGGGAATTTCTTTTACCAGCTCGTACAGAGTATGGGCAATATCATCATAGGTTTGCAGATTGATGAACCGCTGCCAGGCACGCAGCAAATGCTGGCTGGACTGTGCACTGATACGCTGGCTGTGATAATGACGAGCATTATGCAGTGCCACTGTGAACTGCGAAGCCACCAGTTCATAAATCAGCAAATCGTCATGGCTCAGAGGATGACGCGGCGTCCCAAAAACTGCCATCGCGCCAAATTTATGTTCCTGATAATTCAGCGGCAGCACAATCGCTGACTCTGGCGAAGGCAATACGGGAATTGGCACATAATTCGGGTCGAGGACGATATTCCTGAAAACCTGAACGATGCCACTCTGGATGACGCGGCGGAAGGGGTCATAATCCTTCAGATAAACGACGCTCTCAAATAATCCACCATCGCCTCCTTCGCGCCCGGCATAGAGTTCAAATGTCTCGCCTTCGCCCAGCACAATCGCCATGCCGTACAGCTTGAAGGTGCGGCACGCCAGTTCGATCGTATCCTGAATGAGGGTATGCGGGTCAGTCGCGCTGTGCATACGCCGCGCCAGCATGGTGGTGGCCTGCAAATTCTGGTTACGCTGTGCCAGCGCCCGCGCTCGCCGCTGCCCGCGCATAATGAGTTTCAGGCGGCGATGCATTTCCTCCGCTGGAAGATCAGCAGTGAGAAAATCATCCGCGCCTGCTTCCATCAGATCAGTCTGATAAGCCGGATCGCTGTTCTCTGACAGCACCAGCACAGGGATGAGCGGTACCCGCCGCTTGATCTCCTTTACCACACTCGCAATATCATCGCGAAAGAGCACGTCATCCAGCAAAATCAGTTCATAGTGCGCGTCTTGCAAGGCTTCCATCGCCTTACCGGGGTCATTAATGGTTTGTATCTGGTACGCCGGTTTGAGGGCTGCCACCAGTTTCGCGCCATTGGCACTCACCAACAGCGTTTCAATCGTTTGTGCGGCCATGTATTTCCCGCCATATTTCATTGTTATCTTAGCGCTTCAATCCTGTATTATAGCAAAACCTGAGAAAATCTTTTATCCCAGTGGGCTTCTTCGTTTTTTCTTCACATTTAACGAAATATGAAACTTGTGTAAAATCCTGTAAAAATAAGATCCCCCATATCGAAAATTCGTGCAGACGTGCTAGACTTAATACTATCGGCTTGTTATAGAGCCGTTCAGGAGGGCGTGTTATGGCTGGCGAAACCCGTAAACTCAACCAGATGGAACCGGCGAAAGCATCCGCCGTCCCTAAAGATACGGTCATCGACAAGGGTATGCCGCGCCCCTGGCGCATTGCCCTGACGCTTGTACAGTATCAGATGCAGTGGATTTTTGACCTTGAAGGCTCAATGCTTGTCGGTAGAGCGCACGCAGAGTCGGGATTTTTCCCCGATTTGGATCTTGGCGCTTATGGGGGTGGCGATCAGGGTGTTTCCCGTGAACACCTCCAGATCAAACTGGACGGCAGCCGGGTGGTGGTGGTGGATAATCGCAGCAGTAATGGAACAACACTCAACGGAGAACCACTCAAACCCCATGAACCCTATCCAGTGCGTCCGGGCGACACTCTGGTATTGGGAGCAATGGAGCTTCAGGTTGATTTGCTCACCAATCCATTTGAGTAATTCTTCTCTCGCCAAACGCTCATCTTAACTGCTACAGTCATAATGTCTGTGTAATGTTTTTGACGTTATAATTGACTGATCTCCATCAGTAAAGCAGATGCTAACTTGTGCAGGAAGGTGAGCTTTGGATTTCCTCAACCGCCGCAAACAGGAAGAACAGGTCAAACAGGAAGGTCGCCTGCCTCCTGGGCAATCCCTCACGCAAAAATTTCCCGTGCTGACCTACGGCCCAAATCCACCCTTTGACCCGGCCACCTGGGACTTGCGCGTCTTTGGCGATGTCGAAAAAGAAATGCGCTGGTCATGGGAAGAATTTCTGGCGCTGCCCACTACCACCATCAAAACCGATATTCACTGTGTCACGCGCTGGAGTAAATTCGATACCACCTGGGAAGGCGTATTGTTCCGCGATCTGGTCAACCTGGTCGGCGTAAAGCCCAATGTTCGCTATGTCATCGCTCACTGCGATTATGGCTACACCACCAACACACCTTATGAGGCCATGCTGGATGACGATGTGCTGCTGGCCTACAAATACGACGGCAAACCGCTTGAACCCGATCATGGTGCGCCCGTGCGGACGCTGGTGCCGAAGCTCTATTTCTGGAAAAGCGCCAAATTCCTGCGCGCGCTCGAATTCAGCCCGGTCGATAAACCCGGCTTCTGGGAAAATGCGGGCTACCACAACAACGGCGATCCCTGGAAAGAAGAACGTTTTCAGCGGCGCGGCTGGTTCTAAAAATTAGTATCCTGTAGGGCGGATATAATTCCTCCGCCCTTTAGCTTTTCAATTGCTTAGCACCTGTAACCACAGCCGCTAGGCGATGCCACTGGCCGCCAGCTTATCCGCCTGATCGCGCATCGACAGCTCATCAATGAACATGTCAATGTCCCCTTGCAGCACAGCAGGCAGGTTATAACTGCTGACATTGATGCGATGGTCAGTCACGCGGTTCTGGGGAAAGTTATAGGTGCGGATTTTTTCGGAGCGATCACCCGTCCCCACCTGACTCCGCCGCTCACTGTCCTGTTCCGAACGCTGCTTCTCGATTTCGATTTCATAGATTCGCGCTGCCAGAATTTGCCGCGCACGCAGCCTATTTTGCATCTGACTGCGCTCATCCTGCACTTCAACCACGATTCCTGTTGGTTTATGGACGAGCCGAACCGCTGTTGAGTTTTTCTGAACGTGCTGACCGCCCGCGCCGCTGGCCCGGAAGAAGTCCATTTCAATGTCTTCCTCTTTCAGCTCAACTTCTACTTCATCAATCTGTGCCAGAACCGCCACTGTCACCGTGCTGGTATGAATGCGTCCCTGCGCCTCAGTTTCCGGCACACGCTGCACCCGGTGAACTCCGCTCTCAAATTTCAGACGGCTGTAAGCACCCTTACCCTTGACTTCAAAGGTGAGCTGCTTGAATCCGCCCTTATCGCTTTCAGTCTGGTCGATAATATCAATTTTCCAGCCGCGATTCTGGGCGTAATAGCTGTACATACGATATAAATCTGCCGCAAACAGTGCCGATTCCTCGCCACCTGCACCAGGGCGAATTTCCATGATGACGTTCTTCTCATCACGTATATCTTTCGGCAGCAGCAGCAGTTTCAAGCGCTCAAACAGCGCCTCAGTACTGCTGGTTAATTCAGACACTTCTTCCAGCGCCATCGCATTTAATTCCGGGTCGCTCTCTTCTGCCAGGAGCTTTTTTGCATCCTCAAGCTGCTGAAGCTGATGGCTGTAATCCTGGTAGACATCAACCACATCCGACAGGCTGGCGCGTTCTTTGGATAACTCGGCGATTTTGGTGTAATCGCTGACATTAGCCGGGTCACTGATGAGCCGTTCCAGTTCGTTATAGCGCTCTACAAGGCCAGCCAGTTTTTCTAACATGGGTATCCCTCACTGATAGGGGTTAATCGGTCTGAATGGGAATATTACCTATTATACGCGGCGGCCTAAGCCGCGTGTAGGGGTGTTATTGGAAGGGCAGATCGCTCAGGTCAGGCAGCAGCGGCTTCGCGCCATTCTCCAGCAGCAGCCGGTTGCCACTGGCGGCTGAATCGAACGTATAAACAGGTCGTCCCTGCCCGATGGCGAAACGTGCCGCGTGCATCGCCCCGCCATCGGCGCCGGTTTCGACGACGATCAGCGCCTCGCACAGGCCGCTAATCACCCGGTTACGCGCCACCAGATTAGATGCTGAGGGAGATGCGTAAGGGTGAAACTCGCTCATCACCGTGCCGTTTACGAGAATAGACTCTGCCAGTTCGCGGTTTTCTGGCGGATAAATATTCAACACACCGCAGCCTAAAATAGCCACCGTGATTCCCTGCGACACATCCAGTGCGCCTCGGTGTGCGGCTGAATCAATACCCAGTGCTAACCCACTCACCACCGTGCAGCCGCGTTTCGCCAGTTCTGTGCCCAGCGCTCTTGCAATATGGGCTGCTTCTGTTGAAGGTGTGCGCGTTCCAACGACGGCAACACTGCGCCCAATCAGATCAGGGCGCAGTTTTCCGCGCGAAAACAGTACTGCCGGCGCATCATCCACTTTTCTCAACTTTTCGGGGAAACCCGTTTCCGGCGTAAAAATCCGCGCTCCAGCCGCTTCCCAACGCGGGATAACTTCCGTCACTGCTGCCAGATTAATCGCCTGAATGCGCTCTGCCATCGTCGGGCCAATACCCGGCACGCGCCGCAGCATCTCTCCATCGGCCCTCAGCACAGCCTGGGCATCATTACCGAAATGTGTCAGCAGTGTTCGCAGCGTTTTTCCGCCCAGCCGCTCTACCAGGCTCAGGGCAACCCATGCGGCATCTGTCATTCCGACTCGTAATATTCAATAATGGAGAGGAGGATGGTGTTGATAAAGGTGTTCACCTGCCGCAGCAGATTACCCCATTCCGCCGGGGTATTACGCGGCGGGGCAATTTCCGACCATGTGAGAATTGAATTCACCACAAAATCACTAAAATAAAAAAAGCCGCGCACCGCATCCGCCAGGCTTAAACCCTCGCTGCTCAACAAGGCGGCATAATTTTTCCCTGCTGTGATTGCCAGTCCCAGCAGTTCATCCGGCGCGCCGCTGGCGAGATACCTGCGGATGGACTCCAGCGTATTCTGCCCTTCCTGGCGCAGGCTGGCGCGGGATTTTTCGTTCATTGTCTCATACCACGCCATGCGTGTCAGCGTGCCACCGCCAACCTGCATCCGCGTGCTGCCCAGCGCATTCTGAATGATGAGCTGCACTTCGAGCGGCTGCAATTCGCCCTGTGTTTCGGCATAGCGCAGTAAATCGGCCTTGCGAAAACGCCGGTGTTTGCCCGGTGTGCGCCGCGAGGGTAAATCGCCCCGGTCTGCCCAGTTTCGCACCGTCGCCGGATGCACACCCAGAATTTCCGCTGCCTCGCGTAAGCTGATCCACTCCGAGTCGCTCATGCCCACCCCTGCTCTCGAACATCTCATCCTCTTAATCATACCACAGCCGCCGTTTTCAGCAGCAGAATCAAAAGAGGCGGACCCGACGGCTCGCCTCTCTGTTAACCGGCATTTGCATTCTGGTTGACATTACCAATTCGTGCAGCCGCTGGCTTCCCACAAATGTTGAAACTCATTATCATCTTCACCTATACCGGTCATATGAACCTCAAACCAATCATCACCGACACGGTAAGGAGCTAAATGCCAGGTTGTCTTCTCTTCACCTACAATCGTTACCATGCACCAAGCTTCATCAACGTCTTCAGGAGAAAAGCTATCCCATGAAATATTTAGATTGGTTGGGTCTGTTGCCTTTTGAGCAGATGCTAGCACCCAATGGACACCGTTGGTATCAAGAACATTGAGCATGTCATTCAACACCTTAAACGCCCAATCGGGAACGCCAGCATCCCTCGCAAGCGTGCGATTCATTTCATCCTGATCAGGCTGGCAGGCGGCTATGATTACGAACACCAGCCAAATGAGAAAGAGCAGCTTAAATTTTAGGTAGCGCATATAAAATGACCATATTTCGTGTTTGTATCACTATAATAACCAATATACCAAAATTTGCTAAATTACATGAGTATCATAGGCTTATCGTAGGATAAACTTAATATTTTTGTGAATATGCACATAAAAAGCGCCTCAGAATTGGGGCGCTTTTCGTTGTTTTGTGTTCTCTGTAACGAGAGTTTACCGCCGCGCCCCCAGTGTCACCGGCAGGATGATCTCCTGCCCGTCGCGCCACACCGTCAGGTTGACCGTCTGACCGGGGACGGTGCGCGTCGCCAGGTACGATGTCAGCGTACTCATCCCGGTGACGGTTTGGCCGTCAATGGCCGTGATGATGTCCGCTGAAACCGGCACTTCCTCGCCGTTCACAAGCCGCCCGCCGCTGGCGCCCTGCAACCCGGCGCGTCCAGCCGGGCCGCTGTCGTCAACCGTGCGGACGACCACGCCGCGCAGGTTGTTGGGCAGGCGCAGCGCATTGATCAGATTGAGCGAAATTTCCGGCCCGGAACCAATGCCGAGGAAGCTGTAATTCACCCGCCCATTGGCAATCAGTTCATTGGCGACCTTTTTCACCAGATTGCTCGGTACAGAGAAGCCAACCCCCGCGCTGGCGCGAATTTCACTGGCAATCTGCGTATTGACGCCGATCACTTCCCCTTGCAGATTCAGCAGCGGGCCGCCGCTGTTTCCGGGGTTGATAGCCGCATCGGTCTGAATCACAGAGCCAACCGAAAAGTTAGTCAGGCCCTGAATGGTGCGATCCAGCGCACTGATGATGCCCGTCGTTAACGTCCAGCGCTGTCCAAACGGACTGCCCAGCGCCAGCGTTGTCTCGCCAACGAACAGCGTATCCGAGTCGCCAAATGTCACCGGGAACAAACGGTCTTCCGATAAATTTACCTGCAATACAGCGATGTCCGCATCCGGATCAAGACCGACGATATTGCCCTCGACAATCGTGCCGTCCAGAAAGTTAATTTCAATCTGGTCAGCGCCATCCACGACATGATTGTTGGTGACAATATGTCCCTGCTTGTCGATGACAAAACCCGTCCCGGAAGAACCAAACAAGCCGCGTGTATCGCTGCTGCCGACCACATTAATCGACACAACCGACGGACTGACACGGTTGTAAATATCAGCGAAATAGCGCTCACTTTCCGTGAGTGGCTGGCGCGCGGGTGCGGGCAGTACCTCGGCTGCCGGGGCCGCTGTAAAAGGGGCAACAGCAGTACTTTGAATCACCGATGCTCCCAGAATGAACCCAAATGCGACCAGCAGTAATCCGGCAGCAACTACCGCTGCTTTCCTGCTAATGTGAGATAGCATGGTACCTATAACCTCTTCTCATGCTCATGAGGACAAATAATCCCTCATTCAGATTTAGACTATTATATGACAATTCCATGAGAGAGGGCTGAAATCGAAGTTAAGTCTGCATCAGCGCTGGTTACAGAATCGAAACTGTTGCGGGATTATCGCCCCGTCAGCCAGTGCAGGGCGCGTTTACGAACTGCCTGGAGCAGTGCGTCAAAGCGTTCATCGAGGTTCGCTTGCAGGAACAGGCTGCTGCGAGGAAGCTCAGTTGTACAGCAGGCGTTATAAAACTCCTCTGCCAAACGTGCCGTATAACGCAGATAGAGCATCTCCTGACCCGGCGTCAGGTCGATACAGGCCGCCATGCCCGCCCCAATCGGTGAGGCGTAAGCCATCCTGTCTATCTGTTCCCAGTTCATGTCCGTGCCACAGGTGTCCAGCACATCCGCCAGTTCATCAATCACCCAGGCGTCCAGTCGCTCCCGCAGGGTCACACAATATGAAAGCAGGTCGCGGCCTTGTCGTGCGCTCGGCACAGGCGGCAGCACTACCACCGCTGTAAGCTGGCCGAGGCTGTAGGCGGTTTGTTCAGTAGAACAAACGTCAGACCAGTGTCCAGCTTCGCGTGGCAGGGCGATAATGAAACGCTCACCCGCGCATTGGTTATCACGATGAATGAACATTGCCTGCGCCATCAATGAATCGCCCGTACAGGGTTTAGCCCGGTCGTTGCTCATCATGCGGAAGGGATAGAATTCCGCACTGAATAGAGGCAAAGTTATTTCTCCGATTTTACACTTACTTATCTTAACGCTGAATTCATTGTAACACCGACTCACCATCTCAAGACTAAAGCCTGTGAATTTTTCGTGAAAACAAAATCAGTGACAGAAGATTTCCCTCCTGTCACTGATCTATACCGTCTGGGAGCCAGAATTGTTACTGGAAAGGTGGGCAGTCCTCGAATAATTCCGTCACCGTGTCGGAGCGCACCCAACCCCGTACCTCGCCGCCCTCGACCAGCACACTCAGATAAAACCACACCCGCCCATCATTCCCGCGTTCCTGTCGCAGCACGCTGGCTGCTTCATTCGGCGGTAAAAAGCCGATGCGAGGTGCACTCGGATTTGGCTGGGTTCGCACATTGATCGACTGTCCCTGCGTGTTCAGCACACGGCATAACACACTGGGTGTCGGTGTAATGGTTGGTGTCAGCGTCTCCGTCGGCGTGCTGCTGGGTGTCAGCGTCGGCGTAATCGTCGGCGTATGCGTTGGTGTCGGCGTTTCCGTCGGCGTCAGCGAGGCCGTTGGTGTGTATGATGGCGTAACAGTTGGCGAAGGTGTCCATGTCCAGGTTGGGGTATTCGTCGGCGTGGGGGTATCGCTCGGCGTTGGTGTATCGCTGGGTGTCGGCGTATGGCTCGGTGTGGGTGTGTCAGTCGGTGTGGCCGTCGGCGGCGGAAACAATACAGGCGACCATAATCCCTGTGTCGCAAACAGAGCCGCTGTGATGAAGATTAAAATCGCCAGTATGATAAGCCCCAGCCGGATGCTGCCGCGACGACGCATCGACTTCACCGCATTTTCAATACGAATGACTTCCGAGCGGCGGCCTAGCACGCGGAATGGTTCATCATGCAGCGTGGCGACCCAGGCTTCAGCATCCCCGACATTACCTTCTTCAATCGCAAATTCCGCCCGCTCAATGTAGCGTGCGAGCAGATCGGCTACCACAATTCGGTAACGCTCGTCCTGCACATAATCGCGCAAGCCAGCCAGCATTGACCGCGCCTGCGATAGTTCGTTATCAAAATTCTGAGCGACCAGCGCTGCTGCCCGTTCAATCACCTGCCGCGCCCGCTGCATGTCACTGGTAACAGCGCGTGTCTCCAGCAAGGCCTGCGATATACTGGTATCGCCGGGATCAAGCTTGATGCCCAGTTCCAGCATGGAAAGCGCCTCATTAGTCAGCGTCAGCCGTTCTTCCAGCCGGTTAGAAGTTGCCGCCCGTTGCAGCGCCGCCTGGGCCTGATCGTTAAGCTGAGTCTTGATCCCAGCGAGGCGGTTATTGGCTGTTTGCGCCAGTTGGGAAAGACGCTGGCTGTCTGGCAAAAGCTGGCGCACCCGCATCAGAATATTCAGCACATTCTGTAACTGCGCCACCTGCTCCGTCAGCGGGCCGCTCAACATGCTCAGTTGCACGGCAGCCTGGTCAGCATCCTGCTGAATGCGCCGCACCATTTCGACTCGCTCTTCTGCCTGTGGGTCATTGGGGACGACTCGCAGGGCCCCTTCGTATTTCCGCAGCGCCTCCGACCAGCTATCTGCTTTCAAAAGCCGGTCGCCGTCCGTCAGCATCTCGCGTGCCAGCGCCAGATCCTGAATATCGAGCATGGCCTGCTCGGCATCTTTCCAGCTTAAAATACCGCTGCGTTCTGCCAGATCACGGGCTTCGCGGTACAAACGTTCCGCTTCATCATAATTTCCGGCTCGCACCAGCGAATTGGCACGGTTGTAGGCCACTCGCGCATCGAACGGGATGCGATGATCAGGCACAACCCCGCGTATCAGGTTATCTTCAGCCTTCTGCCGGTAATCCAGCGCCGTCGGATTACCCGGCTGCATCGATAAAATACGATTCGCCAGATCAACCGTCTGCTGATAATCGCCGGAATAGTACGCCTGCGTGAGTTCTGAGAGCATCTCGTCAATATCAGGCGTGTTATACAGCGGCCCCCGCCCTGGCATCCGCCGGTTCGGAGCAGGCTGCTGAATTTCCTCTTCCGGGGGAGGGTAGCCGGACGACGTAGGGTATGGCGGTGGGTTGTTCGGTATCATCGCTGACGGCGGTGCGGCTGTGGGTGGTGGAGTGCTGCGCTGTACGCCATAACGCGCAAACAGATCATTCACACGCTGGGCAGCCTGCTGTCCGCGCGAGGCGGCTTCATTCAGCAGGGCGATCACATCCGCATCCTGCGAACTCAGCGACAGCGCCTCCGCCAGAATATCAATCGCCTCATCAATATCGTCTTCATCCCCGGCGATTTCAATACGAATCCGCGCTCGCCGCGCCAGTCCACGCACAGTCGCAGCCGTCGGGGAAGTCGGGTTGCTCAAACGCGCCAGCTCCGCGAACAACGCCTGGGCAGTCGCCTCATAAGGGGTATTCTTCGCATCCGCCAGCAGGCTGCGCGCAGTACGCTCAAGCTGCGCCAGCACGGACGGATCAGCATCGTCCCCCATGTTTTGAAGCTGGTGCCGCAGGTCATCCAGCCGCGTTTGCAAATTGCTGCTCATCAAGACCCTCCATCCCATACGGCCTGAAACGTTACCCCATTCGCTGGAGGGTGACAAGGGCTGGATATTTATGTATTGCTTATGTCACAGCATTCAGGAACGTGCTAGAATCAATACATGGAGAATACATACTGCTCATGATGCCAATACGCATTATCCCCCAGTACCGTCTGGTCATTCAGTACGATATTCGGCTGGACACCTACGATGCCTATTATCAATTTGTAACCAGCGAATTTGTCCCCGCGCTGCATACAATGGGACTCTACATGACTGCTGTCTGGCATACAGCCTATGGCAATTATCCGCTGCGCCAGATTGAATTTGTAACCGACAGTCTGGAAAACACGCTGGATACCCTCAGGACTCGTCGCTGGCGTGATCTTGAAGAACGGCTGCTCGAATTCACGACCAACTACGAACGCAAGCTGATTCGCTACCGCGACAGTTTTCAATTTTAGCCCGCCTGTTCAACGCCTGACCAACGATTACTACACCGGCGCGATTTGCCCGCTGTCAATAGCCGCGCGCCTGCTATAATTCCCCATCATGACTGAATTGATTACTAATCTTCTCCCCTACCTGATCGGCGGCCTGGTGATGGTCGCCGCCGTTTTACTGCTGATCGCGCTCCAGCAGTTGCGCCGAGGACGCACCGGCCCGTATTGGCGCATCCGCCGCACCGCCGGTCAGCGCGGCGGCCAGCTATTCCTCTTTTCAATTGCGCTTTTTACTGCTGCTTTTGTGCTGGCGCTGTTCAGCGGACTGGCTGATGCTGCTTATCGCCGCGTCAACAATATACTGGCAGACGATCTCGAAACCCCGCGCGGCGTCATTCTGCCCAGTATCACGCCTTCGCCGCGTTTTTCCGCGACGCCAACCGCCACCCTCACCGTGACAGCGACGGCTACGCCAACACCAACATTAACCGTCCCCACGCAAACCCTGCTGCCAACTGAAACATCGACCAGCACCCTGACAGCAACACCCACAGCGACACCAACTGACACCCTTACGCCGACGGCAACTTTCGAGAACGTCCTGCTCTGGACTCCGCCGCCTAGCTCCCGGCAGCCTCGCGCTGGCGCACGGCTCACCCTGGCAACTGCCGCTGGTGAAATTGGCGAAGATGGCAGTCTGGTTAATGCAGGAAGGCGTTTTACAGCGGGAATCCAGCGCCTCTATTTTCAGATGGATTACCGCATTATGGATGCGGGTATTGGGTGGTCGCGCATTCTCTTTTATGAAGGAGTGCCGGTACAGGGGCAGTCCTATCTCTGGAGTCTGGATGAAAACGGCTCAACGATCTTCTTTTTCGGGGATGAAAACGGTTATCCCGCAGGCGATTACGAAATCCGCCTGTTCATCGGCCAGGAAGTTGTCAGCACCTTCGCCTTCACACTCATTCCGGCCTAGCATTGCATAACTGTAATTTGCATTACGGCGTAACAAAATTATAATATGTTGATGCAAAATATAGTTCCCTCCCTGATTTTTACAATATTCAAGTCTTTTTCGTTTTAGCAGAATACCAGAGTATGAGCGCCGTAGAAAGATCATGTGCGCGTAATTCATAAGGTAGATTACATGCAGCATATCGCTCTCATTGTGGACGACGACTATAATTCTCTGCATTTTCTGGAGCAGATATTGCTGCCAACCAGCCTGGAAGTGCTGCTGGCGGAAGATGGCAATCAGGCGATTAACATTCTTCGTCAGACAGCTCCCAGTGTGCTGTTTCTGGATATGCTGCTGCCGCAGGTTGATGGATTCGCTGTCCTCTCGTTTATCCTTCAGTCACCTCATCTGAACGATCTTTTTGTCGCCATCGTCACAGCCCACAATCATTTCGCCCCCAGCCCGGAACTTGACCGCGCCGATGCCTATCTCGTCAAACCCATCCGTGCTAAAGAGATACGTGATATCGCCCAGCGAGCCATCGCCCGCCAGGCTGCTGGTTAATCCGCCTGCGAAATTGCGTCCTTTAATTTATCCACTCCCTGCTTTTCCCTTTCAAGCAGCGCCTGTTTGCGCTCCATCCCCCAGCGGTAGCCTCCCAGATCGCCATCTTCCCGCACCACCCTGTGACACGGGATAATCAGCGCCGCCTGGTTGCTCGCGCAGGCACGCGCCACCGCTCGCGCCCCTTTCGGGTTGCCAACCGCTGCCGCGATTTCGCTGTAGGAGCGTGTTTCGCCATAAGGAATGGCCTGAAGCTCCTGCCACACTCGCCGTTGAAAAGCCGTCGCCCGTACATCCAGTGGCAGTTCCAGATGAGGCTGTTCACCTTTCAGATAATCAAGAATGATTCCAACCGCACCGCCTAATGCCTCATCATCGCGTTTTACCTCAGCCGCCGGGTAATCACTTCGCAGGGTTTCCTCTAGCAGAACTGCCGAATCGCCCAGACTCACGGCACATATCCCCCGTTCTGTCCCGGCTACCAGCAGCCATCCCAACGGACAGGCGACCACCGTATAGCCAATCTCTATCCCCGCGCCACCACGCCGGTACGTTGCCGGTGTCATGCCCAGTGCCGCATCTGATGACTCGTACACCCGGCTGCTGGACGAATAACCTGCCTCATACAGCGCCCGCGTGACACCCACTCCTGCCTTTAGGTGTCCTTTTAGCGCTTCCACTCGCCGCGCTTCGACATATTCACGCGGCGAAATACCAGTCGCCCGTTTGAAAACGCGCTGTAAGTGTTGTGGACTCAGGTTAGCTACAGCACTGAGATCATCCAGCGTCAGACGGTCATCCAGATGTTCTTCAATATAGCGGCAGACCAGCGCCGCCGTTTCCGCTTCAAAAGCCTGCTTGTCTGGGTTACAGCGTTTACAGGCGCGGAAACCTGCTTCTTCTGCCTCGTTTGGACGCATGAAAAATGTCACCTGCTCCCGCCGAGGCTTACGAGCCGGGCAGGAGGGGCGGCAGTAAATCCCGGTTGAACGCACTGCCAGCACGAAAACGCCATCATAACGGCGGTCGCGGGTCACAGTCGCCTCCCAGCAAATCTCATCCGTCAGGTTTTTAGGTGCTATGCTGTCCATCGCCATCCTCAATTCATTCAACTCTACATTCATTAGGATACTGAATATAGTCACCATGAACTATCCAATCCTTGCGCTCAAACCATTAATTGAGCTGGTCTGACTTGGTGCTATAACCACTGCAAACGCACCTGTAGGATGATTTTTGACGCCAGTAAAAGAGAGGTAGCACGATGTCGAAACAACACCCCTTCATTCTGTATGCCGGGGATGCCCGCAGCGGCGCAGCCCTGTTGACTGCCGCTGAAGCACGTGGATGGTGGGTTTATTTGTCACAGGAATCGTCGGAAGCGCTGGGCATGTATATGGCCTATGCCCCTGATGCTGTCATTATAGATGCCGAACATGACGAGCTGACCGCCGCCGAAATTTATCATCATCTGCGCTCGGTTGCTGCTCAACCACTGCTGATTCTGAGCAGCGATATGCCCTGGGATGTCTCAGCGGACGAAGAGCAGTCTGTTTATATGCTTTCACCGCACACAGGCGTAGATGATCTGCTTGATTTTGTCGCCACGGTGCTGGTTGAGGAAGTATTTATCCCCGCCTTCTAATCAGTGTCATCTGAAATTCAAAACGGTCAGGGCGTAGCAATCATTCACCCTGACCGTTTCTCTATCAAACAGAGAACTTACAGCTTAGGGCTTACCGGGTCTGCCGCCGCCGTTACCATTGCCTTTACCATTACAACCGCAGATACCATAACCAATGAAAAAATAAACAAAGAATTACAAATAAAAAGAAAAAAAAATAACTAAGAC
>CAYUTY010000045.1:0-47353 GCA_964447795.1 uncultured Anaerolineaceae bacterium
CGCAACTCAAGCTTCTCCAAAGGTCTTTCTTTTTGCAAATACCGCCAAACTTCAGACAAGGGGTTTAAACCCCTTGTCCAGGCGAGAAATATTCTGAACTGCGTAACTTCTATACAAATTATACACTGTTCCTTTACGATTTTAGGTTAGCTTAAGGCATCGTCATGTAGCCTGAAGTGTCTGCTTTTATAGTAAAGGGAACGGAATGCGCCGAAATTTGGCTGGTGTTTTACTATTACTAATCCTCGCATTTTTTACGCATACAGACACACAGGCGGCGGCGTCTGTCATCGAATCCTTTGAAAACACACCTGCTTCATGGGTTATCACTTCAGCAGCAAGTGGCGGCAGCGTCACGCGAGATAATCTACGAGCGGCAAGCGGTTCCTATTCTGCCCGCATGTTTACCACTAACAGTGGTAATTCTGCTTATGTTTATCAAAAAGACCCTACCTTCTCTGACCGCGCCAGCGACCACCAATGGCAGGAACGTACCAGCACCTATCACTGGCAGCGTGCCAGCATCTACCTGCCTTCCTCAACGGTCACAGCGCTGGGCGCGGGCGAATACCTGCCGCTGGCCGGTATGTGGGCCAGCACGACCATGTCTACTGGATGGTTTTTGCGCGTCGGCCAGAATGGCGCATTATCAGTCAGTGGCAAGCCGGATAGCAGCGCACAGGCCATCTTCAATGCCTATGACACATTTCCCCAGAATCAATGGGTGGAACTGGAAATCGGGCTGCACTCCCAGGCCGGGCCAGGTGTCAAACGCGCTTTCGCCTTCTTGATCAACGGTAAATTTTATGGTTGGTATCGCCAGGGACAGATGTCCGGCGAGACTTACAACCGAGCAGCGATGGGCATTATCAGCACCAACAGCGCCAGCGATCTTGTCGTCCATGTCGATCAGTGGCGGGCTATGACGGCACAGCCTTTCCCGGATGGGCCGGACACACGCTCGACAGCCAAAGTGCAGGAACAGGATTTTCGCTCTATGAACGGCGTGCAGGTACAGCACGATTGGTCTACCTGGAAAAATAATCCAACGCTCCATCCCACCTATGGCCTGTACACACCCAATGACCGTCTTCAATCCGGTCGCAACATTGACCGGATGCCTAATCTGGCTAATGGTTGGGCAGAGATCGAAATTGATTGGCCCAATGGTACGCCTTCCTATTGCAGTGGATATTGTTCAGCGATGGTCGGATTCCGCAAAGAAGTTAACCGGGAACACAATCTCGAATTCATTCCTTATGGTGAAAACGGGGTCATGTACCTGGCCTTTGAGGCCTGGTTGGGAGAACCGATCATTATGCAAAAATGGCGACTGCCAGATGCAGCGGATGCTTCGGCTAATGTTCCCGAACCGGGCGACATCATTCGCGCCCGGTTTGAGCAGGTTGGAACCAATCAAATTCGCGCGCGCGCCAGCTACTACGATGCTAGTGCCGTGCAGTGGTATACAGATATTATTGACCACACCTTCAATGCGACAGTATCTAAAGTCATTAATGGCAGCACGGTCACTGTCAATTACCTCGATGGTTATCACAATGCCGTCTCAATCACCATCGATTCACCTAGATATTCCATTCGGCGCTTTAAGCTCGGCACACTCGACACTTATCCCGGTACCATTCCAGGGCCAGAGACACCAACACCGCTCTCACCAGCTACCGGCAGCACCACGACCAATGTCCGTCAGCCGATAGCCTGGAGCAGCCAGCAGTATGCCGCCCGTTATGAAGTGCAGTTTGACGATATGAACCCGCCACAGGCACTCGTTTACAGTGGCACAGCAACCACTTATATACCGCCCGCGCCCCTCCTCTACCGAAATTATTATTGGCGAGTCCGGGCGGTGGGGATGGACAACAGCCCTACTGCATGGAGCGAAATCTACAACTTCACACTCTCTCCCGCCGCTCATGCCGCGCCTGCCCGTAATTACTTCACCACCACCCAGCCAACACTAACCTGGAGTCGGGTAAGCTGGGCAGATAGCTATTGGCTTCAGGTGGATGACGATACCTTCTTTACAAACCCGGTTTACACCAATGACAGCCTGAATTTCACCACGCTTTTTGCGAGTGTGCCACCGCTCGACGACGGCTACTACTATTATCGCGTCCGCGCCCGCCGTCCTGATGGTATGTGGGGAGCGTGGAGCGTGCCAGAAGGGTTTATCGTCACAACAACCTAAAGCGTAGGCTCCAGCACAACCTGCCCCTTCACCCGCCACAGGGCATAGGGCATATCAAAACCTTTAAGCTGCGCCTGGAAAGGATCAGCGGCAAACCCATAATCCGCCATGTCCAGCAGTTCCCGCACTTCCGGGTCGATACGAACAGAGTCAGAGATGATGACATCTCCGCCGGTCGAAAAACTTTCCAGTCGCGCTGCCATATTCACGGTAGAACCAAAATAATCCAGCCGGTCATTGAGCGTCACGGCGATACACGGGCCATAATGAATCCCGGCACGCAGTTCCAAAGTCCGTTCGCTATCTGGCTCCCGCGCCAGCATATTCTGCGCGTTGAGAATAGCGCGCAGGGCGGGTGCAGGACGCTGGAAAACCGCCATCACTGCATCGCCAATCGTTTTGACAATCGCCCCACCCTCAGCATTGATAGCAGCCCGCAGCACATCAAAGTGATTCATCACCAGCCCGAACGCCGGTGCATCGCCAATTTCGTTGTACAGCCGTGTAGAACCGCGCAGGTCGGTGAAAATGATCGTCAGGCTGCCTACAGAAATTTGCTCACCGGGGCGCAGCGCTTCGCTGGCAAATAGATCACGGAAGGTCTGCGAAACAGTGACTTCGGCGGCAGTCAGAGCGCTGTCGCTCCATGCAGTACGTTCGAGGATGAAAAGCTGTTCTTCATCAGTGGAATTTTTCAGGTTAAGTGTGGGAGTTGGTGCAAGGCTGATTTCCCCCTCCGGCCAGCCATCAACGATACTGGCACGCAGTGTCACCTCTTCCAGTCCATCAGCATCCACCCGGACAAACTCGCCGCCGCGCATTCCCAGTGTACGCAGACGATAGCGTCCTACTTCCAGTGCTGGCTGCACTGTCCGCTGATCTCCCGGTGCGACTAACTGCTGCACCACAATGTGCGGCGTGATCTGTGGCCCGGCCACACAGAACTCGACGCGCTCCGTCTGGCGAATGTTGGCGTTCGGACGAAAAGTGAGTTCAATCGAGCGGTCAAAGTTGGCGTCAATATCGATGTTACAGGTGGCACAGTGTACTCGATTTTGAATTTTGCCGAGCGTTGGGGCGCTCACTTTGGCGTTGCGACACAGGGGGCAGAGAATATCCCATTGAAGCTCAAACATGCCGCGGCGTGTTGCCAGCAGGAAATGTTCCAGAATGGCACGCCGGGGCAAATCCCAGCGATCAGCCAATTCATATGGGCGCAGCCGTGCCAGTGCCATCGCGTCAAGCTGCTCCACTGCCGCTACAAGGTGTTCGACAATTTCGACATCCGCGCCATCGTTGAGCAGCGCATCTCGAATATCCATCAGGCGAGCGCGTCCACCAGGGGCAAATTCGATGTTACTCGACAAATCGACTATACTGACACCCGCAAAAGCCGCCTGATCGTAGCGACGAAAAGCCAACTCAAAAGCCCTTGCACTGATGAGACCAATCTGTGCCGGTATTGCGACAAGGCCCAGGGGGTTGGCTGGCCGCGCCCATACCTGATAGACCAGATTTGTGCCACCCTCAGCGCTGGGTGACAGATCAGCCAGGACGCGCATTTCCGCCACCGGGCCGCTTCGGTAGCGGCGGACAACCCCAAAACGGCGTGGGCGTACCCACTCAAACGGTTCTTCTTCCCATTCCACCGGCACACCCAGGCGGAACAGACGGAGATAGCGGCGGGCATTTGGCAGCGCCATATCGCTCTTGTCGCGGCGTTCAACAGCCGGGACGCCGGTATCACGATTAAAACGGTTGGTGTCTGTCACCAGCGGCCATAGCGTTTCCGGCGTGGACTGCAATTTCCACTCCCAGCGATAATGAAATTCCGGGTATGACATGGGATTCCTCTCCCCATAGGCTGGTCATGGCGCGGGCCTCGGCATATACTGGGGAAAACTGTGACCAGCTTTTGCTCATATACAGTTGATCGATGTACAGTGAATCATACGATCTAAATGCTTAGGGTTAGCTTAAATCATGCTGACAGATGAACTCATCAAACAGGCTTCTAACCACATTCGTGCCGCAAAACAACTGACTGTTTTGACAGGAGCGGGTGTCAGTAAAGAATCGGGTGTACCGACCTTCCGTGATGCGCTGGATGGCCTCTGGGCGCAGTATGACCCACAGCAGTTGGCGACTCCCGGTGCCTTTCTGGAGAATCCGAAACTGGTCTGGGACTGGTATGAATACCGGCGCGGCATGGTACGTACTGCCCAGCCCAACCCCGGTCATCTCGCCCTGGCCGAACTGGAACAGCGTTATCCAACGATGCAGATCATCACCCAGAATGTCGATGATCTCCACGAACGCGCGGGCAGTAAAAACCTGATTCGGCTGCATGGTAATATCGCGGCCACCCGCTGTTTTTATAACTGCCAGGGCAGCCCCACACTGGTGGATATTTCAAAGCTAAATTGGGATGCAGCATCCGGCCCACCGCCCTGTCCCTATTGTGGACGTCATCTCCGCCCGGATGTCGTCTGGTTTGGTGAAATGCTCCCCGCTGACCAGATTCAGGCTGCACGCGATGTGCTGTCACGCACGGATGCGATGCTGGTCGTTGGCACATCTGGCGTGGTATCCCCCGCTGCCGATATGCCTGATCTGGCGAAACGTTTCGGCGCTATAGTGATCGAAATCAACCCCGTCGAAAGCATGGTGACTTCGATTGCCGACCTGTGGCTGGCCGCACCCTCTGGCGAAGCACTCCCACGCCTCGTAGCAGCATTAAACGAAACAGCAACATGATACGCTATCTCACCACCCTATTATTCCTTACACTTTTAGGGACCAGTCCGATTTCCGCGCAGAACAGTGCAACGTGGCAGGTCTTCCTCCAGCGCAGCACTACCGGAACAGGTGTTGATCGCTTAACGTTCATCAATGTATTGACGGGCGAGGAAACAGCCATCGAAGTATCCGGCGAACGTTATACCCCCGCCGCTGATGCGGTGCTGTTCTTTGACCGGGCGACGGCGCAGGTGATGCTGGCTGCCCCGGATGGCGAACTCCGCTCACATCCTTTCATCCAGCCAGGGGCAGACACGCGCCGTGTGGATTGGCTGATTTCACCTGACAGCAGCCACATTGCCTGGACTCTCACCAGTGGCACCCCCCAAAGCCTGACCACCATCACCACCATCGCCAACCTCAATGGCAGTGAGTCACGGCAGGTCTTGGTAGACGGCCCACGTGATGGAATCCGCGCCCTGCCGGTGGCCTTTAATGCCGATAACACAATCCTCTATATGGACTTCCAGCCGGAAGGAGTGGCTGATTTTACACCTTATCCCCAGTTCGCTGGATTGTTCGCATTGGACGTTGAAACAGGCGAGCAAAATTACCTGCCGGGCGAACCGGGCTGCTTTTGCGGCGCAGGTTTTGGCAGCGGCCTGTTTCTTCGCCTGAAAGTGGCCGAGGATTTGAACGGTTTCGATCTTAGTGTCCATAACCTCGCTGGACAGGTGACGCAAACCCTTCCAGCCATCACGCTCAATAATTACACCCAGGCAGGCGACATCGTAATTGCGCCCGATGGGACAAAGGCAGTGTATGCAGTGGCGCAAATTCGCAACTTCGGCGCACCCAGTCAGTCAGTGCGAACCGTTTTCGTGCTGGTTGATTTGTCTACCATGAGTCAGACTCGTCTGACGGATCCGATAACCACCTTTGTTGAACCACTGGCCTGGACGGAAGATAACAGCGCCATCATCTTCACCAGCCGCCAGCGCGACGGCACCTGGAAAATCAGCCTGGGTGACGGCTCACTCGACAGAGTGGCTGCTGCTACCTATTTAGGCGTAATAGGCAGTTAATCGATTGCTGGCGCTCATCGCCTACCCTGTATTGATCCCACAGGATGATGCCCGAATCGTACAATCGCGGCGCGAAAACCCTGCCCTTCGCTACCAGCATATCGCCCCACACTTTACCTTCGTCTTTCCAACGACAGCATTGGATGCTGGCACATTCATCGCGCATATCAAAGCGCAGACTGCCCAACAAGCACCGATTCTATTCGTCATCCGCTGCGCCCTTCCCTTCCGCGATCTATCCAGCCCCAACACCTATCTCTATCTCGTGCCGGACGAAGGATTCAGCGCCATGGTGCGCCTGCATGACCACCTCTACAGCGGCCCATTGGCAGGCGAACTGCGGCTGGATATTCCTTTCGTGCCACACATCACAGTGGGTTATGCGGAAGATGCCGGTGTCGTAAAACATGCCGCTGATGCTTTCAATAGCAGCAGCTTTGTAATCAAGGGGATCATTCAAAGACTGGAGGTTATACAGATCAAAGGTCAGCACATCGAGACGATAAAAACAACTGAACTGGGTTGAGCAGCAGAGACACAGTTGTACTGTGCCTCCACCCAATTTGCTGTTTATTCTACCGGAATCGGCGCTTCGCCAACTGCCTCGGCTTCTGGCTGATCCTGTTTCAGCTTCATCACACGGAAACCTTCGGCATAGGCATAACCTTTTTCCTTGCCAGCTTCCGCATCCCACTCCCGGACCATCTTTTCAACCTCCAGCCCAACCTGCGATTTGTGAGCCAGCAGCGCTGCGATTTTGCGGTCAATCGCCGTTGAAATATCGATCACTATATCCGGCTTTTCCGTGAACTGAATATAAAGCTCATCAATATCATGGGGTTCCAGCCCTTCCGCCAGCAACTCAGGGAAGATCGGGCGTGTTCCGGCGCTGGGGAACACCGCGTAAAGTGCGGCTTCGGCAGCAGCGCGGTGGTCAGGGTGGTTGATGTAGAAATTTCCGGCGAAAACCAGCGTCGGGTCGGAAATCATCACCCGCTGCGGGCGTATCTCACGGATCAGGCGTGTCAGGTCGCGCCGAAGTTCCAGCGTCGGTTGAAGAATGCCATCCTGATAACCCAGAAAACGCACATCATGGACGCCCACGATAGCGGCTGCTTCGCGCTGTTCCGCTTCGCGGGTTGTCACCAGTGCCGCTAGGTCTGCGTCCGGAGCATTGCTGCCCGCTGCCCCATTAGTGACAAGGCAGTAAGTAACTTCTGCCCCTTCATCCGTCCAGACCGCTATGCTGCCCGCCGCGCCAAATTCAATATCATCCGGGTGCGCGGCGATGACCAGGATTCGCATCGGGGAGTCAGTCATAGAAACCTCTCTTTATCGCAGAATAGATTGATAATCGATCCCTAACGCGCTTCCGAATAACAGGAGCGCAACACATACTGTCGCTCCGATTAAACAGTTAGAATCGATTACTACCTGTAGACGTTACTTCATCATCAGAATTTACGAACGTGGCACGCGGATTTCACACGTTCCTGAGCCGGTTGGGCAGCGTCCTACTTCCAAACCATCCCACAGTACCCGAAATTCGGAAGCACCGCTGGCTTCTGTCCAGAAAACTGTGTTAGCACTGCTGTTCGGCGTTCGCAGCGCATTATAGCCTGAACCCTGACACAGACCCGGTCGCAGGTGGCGTGTAGCCTGTAAAATTTCCAGCGCGATACAGTTACCGCTGTCCAGAAAAGCATACGCGCCCGACCAGCTCGTGCCATTGTACGCGCGAACCGGCAGATTATCTGCGCTCAATGCTTCAAACCCCAGCCGGTCAATTTCCAGGCGGCTTTGTCCCGGCAGGTTATATGCGTACAAACTCGTCTCATCATACAGCAGTTGTACAGCACGCCCATCCGGGTAGAGAACTGTCGGTGTCAGGTTGGCCGTTGGCTCCGAAGTAACCGCAGCAATGGGAGCATCCGTTGGCGTGGGGGTAGTAGTTGGCGCGGCGGTTGGCTCATCAGTAACAATTTTCGTTTCGACGACCTGTGCCACTTGGCTTGGCGTCGGTGAAGGTGGCTGATTCAGGCGCGGCAGCACCCCAAAAATGACTGCCGCTGCGATGACCGCCAGCAGAAGCAGCGCCCCAATTATGGTCAGCAGCGGACTGCGCCCCGAACCAGCCTGATCCTGTATCACCCGAATCAGGCTGTTGATATCGTTGTTGAAATCCGGGTCGTTGCGGACGGAAACATTGTTGCGATATGCCAGATCACGCAGCGTCGAAGGCAGCGAATCGGTCGGCGGCATTTCAGCATCATTGACCAGTACCGGAATGACCAGCACATCGTCACGCTTCAGGCCGGTTTCTATTTCGATGCGAACATAATCCTTTGGATCATTCAGGCGGCGGTTGCCATAATCATCCGCAATCATCAACCACGATGTACCGATGATGACCAGCAGCACATCAGAGCGGTTCAACGCTCGGTCAAGCACCTGACGGAAATCCTCGCCGGGACGAATATTATCAACGTCTTTGAAGACATTGTTTTTGCCAAAAGCCGCTGTCAGCCGGTCGTAGATGCGCCCGGTGAAGGCGATGCTGTCAGAGCGTCGGTAGGAGATGAAAACGCTGGGCATTGCAGATGAGCCTTATTACTGTTAAGAAAACGAAACACTTTGATTATATCGGCTAAATCACTGCTGAACACCGACAGCTTGTATGATTTGTGTTCCAGTATCGTTTCATAGTAGATAGATAGTCAACAGCTATTACGCTGCTCATGCAATCCGCCACGATCTTTCAGCGCGTAACACTTTAGCAAGAAATCGTGTCTAGTCTAAAGACAATTACTGTAAAGTCATAAGGCGGAATTGATGAACGAATCGCATAGGCCTTCTCGCTTAACCGGCGCAGTCGTTGGCGCGCTGCTGACTGCGCCGCTGATCGCCATTTTTTTCCTGGCAGCACAGATCATCGGCACGCCGTTTGTGCCATTTGATGTCTTCGACTGGGTAGGGCGCAATTTACCCGGCCCAATTCTCACCTTTGGCATTGATCGCATCGTCGATGTCGTCACCATCCTGCGCCTGGGGGAAACCTCCAGCGCCGCAAAAACCGCCGAGCAGACAATGGCTCTTGCCGGAATGCTGGTGACAGGAGTCGTTGCTGCTGTTGTTTTGTTCGCTATCCTGCATCGTGTCAAATCACGCTACATTGTTGGCCTGTTGGTTGGGCTGGCCGTTGGTATACCGGTCATGCTCATCAGCAGCAGCGTCAATCTGACAGCCTCCGCCAGTCCGCTGGTCAGCAATCTCTGGATAGTGGTCGCCTTTGCCGTCTGGGGTTTGGCGCTCACCTGGGCTTATGTCCATCTGGAAGAGACACCACTCCCACCAGAAACCGACGCCCGGCAGGTTGACCGCCGCCGCTTTCTCGTTACCATGGGCGGTGCAACAGCCGCGATCACGGTTGCCGGGACGGGTGTAGGCCTGCTTTTACGTCCCAATGAACCAGAGGCAGTTTCCACCACAACGGCACTGGCGACTGGTGCAGCCGAAAGCCCGTGGTCAGCCAGCAATAATCTCCCCAATACCGCCGACACACTTCAGCCCGCTGCCGGAACACGCCCGGAATTCACGCCGCTTGATAATCACTACCGTATCGATATTAATACCCTGCCACCGGTCGTGAGCGAAGCCGACTGGACGCTCGAAATCACCGGGCTGGTCGATAACCCGGTTAAGCTGACGCTGGCTGAAATCCGCCAAAACTACAATCCGCTCAATCAGTTTGTGACACTGGCCTGCATTTCCAATCGTATCGCTGGTGATCTGATCGGCACCCAGTATTGGACGGGTGCTTCTCTCCGCGATGTAATTGCCGGAGCAAACCTCAGCCCGGAAGCGACACACCTGCGGATCACCTCTGCTGATAATTTTGATGAAGTCATTGATCTGGAAACGGTTATGAATGATGAGCGCGTTATGCTGGCCTACGCCTGGGACGGCTTACCGCTAAAGGCGAAACACGGATTTCCGTTGCGAATTTACATTCCTGACCATTATGGTATGAAACAGCCCAAGTGGATTACCAAAATTGAGGCTATCCCACAGTGGGAAGAAGGTTACTGGGTGCGGCGCGGTTGGGATAAAGACGCCGTGATGCGTGCTACCGCCGTCATTGATACGGTTGCGGCCAATCATATCATTGAAGATGGGGGGCGACAGCTTGTACCCATGGGTGGCATCGCTCATGCGGGCGACCGGGGTATTTCAAAGGTAGAAGTACGAATTGATGATGGTGACTGGATGCCTGCCCAGCTTCGCAGACCGCTTTCGGAGACTACCTGGGTCATCTGGCGTTACGATTGGCCCTTTCAGGCTGGGCAGCACACCTTTACTGTCCGCTGTGTTGAAGGCGATGGCACCAAACAGATTGAATTGGTTGCGGGTAACCGCCCCAGCGGCGCGACAGGCCTGCACACCACCCAGGGAACCCTGTAAACCCAATTCATCCTGTGCGTTGAATTTTCAGACAGGAACAATAGAGCCGTAAACATCTCTAGGGGAGGATTAAAAATCCTCTCCCACGATATTGATCTGGATTGCGATTTTACTTAGTACCGAGAGTTACACATAGGCCTGGGTACGCCGCATTTCCGGGTTCAGCGCCCGGTGACGCCGCATCACCTGCCAGACACGGGCTGCGGCTTCAATCTGAATACGCAGATCCATCTTCGAGGTGCCAAGTTTACGGTCAGGGAAATAAATCGGAATTTCCGCCACGCGGAAACCCAGCCGGTAAGCCACATAAGCCATTTCCACCTGAAAAACATAACCACTCGATTGAATCCGATCCAGATCAAGGCCAATCAGCGTGTCGCGCCGCCAGATACGAAAGCCGCCCGTCGCATCATATACCGGCACACCCAGGATCATAGGTGTGTAAATTCGGTTGGCGAACCAGCTCAACAGCTTGCGATAAAAACTCCAGGTTTCATCCACGCTGCCGCCTCGGACAAACCGCGAGGCGATGACCAGGTCTTTTGTTTCAATGGCCTTCAGCAAATCCGGGATATATTTGGGCTGATGAGAAAAATCAGCATCCATCTGGATGATGTAATCTGCGCTGAGTTGGAGTGCCTGCTTAAAACCAGCGATGTAGGCCGGGCCGAGGCCGCCTTTCTCCCGGCGATGCAAAACATACAGCCGTCCGGCATATTTTCCAGCAGCCAGTTCATCTGCCAGTTGACCAGTACCATCCGGTGAATTATCGTCCACCACTAGAATATGCAAACCATCGATAGCCAGTTCAAACAGGGCTTCGGTGATGAGCGGCAGGTTTTCAATTTCGTTGTACGTCGGCAGGACAATAATGGTCTTGGGCATACCAGTTAACCCCGGTGCAGTTTTACACTTTACATCCAATTAAAGGTAGTCTAAGTTAAGAACCTGTGCCTTGCAAGACAATAAATTAATCAGGGAACTGAAGTAGGAAAATAGGGTGATTACAGAATTGTCAGGTGTGATGAATTTGCAGACGGCGCAGGCAGCGCGAAACATGCTGCGCGAGGCGGAAAAGCGGCTCGTCTTTACTAATGGTCACTTCGACCTGCTTCATGTCGGTCATCTCGACTATCTGGAGAAAGCGCGGGCGCTGGGGGATGCGCTCTTTGTGGGGATTAACGGCGATGACAGCACAACCCGCTTGAAGGGAGCAAGCCGTCCGCTCGTCCCAGCGCTGGAGCGAGCGCGGCTGTTAGCAGCACTCCGCCCCATAAATGGTGTCATCATCTTCGAGAACGATACTGCGGATGCGCTCATACGCGCATTGCAGCCGGATATTTATGTGAAAGGTGGTGACTACAACAGTAAGCCACTGCCAGAACGCCTCACTGTCGAATCCTATGGCGGCCAGATCGTCCTGATCGACTACCTGCCCGGTCATAGCACCTCGGAGCTGATCGCGCGGGTAAAACGGCTGCCCTAGCTCAGATAGACTTCGCCAAATTCACGCATTGCCTCAATAATGCGTGACAATGCGCGCCCTTTTTCCGTCAGGCAGTATTCCACGCGAGGCGGAATTTCGGCATACGATTTGCGTGTCAACAGTTCGGCTTTTTCCAGTACTTTTAGTCGATTCGAGAGTGTCTTCGGGCTGACATGCCCCAGTGACTCCTGCAACTGGCCGAAGCGTCGTGAACCATCCATCAGATCACGCACGATCAATATTGTCCACACATCACCAACTAATGCCGCCGTGCGTTCAACCGGACAGAAGGCCTTCTCTTCAATTTCTAATGGGTGTTCCATGATATGTACCATATTGAGAATTTTATCACAAAATGAACATGATGACACTTGACATTCATCACTTCCCCATTATACAATAACTTCCATAATGGAAGCAATATCAGAATGGATAATTATGCCCCCCCGTCAACTGCCTGACTCCACCCATATCGGTAGCGCCAACTTCGTCGTTGCTGATCTCGACCGTGCATTGAATTTTTATGCTGATTCACTCGGTTTTCACGAAATCGCGCGGAATGGTGCAACCGTCAGCCTTTCCGCCGACAAGCAAACACCCCATATCCTGCTCACAGAAAACCGATCTGCCCGCCCAAAGCCACAGCGCAGCACCGGCCTCTACCATGTCGCCATTCGCTACCCCAGCCGAACAGCGCTGGCGCGGGCATTCCAGCGATTGATTACCCTCCAATATCCCTTTGGTGGCTTCTCCGATCATGCGGTTAGCGAAGCACTCTATCTGTCTGACCCGGACGGTAACGGGTTGGAAATGTATACGGATCGCCCACGTGCTGAATGGCCACAGATAAACGGCACGCTGACCATGACCACCGAACCATTGAATATCGATGACCTGCTTGCACAGGCTGACCTTGACTCATCTCCCTGGAATGCCATTGACCCTGGTACTGACATCGGCCATGTACATCTTCATGTCTCCAGCCTGGAAGCCGCCAAAGCCTTTTATGTTGATCTGCTGGGGTTGGATATTGCGGTGGATGCATCAGCTTATCGAGCCTTATTCGTCTCTGCTGGGGGTTATCATCATCACCTCGGCTTGAACACCTGGGCTGGGACTACACCCCCACCGGCGGATGCAGTCGGGCTGAAGTCCTATCAAATCGTTATTCCCGATTCAGCCGCGTTAGAAGCTGCCGCTGCCCGCATTCAGGCTGCCGGTTTCGCAGTTGAATCACTTGTGGGTGGTGCGCGGGTACACGATCAGGACGGCAATGCAGTCGATCTGCTAACAGAACAGCGTTAAATCGTCGCCTTCAGATGGTCTAAAACCAGTGTCAGGGCGGCCTCTGCGCTGGCGTTTTTGACCGCCTCGCGGTCTCCATCCCACACATGCCGGTTGACTGTTACCTTTCCGTCTGCTCCTGCCAGCCCAATGTAGACCAGGCCAACCGGCTTTTCTTTTGTCCCACCATCCGGCCCGGCGATGCCAGTGATGCTCACTGCCAGATCAGCCCCTAAGAGCTGCTGAACACCGAGCGCCATCTCGCTGGCAGTCTGTTCGCTGACTGCTCCGTAAGCAATCAGGGTTCCCTGGCGCACATGCAGCAGCGCCTGTTTGACAGCATTGGAATATGCCACCACACCACCTAACACATAAGCCGAGCTGCCGGGGACATTTGTCAGACGATGCATGACCAGCCCTCCTGTACACGACTCCGCCAGACAGATCGTCCAGCCCTTTGCCCGTAGTAGATCACCAACCTGGGCTTCAAGCTGTTTAACTTCCATTGCCGCCCCCTTACCGATTTACTATCAGAAACCGGCGCTGTTCAACAGAATTGATACTGGTGTGCGCTGTGGATAGCGCTATAATGTGGGATAATGGCCTGTGACGCTGGATAATGAGGGATATGGGCTACTGGGGCTGGCGACGGCTTTTTGTCGTCTTCATCAGCGTGTTGGTGGTCGGCTGCAGCATCACCCATGACACTGCCCCCACTGCTCCCCCCACTTATCGCCCCGCAGTCACCCTGATTGCCCGAATACAGCCCTCAATATCGCCCTCATCCTTTCAAAATCCGGTTTTTACTTCCTCAATCGCCCCCACAGCAACGCCCTTGCTTTACCACGTGCAGGAAGGTGAAACCCTCTCACAGATTGCCCGTCAGTTTGGAGTCCCGCTGGCAGAATTGCAGGCTGCCAATGGCAGGCTGGAACCGCGAGCGCTCCAGATTGGCGAAACCCTCTATATCCCCAATCCCCACTTTAACAGCATAGGGTATCCTGTTTTCCCCACGTCCACACCGGTGAATGTACTGCTTGAACCTCCATTCTGCTATGCGACCTCGACCAACCAGATTCTATGTCTCGGCTCGGTAGTGAATCAGTTAACCAATCCGATTGAACACATCGCGGTATCGGTGCGGCTGCTGCGTCAGGATGGCAGCACGCTGGCCGAAAATCAGGTAGCGCTCGAACAGCGAAACATTTTACCCGGCGAACGAGCGCCCTATCGCCTCTCTTTTACCGCCAGCGCCGAAGACTATACCAGCGTAATGGCACTGCTGCTCAGAGCGGAGTCCGGCGAAAGTGATCTCATAAGTGTTATGGTTGAAGGACAGCAGCGCACCCACATTGATGATCATTATCGCATCACAGGAACTTTATATAACGCTCAAAGCAAACCACTACAGCTTTTCCGCGCTGTTGCCATTCTGCACAACCACGATGGTCAGATCACCGGCTATCGGGTTGTGCAGCTCGATCAGCTTATGGCTGCCGGTGCGCGTGCGCCGTTGCAGATTGCCATCATTCCACAGTTACCCGGAGAGATAGCCGCTCATACGCTTTACGTGGAAGCCCGGCAGCTCGTTTCATAATTTCAGACCGTTATCAACGTTCCGACATCGTGATTACCCTGTACTGCCAGATACAGATCATTTTCCCCCCAGAAATCAACCACCAGAATAGGAAGATTATGTTCCTGGCACAGGGTGAAGGCCGTCATATCCATGACCTCATATTTTTTAGCCAGCACTTCCGCGTAGGTCAAGCGCGCGAAACGGGTAGCCGTTGGGTCTTTCTTGGGGTCGGCGGAGTAAACACCATTGACTTTGGTCGCCTTAATCACAATGTCGGCGTCAATTTCCATCGCCCGCAGCGCGGCAGCCGTATCAGTCGTAAAATAAGGATTGCCCGTCCCTCCGGCGATGATGACGACGCGCCCTTTTTCCATGTGGCGGATAGCGCGCAGCCGGATATATGGCTCGGCGACAGCATTCATCTGGATAGCGGTTTGCACCCGTGTTACTACCCCTGCCTGCTGAAGCGCATCCTGAAGCGCCAGCCCGTTCATGACGGTGCCAATCATGCCCATGTGGTCGGCGGTGCTTTGTTCCATACCCCGGCTTACGCCGATGCTGCCGCGCCACAGATTGCCCGCGCCAATGACAACAGCTATCTGAATACCCAGATCATAAATGGCCTTGATGCGCTGGGCGATAAACTCGGCGCTGGCGGGATCAATGCCATACCCTTGCGGCCCGGCCAGTGCTTCTCCGCTCAGTTTCAACACAATGCGCTTGTAGACCAGATTTCCCTGTCCATTGCTCGACATATTCACTCCTTTTCTGGTGTGGTATTTTGCCCACACAATAAAAAAGGGACTAGCAAACGCTAATCCCTTTGTATGCACAACACAGGTGCAAACGCTGATGAACGGAAGGCGTGTCGGGATGACTACGCATCCGCCCCGTTGTCGTCCCCATCTTCACCCAGCGCGTAGCGGGCAAAGCGGCGGATCTGGATGCTTTCGCCAACCTCGGCCACTGTCTCCGAAAGGAGCTGGTCGATTGACTTGGCATCGTCCTTGATGAATTTCTGCTCCAGCAGGACAATTTCTTCGTAGAATTTATCCATGCGGCCATCGACAATTTTATCGACCACGTTTTCTGGCTTGCCTTCTTCCAGTGTGCGGCGGCGCAGAATTTCACGCTCAGCCTGGATGACAGCGGCAGGCACATCCTCGCGGCGGACATACTGCGGGGCGAGGTTGGCAATTTGCAGCGCGACATCGCGGGCAAAGGCCTTGAACTGGTCGGTGTTAGCGACGAAATCCGTCTCGCAGTTGACCTCAACAATCACGGCGAGGCGGTTGTTGAAGTGGGTATAGGTCTGGATGACGCCTTCATTCATCGTGCGGCCACCGCCGAGTTTCTTCGCGGCCCGCGCCAGCCCTTTTTCGCGCAGATAGTCAATCGCCTTCTGCACATCGCCGCCGTTCAGCTCCAGCGCTTTCTTGCAATCCAGCGGGCCAGCGCCAGTGGCTTCCCGCAGGTCTTTCACCATTTTGGCTGTAATTTCCATGCGTATTACTCGCTGTCTTCTTCGGTAAACAGATTGGCATCCCGCAGTTTGGCGAGGGTAGATGCGCCGAGATAGGCCTCGTCGCTGCTTTCCTCGTCCTTGTCGTAATCATAGATGTCCGAGGAAGCATCGGGCATCATATCAGCCTCATCATCGCCCTTCCGCATCGCCTGGCCTTCCAGCACTGCTTCGGCGAAGGTCGCCACCAGCAGCTTGATGGCGCGCACCGCATCATCATTCGCGGGCAGGATATAGTCGATGTCATCCGGGTCACTGTTGGTATCGGCCAGCGCCATAACCGGGATGTTGAGAATGTTGGCTTCCTTGACGGCGGTGGACTCGCGGATGGTGTCGATAATAATCAACATCTCCGGCAGGCGCTTCATATCGCGGATACCACCCAAACGCAGTTGTAACTTCTCAATCTTACGTTCCAGCACCAGACCTTCTTTTTTGGTGAGGAGTTCAAACTCACCGGCGTCACGGCGCTTTTCCAGCTTCTTCAGCGTTTCAATCCGGTCACGGATGGTCTTCCAGTTGGTGAGCGTGCCACCCAGCCAGCGATGGTTAACATAGGGCATGTGGCAGCGCAGCGCTTCCTGTTCAACAGTTTCCTGCGCCTGACGTTTGGTACCGACGAACAGCACCGTTCCACCCTTCGAGGCTATATCGCGCACCATGTCATAGTAACTGTTCAGGTTGACGATGGTCTGCTGAAGGTCGATGATGTGGATGCCGTTACGTTCGGTGAAGATGTAGGGCGCCATCTTGGGGTTCCACTTGGGCGTGCGGTGGCCGAAGTGGACGCCGGTTTCAAGCAGCGCCTTCATTGAGACTGCGGAAGGCATAAGTTTCTCCTGATTGTGTTTGAGCGATCACGTCCGTCAACCCCGGCGCAAACCCCATCAGGGGAACACCTCCGGGTCAGGACGTGTGATATTTGATTGGCGCAAGGCCAACCGGGGCGCAGTATAGCATAGGCAAGGGCAGGATTCCAGTCTTTTCTTGGTACTAGAGCTTTCTGCTTTTTGCGTGCATGATTAAACAAATCCCCATCAGCTTTATCAGGAATCCGTACATGACTGCCGCAGAAAATCCTGCTTTTAAACATGACCCTTATGCCGCGCTCCGCTTTCGTGACTTTCGCCTGCTGATTGGTGGGCGGTTCGTCGCCCAGATAGGTGAGATGATGGTCAGCGTGGCGATTGGGTGGGAATTATACGAACGCACCCGCGACCCGCTGGCGCTTGGTCTGGTTGGGCTGGTACAGGTCGTGCCGGTGATGCTGCTGTCGCTGCCAGGCGGCTATGTGGTTGACCGTTATGACCGTAAACGGATCGTCCTTATCACCCAGCTCATCCTGATTCTGTGTTCGCTGATGCTGGCCGCCCTTTCGCTGACAAAAGGTTCGCTGGCGCTGATTTACGTCTGTCTGGCGGCTATCGGGGCGGCGCGGGCCTTCAATAATCCGGCAGAGGGTGCGCTGACACCGCAGGCCATTCCACCGGAGCATTATTACAGCGCGACCACCTGGAGCAGCAGTGTATGGCAAACATCCTCAATCCTCGGCCCGGCTGCCGGTGGTTTGATTATCGCCCTGACCAACAATGCGGCTTTCGTTTATCTGGCGAACGCGGCTGCGGGTCTGGTGCTGGTGATCGCCCTGCTGATGCTGCGTTTGCGGCCTGTCGAATACACGCCCAAGGATGAGCCGCCGGTAGAGTCGCTCAAAGCGGGCATCCGCTTTCTGAAAAATGCCCAGGTGATCCTGGCTTCGATCACGCTGGACATGTTCGCTGTGCTGCTGGGCGGGGCGACCTTTCTGCTGCCGGTCTTCGCCAAAGACATTCTGATGACGGACTCGACTGGTCTGGGTCTGCTGCGGGCGGCTCCTTCAGTTGGGGCGCTGCTGATGGCCCTGTTTCTGGCACGCCGTCCGCCTTTCAAACGCTCAGGGCCAACCCTGCTGTGGGCGGTGGCCGGTTTTGGGCTGGCGACGATTGCTTTTGGGCTGTCACAGTCCTTCTGGCTGTCTTTTTTCCTGCTGTTCCTGCTGGGTGCGCTGGATAATATCAGCGTCGTCATCCGCCATACGCTGGTGCTGACGCGCACACCGGATGAAATGCGGGGGCGTGTCGGCGCGGTCAACAGCGTTTTCATCGGCGCATCCAATGAGCTGGGCGGCTTTGAGTCCGGGATTGCGGCCTCACTGCTGGGGCCAGTGGGCGCGGTAGCCCTGGGCGGTATCGGGACGATTCTGGTGGTGGCAGCAGTGGCCTTTTTCTCCCCGGAACTCCGCAAACTTGGCCCGCTGCAAGGCGAGCTACAAACTGAGTCCGCCTGAACGGTGAAAATGAGAATCGACCATTTTTATCACCATTCTTCCACTTTCATTCTGGCGGCAATTGCGACAATTGCGACAATTGCAAACCGTTTTTTTCACCAATTTGCTGCTGGTTGTGGCGGCGGCGGCGGCGGCAGTCATCTGTTTTTCGATGTTCTGCCGCCATCGGGAGCAGAGCCGGAAAGTTAAAATGCCTGTGTCATAAAACATAGTTTAGCAGGGAAATAAGGGGGAATGTGAAACATTTGTCATAACATCTGTCATAACATTTGTTTCACTTTTGAGGGAGAAAAGGGTGTTAAATGCCGGATATAACGGGCAATCTGAGATAATCCGGCGGCACGAACAGTGAGCCTTCCGCCGTTCCCTGTGGGACGATCTTTTTCAGGCGGGTATCGAGTTCAGCCGAGGTGACTTTGCCCGCGAAATACGCGCGGAAGGCGGCTGAGACGCGGCGAACTTCATCGGCTGATTCGTGGACAAACTCCAAGCGGTAGTCGGTAATCGCGGCCTGAAGCATGTGGTCAAGATGGCGAGTGGCGACCTGGGCTTCCGCACCAAAAACCGTATTACGGCAGCCGACATCGGCCATGACCGGATGCTGGCGACCCTGAAGATCGCGCAGGGCAACTTTGTGCTTCTCGCAGGGGTGGCCGCAGTCGAGATAGCTGGTTCCATCCGACAGGAAGCGACAAAAGACGCAGTGTTCGGTGTGGAAAACCGGTAAGTGATGATAGGCGATGACTTCAAAGCGCCCGCCGCCAATTTCCGCCGCCAGTCGGCTGATCTGATCGGCATTGAGATCGTGGGTCGGCGTGATTTTGTCGATGCCGAGTTTGAAGTAGGTATCGGCGGCAATCTGATTGGCGACATTGAGACTGAAATCGCCGATGAGCGGGTGCTGATGACGCCCCTGCAAGGCTTCGAGCAGGCCGCCAGAGCGAATGAGAAGCGGACAGTCGAGGCGGAGCAGGAAATTGACGATGCGCTGTTCCTGGGGCTTCAGCACACGGGGACTGGCGACACGCGGCGTAATGCCCGCTGCCCTGATTTGTTCGACGGCGGGGCGCAGGCCGTAGAGGTCGAGATAATCGAGCGTAATGGTGGCGGGCTGCACTTCGAGCGCGGCTTCAAGCTGCTGTGGCGTGCGAACGAGCAGATGCAGTTGAGCGCGTGAAACAGATGATGGATGTGGCTGGCGGCTGATGTCTGCAAGCGCATTTTCCAGCACGTGAAGGGGATTGTGTATTTCGCCCTGCACCGGCTGTGACTGCTGGCTGATGAGTCCTTCAACCGCTTCCTGCCGCAGCCGGTTGAGCAGCGAACTGGGGATGAAGGGGTCACCGACAATATCGGCGCTCAGCACGTCAAGTTGATAGGCTGTCGTACCAAGACGCCCAAGCTGCTGCGCTAAATATTCGGTGGTGACAGCCCGGCTGTTCGCACGAGTCAGGGGATCGGCGGCCTGAACCGTGATCTGGATTTGCGGCTTTTTCGCCAATTCCCAGGTTAAGGCTAAGGGCTGCCCCTCATGAGCAACGACACGCACATTGACAGGCTGTTTATGAAGCGGGGTATTGGCCTGGGTAAAAGGTTTGGCGGCTTTATCGACATTGACATCACGACTGCGCCAGACCCAATCGCCGCGCCGAATCTGATTGAAGTCAATCTCCCCATTGCCAAAGTGAAGTTCCAGCAATTTTCCCCGTGCTTTAACTTCGTAAAGATGACCGCCTTCTTCGTCGATTTGTGGGCTGCGCCAGTCGGCAGAATCAAAGACAATGCCGTCCCCGGCTTTGAGCGGTGCGACAGCCTGAACCCCGGTTGGTTCGATGACAACGCTATTCCTGTAAACCTGTGTCACCCTGCCACACAGCACGCCGCGATGGCGGGGTGAGCGCCCGGAAACAACGGCCTGATGGTCAGTGCCAGCGAGGAAAAAGGGGCCAAGTCCTCTGGAATAGACCTGCTCAACAGCGATTTCTTCCTGCGGCGTGATGGGAAGCGGACGATTCTCCCAGGCGGCATCCACCGCGCGGCGGTAGGCACTGGTGGTCAGCGCGACATAATTTTCATCCTTGTAGCGCCCCTCAATTTTCAGGGTAGAAATGCCTATTTCGACAATTTCAGGAACCTGATGCAGGGCGTAGAGATCGCCGGGGGAGAGCAGGTAGCGAGCATCGCCCAACGGATTGAGAAGATCGTCAACGATCAGTTCATAGGGCAAACGGCAGGCCTGGGCGCACTGCCCCCGGTTGGCGCTGCGCCCGCCCCAGGCTTCAGATGAAAAGCACTGACCGGAATAAGAAACGCATAACGCGCCATGCACAAAAATTTCCAGTTCGCAATCGGTCTGTTGACGAATGGCGCGAATTTCCGCCAGCGAGAGTTCGCGCGCCAGGACGACGCGGCTCACGCCGAAGCGCTGAGCCAGCGCAACGCCTTCGGCGCTGGTGATGCTCATCTGGGTGCTGCCGTGAATATCGACATGAGGGGCAATCTGATGGGCCAACTGCGCCATGCCGACATCCTGCACAATGAGCGAATCCGCTCCGGCGGCGGCGATCTGTTCAATCGTTTTAACCGCCTCACGCAGTTCATGGTCAAAAATCAGCGTGTTAAAAGTGACATAACCCTTAACGCCGCGACTGTGCAGGGTTCGCATAACATCAGGCAGTTCGGTCAGGGTAAAGCCGACTTTGGCGCGGGCGCTAAAGTGCTTCAGCCCGAAGTAGACGGCATCAGCACCGGCTTCGATGGCGGCCTGGAGCTGCGGCCAATATCCGGCAGGACTCATAATTTCAGGTTTGATGTGCATAGTTCCAATCGTACAGGGCGCATAACCGCCCCCGGTGGAGGCGGACTTTTGTGGATGAAACTGCGGAATCAGGAACCGGTTTCTTCGGCCTCAGCGGTGGCTTCTGCTGTCGCTTCCGGGCTGAGTCCGGCGATGGGTGACTGGCACTGCGCCAGATAATCCGCCGCCGCTGTCACGGCTTCGGAGTCGCCAACAGCACCGGCACGGTCATAGCTCTCACGCAGGAAAGGCACTGCCGCCGGACAGTTGCCCATCGCGATCTGCGCCCGCCCCATCCAGAGATAGTGGCGGGGGTTGGTTGAACCCAGATCAATGGCCTGCTGAAGCGACTGTATGGCCTGGGTATATTGTTCCAGGCTGATCTGCACCCGCCCTAACAGACCACTGCAAGTAATGCTGTCAGGGTTCACATCGACACAACGGGAGAGGTAGTCGGATGCCTGGGCGAAATCACCCCTTCCGCTGTAGTAAAAGTTGCCTAGCTGGAACAGGACACGGGCATTCTGCGGGTTGAGTTCCACCAGATCGCGCAGCATGGCGATAGCAGCCTCATAATCCTGATCGACGGCGGCGGTGATGAGCGCCATGTCGATCACCTGCTCCGGCAGATTAGGGGCAAGGTCATAGGCGGCCTGAAAATCCGATTTCGCCCCTTCAAAGTCATAATCCACTTCCCAGCGCAGCCAGCCTCGTGTGCGGTAGGCTTCGTAACTGTCCGGGTCAAGTTCGAGCGCCCGTGAAACCGTCTCACGCGCAAGACTGTTCTCACCCAGGTCTTTATAGGCCATCGCCATGAAAGCAAGGGCGCGGGCATTATTGGGGTCAAGTTCGAGCGCCCGCAAACCGCTGGCGACGGATTCCCCAAAGCGCCGGTTCCAGTCCAGCGCCATCGCCCGGATAGCCCAGGCATCCGCTGAAAATGGATTGGCTGTGACGGTGCGTTCGGCGGCGGCCATGGCATCTTCTAAATGCCCCTCCATAAGCAGCCCAAGCGTATAGCGATAATGCGCCTGTACATCATTAGGCGCGGCAGCCAGTACCGCCTCGTAATCGGCCACAGCCGACTCGATACGCCCGTCGCGCCAGTTGGAATCAGCGCGGCTAAGGCGTTCGGTTGGGTCCTGGGTTGGGAGGGCTGTCGGAGCCATGACGGTGGCAAAGCTGTTCTGCGCGCCATCGAGGACGCCAGAAATCGCCTGCTGCACCTGCGGCGCAAAAATCGACTGGTTGTTATAAAGAAATACACCCAGCAAAACAACTGCCGGGGTCAGCAGCCAGAGCCACAGCCAGCGCAGCGAGATCGGGCTGCGGCGCTGCCCGCGTGTGTATCGTCTGGGAGTCCGCAGATACATGGCTTAGCCTCCGATGCCGCCAATCGGCGTCGGTGGGATGGCAGTCGGCTCGATGGTTGGTATGCCACGCCCGCTGTAGGCAGCGCAGCTTACGGTAACAAGCCGCAATCCTTCCTGCGTGGCGCTGAGTACCGGCTCCTTCTCCGCCAGCAGGCTGACCCGTACCAGCGAATCCTGAAGAACCGTCCAGGCTTCATCACACTGACCGAGATAATAATGGGCCAGCCCGCGCAGGTAGTAACACTGAAGTTGTTCCGAACCTAAAGCAGCACAGGCCTCGAAATTTTCAATCGCGCCCTCATAATTGCGGCGCTTATAATTCACCTCGCCGAGCTGGCGATAGGTAGCCGCACGCAGGGCATCATCGGATGTGTTGTATTGCAGGGCATCGTCGCAGTAGCCCTCGGCCTGGCGGTCTTCACCGACCCGCGAATAGACTTCGCAAAGGCGCAGAAAGGCTTTTACATTACGGCCATCCATCGAGAGGACTTTTTCGTAGGTGGCAACCGCTTCCTCGTAGAGGTTGGATGCGACATACTGACCGGCCAATTCAAAGTAGGGGTTGGTCACATAGGGATTGATGTTGATAGCATCTTCCAGCTCGCGGATGGCCTCATCACGCAGACCGACCCAGATCAATGACACGGCAAAAGCGCGATGCGCTTCAACGCTCATCGGGTCGAGCGTAACAGCCTGTTCGCCGTAATCAAGACCCTGCTGGTAGCGCCCGATATAGGTATAGGCCATTGCCAGCGCAGCATAAAGCGGCGCAAAACCGGAATCCATTTCGATGCCGCTCAAGGCAACCGGAATAGCCGCCGCCGAATCCCCCATCCAGATCAAGGCGCGGGCCTTGAGGGCATAACCACGCGGGTCCTGCGGAGCGGCCTCAATGGCCTCATCGGCCAGTTGAAGCGCCATTTCGGCATCGCCTAGCTCACGCCCCAGCGCTGGGGCGGCATCCCGATCCAGCTCGATCAGAACACGGCCATATTCATAGAGATAATTGACATTATTCGGCTGCTGGCTGACAGCCTGCATATAGGATGCTGCCGATGCCTCCAGCTTGCCCGCAAGAAACAGATCATAGCCCTGTTGAGCAAAGGTACTGGCGAAGGGAGTGGGCGTTGGCGCCATGCCTACGGCGTCCAGCGCGACCAGTTGCAAGCGGGGAAACTGCCACGATACAAACAGCAGGAAACCGCCAATGAAGAGCGCGTAGAGAAAGATGAAGCGCAGAGAAGTGCGGCGGCGGCGGCGTGTGCTGAAGAATGGCTGCGAGTAATCCCGTCGTATATACATTCAATAACCCTGTAAATCGTCCTGACACTGTACGATAGCGTAGGCAAAGGGTGCTGTCAAGACGAGCATCCCTACACCGAATCGGCAGCAGAAGTTATACTGATTCCCATTAGAAAGTGGGTTAAGGATCTATAATGCGTCTTCGCCGATTTATTGTTATGGCCGTCCTGTTATCGTTTTCAGCAGCGCTCACCCGCGCCCAGGATACGCCCAAACCACTGGGGTTGCCGGTCAGTTTGCCGCCCGGCCCCTCGACATGGTTATTGGGGCAGCCGTATGGCAACACTGTCGGAGCGTTCAATTTTGGCACCGCCTGGTACAGCGCCGGACAAGGGCTGCACTTCGGCATTGACATCAGTATGCCGTGTGGGACGCCGCTGGTGGCCGTGGCCGATGGGGATGTGATTTATGTTGATAACCTGACGTTTGGCGCTGGGCCGCACAATCTGATTTTGCGGCACGAAGCGGAAGGCATCACGACCCTGTACGGCCACCTGCTGAACGCGCCGCCGCTGTCTCAGTTCCAGCGGGTAAAGAAGGGCGATCCGGTAGGTTTCAGCGGTGATCCTGATGTCACCTGTGATTCGCGCCCGCATCTGCACTTCGAAGTCCGCTCACTGGATTACCGTACTGCCTACAATCCGATTGACTACATTGACGCGCCCTGGCATGTTCTGGCGTCCATTGGCTCGTTTGACTCACGCAGTTTTCAGATTGATCTGACTGACCCGCGTCGCTGGGTGAGCATTGACGACCAGCCGCCGGTCGCTTTCGGCGGGGCGCGTTTGAACGCTTATACGCAGACCTGGCCGCCGCCACAGGCTGAGCGTCCGCCTGTCAGTGTTCCGCTTCCGCGCGAGGTTCCGGCGATGGCTGACATCCCCTGGACAATGCGCCCGCTGACAGTCGAGGGATGCTGTGCCGCTGCATGGTGGCATCCGTTGGATGCCAGCCGCCTGTATATGGTCGATGGGTCACCGGGATTACTGGCGGGTATTTTTGAGTGGGATGTGAATGTGGGAGGACTGTTTAATCTGGCGGGCGATGCGCCGCCGCCTTTACTTTCGCCAGATGGTTCACACCAGATCATCCGTACAGGCGCTCAGATCAGCATCCGCCGCCTGAGCGATCAGTCAGAATGGGTGGTCAATACTGCCGGGGCAACCCCTTCCATCAGCAGCGATAACCGCCGTCTTTTGTGGCTGGTGCAGAACGGTCAGTTTGTCCCCGGCGCGAGGCCGCCATTAGTGGAAGTGTGGGTGAGCGACCTCGACGGCGCGAATGCCCGCCAGATCGTGGCCCAACCTCGCGCAGCCGCTCAATGGCTGGATGAAGCACGCCTGCTCATCTCCGTCCAGGAACGAACGCTGACGACACTTTCCGTTTTTGATACCCGCGACGGGTCATCCTTCACACTGGGGACATGGGACAGACTGCGTGGTTTAAGCGCTGCGCCGGGGGGCGAACGGGTGCTTTTCTACCAGACTTACCAGCAGGATGCGGAGCAAAACGGAGTCTATGCACTGGATATGACCTCCGGCGCAGCGCCACAAAAACTACCCTGGTTTGGCGGCTGGCGCTGGCGCGATGGAGAAAGCGTTTATTACGTCCCGCTGGATAGCACCCAAAGCTTACAAACGCTGGCTTATTACCACATCCCCAGCGGGGAAAACCGGCTTTTAACCGACCCAGCAGCCGCTCCAATCATGATCGCCAACGGAGACTGGTCAGTTTCGGCGGATGGCCGCCGCATCGCTTTTATGAACGCGGCAGACCGGCGGCTGTGGATTCTGGAACAGGCGGGATAAATAAGCAGGGGGTCGGCTGCCAGCGACCCCCTACCTCGCAAACGCTGCCCCTTAGCGGAGAACACACTGTCCCCAGAGCAGGCCACGACTGAATGTGCAATTGTAGTGATTATCAGATAGGGATAGATTGACTTTACCCCCACTGTTAATTATATGAAATATAACCCCAATTTGCACCTGAAGTTGTGGGTAATTTGTACCAGTTTTCTGAACTAATAAGCGCCCCGGCTCAGCAGCACCGCAGGGATGGTCTGGAAGAGAATTTGAATATCCAGCCAGATAGAATAATTACGGATATAGCGCATATCCAGGCGGACGCGCTCCTCGTAGGTGATTTCACTGCGCCCCATGACCTGCCACAGGCCAGTGATACCAGGCTTGACCGTTTGCAGATTCAGCCCCCACTTCCCGTATTTTTCAACTTCCTTCATGGTAATCATGCGCGGCCCAACCAGGCTCATCTCGCCGCGCAGGACGTTGAGAAGCTGCGGCAGCTCATCCACACTGGTTTTGCGGAGCAATGCGCCAATACGAGTCACACGGGGGTCCTGCTTCAGCTTTTCAAACTGTTCCCATTCGGCGCGAGCTTCCGGGTCGCGCGCCAGCAGCTCATCCAGCACTTCCTGGGAGTTCACGACCATTGTGCGAATCTTGAAGGCATCAAATTCCTTGCCGCCGACACCAACGACCCGCCGGGGATAGAAAACCGGGCCGGGGTCGGTCAGTTTCATGATGATGGCAATAATCAGAAAGACGGGCGACAGCAGTGCCAACATCGTGGCCGCACCGACATAATCCAGCACAGTTTTGGCAAAAATATTGAAGCCGGTCAACCGTACCCGATTCACACTGACCATCGGCACTGAACCAACATCCTGCACCTGCACGCCAGTCGTCATGATTTCGTATAAACCAGAGGACAGCCACATCGACACGTCGCGGGAGTTGACATAACGGCGGAACAATTCCAGCATTTTGTCGCGCTGGATACCGCTGGTCGCCACAATGAGGCGCTCGATTCCAAAGCGCCCTACCAGTTCTTCCGCCCGGCTGGTCGGCCCATGGACGACGACACCCGGCAGCACTTCCTCGCCAACAGGAATCATATCATCCAGAAAACCAATAATATTTACGCCCGCTACCGGCGCACTGATGAGCTGCTCAGCGATGGCGACACCTTCCGCGTTGGCACCAACGATATAGGCCGGAGCCATAAAGTGACCACGCCGCCGCATTGAGTAAATCACCCGCCGCATGGTGAAACGCCAGATGAAAATCAAGAGCGCTGCCGCAAACCAAGCCAGCATGATCCACCCGCGCGCAATTATGAGCGTTGGATCGAGATAGCTGGCGAGGATGACGAGCATAATGCCAATGGTGCAGGCATTGAAAGCATTGGTATATTCCTGATGCCCGCCGAACAAGACAGCCGGGTCATACATACGAAAGGCAGCGAAAACGATCAGCCAGATAGGTATCAGAATGTAGATGGCCGTCGAATAAAAGTCAGAGTTTCTGGCCGCTTCCTGATCAAAAATGACAGAGGTTGAAGCAGCAAAACGCAGCGTATAGGCCAACCAGAAAGCAAACCCGATCATGATGGCATCGCCCAGCACCAGGCTCATACGAACAGCCCGGAGTTTGGTATTGCTGTTCTGGCGTATTGAACCAATCACATCACTCGGATTGAGGGTGACATAGCCACTGTCGTTTTTGTTGGCATTCCCGATCACATGCGTTCCCATGCTGATTTCCTCACGCCATCCCAGCCACGAAAGACTGGGCGCTGTTTTGTTTTTCGTCTATGACAGCCTGATACATATTTTCCAAACGCACTGCGGCGCTGTTCCAGGTGTGGTGCTGTTCGACATAGCGCCGCCCTGCCGCACCAACCGCCGCCCGCTTTTCCGGCGAGGCCAGCAAATCGAGAATATGCCGGGCAATCGCTTCCGGCCCTTCGCCTACCAGAATATCCTGACCGTTGACCGTTCTAAGAGCAGAGTTGGCCTGCGGCGAGCAGACTACCGGAGTCGCCATCGCCATTGCTTCCAGCACTTTATTCTGGATACCGACGCCATAGCGCACGGTGCTGATCGCAAGCGCCGCCTCCGCCAGATAGGGACGTAAATCCGGCACCGAGCCAGTGACCGTGACATTAGGCAGTTCGCCCATCGCCAACACTGCCGGGGATGGGTCTTTGCCAACCAGATAAAGCTGCGCGTTCGGCTGCTCGCGCCATACCAGCGTCATCATTTTCTGCACGAGGTCATCAGCGGCGGCGATATTGGCGTGGTAGCTCATCTTGCCGGTGAAAACCAGGCGCATCGGGTTGCGTTCGACAGCCTGGGGCTGGAAATAATCCAGGTCAACACCGTTCGGGATGACAATAATGCGCTCGCCATCACTCCCCAATTCAATCAGGGCGTTTCGATCCGCCTCGCTGGTAACGGCCACCTGTTTGAAGCGCTGCGTCAGACGGCCTTCAAAGCGGCGGGTTCGCCCCAGATCAAGGGTCGCCATCAGGCGGCTTTTCAGACTGGGGGCGTCCTGAAGCACCTTGCCAAATAATAATGAAATGCTGTCTACCGAGTCAAAGATCACAGGCAGACCGCCCAATGAGTCGGCCAGTACTGCGCCGCGCAGGTGTTCGACATGGGCGACATCAAACTGCTCCCGCGCCAGCAGCGTTCTGGCGGCTTCTACAAAGGCCGGGGAGCGCGAATAAGCGGCCTGCACCGGAAAATCGCCCGGCAGCGCCAGTACGGCATTCATCAGAGTTTGCGCCTTGCTGTGCTGAACGACATAGACTGCCTTACACATCTGCCGTAATTGGGGCAGCGCTTCGCCTTCATCACCCGGTGGTTGCAGCGCCAGCAGCGTTACCTGATGGCCGCGCTGAACCAACGCCCGCAAAATATTGCAGGGGCGCACGCGAATGAGGGATGGGATATAGGGTGAGACGAACAGAATTTTCATCGGCAGCTTTTAACTTTCCCCTTTTAACTTTTAACTCTATCTGTCATGCCATAGACGTTATCAAGTGGTTTGCAGGCCTGACGATAATCATAGGTATCCACTGCTGTCCGGCGGCCATTGGTCGTGATGCGCTGATTAAGATCAGCATCCGTCAGCAGGCGAATCGTTTTTTCGGCGAAAGCTGCCGGGTCGTCCGCCACGAGAATATCTTCGCCATCCGCAACGGCAATCCCTTCGCAGCCCACTGTCGTGCTGACCATCGGAATGCCCTGCGACAGCGCGTTCAGAATTTTGACGCGCATCCCTCCACCTGCCCGGAGCGGCACCACCATCATGCTGGCATCGCGCAGATAAGGCAGCGGGTCGTCCACATAGCCGGTCACCTTCAAGGATGGGTCATCCTGCTGGCGATCAACGATGCTGGCTGGTGGCCGCGCCCCAATGAGCGTGCAGCGCACATTCGGCACCCGCTGTTTGATGAGCGGGTAAATCTCATCCAGAAACCAGGTGATACCGTCGATATTGGGCGGCCAGTACATAGTGCCGATGTGAACGATATGCGGGCAGGACGGTTCACGCTCGATCAATGCCTGCTCATCCGTGTCAATCGCAATTGGGATGATGGTCATATCATCGCGCGCACCGGCTTCCACCAGCCAGCGCTGATCTTCTTCTGTTACCGCCGTCACCGCCTCAAAGGTACGGCACATCTGACCTTCGTACTGCTTCAACAGCGGCCAGTCTCGCATGAGGATGTATTTCATCGGTTTGGTTGGCGGCTGCGTCTCCGCCAGTCGTTTGTACAGCACCCAGAGCGCATTATGCAGGTCAAGCACTTTACGGCTGCCCTTGAAGGGCAGGGCATACTGCCCCATATTGAGCTGGTCGGCATGAACCACATCAAAGTGCGTCCCAGCGGCAAGTTCCTGCAACGCTGCCCGCATTTCCGGGCGTTCGTCACGCAGCATCATCCAGGGCTGGCCGTTGAGGATACTCTTACCGAGAAACATCAGATCACGCAGTGGCGAGCGCGTGATCGGCACTGTGACGACTTTTTCGCACAGCGTTTCGAGATGGCGGATATATTCCGGTTTGTCACTGTCGCGCACGAAGGAAACCAGCGTCACATCATGCTGCTGCGCCAGATACTTCAACACATAATAGGTTTTGACTTTGGGGCCGCTGTCTGGCGGATAAGGCAAAACCTGGGTAAGCAAAAGAACGCGCATAATCACCTTTTTGGGTGGTTTAATTCAGAATATCAACCTGGGACGGCTGGTGCTGCCGCACGATCTGCGCCACGCGCCGGGCATGGACAACGGCTGCTTCGCTGGTCGGCAGGTCTGGATAAACCTGGGCTGTGTTCGCCAGATACAGGCCATGATAGGGTGTCCGCACAGCAGGAGCGGTTTCAAAGGTTCGCACCTGATGCACCGGTTCAACATAACGCTGACGGCTCACGGCGAAATAACGCACCTGATTTTCGTTAAAGTGCGGGAAAATGCCTTTCAGATGTGTCAGCCAGCCTTCACGGATGACATCATCGGTCACGCCCATCCAGTCGTTATCGGGCGCGGTATAACGCGGCAGATAAACCACATGATAACCCGGCTTCTCCGGGTGCGGCGTCTCGATGATGGTTGAGAAGGGATTGGTTGGATCGGTCAGGTTGAGCGTCCAGTAGGGGGAGAGCGGTCTGTCCAGCACCAGTACCGGGCAGATCAGGCCAAGATACTTCGATTTCTGAAGCTGGCTCAGGTAGCCTTCATCTGCTCCCGGCAGCAGTCGTGCAAAAATAGGCGTGGAAATGGCAGCCACCAGCACATCAAATTCCAGCATCCCACTCTGAGTCCGCACACGATTCACCTTGCCACCGGCGATGTCGATTTCGCGCACGCGCACCTGCATCTCGATGCGGCCACCCCGCGCCATAAAGCGGTTTGCCAGCGCTTCAATCAGTGAATAATGCCCACGTCGGAGGTAGCCCACCCTACCCTGAAGGCGCGGCCCACGCCGGATAGCCGACATGCGGTTCAGCCATGCCCAGACGTAGGTCGCCGCTACATTATCGTAAACCCCATCGAATTTCGCTTCCAGCAAGGGCCGCCAGATCAGTTCAAAAGTTTCTCTGCCGCCCACCTGGATAAGCCATTCACGCACCGGTATCGTGTCCAGCACACGCCAGTCGCGCCGACTGCGCGCCCGCAAAATCGTATTACCCAGGCGCACCCGATCACGCAGATTGAGCAGCGGAAAGGTCAGAAAATCGCGGATATTTGTCATCGCGTGAATCTGGCGATTATGGACAAAGCCGGTATGTGCTTCCTGGAAGACGAGTTCACCGCGCAGATCAAGCTCGGTACAGAGGCCGAGCAGCGTATCGTCGGTCGGCATAATCGCGTGCTGGTAACGGGCGACATTCAGCTTATCTTCAATCTGAATTTCACCATTCAATCCACCCAGCTCCGCCCCAGCCTCCAGCACCGTGACCTGTTCGCCAGCTTCCGCCAGATAATAGGCCAGCGTGATTCCCATCAGACCGCCACCGATTATTCCTACGCGCATACCCCTGCTCTTCTCTCGTACCCTATCGCCGCAACAATAAACAAACTATCCTGCTCGATTATCAAACCCTAGAGCAGGATAGCAAAAATCCCTTACACGCGCCTTTCGATCAGGCAGCGGAGACGGGCAGACGAGGCTCGGCGTCACCGGTGATTGGGACAGGTATCTCACCTGCGGCACGTTCGAGTCCGACCTCAATAGATTGCGTTCCCTGAGGCAGGGTAATGTCGGCCCAGTTTACCAATCGATCGCCCTCACACCAATTCCTGCTCGGCCAGAATGATGTTTTCTGAGTTCCCAGAACATTCCCTTCAGCGCTCAAAAAAGTGATCACATACTGATAATCAAGTTTGGTAGCTGCCGGAAGTGTCCATTCAAGTGTGAGCTGGTCATCAAGCAGGGTATATCCTGTGAGTGACACGCCATTTTCGTAAGTGACCGGGCCAACCGCCGTCAGCGGCAAGCCGCTCCATTCAGTGGCGCTTTCAAGATGACCGATACGATACTCACCTTCGCCGCCAGGACGCAGCGCAATCGTCATGGGCGAATCAGTCTCATACAAAGCATCCAGTAATGGATCCTGCGGCATACGCGGCGCATATAAGACGCCGAATGGGCCGGAAGGGAATACCACTGCTTTATCGAGCAGGGTGATGTCACGCAAACACTTCACTGATGTGTCCCGTAAAAACGGCGCCCATACCCACGAGCCACTTTTGCTGATGTCATTCCAGTCGCCAGTGCCGATCACAACTATATCATCTTCGTTCTCAAGCGCATCCCGCGCTTCAAGGATATAGCGGATAGGGGTTCCAAACCCAAATTGTGAAGGTGTATAGTTAGCGTCCACATAAAACAGCAGACTGCGAAAATAAAGCCCCTGGGAGATGAAAATCAGTCCGAAAACAGCCCAGACTGCGTATTGCAGCACAGCAGATCGGCGACCAACTAAGCCCACTATCCAGTCCACGCCAATACCCGCCAGGAGACAATAAGCCGCGATGCTGGGGATCAAATAATGGGGGACGACATCCAGAAGTGGAAGGGTAAAAAAGAGTGGCGGCATAAATGCCCATAGCAGTATCGCCACTGACAACGTGCGCGAGAAACGCAGCCATAAGACGGCTACACCCACGACAGTTGCAACACCCTGCAACACCCAGAGAAATGTTGGCAGATAGGGAACGGTCGCTGTAAATTCTGCTGCCCGTTCTCGCGCCGTATATTGCTCAGTTCCCAGGCCGGTCATCAACCATGCCAGTTGACCATAAGGCTTGATTAAATTGCGTAAGGAAAGTTCGCGCCGCTGTCCCTGAAAATTAGTGACGAGCCGGGTATCGTCGGTTAACGTCTGAATCGTCCCGATCGTGAATGGCAGCATGACCAACAGCCCCAGCACAGCGCTGAGGCCGAGGGTTCGCCAGTTTGTGTATTTACGACCAGACCAGACCAGCCAGAGATAGACGGGAAATAAAACCCATGCCGCATAATGAATTTGTAGCGCAATAAACATCAGCGGCAAACATAAAATCTGCGCCCAGCGTTTGCCTTCATAAAAACCAAGTAAGCCGATAAGCAGCGCCAGCAGAAATAGCGGCGCACGATGGTCGCCCCCCCAAAAACTTCTGCTGTAGCCAATCACCCAGGGATGAACCGCATAGGCCAGACCAGCAATAATCGCTGCACGTGGACTGAAGTAACGATGTGCGATGAACCACAGCAAACCAACCCCAATGAGGTTCAAAAAGGCAATGAACATACAGGCTATAACCGGGTCATTGGATAGCATGTATGGTAAAACGAGTACATAGATGTAAAAAGGTGAATGAGGGATGACAGCAGACGAGGGCTGCCCAACCAATGGAATACCTTTGCCGGCAACAATATCCTGGGCGATCATTGCCATATCGGAATGATCCTTGCTCCAGTCAATCAGATCAGCATTGGCAAAGCGCAGTAATCCCCCAACAAGCAAAATCAACAGCAGGATTAACCAGTCACGCCCTTTCACCAGGTGAATAAGGGGCTTTGTCTCAGACATCGGGCGAGCAACAGAGCTATGCATGGCGTTTCCCCTTCAGATCATGCCATTATGTGGGTAGTATTATGGCAATCTTTCGAATCCCGTGATGAAGATAACGTTGATGCCTTGCATGGAGCTAATGCTAACGCCGCCGCCACAAATGCACGGCGATTCCTGCCACCGCGCAAAACAGACCCGCGAACATGATACTGCCCACCACTGTGTCTGTCGCATAACGATCCATCGTGACGACCGGCACAGTTTCATTGTCAATCGTCAGCGTGGGAAAAGGTGTTGGAGTCGGTGCCAGATTCTGGAAAACAGTTGCTGTTGGCAGTGCGGTTTCTGTGGGAATAAACGCTTCTGTCAGACGGGCACCAATAAAGCCTGGCAGGTGGCTATAATAAACCTCAAGTTTATTCGTCCGGTACGTTTGACCACCTGCTCCTTTCACGTATTCACGGACAAACCAGGTTACATGGAGATCGTTAGTCAGGCCAACTTCTGCCTGCGGCCATTCGGGTGATAATTCCAGGTCGAAAAAAATACGCTGCGGGCGGCCCCATTGACCTTCCTGATAGGATAAATAATACAGTGCCGGATTGGTGATGGTTTCGAGGTTAGGCTGTGCAACAGCAAAAAAATGCACATTCCCAAGCGAATCAAGTTTCAAGTTATAGTTGTCGAGTGGCGAATCGTTAATCGAGCGTGCCACAATACCGGGAACAGCCGTCGGGCTAGTCCAGGTTTCGCCAACATCCTGAGATAACTGGTAATAGATATTGCGGTCAATGTCCGTCGAATATCGCCACACAGCCATCAGAGTTTCGTCACGCATTTCAATCAGCGAAAACTGAATTGGCCTTCGGTCTGGAAGACTTCCGCCATCCAGACTAATTGGATCAGACCATGACAGACCGCCATCATCGGAATAAACGAAACGCACATCTAAAGGCTGACCACGGCCAGCATACCAGTCGTAACCCTCATCCCAACTGATGTAAAGACGGCCACTCCCACCCTGAAAAATGTTCACTCGATCAGAGCCAGCATCCGGCGTGATTTGCAAAGGTGTGGGATTGCTCCAGTTTCGTCCGCCGTCAACTGAACGGCGGTAAATGGGATCACTACAAAAAGGGCAGCCACTTTTTTCGATGTTGCCTTCGCCACCGCTGCTTTCAAATAACAGGCTACCGCTGTAAATGACGTGCAGCACATCATCCCGGTCAGCGGTCATATCAATGTAATAACCACCATTGTCGATATTCACCGGATTCGACCAGCTATTGGGTTCATTGCCCGTGTAAACATGACTGTTAGCAAATCTGTGGAAGGTATTATTGCGGTAGACAGCGTGCAGTTTGCCATCGCTGGTGACAGCAAAGGCATTACGCACGGTGTAACCACCTATACCGGTGTAGATTATATCTTTCGGCGGTGTCCACTCCCCATTGAGCGGGAGCTGGGTATACATCAGGAGATCGTTGGTGATCAGTTCTTCATTCTTCTCGGTGTAAAAACCATCATACCAGCCAAGATGCAGCGTTCCCTGCTGGTCAATCGTCAGGCTTTGCCACCAGCCCGTGCTGATAAATTTAGGAGTAGACCAGCCATTAACCCGGTTATCCTGTCCGGCTGCGGAAAACACCCCAGTCAGCAGGATAACGATGAACCATAAAGCGAGCAGTCGAATTCTCTTCATGACAACTCACCCAATAACCTGTTCCTGCGGGCTAACCTCCTCTGAGGAGGATTGGTTGAGACAATAAGATGAAACGGTGATGCCGGCCAACATCCACGACCAGATGGTGTAATCAATACCCTGAAGCGTTTGGGTATAGGTGAAGGGTGTCACCCAATCGCCCAGCATCATGGTGATGAGGGTGGACAGGTTAGCAGCAAATAATGACATCGAGAGGGCATGTCTAAAACCCCCTTTAGGCGTCATTCGCAGATTACGCCACGACAGCCAGGCAATTGAAAGCCAGAAGCCAACAAAAGCCGTAAACCCGACAATACCGGTTTGCGTCACAATATCCACATAGTTATTGTGCGAAAAATTTGCCTTGAATCCATACGTCCCATAATAAAACGCATATCCAGCCGGGCCGGTGCCAAACAGAAAATGACCACCGGTGAGTTTTAAGGCCTCACCCCAGGCAGCCTCACGCGTGCCGCCCGATTCTTCACCTTCCGCGCCCAGTGTTTCCTGAATAAAACTAATATTGATAACCATAATCACGGCGAGCAGCAGCACACCTAATAACGCCAGCCGCCGTGAAAACATAAAAACCAGCAGCCCGGTAACGAACGCTAACGGCAGCCACCCGCTCAGCCATCCAATCCCCAGACCTATCGTCACATAAAACCAGGCGCCCAGAACAGCCAGAAGAAACGGACGCACATACCATTTCAGGTTATGATTAAAGAGTGCCTGCCCCAGTGCGAGTACGCCCACCCAGGTTGGAAGCTGCCCGCCCATATTCATTGGGGATGGCACCGTTCCCAAACCGAGACGAAAGCCGACCAGGACTGCTCCAACAATGATGAAAAACCAGACAAACTGCTTAAGATTCTTTTCCGTGCGGACAAAATTGGCGTAGAGAAAATAGGTCACGGGCGAAATCAGCAGCACCATCAGAGTCATTAAACGGGGGAAAATTTTGCCGTGATACAGATAACTGACCGCCTCATCGACGTAAACGGCACTCCATAGAAAAGCCAACACTACCGCCAGCATGAAGGCCAGCGCCAGCCGGTTAGGCAGCGCCGGGCGCACCTCAAGCCTGCGTTCAACCACAATCATTCTGAGCAGCCAAATAGCAGCCCAGGCATTCAATAACAAAAAAGTGAAGGTAAGTTTAGTGCCGGTGCCAGTAGAAATACACTCGCTTATCAGCAGGGTGAACGCCAGTACAACCATTGGCATCAAGCGCAGGTTGTCGTACAGCAGGACAAAACCCGCCAGCGCTGCCATAGCAATTACTGGAATCATCCCCATAAGGGGATTGCCGGTGATGGCAAAATCGCGCAGAAGCATCGCCGAAGTCAGCGTCATCAGAAGGCAGAGGCCGATGAGTAAAAGCTGAGTCGTCAGCGTATAGTTACGATCCAGAAAGTAATAGCGCATTTTGCCGATGATGGTTTGCCGACCAAAAACCCTCAGCAGCATGAAACTGACCTCATTTGAATAACCTCAGTTAAATTCAGGCATCGACATCTTCGGGTGCATCGGGCTTACGGGCATAACCCAGCACGGCACTCAAATCCGGTATTTTGCCGGTAGCCTTACCATTGGCAGCTTCAGCAGTCATCGGTGCATCAGCCGCGCGGACGGGACGAGGTTCAGCCGTATGACGCGGCACACGCTCCAGCAGACGTTCAATATCGCTCTGGCGAATCCACTGGCGGCGGCCACGCCGTTCGGGCGTGAGATAGCCTACTTTAACCCAGTTGTTCAGGCTTTCTTCGCTGACACCCAGGTGAACCGCCGCTGCCGCATACGAGTAGAGCAGCTCGCCATTTTTATCAGACATGATGTTGCGGTTGAAGCCGAAACGTGAACTTTTCTGGGCGTTGGCGAGTTCCTGTTTGAAGCGATCCGGGCTGATGGTCAGTGTGCGGCGGTAGTAAGGCTGGTTATAGCTGCTCGTGACCTGAAGCGGCACACGGTTAAAAACCACGCCATAAATATTGACATTACGCCCTCGCCGAAGCGATTGTAGAGTGCGTTCCAACGCTTTTTGGGTGGTGCGCTGGGCATGTACCACGATGACCACACCATCGCTTGTTTCAGCGATAAAGGCTGAGTCTGGCCCGCCAATAGTGGGAACGGAGTCAACCACAATCGTATCAAACTGCTTTTTCAGACTCTCGATCATCTGGCTAAAACGCGGCCCGCTCAGCAGCGCTGCCGGGTCTGCCGTTGACCGCCCCGACGTGAGAATTGTCAGATTGTCGTAACCGCTTTCCAGTAAGGCCTGTTTAAGCAGTGTTGGAATCGATTCATGGCTTGCCAGCACATCTGATACGCCCATGACATTAGGAAGCTGGAAAATTTCGTGCGAATCACCTTTACGGATGTCGCCATCCACCAGCACCGTCCGCAGGCCGGATTTTGCCGCCAGCAGCGCCATATTGGCAGCGGTCACGGTTTTACCATCGCCGGAATCATAACTGGTAATAGTAACCACTTTAGGCTGTTCCCCGCCGGATGCCAGCACCAGCCTGCCGCGTAGCTGCCGCAGCACTTCGCTTTCTATGGTTTCGGGCATACTGAAAACATAGAGGGGCAGTTTGTTACGTGGGATGAGTCCCAGCGGCCCCAGCACCTTCACACCATGAATTTCGTCCACACCTTCCTGAAATTCCAGCCGGTTGTCGAAATACCACAGCAGGACGATGGTAGTCAGCGCCAGCACCAGCCCGGCCAGAGCCGAAATCACCACGCTCAAAGCTGACCCGGAAACCACCCCGGCTGTATCAGCAGAAGCCGGTTCCAGAATGGAAAGCTGGCCGGAGCGGTCTTCCAGCCCGGCGCTCATATCGGCGTAGAGAGTCTGGAGCGCCTGCATGGTCGTCAGGGTTTTTTCCTGCTGCTCCAGATTCTGGGCAATTTCAAAGGCAGAGGTGAGCGACGCGCCCTGGGCGATAAGCTGATCGTAGTTCGATTTCAGATTCTCAATCTGTGACTGCAAATCCCGAAGCTGTATCCGTTTGAATTCGTCTTCCTGCGAAATCCGGGCCGTTGGGCTGCTGTTGATGATTTCCTGGGCAACGGCATTGGCGATATTGGCGGCCACCAGCGGACTGGTGTCCGCTACCGTGACTTCCAGTAAGGGCAGGTTGAGCGCGGGTTCAACCGACAGTCGCTCGTTGAGCTGCTGAATGCTCTGGTTTAAATTCAGTTGATCGATGACCGGCTGAAGAATGAAATCTCGCCGCGCCAGCGCTGCATAAAGGTTCAGCACGCCGCCAATTTCAGCCAGACTTTGAATATCAACACCGCTGTTAAAGACATTCTGATTAAAAAGAACGGTGGATTTGGCGTAATACACATCGGGCTGGTTCGAACGGATGAAATAGCCAACACCCGCCCCCAGGCCAACCGCGATGAGGATTAACCACCACCACTGAAGGAGCAGTTTAAGAATAATCTGAAATGGTGAGGCTGCTGATTTCACGACGCCGTACCTCGCTAACCTAAGACGGCAAACCCGTATTGTACAATCTATGGGGCGGAACTAACAACTGCCTAAAAACGCAGGGGAATCGTAATATGGGAGGAAATTGAGCGCAAGTTGAGAGGAAAACTGGCCGGTTGGTTGCGTTCCGGCCAGTCAGGAGCGTTTACACAGACGACGAGAACCTAAAAATCGTCGTCGTCGTAATAGCCCTCTTCCTCATCATCATCATCGTCGTCGAAGAAATCATCGTCGTCTTCATACGGGTCAAGGTCATCATCTTCAAATTCAGCCAGATCGTACCCGTCGTCGTCGATAAAGTTTTCATCATCGACTTCTTCGATCAATTCTTCTTCTTCTTCGAACTCGATGTCTTCCAGGTCTTCTTCTTCGAACTCGATGTCTTCTTCGTCATCCAGCAGTTCTTCATCGGCATCGGCATCAAGTCCATTGAGAAACAGCGTATCGAGCATGGTTCAGCCCCCACAGTCTAAGCGCACGGCTAGTCGGTCTTTTGCGGGCGATATTTTAGCATGTAATTTCCGAATGTGAACGGCAAACTCGCGCCAGTTTTTGGGCTTAATTTTCTGCTGCCCGCACCAGATCAAGAAAATGCTGGTGAAAACGGTTGTCCGCCGTTAGTTCTGGATGAAAAGCCGTCGCCAGCAAATGACCGGCCTCAACCGCGACCACCCGCCCATCATCCAGCGTCGCCAGCACCTCCACCCCGTCGCCCACGCCCGTCACCACCGGGGCGCGGATGAAAATCGCGTGGAACGGTTCATCGCCCAGCTTCGACACCGGCAGTTCGACCTCAAAGCTGTCCACCTGCCGCCCGAAAGCGTTGCGATTGACGCTGATGTCCATCACGCCCAAAATAGGCTGTCGATCAATCCCGATTTCCCGCGCCAGGAAGATCATGCCCGCGCAGGTTCCCCAGGTTGGTTTTTCTGCCGCGAAGGCCCGCAGCGGCTCGACCAGCCCATACTGCACCGCCAGCTTGCCGATGGTCGTGCTTTCGCCGCCGGGGATAATCAGGCCGTCCAGCCCTTCCAGATCGCGTGGCAGCCGCACCTCCACCGCTTCCGCGCCCAATTCGCGCAGCTTTTTTTCATGTTCGAGGAACGCGCCTTGCAGCGCCAGTACGCCGATTTTCATAGTTGCCACTTACCAGTTTTCAGTTGCCAGTAGATAGTAATGAGATATGAGGTTAGAGGTTAGAGCTTACGTAGTTGAGGGTGTATTTTCGTAGGGGAGGGTTTGAAACCCTCCCCTACAGAGATAGCTACTGCCTAACTTCTCACTCATCACGCATCACGTTCCCCTATCCTCGCTTTTCCCTGGGCGCGAATCAAGAGCGCCATAGCACCATTCAAATTTATAAGCCCCACCCCCGCACGAACGCGGTCAGCAGCCGCACGCCGTAGCCGCTGGCACCCTTCGGCGTGTAGGGCGTGTCCGGTGTATCCCACGTCATCCCGGCCATATCGATGTGCGCCCATGCCGGGTAGCCGCTGGCGAAGCGCTTCAGAAATGCCGCCGATGTGCCGACTCCGCCCCGTGCGCCGCCGCTGTTTTTGATGTCCGCCGTGTTGCTCTCAATGGTTTTGTCATATTCGGGAAACAACGGCAGCGGCCACACCTTTTCCGCCACGCTGTTTCCCGCTTGCACCAGCGCGTCCCGCAGATTGTCGTCGGTGCTGAACAACCCCGACGCCACATTCATGCCCAACGCCGTCACCGCCGCGCCTGTCAGTGTGGCGATGTCCACCACTGCTGTTGGGTTATAGCGTTCCGCGTATACCAGCGCGTCCGCCAGCAGCAGTCGCCCCTCGGCATCGGTGCTGATGATCTCAATCGTCACGCCGTTGCTGGCCGTCAGCACATCCTGGGCGCGGTAAGCATGGCCGCTGATCATGTTGTCCGCCGTCGGGATCAGGCCAATCACGCGCAGGTCGGGCTTCAAACCAGCCACCGCCCGCATCGCGCCGATCACCGCTGCACCGCCTGCCATGTCGCCTTTCATGGTGCTCATGCCGTCGCCCGTTTTCAGGTTATAGCCGCCTGTATCGAACGTCACACCTTTGCCCACCAGCACAATCGTCGGCAAATCCTCGCGTTCGCCGTTGTATTCGAGGATGATGAAACGCGGCGGGGTATCACTGCCTTGCGACACGCCCAGCAGCGCCCCCATCTTCAGCGCTTCCATCTGCTTCTGCTCTAAAATTTCGACCTTCAGGCCGGTTTCGCCCGCCATCTGTGCGGCGGTTTCCGCCAGATAAATGGGCGTGCAAATATTCGGCGGCAGGTTCACCAACTCCCGCGCCAGCAGCACGCCTTCGGCAATCGCTTTCCCCGCTTGCAGCCCGATCAGGGGTAATTCATCGCCTGTCGCCAGGCTGATGATGTCGAGCTGCTTCGGGAAGGCTTCCGGTGTCTCGCCATTTTTCTGCCCGCGATAGCTGTACAGCGCCAGCAGGCTACCTTCAACCGTCGCCGCTACCGACTCATCGACTGCCAGCGTTGGTGTACCATGAATCGCGGTTGCGACGTGCGCGGCTTTCAATTCGCGCGCTTTCAGGATGGCGCTGGCCGCTGCCCGCCGCGCCACTTCCGCCGTGAAATTTTCGAGCTTTCCCAGCCCGACCAGAATGACGCGCTTCGCCGGGATCGCCCCACGTGTATAGAGCAGCGCCGTTTGCCCCGCTTTGCCGGAGAAATCGCCCGCGCTGATGACTTCCTGAATCGCCCCGCCCAAAGCACTGTCCACCGCGCTGGTTGTTTCGTTCGGTTCAACCCCCTCAAACAGGCTGACGATAATCGCGTCCGCGCTGTAATTTTCAATCCGCTCAGGAATGACGCGCACATCCATTATTTTTCGCTCCATTGTCAGCTTCACTGCATCATTGGGATTTCAGCATAAAAATCGGTGTAGCCGGGCGCGTTCGTTCCAACATAATCCGGCGGGACGAAAGGCAAACCACTCTGGTAAAGCTGCATCATCGCGGGCACAAAAGTCGCATCAACATAAGTTCCTTCTGCCAGCCGCCCATCGCTTTTCGCCGTCGCCACGATGGAATTGATCAGTTTCCAACCAGCGTCTTTTTGCCCAAGTGCCTCGTACATCATCAGCACTTCCAGCAGGCGTGCCGCGTAATCCGCCGGGTCTTCTGCGGTTTCGGTGGTCAGATAATACACAATGCTGCCAATCGACGGCACATATTTTTCCGGGTGCAGCGCCGACGCCTCAGCAATCGTCCCGCCGCGCCATTCGTAAAAACGGTTGGTGAACGGCCCGCAGCAGTTCGGCAAACCCATCGCCATCTCACCGCGAATATCCGCCGCCGCCAGCAGCAGGCTGCCGTCGAACTGGGTTTCCAGCGAACCAATGATGAATCCCGGCGGAATTACGCCCTGCAAAGCCGAAACCACCCGGCCATCGGCTTCCAGATTGTAGAAGTAGTAGAAGGTGGAAAACCAGGCTGTGCCGCTGTGCGAACCCAATACCGCGAATTCGACTCGCCCATCCCCAGTCCAGTCGCCCGGCGCGGCGGCGCTGAAACCGATAGAGCGTTGATCGGTCAGATAGGGCGCCTGACCCAGCAGCGCGGCATAATCCTGTTTCCAGAGCAGCACTGGTGCTGGTGTATCCATCTGGTACAGCAGCGCTGAACCGCCCGCCACCGACGATAATTCTTCCGGGTAGCCGGGCAGCACGCCCCACACGGCCAGCAGCCGGTAGGCGTGGCCGTAAGCGCTGAACTCCACGCTTTCGCCCAGCACATTCTGCCCTTTGATTTCCAGCTCCGTCAGCGCCGGGTCAATAAAACCCACCTGATCGGCCAGCGGAGGAAAAACCGGCGCGTCCTGCGCCAATAAAGGCGTAATTCCCAACACCATGACCGCCATGCACAATCCAATAATCCGCTTCACCAATTAAGCTCCTTATGTTTTGTCCGACTCGATTGCTTCCCATGCACGTTTAATCACAGGGGCATAAACTTCATAGGCCGCGCTGTTTCCAGTTTCGCCTCCTGCCCGCGTCACCTGCATCAGGGCAGCTACGGAAATTTCCAGCTCTCGCGCGAGCGTCAGCACAGGACTCATAAATCGCCCGACGACATGCCCGCCCGCCCGCGACCAGAACTGCGCTTCCGCCGGAGTTTCCAGCCGCGTATTGCTCACGCACACATACACCCCCCGTCGGAAGGGTCGCGCTGTCACGGTTTGCAGCCCGGCCAGCAGCGCTTCCCGACTGGCAGGGTCAAAGGGAGGCACCTGCTGGACATAGCCGCCCGCCTTCTCGCTGAAGTAGGTGTAATGCTGCCCCCGCGTACCATCGATGTAATCGTCGGCGACCAGCCAATCACCTGCCTGCAAAAGTGGAGAGAGCGCCCCAACCGACTCGCACAGCCAGAGGTGCGTCACGCCCTGATCTTTTAAAGCCCGTACCGTCGCGCGGGGGTCAGCGGACGCCTGGGCGAAAACCAGCAAGCCATCCTGCTCTGCAATCGGTGCGGTCACGCCGTACTGCGTCTCGTAAATCTGCCCCATTTGAGGCGTATCAGTCAGAACTGCCAATTTTGTCATGGTATATCACTCATTTGTCGGGTTGAAATCAATTTCGTACTGGCGGGCCAGCGCATCAAATTTTGCGCCTGCATCCGGGTCATTTTGCTCAATGCTGGCTGCGGCTTCAAAAAAGTTTTCCAGCCCGCCGGGAATGACCGTGATGATAAGCCGGGCAGGAGCGTTACCCGTATTCCGAAAAGCATGGGGCAGCCCTTTCGGAAGCTGGACTACGGAGCCAGCAGGAGCGGGATGGGTTTCGCCGCCAAACGTAATGGCGCATTCGCCAGCAGCGATATAGAGAATCTCATCTTCACGATGATGTGTGTGAAGCGATGCACCGCCGCCCGCTGGCAGCGTGAGTTCCAACACTGAATACGCACCATCGCTCTCTTCGGCGCGTACTTTGCAGATCACGCCGCCTACGTCCTGACCTTCACCCGCTAAAATGACCTGTCCAGTTCCCATGCACACCCCCTGATACTGTTCGAATGCTGTTTTTACCACAGCCGCGCCCGTTTGCCACAGACCAGCCGCCGCCGGATAATTCCACATGAGAAAGATTGAGGGGAAGCAAAATGACCGACGCGGACAAAACAGTCTTCATCAGCTATCGGCGCGACGTTAGCGCTTTCATCGCCCGTGCCGTGTTCATGGATTTACGCCTCAACGGTTTCGACGCCTTTATAGATGTGGAGAGCATCGACTCCGGCGCGTTCGATACCGTCATCCTGAACCAGATCGCCGCCCGCGCTCACTTCGTCCTGATTTTGACGCCCGGTTCTGTTGAGCGCTGTAACGAACCCGGCGACTGGCTGCGCCGTGAGATCGAAACGGCTATCGACTTAGGCCGCAACATCGTCCCGCTGCTGGTCAACAACTTCGCCTTCAAAGAGGTTGAGAGTCACCTGTCGGGCAAGCTGGTCGGTCTGCCACGTTACAACGCGCTGGATGTGCCACACGCTTATTTCGACGAAGCGATGACCCGGCTGCGGACGCGCTTCCTCAAACAACCAGTGGGCGGGAGTATTCAACCAACACCCAAAGCTGATGCAGCCGTCGTCCAGCAAAAGATTGACGAAGCAGCAAACCAGCCAGCCCCCACCCGCGACGAACTTTCCGCCGAACAACTGCTGGCGCGTTCACTTTCTCGTTCTGTCAACGGCGATTCAACCGGCGCGATTGCCGACCTGGATGAAGCGCTCCGCATCAAGCCCGATTACGCTACTGCCTATGCGCTGCGCGGCACAGCCCGCATCGATACCGGCGAACTTGATGGCGCATTGGCTGATTTTGACCGCGCCATCGCCCTTGAACCAGAACATCATCTTTACCTCTACAATCGCGCTGTTGCACGCGGGCGCAAAGGGGATCCAACCGGCGCAATTGATGATTATAGCGCCTCGATTCGCCTCAATCCGCGTCATGCCGTCGCCTATAACAATCGGGCGCTGGAATATCTCGAACTCGGTTTTTATAAAGAGGCGCTGGAAGACTGCGACAAAGCGCTGGAGATGGAACGCGAGGCTTCATTTTATGACAGCCGCGCTCAGGTGTATTTTGCGCTGGATAATTACGCGAAGGCACTGGAAGACTTTAAGGAGGCTAACCACCTGCTCCCCGGCTCAGATTTTGTGCTGGCCGGGTTAGCCATCACCCGTTATGGGCGCGGGCAGGTGACGGAAGCTGCCCGCATCTGGAAAGTGCTGCTGCGTCTCGATTCCCGCTTCAGTGATACGGTATGGGTACAGCGACAGCTTGACTGGCCGCCGCCGCTGATGATCGTCGCCCAAAAACTAATTGCCGAGTTATGAAGGTTTTTTTCCGGCAGCCGCGTAGAAAAAGCCGAAAAACAGGTCTTCACGGCGGAAGTTTTCGGCCCGCGCGGCCAGCCATTCCCAGGGACGACGAGACGTGTCAATCACGATCAGAATATCCATAATGTCCAGCGCAAAACGCAGCAGACGCCCGTACCAGCGTTCACTTTCGCACAGGTCAGCCATAACATAACTGCCGCCCGGCCTGAGCGCTTCCCAGGCACGCTCCATCGCTTCTTCATGGTGGGGAATGACGACCAGCGCCAGTGTGGACATCACTACATCAAAATCTTTTCCCGGCTGCATCGTCGCCGCGTCCGACTGGATCAGTTCAACATTCGTCCAGCCGTAGTTATCAACCAGCCTTTTCGCCTCGCCCAGCATGTCGGCACTGTAATCAACGCCCACCAGCTTACCCGTTGGCCCGATACGCTGCATGATGTAGGGAAAGTTCGCGCCTGCGCCACAGGCGAAATCCAGCACCCTGTCACCGGGCTTGAGCCCGGCCAGCCGCATGGTGGCTTCGCGCATTTCCAGACGGGGATAACGTCCCAGAATATTCAGTTGATCGGTCTGGTTGTAACCGAGCGCCCGGCGGTGATAATAAGCATCCAGATTTTCCTGCGTCAGCGTAACTTTTTGCCGCGCGCGCAGAACAGAGGCGAGGGCCAACCCGGCAGCCACGCCCAGAAAAAATTGTCGCATCAGGCGAGTTTCCTTTGTTTGAGTCCTTCAATCAGCCCGCGAATCAGTCCAAATGCCACATAGAGCGCAATCCAGGCAAAGAGCGCCCGCGCCGGAAACAATGCCAGTGTCACCACTGCTACCAGCACAATACTCACCCGCCAGTTTAGCAGGAACGAACGCCGGGTATAAATACTATTATGCCCATAAGGCACAGCAGTCACCATGAGCAGCGAAGCCGAGAGCATCAAACCTGCTGCGATGTTGACCGGGCCTGAATTTCCCAGCACATCATGGGCGAACAGCAGATAACTGGCAAGAAAACCTGCCGCTACCGTCGTCGGCAGCCCCATGAAATAATCGCTGTGTTCAGCAGATTCATCTTCCAGAACATTAAAATGCGCCAGCCGGATTGCACCACAAACCGTTGGCAAAAAGCTGAAGGCCGCTCCCGCGAAGCCCCAGTCAGCAAAGTAAGCATGATAAAAAAGCAGCGAGGGCGCGATCCCATAGTTAATGGCATCAGCCAGGGAGTCGAAGTAACCGCCAAATTTGCTTGACCCGCCAACCATCCGCGCCAATCGACCATCCATCAGATCGATGATACCCGCGATAACGATCAACCAGGCCGCCGCGATGAAGTTACCTTCAAAAGTATAGAGGATAGAAAGATAGCCGAGAAAGACGCCGAAAGCTGTTACCGAGTTGGGGATGACCGCGCGCGTGACGCGGATGGGTCGATTTGTTCTCATAGCGGTTGATTATAAGGCGAATTGCTCAAAATGAGCATATTTCTTAACAATCTCATTTCACCAGGCCGCTAAAATTGTTTCACCACCGCGCACTTTCTGCTGAAGCGCCACTTTCACCTGTGCATCCAGGGGTAAAAATACATCACAGCGTGACCCGAACTTGATGAAACCCAGTTCATCTCCTGCCGTTATTGACTCCCCAACGACCGGATAAAAGCGGATGCGCCGCGCCAGCAAACCCGCAATCTGGCGCACGAGGAGCTGCTGACCCGCCAGCGTTTCAATCACGGCGGTGTTGCGTTCGTTCAGTTCTGACGCTTTAGGATGAAAGGCCACCAGATATTGGCCGGGATGATAGCGTGCGTAAATGAGGTTGCCGGTGACAGGGACACGGTTGAGATGGACATTAAGCGCCGACATATAAATGGAGATTTTCAGCCGCTCGTTGCGGAAAAACTCGCTCTCATAAACGCGCTCCACCGCAACAATTGTCCCATCCGCCGGGGAGATAATATAGTTGTCACCCGTGGGAGTCTGGCGCGGCGGGCTGCGAAAAAACTGGGCGAAGAAGCCGATCACGAGGGCCGATATGCCTGCCAGCAGCCCACGTCCACGTAATGGCAAGCCTGAAGCCAGTCCATTGACAACCAATAAAATGCCCGCGACCAGCGCGAGCGTCGAATAGCCTTCTCGGTGAATTTTCATGTTGCCATTATAAAGAGAGAAGCGGGAAATAAAAGTGCGGCTCATCACCGCACTCCTGGAGTTTGGCAGATTAAAGCAAGTCGTTGTCGAGAGACAGCGGCTTTTTTG
>CAYUTY010000046.1:0-14166 GCA_964447795.1 uncultured Anaerolineaceae bacterium
AATATTCGTAATCCGGCACAACAAGTCCGTAAGCGATGCCTTTTGCCAGCCAGGATTTTCCCACGCCGAGACTACCTTCCAGCGTAATTATTGTATTTTCCTCTGCCATCTCGCCCAGGATGCGCACGATTTCAAGCGTTTGTTCCGGTGAGTGGGACTGAAGTTTTAAATTCATGACTGTGCCTGAAATGTGTTTTCTAAACCCAGTCATTATACAATGGCACAGCTAGCTTCTGGCAGGCCGTGAATTGGTATCAGGCGGTAGGTCAGGTATGCATGATGGTTTGTGTAGAAGACTATCAGGATAATTTTTGCACGATGTAATAGTCGCTGGTGTTATGGAGTACAGTAGTGATAGCCCCCAGCACAACTGCTCGCGGGCCAAGCTGTGAGAGCATAATACGAGTTGGTAGGGGAATTGTATTGTTTATTCTGTCCATCGTGCGCTGAAGCAGAACATCTGCTGAACGTGCCATACTGCCCGCCAGCACAATCACTTCCGGGTCGATCAGAGCGCCAATTGCCGCGATGGTAATCGCCAGATAATCGACGGCTTCTTCAATAATCGGTGTTGCCCAGGCTTCACCCCGCCGCATGGCATCAAACACAGCCTCGGCGCTCAAGGCATCCAACTCCTCTGGTGCTAACTGATCTTTCAGCGCTTTTCGCGCTCGATCAACAATCCCGGCATCAGAAGCGACCGTTTCCAGCGCACCGAGGCCATCGTCATAACGTTTAGCCAGAAATTGTCTGCCAGGCATGAGATAACCAATTTCACCGGCTGATTGATTCGCGCCCCGGTATAAAAGCCCATCAATAACAATAGCTGCGCCGATTCCCGGCCCGACGGTCATCAGCACCATGTTTTGTGTGTTCATGCCTGCGCCATGCCACAGTTCGCCAAGCGCCGCCAAGTTGACATCATTTTCAACCGTGACAGCCATATTAAAATGAGCAATCAACTTTTCTTTTAGCGGGTAGTTGCGCCAGTTAAGGCCTGCTGACCACTGAACAACACCCTGAGGATGCAGTGTAATACCGGGGGCGCCAATGCCGATTCCTCGCACAGGGCGGCCTTCCAGTTTTGGACTATGGAGCAGTCGTTCGATTAGTTCAACCAGCCGCGCGAAACTTGCTTCTCCGGTGCTGCCATGATGTGCCAGATTAATTTCTTCCAGGATGGTGCCGCCGAGATCAGTGACAGCACCAAACATTTCACTAGCACCCAGATCAACGCCGATGACGGCATGACCTGATGTGTTAAACTCCAGTAATGCACGGGGACGCCCACCGCTGGGTTCAGTCTCCGCTTGTGACCTGACCAGGTCATCGGCCAGCAATTCATCAATGATTCGCATGACTGTTGGCAGACTGATTTTGAGTTTGTCAGCAATTTCTGTTCGGGAAATCGGGCTTTGACGCCGAATAATTTCCAGAACAGCCGACCGGTTGATGCTTCTCATTTCTGCTGCGGTAATGGTATGTCGAAATGTCATGAACCCTCGGTAGATGATGGCATTATTGAGTTCAATACTTTCGTATTGTAAGTAAATATATTAAGAGTATAGCAGTCTGTCTCGCTTCGTCAAGCGACCGGTAGTTTACGGCTTGCGGCGCATTGTACCCGATAAATATCATACAGGAATACATCAAGTCATTTTTTCAGCGTTCTATGAATATACCCTGGTAGAAATCTATATTTGCCAGCATCCTTGTGATCTTCTTATCACTGCACCAATGACCGGGTTTGCTATTCGTTATGTAATTGTCTCAGGATTGAGATTTTAGGAAGGCTTCCACTTCAGCACGGGTGGGCATACTAGCGGCAGCGCCAGACCGGGTTACGGAAAGCCCTGCGACAGCGCTGGCAAACCTGATTGCAGCATCGAGCGTTTTTCCCTCTGCCAGTCCTACAGCCAGACCACCGTTAAAAGCATCACCTGCGCCAGTGGTATCTATCGCCTCAAGTTGGTAAGCCGAAACAGTGCCAGTGTCGTTTTTAGTCACCCACTGGGCACCCTTTGCGCCGAGCGTGACGACGACAACCTGGTCGTCGCGACTGATGAGAGTGCGAGCATTTGCTTCAATGTTTTCCCCTGCGTTTTTTGCCAGCAAGGCCAACTCGGTTTCGTTGGGTGTGATAATGTCTGCCAATGCAATCATGTCGACTGGAAGTAATTGTGCCGGGGCAGGATTGAGAATAGTTCTAATGCCATGATTTTTGGCCTGTTGGAGTGCGTAGGCAATTGTTGTCACTGTGCTTTCGAGCTGCGCCAGCAGTACATCTGCCTGAGCCATGATCGCTGCTGAGGCGTCAATGTCGATAGTGCTAAGGGCTAGATTTGCGCCGGGGACAACCACGATGGAATTTTCACCACCTTCAGCTACAAAGATTTGTGCGACACCTGTTGACTGTAAGGCATCATGGACGAGATGGGTTGTGTTAATACCAGTCTCTTTCCACAACTTCAGCCCTATATCCGCAAAGGCATCCTGACCAACCCGCCCGATGAAGATTACATCTGCATCAAGACGTGCTGCGGCTACGGCCTGATTTGAACCTTTGCCGCCTGGCCCAGTTATGAAGTGTTTTCCAATGACAGTTTCTCCCGGAACAGGCATTCGCTCCATATAACTTACGAGATCGGCATTAAAGCTTCCCACAACGATAACCTGAGCCATGCTTGTATCCCCCTCGATATCATGAATTATGTGTCTCATCATAGAACGGAAGGTCAAGCTGCTGCAAATGTAAAATGAGGCGTGTACAGAGATGCACGCCTCGTTATCACTTAATCAGGGAAATGGCGTCGGTGTTGGTGTGGCCGTTGGCGACTGCGCTTTGGTGAATGTCCAGGGGCCGCCTTCCTTACATGGTATCTGGACGAAGTTCGAGTCCAGCGGATAGACATACCAGGTGTACGTCCCGGCCATAGGTATTTTCTCGTACACATCAATCATCTCATTCTGGCGGAGTTCCAGCACGATTTCAAATATACCGCCGTCTGGTTTGATGATACGAATCAGGTTGCGCGCGGCACGAGGGCAACGACAGTAGAATGTCAGGTAGCCGGTGCATTCAATCGCCAGAGTTCCATCCGCTGCTGTGAGAAGCTCCCATGCTTCGCAGACATAGGGCGTGACAGGGGCACTTTCACCGGGGACACGCAGTTCCTGGTCAATCCGAATCACATTGGCGTCTGTCAGGCAGTTGCCTTCCATTAAATCCTTGATAGTTGTGTTGTAGAGATTGGCAATTTTTTCCAGTGCATCGTCACGTTTGACAGTGTAGCGCAGTTTCCAGTCCTGACGAGGCGCACATCCCTGTGTCGAGGTTGGAGTCGGTGTTTCTGCGCCGCGCAATCCCGGAATGGACACTGAAAGATCAATAGTCGAGGTTGGCGTGATGCTCGGTGTTGCGGTTGCGGGGCGGGTAGCGGTTGGCAGCTCAAAAGTCGGCGGTGGGCGCAATGTCTGTGATGGAGTGAGTGTTGCGAGCGGTGTGTAGGGGGGTATGGTTTCACTGGCTATTGTAGTTGAAGCGGTTTCCTGTGCCAGCACTGATTCGATTCGGTTGGGCGCTTCCGTCTGGAGATTGCAGGCAGTAGCAATCAGCAGTATAAGCAGCGCCAGCAGGATCGTTTGTGAAAAATGATGCCGACTTAATAGTTTATTCATGGATGAGTTCCCCTATTGGTGGATTGGCGTCGGCGCGGCGCAAATTGACCTGACCGTCCAGTAAGTCATAAGCGGAGTCAACAAATTCTACGATCATAGGATCATGGGAAACGATGATGAAACTTGTACCCTGCGCTTCAGCGATACCACGAAAGAGCGCCATAACCCGGCGGGCCGTACGAGTATCAAGGCCGCTGGTTGGCTCATCGGCCAGAATCAGGCCTGGGCGTAGTGCCAGTGCGCGGGCGATAGCGATGCGCTGTCGCTGTCCGCCGCTGAGTTCGTCCGGTACATGGGTCGCCCATGCACTTAAGCCGACTGCTTCCAGCGCGGCACGGGCCCGTTTGCGTCGCTCAAAATACCACATGCCCGGCAACCGCAGTGCCAGATCAATATTTTCCATTGCGGTATAAGTTGGCAGTAGTGTGTAGTTCTGAAAAATGAACCCAATCTGGGTGCGCCGGAAACGGGCGCGGCTTCGATCATTCATTTTCAGAATATTTTTTTCGTTGACGATGATGCTACCATCGTTCGGCCTGTCCAATGCTCCGATTAAGTTTAGCAATGTTGTTTTGCCGCTCCCGGATGGCCCGTAGAGCGCTACCAGTTCGCCTTCATGGACAGACAAATTGACCCCGCGTAGTACATGGACGGCTGTCTCGCCACTTCCAAATGAGCGTATAACATCTTCCACACGAACCCGAACATTTTGAGGCGCAGATCGTGTCATGAGGTGACCTTTGGTGTTTTCTTGCGGCGGAACAGTCGCCATCTGCGGCGTTCCGGCGGTGCATCCTGCGGGAGCATATCCTGTAGAACACTATGGGTTTCATCTGCTTCATCTGCTTCTGGACGAAGCAGCACCCCTTCCGGGCGAATTTCAACGGTGATATGCAGTGCCTCGTTCAACTGGGAGCGGACAGCCTGCGGCAGCAGAATCCGTCCCTCTTTATCCATTGCTGGTTTTTCCTCGTCAGCATGTGTTAAATCCTGACCAAGTGCGCCATCCCGCAGCGTCAAAATGCGGTCAGCATGAGTTGCGATCTCCATATCGTGCGTCACCATCAGGATTGTCAGGCCGAGTTTGTCGCGCAGGTCATGCAGCAGTTCCATCACCTGCTCCGAACTCGCTCGATCAAGTGCGCCGGTAGGCTCGTCAGCCAGCAGCAGACCAGGGTGATTTGCCAACGAAACAGCAATGGCTGTGCGCTGCTGCTGTCCGCCGGAAAGCTGCGCCGGACGTTTGCGGATATGTTGGCCGAGGCCGACAGCTTCCATTAGTTCTTTCGCCCGCTGGGTGCGTTCCCAGGGTGAGACACCCGCCAGCATCATGGGCAGGGTGATATTGCGAAGCGCGGAACGATGAGGCAGTAAATTGCGCTCGACCTGCTGCCATAGGAAGCCTACATGCTTTAGGCGGTAATCAGCCAGCCTGCGCCCTTTAAGCTCCAGCAGATTTCTTCCATCCACTGTCAATTGTCCGGCAGTAGGTGTGTCCAACCCGCCAAGCAGGTTGAGCAATGAACTTTTACCGGCACCACTTGGCCCGATGATGGCGACAATTTCGCCTTTTTCCATCTCAAAATCAATGCCACGCAGCGCCACCAGTTCGTGATCGCCAACGCGGTAGACTTTGACGATGCGTTTACAGATAACATAAGGAGTCACAGTTTATGGGCCTTCCACCACATCACCTTCGGTCACACCGCTGATGATTTCGACACGCTCATCGGTTCGTAAACCAATTTGCACATCAACACTGCGTGGCCCATCTGGTGTTTGCAGGACGACAAAGGTCCGGTTCTGAAATGTTCGTATTGCGGCAGGGGGGAGCCACAGGACATTTTCCCGCACCTGAAGCGGCATTTCGGCTTCTATGAGCTGGCCTTCCGGTACATTTTCCAGAGAAGCTGCTACACGGGTGGTCTGGTCAGCGTCCTGAGCGCTCAACGGCAGACGTCGGATGATACATTGTACGGCGGTATCAGTCTGGTTGACGATCTGACATACCCCTACCAGCCCGACGCTGAGGCGTTGGGCATCGGTGAAGGCAAGGCTGGCGATAGCTTCTTTCGGCTCAGGGTGACCGATGGTAATGACGGTTTTATAAGCAGTTACCGCGTCGCCGGGTTTGATCGTGACTTCCAGCACTACCCCATCAATCGGCGCGTAAAGCGACGAGCGGGCAATGTCGGCTCTTATCTGGTCGATATTCAACTGTGATGAGCGAACTTCCTGTTCACCGCTGGGGTTACTACCGCCGCTCCTCGCCTTTTGTAAATTGAGTTCAGCCTGAATGACGGCATTTTCTGCTTCGGCGATCTGAAACTGATAGGTGTACCAGCTTTGTGCGGCGCTGTCATACTGATTCTGTGCGCGTCGAAGGCCAGTACGGGCATTTTGCAATTGGACATAAGCATTATCGACGGCGGAAGCTGGTTGATCGGCTCGGCTAATCGCATCGTCGTAATCACGCTGTGCGTTTTCCAGTGAGTTTTTTGCTTCTTCTAATCCAATGCGCGCCGATTCAAGCCCTGTCCAGGGGCTGCCTGCTTCGGTGCTGTCCAGCCTCAGGCGAGCATTAGCCAGTGCGATTTCCGCATCAGCAACCGACTCGACTTCTCCCGCCGCTCCACTTTCCAGATTGCGCTGGGCGCTTTCCAGTTGAAGCTGTGCGCTGGCAAGCTGATTTTCCAGCTCTGTAATCTGATAGTCCGCCAGAAGCTGACCAACCGTTACCGTGTCGCCGCGCTGAACAGTCACCTGTCGTATTGTCCCCTGAATTTCAAATGCCAATTGGAGTTGGTCACGGGGCAACCAGCGTCCGGTGAATTCAAGAATCTCCTGTACATCGCCACGCTGTACCAGATAGGTCGGTCGGGCAACTGCCGGGGCGGTTGGAATAGCTGTTGAAGTCGGTTCAGCCTGGGCGGCAGCGTCTGGCAGCCCTGTGTTGGAACAGGCAACCGCAAGTAATAGGAGCAGTGTCAGCAGGCTGATTCGCAAATAAGGCATGAATTTCTTCTCACAGTGTTCAGGCATCGCCTAGTTTTACAATGGTTGACAGGCGCTCGCGCCCCATCATGATCGTTGTTAGCAGTGTTACGGCAAAGAGGACTCCGGCCACCACTGCATACACCAGCAAAATATCACTCCATGCCACCCGTACCAGATAGGGAGGCAAACCGCCGCTGAAATCCAACAGCGGTAAAAATAACAGAGTTGTCCCAACGCCAATTAAAGTGCCGCTGGCAATGCCACTGGTCGCTGCTACTCCCTGAACCAGCACCAGATAAGCGGCGACTGAGGTGCCACCCAATCCCATCGCTCGCAATGAACCTAATTGCGCTGATTGAGCGCGGAAAGAGGCGGTACTCTGGATAACAGCACCGACCAATGTCAGTATAATTGAGGCAATAAAACCCACTGAAAGAAAGCCCAATACACCTCGTCGCGCCGGTTCGGAGCGAGCTGTCTGCAATTCGGCCTGCGGGTCGAGCCAGCGTACTACGGGGAAGCCGATTTCACGTACAGCCTGTACTACTGCTTCCTGGTCAGCTTCCGCCTTCAAACTCATCCAGACATCGTAGGGCAGGGCTGTTCCCACTGCCTCAAAAATTGGCTGAATATTCATCAGCGCGAAAAAACCTGCGCTGGGGTCGAGAGTCGGGAAATAGCTGAGGACGCCGAGGATTGGCACGCGGATTTCGTACCAGTTGTTGAGGGCATTGACTTGTAGTGTGACTTCCTGATTGATACGCAGATTGAAGGTTTCGGCGGTGGTTTTACTCAAAAGGATGCCAGTGCGGTTGCCTGCCAGACGGTTGAATAAATCGGCGAGTTCGTCATCGCTGTAATCTGCACGGGCACGGGTGACAGCCGCTATTGCTGAACGGTCAATGCCAAGCACAGTGCCATCGACACGCTGCGATTGCAGGGCGAGACGTGCAGAATAGCGCCCAACTGGGGTTACATTTTCAATACCTTCAATACTGTACAGATCTGCGATTGGCAGTTCGTTGAAACCTGTCACAGTGACGGATGTCTGGCCGGTATCGGTGGACTGGCTTTGTTCGGTTTGGGCGTCTACCGCTGTCACCAGAACGGCATCCGCGCCAACACGATAATTGACCGAATCTTCAAGGCTGCGGTCAATTGTACTTGCCATTGAAGCGGTGAAGCCAATTAAACTCAGCGTGAAACACATCATCAACAGCGTTCCCCGGTAACGCCCGATGGAACGTGACAGCTCACGCAATGCCATTAACAGGGCAATCCCGCTGCCATAATTCAGCACCACCGCACCCATCCGCAGCAGAAACGGCCACAAACGCAGAAATAAAAGTGTTAGCCCCAAAGAGAACAATGTTGGGCCAAGAAATGCCAACGGATTGCTGAATGGTGTCTCGGCATCTGTCACCAGGCCGCCCTGTTGCCACAATGTGAACAGGACGTAAACTGCTGGAACAAGCAGCATTACATCAAGGTACATCCGCTGCCACCATGCTTTGGTCGCTCGTGCGGATGAAGTTCGCAGGCTGGTGATGGTTTGTGCAGAGGTGCGCCATGCCAGAAAGAGGGCGCTGCTGGTGGCGATCAAGCTGGTGAGTGCGCCCACTGTAATAGCCTGCGCTGTGAATACAGCAGTCAGGGGCTTGCTCAAATCGTCAAAACGCAGGAATGAGGTGGTTTGCCCCACCAGCCTCACTACCAGCGGACTGAGGGCGATACCAATTGCCAGCGCGGCGGCGGCCATCACCAGCCACATCTGCACATGCAGACTGAGGATTGCCCAGCGACTCATTCCTCGGCTGCGAAGCGTCACATCCTCACTTTGCTGGCGGTTGACCAGCAATCCCGCTACGAGTGACACAAAGTACAACACCAGGCCACTCACTGGCAAAATCATGATGACAAGCTGTTGTGTCAATCGACTGACTTCGGTATTAAATGCCTTTAGATTTTCAACAGGGGATACATCCATACGAACGCCCGGTAAAATGGCGTTAACATCTCGTTCACCATCAATGATGCGCCCTAAAATGCCGGTCACGTCAGATGTTTTGACCGTGCGTCCATCAAAAATCAGATACCAGGCAGATTCTTGAACCGGGCGTTCTATACCTTCCAGCACTGTCCATAAATCGTTCTGCTGGATAAGGAATATTTCGTCAAAGAATTTTGGCGGAAATATCCACGAAGGGTCGGTCGCATTGACCGGACGCCACAAGGCCGCAACTTGCAGGGTGAGCGGTTGTGCGCCGGAGAGTGTCGCATTCAGTAAATCACCGACCTTTAAGCCGTTGTTATACAGCATCCGTTCCGGGATGAGTGCCGGAACCGGATCATCTTCTGCACGAATATTGGTCGGCGGCCACACTCCGGCAGTGATGGTCATCTGGTCATCAGCACCTTCAAGCGCGCCAATTCCGAATGCGCCGAGCGCCTGATTATTTTCCAGCCGAACTGACCATGCGCCACCGCGTGTGTAACGCACCTCACGGGAAGTTGGCAGGCCAATTGTTCCGGGGAAGGCGTCGAGAATGGCTGCCCCCGCGCTGGTTGTATCCGCCTGGGTAACATTACCATTCCAATCTCCCAGGTAACGGAAACGGAAGGCATAGGGTGGGTCTGAAAGGCGCGTATCGAGCAGGTTGGTGTTCACAGCATCAACATACAACCACAGACTCAGCGACAGTGTCGTTGCTGTCGCCAGTCCTACCAATGCCCAGAATACCAGCACGCGATGCTGGCCTATACGCTCCAGTGTAAACAGCAGCCTGTCAAAAAGTCGGAACATTGCTCATCCCCTGTGTGGCACCGTTTCAGTTTTCCAGAGGTGGATTTCAGCCCGGTTTCGGCCAGATTACAGAACAGTAACCGGGGATATTGAGATGATCTTCAATTCCCCGGTTACTGGTATCGATTCATGTCTTAGCTAAATCATCACGAGCTGCCCAGAAAGCTGAATAGACTGCTCAGGCTGGGATCGATGTCCACCGCACAGTCTATAAACTGCCGGAAGTAATTAAGCTGCTCGCTCTGTGTCGCACCGGGTGGCAGGTTGTAAGGCGGAATAGTGGCGATACATCCCTGATAGGCTTCTGAGAAAATTTGTGCTTCTTCCAGCTTTGCCTGCAAATCACCATCTTCAAGTACATAGTTATCAAAGGCGCGGTATAACCAGATTTGCATGATGAAATTACCCGGTGAACTCGCGCCACCGAATGCTGATGGAAAGGCAATTGTACTTGGTGATGCCAGTAATGTATCCATCAGATTATAGGCGGCAGTTGTGTCCTCACCCTGCACCGCTGTGATAGCCGGGTCATTGATGAGTGAGCGGCGGGCAGGCATTGCTCCGAACAGGTCGGGTCGCCCTGCCAGGGTACTTAACCAGCGGTAGCACGCCTCGGCATTCTGTGCTGTCGCGCTAATGTAACCAGCGCCGATGTCATAAGAGATGCCGGTATACTGGCTGCCCTGCGGATACAATGTCACGCGATAAGGGTCTGCTGGGGTTTCTGTATTGTCTTCCTCGCCCGTCTGGAACAAACTTGCGCCATTGAGTGTTTCGGGGTAAATGGGGCGTATTTCCGGCCCACCAAAACCGAAATTGAGTCCACCGAAATTACCCAGTTCGCTGTAACGGATGTAACCATCTTTTGCCAGATCAAGCACCTGTCGGATAGCAGTTATCGTGTTTGTGTCGGTGTAATTGATAGTGGGCGGGGTAGTACGGTAATCGAGTGGGATGCCACCGAAGGCCGACATGAGTACCAGCAGATATGTTCCGCCAAATCCACTCGGCACAAACGGTGCTTCATCTTCGTCCGTCATATTGGCCTTGAGCAGTTGCAGCGCAGTATTGAATTGGTCGGTTGTCCAACCATTTTCAGGTGGGACAACGCCCGCCTGTGCGAACAGTTCACTTTCGTACTTCAGAATCTCCGGCTGGATCGTAATTGGAATGCCCCATGTTTTGTTATCTTTTTGCAGTTGCTGGAGCGTGTTTCCAACCACATCAGCGCTGTCAAAAGATGCATCTACACTCATGAAGGGGTCGAGGTTCAGCAGTGGGCTGAGATCATCACTGTTCTGGACAAGGTTGAAAGGTACGTAGAAACAATCGTATTTGCTTGTCAGGTCACCTATTGCAGAGTCGAAACCGCTGTCGAAAACGATTTGCCCTACTTGCGAGTCAGCGGCAGTGAAATCGGCAATGGCCTGATCCCAGGCTTCGCGGTTGGGCAGGGGAGTGAAGAATGATGTGAGGCCAAATTTGATGGATACCTCGCTCGCCCCTAACACAGGCGTTGGAACAGGTGTAGCGACATATACAACTGTGGTATCGCGTTGAGCCTCTGCTTTTTGCAGGTTTTCAATGATCTGCTGTTCCGCTTCCTGTAAAGCTGTGCGGACATCTATTCCTTCATTGATTTTCGCCACTGCGTTAACCAGATAGTTGCCATAGCGAAGTTCCGATACTGGAATGGCAACCGCAATCGCATCCTCTACCAGTGCCTTATCTTTTGGATCAAATTTGATAAGCAATTGATTGGTCGATTCGATATCCTGTCCGACAAGTCTCTGGCGGGCGGGGGTATCGCTGAAGAACCGGTTGACGACTTCAGCTTTTTCTGTGAGGAATTTAATCAGGGCATAAGCCTGTTCTGGATATTGTGTTCCGCTGCTGATAGCGAACCCATCTACGCTTAATCCGGCAATGTTGCCTGGCAGCAGGGTTCCCTGCCAGTTTTGTCCACTGTTCAGCAGGTCGGACAATATATAGGTCTGGTCGAGCCGCATCGGAACTTCTTCAAGATCATATGTGCCTAAATTGGCAGTGCCACCAATTACGCCATCTTTATTGAGTTCAGCCACTTTTGTCAGCAGGGGTTCGAGTGATGGGTTGTTAAAAACTGGTGGATTCGGAATGATCGTGTCGTCGTATAATCCCTGTCCCAGAAATGCTCGCACAATCAGGGCGTTATCGCCTAGATTGACGAAGCCGGGACGAGTAACATTTCCTGCTGCGTCGCGCTCTGCCAGCGCATTGGCTGCATTCGCAAAGTCGTCAATTGTCCAGGCCGAGCTGGGATAGGGAAGGCCTAGCTCATCAAATTTTTCTGGCTGGTAAGCCAGGATGTAAACACTAGCTGCTGCTGGGATAGCCCACCTGCCTCCATCCCACTGGTAAGAACGCCATACGGCTGGCAGGAAGTCATCGACATTCAGGTTTGTATCGGCGCTGATGAGCGGTGTTAAATCCAGGAAATAACCAGAGCGGGTGGCTTCTACCGTGAGACTGTTCTGGTTGACATACAGAACATCAGCGCTGGCGGCGTAGGTGGCTGCGTCTTCAAAATGCCCATCTATATCTCCTGCTGCGGGAGAAAAGAAACCGTCCTGTCCGCTCTTTCTCAGATTAACTTTGATGCCGGGATTTTCGGCCTCAAACTGGCTCAGTATATTTTCTGTGAATAGATCGCTATAGAAATCCGGGATGGCTAGTGTGATGATCACGGGGCTGGATTGTGCCAATATTGCAGCAGGCATCATCACTGCGATGATAAAGATGCCTAAAAGAAAAATCAGCGATTGTTTTTTTATGAGACGCATATCAGCTCCCCTTGTGAGCAGCGGTCTGATGTTGTAACGCCTGCTGTAAGGCGCTTCCATACTCAAACCTACCAATCGACGCTTTTACTGTCAATGGCTATTACGCACATCGCTTGGGAAAAGTTTTACAAACTGCATCTGCTGATACCCCTCAACTTTGGGCGACCAGCAAGTTTAACCATCCCTTTATACTCACTAAGATTAACGTTGTTGTTGTAAAATCCCATCGACAATAAAACTGGCTGGGATGACCCCGCCAGTCCAAAACTCGTAAGTGGGATCATCTTTAGCGCATTTCACAAGAGGCGTAATTTGCTGACTACCACAATGCATCCTAACGGGAAAACGTTTTCTCTGCCCCATGCTCAAACGTTAAATCGATTGATGGAGAATGTTCGCTCGGCAGCGGTCATCGACCCAACGCGCCTGCGGTTACTGGTTGCAGCGCTGCTGGCTGGCGGCCATGTTTTGCTGGAAGATGTGCCGGGAATCGGCAAAACCCTGGTGGCGAAGGCCCTGGCGCGCTCGCTTCATGCTTCCTTCAAGCGGGTGCAGTGTACGCCCGATCTGCTGCCCGGCGACATCACTGGCAGCGCGATTTACAATCAGCGTGAAGGACGCTTCGAGTTTGTGCGTGGGCCGATTTTTGCTAACCTGGTACTGGTGGACGAGATCAATCGAGCTTCGCCACGCACACAATCCAGCCTGCTTGAGGCGATGGCCGAAGGACAGGTGACAAGCGATGGATTTACTCATCAGTTAGAGCGTCCCTTTTTTGTCATTGCTACACAAAATCCGGTTGAAATGGCCGGGACATACCCACTGCCGGAAGCGCAGCTTGACCGTTTTCTGGTGTCCATGAATCTTGGTTATCCTGCTTTTGTCGATGAAGTAGCTATTCTTGAACGCGAAGAACATGCTGACCCACTCGACTCTGTTGAACCAGTGATTGAACTGGATGATATTTTGTCGCTGCAACTGGCGACACGAGCAGTCGATGTGGTACGTCCATTGAAGGAATATATCGTGTCATTAATCACTGCTACTCGTACTCACCCTGATGTTGTTCTTGGTGTTAGCCCGCGTGGTGGAGTGGCGCTTCAACGCTGCGCCCAGGCAGTTGCTCTCATTCAGGATCGCTCCTTTGTCACGCCGGATGACATTAAATCAGTCGCTTTGGCTGTGCTGGGACATCGCATTCTCGCACGCGATCGTCAACTGGAAACGGCGCAGGCTGTTATCGCACAAATTCTGGCTGAAACTCGTGTCCCGGTTGAGTAGCTGATGCCGACGACTCGCACAATCGCCTTTTTGAGCGGTGCGCTTGTACTATACCTGTTTGCTAATCAGACACAGGTAGGCTGGCTGTATGTGATGGCAGCGCTGATGGGTGGGACTGTGATGGCGGCAGGATATATGAGCCGATTGTCGCTGCGTGCTATAAGTGCGGCACGCAATATCGGCGGCGGGCAGGTTGATCTCCATGAGGGGGAAACCACCACCGTTAAGCTGCGTATTTACAAGACTGGTGCTGGTACATCACATCTGTGCGTGCTGGAAAGCTGTCCAATGGCAGCGCCAGAGTCCCGCGAGCGTACCCTGAAGCTGTTCATTCCATCTTTGCCAGGTGGGGAAGGGGTAGAACTGGAATATGAAGTTCTGCTTGACCGGCGTGGGCTGCATGAGTTCCCACCATTAGCACTCAATGCCCGTTCCCCTTTCGGTTTTTTCAAACATAGCCGTGCCTTGTCGCTACCGACTCGTGTGCTGGTTTACCCGGAGGTGTGTCCCCTCAAGCGGCTCGATCTGCTCGATCGTCGTGCTTCCCCGCAAATTACGCGGCAGGTTGCAGGCGTTGGATATGAG
>CAYUTY010000046.1:14176-46826 GCA_964447795.1 uncultured Anaerolineaceae bacterium
TTTCGACCTGGCGACCCGGCACGGCATATTCACTGGCGTTCCGTGGCACGGACGGGTGAACTTATCAGTAAGGAATTTGCGGACGAATCGCAACCCGGTCTGAGCCTGTTGCTGGATACTTTTAGGCACTCATACCCGGATACATCCAGTAAAGATGTTCCGTTTGAATGGCTGGTAAAAGCCGCTGCCAGCATTGGTGATTATGCCCGGGAGAAGGGTTATCCATTGCACCTGATTGCCGACCCTGATGTGCTGGCCTATCCATCTGGCCCGGTTTCATGGGATGGACTGCTGCAATATCTGGCGCGGGTGCAGCCGAATGGAAAACGCCGTGCGACTGAAATTATCAATCCAGTGCTAACGCAGGCTTTTATCGCTGCATTTTTGCCCTGGCCTGATGAAACCATTGTGAAAAACCTGACCGAACTACGTCGTCAGCGTATTGAAATCCTGGCGGTTGTGATTGATCCGGCTTCATTCCCAGCAGGTGGGCCATCTGCTGTATCACTTGCTGATTCTTTATCTGCGGCTGGGATAAATGTACGCCTGCTTCGTTATGGTCATGATTGGGCTGGACAGTTATCTGACACAGCAGAGAGTGTGAGGGTTCGATGATAACTCGGCCTGCTCGCCTCTCTAATCGTCTGCTGCAAATGATGCTCTATGGTATGGCCGCTATCTTTGTCATAGGCGGTCTGTTTTTCAAAGTGTGGGTAGCCGGGGCATTCGCGTTGTTTAGCATATTTATGGCACGGCGCATGACCCCCAACCGCGCAGATCGCCAGCCGGAGCATTCGATTCAACTGCGTCAGTATGTCTTTGCTGCACAGTCACTTAGCATATTCGCTGCCGCCTATACAACCGCTATCTGGGGTGCAGCGCTGGTGGCACTAGGCTTACTGGCAGTGGGTCACTGGTTAGCTTATCATTATCGTGCGAAACCTTATTTGCCCGTTCGCGCTGGCGCATTCGTGGCACTTCACCTGGCCTTTTTGTGGATGTTTTATGGATTAGGGAATGGGCAGCCATATCCTCAGGCGCAGGTTGCCATGCTGGCCATGGCAGCGGTCAGCTTTGAGTTATTCAGCCGCTTCAACCTGGCTTCCGGGCTGGCATTGGCACTGGTTAATCTGTATGTTGCCTCTACGCTCAGCCGGGATGTGGTTTTTGGACTGTTTCTGATCGGATTTTTCGGTCTGCTGCTGGCTTTCCTGTGGCGGGCAGATGCTGAAGATGGCTTAAAAGATAACCCCATTGTTTTGCGCCCACTCCCTCGGCAGAAGTCAGTTCCGCGGAATCGACTGCTTGGTTGGGTGCTGCGCTTCGCCGTTATGCTGTCGCTGGTTGTGCCGTGTGGCTTTGTTTTTATGCCGCGTTTTGCCGCTTACCCGATTGTTCCACCATTTTCGTTGCAAATGCCGGTCAGCAAATCTCCTTCGGCGCAAATCATTAATCCGGCGCTGCCGCTGGTGCAGGCGACTGGGATGTCCTCAACCGACAGCAGTGAATATTATTATGGCTTCAGCGATCGTCTGGATTTAAGCTATCGAGGCAATCTCAGCGACACGATTATGATGTATGTTCGCAGTCCTGCCTGGAGTTACTGGCGTGGATACGCTTACGATCATTACGATGGTCGTACATGGAGTCAATCTGATGCGGAGCTCGAATTAATCTCGACAGGGCGCAGTCGTCGTTTCGTGCTGGATAAGGCACGGGTTGAAGAAACAGATATCAATCATACTTTTACACAGACTTTTTATATTGCCCAGCGGATGCCGAATGTGTTGTGGACGGGTGGCGAAGCCCTGGAAATTTTTTATCCTGCACAACAAATTGCCCGCGATGTAACCGGGGGTGTCAAAGTAGGCGAACCGCTGGATGTGGGCATGGTGTATTCGGTCGTTTCGCTGCCGCAGATATTCGATCCAATGGTTTTGCAGTCCGCAAATGACGATTACCCGGCTGATGTCCGAGCGATGTATTTGCAGTTACCTGACACGGTAACGAGCCGCACCCGCAAGCTGGCGCATGAGATTACAGCAGCATCGGAGACCAATTATGATCGCGTAATAGCCATGCGCGATTACCTGCATGATCGCTATATATACGACTTTTTTCCGCCTCCGCAGGCTCCCAATACCGACTCGGTTGACCAGTTCTTATTCGTCGATCAGCGAGGTGTTTGTGAGCATTATGTAAGCGCGATGGTGGTGCTGCTGCGCGAATTGGGTATCCCATCCCGGTTTATTGTTGGCTATGGAAGCGGAGACTATAACGCCATCACCGGCTATTATGAAGTTCGTGCCAATCATGCTCACGCCTGGGTAGAGGTCTACTTCCCCGGCAGTGGATGGGTCACATTTGACCCTACACCTGGCTGGATCGGCAGTCCTGAAACTGGCCCGGTGCAAACCTGGATTTTCTCCAGTCTGTTTGCTGGTGTTGAACTACCTGCTATCCCGTTTGATCAGATCATTGAAGCTGGCCTCTCAACTTTAAGCGTGATTACCATTCCGCTGCTGATCACCGCTATTTCTGCAATCCTGATCTTGATAGGGATTCGCTTGTGGAAGCGCGGTTTGCGCTGGCGAAGTGAGCATCGTCCTAATCCACTGCTTCATCGTGACCCGGCACGGCGGCGAATTTTTGCGGCTTATCGTGCGGCGCAGCGGCGCTTAAAGTCATATCGTGTTCCAGCACACACTGTGCAGGAACATGCAGCCGAAACGCCCGAATTGCATATGCTGGCTGATCTGGTAGATAGGGCTGCATATGACCCCAATCCAATTAATTCAGCACTCATCGATAGCGTGGTTACGAAACCGTAATCGCATTGTAATTTGTTCATAATCCTCTATGTCTATCCTATGATATTGCCTGATACTGGTAACATGGATAAGGCTGATCTGAGGATTTAATCACAATGACATCTATTCGCTGGCGTTTGCCATTGAGTTATGCGGGTATCGCGCTCCTGGCGACTCTGGCTTTGGGTGCGGTATTGTTGACGACCTTACGTGGTTACTATGCCCAACAGGAGGAGTCCCACCTGTTGGCAAATGCGCGCGGAATAAGTCGCACAGTATCGGCTATGTATCGTTACAATATTCCTGTGCAGGATATGCAGCGCCAGCTTGAAAGTCTGGCTTTTCTCGCTCAGGCTCGGATTCGAGTACTGGATGCAGCCGGTGAAATCCTGGTGGATTCAGGTGATGGCATCCAACCGCGCATGATTTCGCTGGCGGCACCACCCCCTGATGTATTGTATCGCTATGAACGGCCCGGTTTGCCTGCTGAGTCAGGTGTCATTATTGTTTCCAAAGACTACCCCAGTCAGCGCGGCCAATCGTCAATTAATCTTTTTCCAGATGTAGCATCTAATGGTGGTGTCCGCTGGGAGGATGAATCTGATCATTTTTTTGTAGCTGTTGCGGGCACACCTTTCGGATTTGGCTTTAATGGTAGCGAAAACACTTTATCGCCGGGGCGTCGTTCTGATCAGGTCGTGCGCGCACCCCTGGTCAATCGGGGCGATCAACTGGTGGGCTATCTTGAATTGCTCGACGGCCCAGCCTATGGCACTGATATTGTGGATGGGGTTGCACGTGGGTTGCTTGGGGCAGGGCTGGTTGCTGTCTTGTTAGCGGCGGCTGTGGGATGGGCTGTCAGCCGCCAGATCAGCCAGCCGGTTTTACAATTGGCCGATGCGACTCATTTGATGGCTGCCGGAAATCTGGCCACCCGTGTGGATATGAGTCGGAGCGATGAACTTGGTTTGTTGGCCAGTGCTTTTAATCGCATGGCTGGTCGAGTAGAAACGACAGTTACGACACTACGCCGTTTCGTAGCAGATGCGGCACATGAATTGCATACCCCTATCACTGCCTTGCACGCTAATCTGGAACTGGCCGCTACTGAAGACGATGAGCGTCAGCGCGCTGTGTTTATACAGCTTGCACAGGAACAACTGCGCCGTCTGGAAACGTTAACTATGAGCTTACTTGACCTTTCGCGCATTGAAGCGGGAGATGCTACGGATGAACGACGTTTGGTAAACCTGCAAGACCTGGTGTGGCAGGCCAGTGAACTTTATGCCTCCCGTGCAGAACAGGCAGGCTTATCGTTCCAGTTTAATGCGCCCTCAGAGCCAGTTATGGCGCAGGTTAACGAGGCGCAGTTGAAACGGGTTGTCGGCAATCTGCTGGATAACGCCATTAAATTTACGCCGGAGAACGGATTGATTGAGGTTAGCTTGCGGCGGGAAGGAAAAGTGGTGCAACTGTCAGTGCAGGATACCGGGATTGGTATACCAGCGGAAGATTTGCCACTTCTCTTTAATCGTTTTCGGCGCGGACGCAACGCAGCCGCTTACCCCGGCAGCGGTCTGTGATTGTCTATTATTATTGCGAGCATTGTAGGACATGGCTGTGTTGTCAGAGTTGAAAGTTCAGGGCTGGGGACATGTTTTTTACTCCAACTGCCTCTTGCTATATGAGGTCAAATCATGAATTCATCGAGTATTCTTATTATTGAAGATGATCCTGCTGTCGCACGTGGTCTTGAAGCTGGATTGCAGCGCGATGGTTATCAGGTGATATGGCGTGATTCTGGAACTGCCGGGGTACAGTATGCCCGTGAATATAATCCGCATCTGATTGTGCTTGATGTGCGCCTGCCGGATGGATCAGGTTTCGACTTTTGCCGCCAGATGCGTCAGCTTGGATTATGCCAGCCTGTCCTTATGCTCACTGTCCAGCGTGAGGAAATGGATAAGGTGCTGGGGCTGGAGATGGGAGCGGACGATTATGTGACCAAGCCTTATGGTCTGCGTGAGCTGCTCTCCCGCATCCGCGCGCTGTTGCGTCGGGCTTATGGTGAATTTTCTGCAAATGATGCCAATACCCTTTATGTCGGTGATCTGGTGTTAGACCGGAGCAGGGGGCAGGTCTGGCGAGGAAAGCAGCTTCTCAATCTGACACCGACTGAATTTCGGCTGCTGACATATCTTGCTCAACATGCGGGACAGGCGCTTACACGCGGGCAAATCCTCGATGCTGTCTGGGGCTATGATGCCGATGTGGACAGCGAACGCACAGTTAATGTTCATATCCGCCGTCTGCGCGAAAAAGTGGAAGCTGACCCTGGCAGCCCTGCGCTAATTCTCACGGTTCCCGGCATCGGGTATCGCTTTGTCGGTTGATATGATTACAAGAACGTAATCGGCCTGCAACCCCATTGCAACCTTCCTGTGACACCCTCTGTACTGGTGGTGTGATGTCCCACGCTGCCTTCGCCATTTACAGGAGGGAGAATCATTTATGTACAGGATAAAAAAGTATCTTGTGTTGTTAGCTGTCCTCTCATTGGCAGCGCTTATAGGTGTATCAGCAGTGGGGGCGCAGGATGGCATTACTGTTTCGGTGGCAATGCCGGAATTTTATCGTGACCTGTTAGGTGAAAACGCCTTTGACAAATTTGAGGCAGAAAACCCCGGTGTATCTGTCAATGTCGTTTACACAGGGTTCGACTCGATGTTCATCACCCCGGCGGCCAGCAGTCTGGACGACCATCTGGAATCCGTCGCTGAGTATGTCAGTAAAGCTGATGTAGTTTCCGTGTCTTCATCAACCATGTCGATTGAATCGACCCGTGCGGGTTACTTTCTCGATCTGTCGCCACTTGCTAATGCTGACACCACACTCAATGTGGATGATTTTATCCCGGCGGCTTGGCAATCCTTTCAATGGGATGGTAGCACATGGGCGCTCCCTTCTTCACTCGATACGATCATCATCGCCTATGATGCGGCAGCATTTGATGCAGTAGGGTTGGCCTATCCGAATGATGCCTGGACTTTGACTGAGTTCGCCAATGCTGCCCGCGCTTTGACACAATATGATGAAAACGGCACTGTCAGCCTTCCCGGACTGGTCACATTCGAGAATTCAGTTTTTCTGTTTCGCACGCTGTTGGGACAGGGGTTTTATGACAGCACAGCATTCCCGGATAGGCCGGCTTTCGATGATAATTGGGCTCTGGAATCGCTGCTGTCGGAATGGCTCTAACTGGAAGATGAGTGCGTGGTGTCCACGATGTTCAGCGGTGATATTATGAGTTCACCGCTGCGTATCTTCGGTAGTTTTGGTCTGGGTGGTGGGTTCCCCGGTGGGCAGGATAATGCTGCAAGCGCTGCGCTTCTGCCGGGCGGCACTGCCGGGATTGATCCCCAGGGATTTGCTGTCAGCGGAGGTACATCGTACCCCAGTCAGGCTTATGCACTGGCAAAATACCTGACGACACTGCCTGGCCTTGCCAGTGGCCCATTTGGCGTTTCACCGGCGCGTCGCAGTTTGATCGGTGTAGAGGCGGAAAATAACGGCGGCCCCGGTGGTTTTGGGCGTGTGAATCGTTCGCTGACGCCGGAGAATCAGGCTGTTATTGACCGTGCGCTGGAAACGGGTTTGCCGCTGGCTGAACTGCGGTATGTGGATTATGTCATGACTGCGCTTGATGCAGTGAGGACGCAGGGGGTGGATGTGCGCTCTGCGCTTCAGGCTGCTGAAGCCAGCGCTGTTGCTAATCTGCAAACCGCAGCAGACCGGCGCAGCGCCACTACTGTTTATGTCGCTACACCAGTGCCGGAAGTTGTGCTGCAAGCGGGTGAAATAGCGCTCAATTTTGGGATGCAGTCTTTCATTCAGCCGCTACCCAATAGTGAACAGTGGCAACAGCTCATCCGTGATTTTGTGGCGGCTGACCCCCAGGTTGGGCAGATCAATATGGATATTGGGCGCGGTAACACTTTTGCAGAGTATGCCGCTCAATATGACTGCTTCTATCTCTCCTACAATGCTGTACCAAGTCTCGATCAGAGCATGGCACTTAACCTTGATCCCTATATCGATATTGATGCCACCTTTGATCGATCTGATGTGGTTGGGAATGCTTTGAGTCTGGTGCAGCGGGAAGGCAAAATCTGGGCGCTGCCAGTGGTGGTACAACCCCAGGTCTTAAGCTACCACAGCCAGCTTTTCGCTGCGGCAGGCCTTCCAGCACCGGATGCTAGCTGGACAGTTGACCAGTTCGTTGACGCTCTGCGGGCATTGAAAACTGCTGACCCCGCATCGATTCCTTTTGTATCGCGCAGTCCCGGCGGTAATTACCTGTTGCAGTTGATCGCTGCTTTTGGCGGTATTCCATTCGATAATCGTACCAACCCGCCTACGATCAATCTTACTGATGCGAACAATATTGCTGCCATTCAACAGGTGCTTGATCTGGCAAAGGAAGGTTATATCGACTATCAGCAGCTTGCCAGCCGCCGCTTTATGATTGCCATCAATGATGAAACGACAGATGCAATTTATACTGAAGGACTGACCGGCTTCGGCAGGAGGTTGATCTTTGAGCAGAATACTGCATCGGCAGGCGAAGATCCCTATCGGATGACCACCTATCCACGTGGAACACAGTACAGCGCTGTTTCCTATGACATCGGCACAGCCTACATCAGCGCTGCCAGCCGGAACCCTGATGCCTGCTATCGCTGGCTGAGCGAAGTCGCTCGCCACCCCGAACTGTTCGGCGGGATGCCAGCTCGCCGGACTCTCATCAACGATCCTGATTATGCAGCTTCAGCAGGAGCGGATACGGTAGCGCTTTATAATCAGTTTGACGCGCTGATGGCTGATCTTAATACCATCAATTTCCAGTCACCATTTTCTGAGGATGCATCACCGGGTAATTTCATTCTGCAATACTGGATGAATCGCGCCTTTGACCGTTATGTTCTGGAAGATGCCGATTTGGCTGCTGAACTGGCTGAGGCACAGCAGTATGTGACTCTTTATCAGGAATGTATCGCCGCGATACCATCATTTGATGCAGCAGTCCAGGATCGAGAAGCTTATAATCAGCAGTTTACTGGCTGTGCATCAACCATTGATCCAACGGTGACTGATTTATTCGCCGTGCCGGGCTAAAATCCCAGCAGGAAAAGAGTGGGCGTTCAACCGCTGAACGCCCATATTCAGTCTATCGAATGGGAACAGCTCCCGTATTGGTGTAAACATCAATTGGTGCAGCCGGTATCCAGCCAACGATCCCGTTGTAACGAATCTGCACCCAGAAGTCGCCGCCATTCTGACGTGTACGTCCCAGGACACTTACTTCAGCATCCTTTGGCAATTGCCCGATGATAGCGGCACGCCCGCTGGGACGGCGGCGGATGTCAATGATTGCCATCGTCCGTGCTAAAACACCCAGGTCTGGTGCGCCGTCCAATCCATCGAAAACGCTGCCTTGCGCCGGGACAGCGGGCAGGTTGCCACTGACTTGAAGAAAACGACCCGAAACCCAGCCGACCACGCCTTCGCTGTTACGGATAAGATACCATCGAATGCCGCCGCCCTCGTCGTCACTGTAGCCGGGTATATCATAAGGCTGACCCGGCCTCGCCACGCCAATCAGTGTCGCAGCCAGATACGGCCCGGTACGCATTGCCAGCCCATCCACTTCTACTACCTGCCCATTTGCCGGGACAACAGGTGTAGCTGTTGGAACGAAAGCTGTCGCTGTCGCTACAAAGCCCGGTGGGGTCGAGGTGACTGAGATTGCTGTCGCTGAACCAGTACAGGAAATGCTGTAGCTGACAGTCCGCCGTGCTGGATCATTTGACAGGAAACTCAGTGTTGAGGTGCGTAGGCCTACTCCGGCAGGTACGCAGGTGATTGTCACGCTGCTGCTGAACCCTCCGCCCGGATTGACGCTGGTCGGTATACCTGCTGAAACGCTGAATTCGGTGGGGTTAGCTCCGGCAAAGAAGCCCGTACCAGGCCGATTGACGATCAGTACGCCGGTTCCTGTATTAAAAATGGTCAATGTCGTCGAAATCGCAGTGCCAACCGTGACGGTGACGATATTGATGCTGCTGCTCACGGCGGGTGATGAACTATAAATCGGTGTGCCGGGGGTCGCTGTCGGCCCGGTGCCAATCGTGACAGTGTACTGACGCTCACCTGTTAGAGCAGTTGGAGTGGTGCTGTCCGTCGCCCGCACCGTGAACGTGTAGGTATTAGCTGTTGTAGGCGTGCCGCTCAGGACACCTGTTGTCGGATTCAGCGTCAGGCCTGGTGGCAGTGTTCCGGCTGATACGGCCCAGGTGTAGGGCGCTGTGCCGCCTGCTGCGCTTAATGTCTGTGTCAGGTATACAGTTCCAACGGTCCCATCAGGCAGGTTGGCTGGTCCAATTGTCAACCCTGCTGCCGGGTTGATGACCAGTACATAATCCCGGAAGCCAGTAATACCATTCACATCGGTGAAGATGACCCGGAAATTGTATGTGCCGGTGGCCGTTGGGGTGCCGGAAAGCGTTTGCGCCGCATCGTTCAGAGTCATACCGGGCGGGGCTGCCCCTGTATGCGTCATGGTGTAGGGCGCAACACCGCCTGTCGCCGTGAAGGTCACAATGCCATAATCTGTGTTAATGGTGCCAGGGTTCAGATTTGGCGGGGCTACAGTAATCACTGGCGTGTCCACCGTCAATGTGTAAGTTTCATCACCTGTCGAACCATATTGGTCGGTTGCGGTAATGACGAATGTGGCTGTTCCCGCGGCTGTTGGTGTACCGGAGAGAACGCCGTTTACAAACGTCAGGCCAGCGGGCAAGGGATCGCCTGTGATAGCCCAGGTAATTGCTCCCGGAGATGCGCCTGTCGCTGTGAAAGTGATGGTGGGGTAGGGTGTTCCGACTGAACCATTTGGCAGCGGCGGCACAGGGTCAATTTGAATAGCCGGTCTGACAATGGTGACATTAAAAGTGGCTGGTGTGCCAACGATACCATTAGCATCAGTAGGCGTCACAGTGAAGGTGTACAAGCCATCGGCTGTCGGCGTTCCACCAAAGACGCCATTGGGTGCCAGATTCATGGCTGGTGGAACCGCTCCCCCTGTAACCGCAAAGGTATATGGCCCTGTACCTCCGGTGGCCGCAAAAGCGATGTCATTGTAGGCGAATCCAACTGTGCCATTTGGCAGGGGATTGGCTGTTGTGATGACGATGTTCACCGGGGTAATTGTGATGTTGAATACTGCTGCTGTGCCGGGAAAACCATTGGCATCGGTTGGCGTAACCGTGAAGGTGTAATTTCCTGCTGTAGTGGGCGTGCTGCCGAAAACGCCTGCCGGCGAAAGAGTCATGCCATCAGGCAGCGCTCCGCCCGTAACGGTGAAGGTATATGGCCCGGTGCCGCCCGTTGCTGTAAAAGTGATGTCAGTATAGAGAACACCTTCTGTGCCACTTGGGAGAGGATTAGCTGTTGTGATGGTGATGACAGGTGCGGCAATCGTGAGCTGGAACAGTTCGGTTGCCGTAAATCCATTGGCGTCCGTCGCGGTGACATTCATGTCGAAAGTGCCAGCCGCCGTTGGGGTGCCGCTCAGGATGCCGGTTGCACCATTAAATGTTAAACCCGGCGGTATTTCTCCGGCGGGAATGGTGAAGGTAAATGCTTCCTGGCTGCCTGTCGCGCCGAAAGTGACCGTGTAGGGTGTGCTTCCCGTGCCACCTGGCAGCGGGCTGGCAGGGGTGATATCGATAGCCGGAGGGTCAATAGTCAGGTTGTAAAGCTGCGATCCGTTTGCCACACCATCTGTTACATTAACGGTGAAAGCATATGTTCCGGCGGCGGTGGGTCTGCCCGAAAGCAGTCCGTTGACAAAGGTCAGACCAGGTGGCAAGTTCGCCACATTATCGACTGTATAGGTATAGGGCGGTGTGCCACCGCTGGCGACGAATGTCTGGGTATAGTCGTTGCTGCCGGTCCCGTTTGGCAGTGGGTCAGGCGGGTTGAGTGTTAAAACCCCGGCTGGATTAATAACGACGGTATAGATTGTTTCGCCAACATAATTGAAAGCATCAGTGGCTCGAATGGCGAATGTATAAGTTCCGTCGGTCGTTGGTGTGCCGGAGAGAATACGGGTTGCGGGATTAAATGTCAGCCCTGGTGGCAGATTAGCGATGTCATCCACCGCAAAAGTGTAAATTGTCCCACCGCTGCCGCTGGCTGTGAAGGTTTGTTGCGGATAGAGTGCGCCAACACTGCCGTTAGGAACGGTTGCCGGAGCGACGGTGATTGTGGGTGGCTGACCTGTGCATTCAAGATCATAGAGGTAACCGCCTACTGGTTCATCAGCATCATTGGTGGTTACTGTGAGTTGGGTGGTAATTGGCCCTTCAACATCAGGTGTACAGGTGATGACAATTTCTCGTTCGCCTCCAGCGCCGAGGTTGGTGACATTGACCGGGTTTGCTGTAAAGCGGGGATCACCGATCGTTATGGTAGCATTCAGGTTGGCCGTTGCACCGACGCCATTGCGAATGACGAGGGCATCCAGCACTGGCACCGATGCCCCGACCAGCGTGCCGCCCAGATCAATCGTCCCCCCTTCGGCAGGTGTCGATTCGTAAATGGGGTCTGGCGGCGCGATTTCACAGGTGACAGCATATACTGCCGGGCTGGCCTGGTTCGGATCATTGTGGGTGATTTCGACATCAACTGTGTAAATACCGGGCGTTGCTGACAGACAGGTGACGCCTACAACGCGGTCAGTCGAAGGTGGTGGGTCAACCGGTGCAATGGTGTAATTGGCAGGGGTGATATTAAATACCCCCGGATCGCTTTCATTTTGCAGCGAGATTGCCCCGGTCAGCGGCCCATTTCCAGCATTGCGAACATTGATGATTGCATCACCGACAACCCCCGGTGTTGTGATGATGGTTGGCAGCGCGCTGGCTGGCACAGGGTCAGACTCGTATACAGGAACGCCGGTGATAAGCACACAATCGGAAAATTCGGATGTGTTATTAGCACTGTCAGTGGCTGTCGCAGTAATGCCAGAATTGACCGGATACCCAGGTAGAATTTCTGTGAATGTCGCATCACCAGTGCCATCGGTTGTAACCGCGCCAGATGCTGCTGCGAACTGCTCGCCCTGTGTATCTGCACAGGAGACATTACTGTAAAACTCAATCACAAAGGTTGTGTTTGGCAGCCCATTCTGAATTTCGCCGGTTACTGTAGTTTGTGATCCATCGCTTACCGCGGTCAGCAGAGTAGGGAAGTTGACTCCCTCATTGGCTCCTAAGTCAGCATCGCCGGGATCGTTAGGAGTACGACCATTGCCGTTCAGGTCAATGCCCTGGTCGAAGTTATCACGGATGGCTGTCTGTGTGATGAGATTGCCGACCCCGGATGTGATCTCAACCCCGTCACCAAAGTTATCAACGATCAGATTACACTCAATCGTGTTGTTGTCAGACTGGATGCGGATACCACTGCCCCCGAAACTGGAAATTTCCAATCCGCGAATGGTCGTGTTACCGCCTGTCACTTCAAAGCCTGGCCCGGCTACAACACCGTTGCCTGATACCGAAATCGTCGGGCTGTCACAGGTCGAGTCTGCCTGTGTTGAACCGTCGATAATGACTTCAAAGGCGATTTCTGGCAGCGCTGACCCCAGGGTGATTTGCTGGATGCCTGTTCCGGCGATGTTGAACTGGATGATATCGTTGTTCTGCGAAGCATTAATGGCTTCACGCAGCGTACAATCACCGAAGGCGATATCATCACACGCTGTATCATCATCATCATCAAGCGTGTTCACCGTCCAGATAGCAGCGCGGACGATTTGGGGACGGCTGAACACACTGACAGAAAGCAGCAATAAGCCGGTGGTTAAAAGAAGCGCAGTTGGAGATAAAAATGATTGAATCAACAACAGGAGTCGCCGAAGCATAATTCGCTCCTTGTGTTACCATTGAGATTAAATGCATTATATGCTTACCTCCAATGGTGGCGCAACAGCTTTAGCGACCCCGACCTGTTTTGTTAAAGGATTCGTATAATTCAGTCCAGGTGGAATACCTCGGTTAATTCCTGCATGGTTTCGTCTGGCCTCGCGTCCCCCAGTGCTTCAAAATAGGGACCCATGAATGCCTGCCACTTAAGATTAATTTCTTCTTTTGCCATACCATCTAAAGCAGTCTGAAAATTATCTGGCGTCTCGAAATAGCCGAAAAGCAGCCCATCTTCTCGCAGGAAAAGTGAATAATTATGCCAGCCTGTTCGCCGCAGTGCATCGAGCATCTCCGGCCAGACCGCTTCATGATGCTTTTTGTATTCTTCGAGTTTGTCCTGCCTGACCTTCAGTAAAAATCCAATCCGTTTCATGAAAAATGCCTTTCTTCAAACAATATCTATGATTTTTATGGGTTGTCCGCCTGCCGCGCTGGAGCGGTAAGCTGCATCTAATAGTTCAACTGCCCGGACACCTACCTCAGCCGGTGATCCGTTTTCGTCTTCCCCCAAAATGGCCGCTACCAGATTTTCTGATGGCCGTTGAGAAGGATACCGCTGTTCTGCTGGGATTGGCCCATAATGCTGTTCTGTTCCATCCGATTTGCGAATGTAGAGAGTTCCTTCCATCTGGTTTAGTGATAATCGGCCTCTTTCGGCATAGACCTGAATTTCCTGATGGCCTCCGTCGCCTATTCCAAGATTGGCACTGCTGCCAAACACGCCCACTGGGGCATATCCGCTCACCGGTTCAAAACGCGCCGCGATAGCATCTGCCACATCTACGGCCAAGCCAAAATTTTCCATAAAACATGTCACCACCGCTGCCCTTAGCCCGGTCACAAAGAATAGTCCTGCTGCCGAATGCGTGACTTGCAGGTGTCCCTGTCCTCCCCCGGATAGTGTGGGGTCAGCGTAGGCTAAACCCGGCCCGGTGACCGGATAGTCGAAATGCCTGCGGTAGGCTTCATCATTTCCGCGCAGGAATTCGATCACCATCGAGGTGAACAAACACGAGACATACTGAATCGCGCCTAGCTCACCGGATTGTACAAGGTCGCGGGCGCGGCGGGTGTTTTCTGTATAATTCCAGGGGTAACCGATAATGAGATGCAAGTCTTTTGCTGCTGCTAACTGCGCCAGTTCGTGTGCATGTGAGGCGAACAGCACCATCGGTTTGTCAAGCATCACATGCAGTCCGGCTTCCAGGCAAATTTTTGCAACTTCATAATGGGCACTGTGGTTAACACAGACGACTACACCGTCAAGTTGTTCCTTGCTTAACATTTCATCAGGTTCAGAGTAAGTATGAATGCCTAGAATACTGTGGGCTGCCTTTGCCAGGGCTTCCGGTCGGCGGTCACATAGTGCCACCAGTTCAGCTTTCGGATTCGCCATCAGCGCGGGGATATGGGCGCTAGTTGACCACCAACCGGTGCCGACCACGCCAATTCGTGCTTTTGTCAGTGCCATCCCTCATCTATCCTTTGTCCCAAGAGAATTATAAATTTTTAGGTTTTGTATCCTGCCTGAGAAATTCAGCCAACACCTTTAAGCCCTGCTCGATATGTTCCTGCATACGCTGTCCGGCCAGTTCTGCATCCCCCCGGTCGATGGCATTCAGGATAGCGCGATGTTCTGCGATGGTCATACTGGCGCGGTTAGGAATGACGAACAGGGTATCCCAGGGTGATTTGATCCAGAGAGTGCTGATAATCTGCTGAAGGTAGGGCATACCTGCCGCGCCGTAAATTATCATATGGAATTCGTGATTAGGTTTGATGATGGTGCGGCGTTTTTGTGTGGCAATTTCCGCTTCAATTTCCGTCTGAAGCTCATGCAGGCGGCGCACATCCGATAATTTCAGATTGGGGACAGCCAGACTGGTTGCCAGGCGCTCTACCACACTGCGGATGAGGTAAACCTCGCGCATGTCTTCCAGTTTTGCCTCTGCCACCTGCACACCCTTATATGGGCTGTGGCTCAGGACGCCTTCCGCTACAAGCTGTTGTATGGCTTCACGAATAGGGGTTGGACTGACATTAAACCGTTCCGCCAGTTCTTCTTGTAACAGCCGTTCCCCTGGCTGAAGTTCCCCGGAAAGGATGGCCTCACGCAGCATGTCGACCATGATTTCCTTTTTGATCTATGCGTTCAGCAGAGACTTCTCTTTCCCGTCTTTTTGACGACTCATTTGAGACGCGATATTATATATAATGTTGCTCATTATATAATGTGATAGAGCATCCTGCAAAAAATTATTGCCTGTTAGAGAGAAAATAGTGTTATGCGACTCACGGTTAGTTCCTACTCATTCGAGGCCATCCCGCTGGAAGGCGCACTGGCGGTTGCGAAGGCGATGGGATTTACCGGTGTCGATATTGGCGGTTTTCATAATCGGGGGCGCGCCAGCTACGAGCCAGATGAGGTCGCTGCTGATCCTCAAAAATTTGCTGACAACCTGAAAATGCTTCTCGACCAGTATGGGCTTGAGGCCGTTGATTTTTTCCCGCAGTTTGGGGCTACTCCTGACCACCGCTCGATAAATGATCCCGATGTGAATGTACGTCGCAGGGATGAAGATGTATTTGCGGGTATTGCCCAGTTTTGTAAGCTCGCTGGGATTCCTGGAATTACGGTGCTGCCGGGCGTCGATCACCCTGAGCGTTCGCTGGAACAGAATCTGGAGCTGTCTGCTGATATGCTCCAGCGCTTTGTTGCCATTGCCGCTGAGGCTGGCCTGCATCTCAATTTTGAGCCGCATATGGGGTCAGTTTGCCCGACCCCGGAACTAGCACTCAATCTGATTGAGCGTGTCCCTGGGCTGCTTGTGACGCTCGATTACTCGCATTTTTTACTGCAATACATTCCACTGGAGCGCATCCATAAACTTATTCCTCATACCGGCCATTTTCATATCCGGCAGGCGCGTCCGGGAAAACTGCAAACGCGATTTGTTGAAGGAACGCTCGATTTTGTGGATATTGCCCATCGTCTCCGCCAGACAGGATATAGCGGTTGCCTTTCGCTGGAATATGTATGCGCCGATTGGTATGACATCAATAATGTCGATACGCTCACTGAGACAATGGTGACAAAAGCAGCTTTAGAACCGTATATCAGCCTGTAGAGCAGGGGAACTATGTTGCTGAAAGATCGGGTTGCAATTGTAACCGGTGCGGCGCGTGGCATCGGCGCGGCATCTGCAATGCGGCTGGCGCAGGATGGTGCGCGTGTTGCGGTTGTCGATATTGAGCTTGAACCCGCCCAGTCCGTTGTGACTGAAATTCAGCGAACCGGTGGACAGGCAGTTGCTTTTCGCTGCGATGTCTCCCGTCCGTCCGCTGTTGAAGCACTTGTGACTGCTGTAGTGAGTCAGTTTGGACGACTGGATATTCTGGTCAATAATGCCGGTATCTGCCCTCGTGTTTCGATAGAGGACATGACCGAAGACCTGTTTGATACTCTTATGAACATTAACCTGAAATCGATATTTTTTCTCTCCCGTGCGGCGGCTGAGGCGATGAAGCCCAATCAATGGGGGCGCATCGTGAATATCAGTTCAACGGCTGGTCGAGTCGGTGGCCTGTACAATGCGACTGTCTATGGGGCGACAAAGGCAGGCATTCTGTCTATGACAAAATCCTTCGCACGTCATTATGCGCCCTATAATATCCTTGTCAATGCGGTTGCGCCTGGCGCGGTTGAAACACGCATGATGACGGATATGCCTGTCGATACCCTTCGGGGGGTTGTCGATACTGCGCCGCTCAAACGCCTCGGCGATCCCAATGAAATAGCCCATGTCGTTGCTTTTCTTACTTCTGAAAATGCCTCATGGATGACGGGGGCTACTGTCGATGTCAACGGTGGCACCCTGATGATTTAATCACTCTGGAGCAATTTATGAAGATCACGCAAATCGAGGTCATTCCCCTGGTTCGCAAGCTGGAATCGCCCTTTGAAGGTGGCACATATCGCATAGTCAATAGATATACACTCGTCACGCGTATTTATGCCGATACTGGGTTGATCGGTGAAGCTTTCGGCGGTGACGAAGATATGACCCAGACACAAATTGTTTCGCTCATCCGTGAACATTTTGCGCCTATGCTCATCGGTGAAGACCCGCGTGATGCGGAGCGCTTATGGGGAATGATGTTCTATTATAATATTGACCTCGGTAATCGCGGTCTGCATCAGCTTGATATGCGTAACCGTGGCATTCTGACACAGGCTGTAGCGGCTGTCGATAATGCCCTATGGGATTTGCGTGGCAAAATTTATCAGGTGCCGCTTTATAAACTCCTTGGGGGCTGTCGGGACAAAGTTCCAGTTATCGCTATCGGCGGCTACTATAAATCGGGCAAGGGACAGGATCAGCTCAATGATGAGATGATGCATTATCGTGAAATTGGTATGGCAGGGGTCAAATTCAAGGTGGGTCGCGTCAGTATCATCGAAGATATACGACGGGTCACCCGCGTTCGTGAAGTTGTTGGCGATGACTTTATCATTGCATGCGCTGCTAACCAGGCCTGGCCACCCCCGCAAGCTATTGAATTCTGCCGCGAAGCTGAATCACTCAATCTGCGCTGGATTGAAGAACCTGTGCAGTGGTACGATCAGCTCATTGGTCTAAAAATGGTGCGCGATAGCACTTCCATTCCAGTTAATGCGGGGCAGGGCGAGATTACCGCTTTTGGCTGCCGCGATCTTATCACCAGTGGCAGTGTTGACATTCTTAATGTCGATGCCACAGTTGCCGCTGGCATAACTGAATGGCGGCGTATTGCCGCGTTGGCAAGTCTTTTCCATGTACAGATGGCGCATCACGAAGAACCGCAGATTGCGCTGCATCTGCTGGGCGCTGTCCCCAATGCCCTTTATGTCGAAATTTTCCCCAGCTATGAACGTGATCCCATGTGGGTTGATCTACCCGTCGAACGGCCTCATATCCGTGATGGTTACATGGAACTTCCTTCCGGGCCTGGGTTAGGGCTTCAACTCAATGAAGATATTATTTTCCGCTACCGCGCCACATAACAGTTATTCTTCTTGCTCCAATCTTTCTCTCATCTTGCTCCAGCCTGTATCCGGGTTGTTGATTCTCGGAACAGGTGGGATATGTTTTTCCAGTTTAGCCTTTGGTGAGAAGTCAGCGAATAGTCCCTTAAAACTTGAACATAACCTGTTCAGTTATGCTACACTGGCTTGACAAGTGAGGAGCGGCTATTGTGAAGTCAATTATCATTATCGGAGCAGGTATGGGTGGGTTAGCAGCAGCCCTTCGCCTGCGACATCAGGGGTTTGATGTCACTGTTGTCGAAAAACAATCACGTCCCGGCGGGCGTAGTAACATTATTCAGGAAGCTGGTTTTCGCGTTGATCGCGGGCCGACGATTCTCGTTATGAAAGAGGCTTTTGAGGAAACTTATCGCGCCCTCGGTTTGGATATTAATGATCGACTCGATCTTGTCCGGCTCGATCCCAATTACCGCGTTTATTTCCATGATGGCACCCACATCGACCTGTTCAGTGATATTAAACAGCTTAGTGCTGAGGTAGATAGAATAGAACCGGGTGCGAGTGATGGTCTGCAGCGGTTTATTGATGATTCTGGGCGCAAATACTCCCTGGGAATGGATTTCGTCAATCGTAATTATGACCGCATCACCGATCTTGCAAATCCAACGGCAGGCATGAAACTGCTCACTACTCGTTCATATGAGCGTTTATATGATCAGATACGCCGTTACTTCAAAAGCGACAAACTGCAAAAGGCCTTTTCCTTTCATTCCATGTTTTTGGGTCTTTCACCTTTTGACGCGCTGGCGATGTATAGCCTGATTACCTATGCCGATCTCGCTTTTGGCATGTGGTACCCAAAAGGCGGCATTTACGCCATTATTGAGGATATGCTCACCATTGCTGCCGAAACTGGTGTCAATATCTGCACCGGCGCGCCGGTGCAGAAAATTCTGATCGAAGCGGGGCGTGTCAAAGGTGTTCTACTTGAATCAGGCCAGATTATCAATGCAGATTTGGTCGTCTCCAATGCTGACCTGCCCTATACCTACACACATTTGATAGACGCACAGCACAGGCGTGATTACCCGGATAAACGATTGAACAACATGGAGTATTCCTGTTCAGGTTATCTGCTCTATCTGGGTGTTGATAAAAAATATGCTGATGTGCGCCATCAGGCTCTTTACTTCTCGGAGGATTACAGAGCGAATCTGGAAGCGATTTTTGGTGATAAACGTCTCCCTGACGAACCATCATTCCATTTAAATATTCCGACGGTTACAGATCCATCTCTCGCCCCGGAAGGTCATAGTCTGCTCTATGTTCTAGCTCCTATGCCTAATCTTGAGGCTGACATTGACTGGGACGAAACCGCACCAAAGGTCCGTAATCAACTGCTCGATCAACTTGAAAATTTGCTTGACCCGGATATTCGCCAGCATATCGTCTGGGAGCAGCAGTATACGCCAGTTGATTTTAAAAATGATATAAACGCTGTACATGGCACAGCCTTTGGTTCGCTCTCGCACGGTTTCTTTCAATCCTCGTATTTCCGCCCCCATAATAAAGCGCGGGATATTGAAGGACTGTACTTTGTTGGTCAGGGAACTTATCCAGGCATTGGGATGCCAATGGTACTGATTTCGGCGCAGCTTGTCACGGAAAGGATTGTTCAGGAGTGGCTTTAAAACAGCACGACTTCACGACATTACACAGCGCAGTTGACTGGATACCGCGCGCCGAAACATTGGCGGCAGATTACGCGGTTTGTCATCAGATTATGACTGCTGCCAGTAAAAATTATTCTTTTGCTGCGCGTTTTTTGCCTGCTGATCGTCTCTATCATGTCGAGGCACTCTATGCACTGATGCGCGTTGGTGACGATTTGGTTGATGTCCATCATACCGGCGCAGCCGCAGAGGCAGCCATCCACGATTTTGAAGCGCAGTATTGGCGCGCATTTGAGATAGGGGACAGCCCACATCCAGTCCTGCGGGCTTATCTCCATACGGCTCATAAATTTAACATTGGGACGGAACTGCTGCGTCCCTATTTCCGCGCCATGATCGATGACCTGACTATCAACCGCTTCCCGACTTTTCAAGACCTGGTTTATTACATGGAGGGTAGTGCTCTGCCTGTTGGCCGGGTGATGGCGCATATTTTAGGAACAACCACTCGCCGTGTCAGTGACGTTTACCCTCAGGCGGATGCACTCTCCATTGCTATGCAGCTCAGTAATTTTCTGCGCGACGTTGGTCAGGACTGGAGCCTTGGTCGTGTCTACATCCCACAGGAAGATTTAGAGCATTTCGGGTGTACTGAAAACGATATTGCCAGTCACCGGGTCACCCCTCATTTTATTGAGCTGATTGAGTTTCAGATCGATCGAGCCCATCAGTATTATGCTGAGGCACGGAAAGGCATACCACTCCTTGCAACTGGACAAGCAGGTGTTATGAGCGGATTGAATATCTATCGTGCAATTTTGTTCGCCATCCGTCGTAACAATTATAATGTGTTCACCAGGCGCGCAGGGGCGGGTAAACTGCGAAAGCTGGCCTTGGTTGCCAATTCGTGGTGGCAGATCCAGTTCAGCGATCAACTTTAAGGGCGGCTTTGTGTAACTGATTGAAATGCCCCGGTCATGCTTCGCCGGGGTGTTTTATTTACGCCGTCGCGCCAGCATTCTGATGCCGGGTTTCGGTTCCAGCGTAGCGCCCATTTTGGGGGTGATTCGCTGAGGAAGAAGCGCTAAATCACAACGCTGCAATAACCGCGCCAGGACGATTTTTGCCTCGATTTGTGCATAAGCTGCTCCGATACAGTTGCGTGGCCCGCCTCCAAAGGGAAGGAATGTGTAGGGCTGGTGTTTGTTCTCCGGCGCGAAGCGCTCCGGCTCAAAGCGGTGTGGGTTCGGCCAATATGCTGCTTGTCGGTGGGTGAGATAAATGGAATACATCACTCGTGTTCCTGCCGGGATTATGTAATTCTGCCACTCCAGATCAACTGCTGCTATCCGAGAACCAAGATGAATCGGTGGGTACAAGCGCAGGGCTTCATTTATGACCTGATTAAGATAAGGGAGCTGATTGGCCTTTTCGTAAGTTGGCTCGCTGCTACCCATTATTCTGTCAACTTCAGTCTGTACTTTTTCCAGCGAGTTCGGGTGTTTGCCCAGCAGATAAAGTGTCCAGCTTAAGAGTGCTGTGCTGGTATCATGTCCAGCAATGAGCATGGTCAACAATTGGTCGCGTATCAGGTTGTCATCTGCACCAGACTGGATCAGCAGCCCCAGTAAATCATCACCTTCGCTGCCTTGTAAACGCCGCAGCCGGATGATTTCATAAAGGTATACATCCATCTGGTGCAGTGCTTGTGTGTAACCGGGGCGCGGGATGCCTCGCCAGATCAGCCACAGCCCCGGCGAGATGTATCTCAGCGTTTTCAATACCGCCTGCCACAATCGTTCCATGTCCGGCCTGAAATCGACCTTGTAGAGTGTTTCCAGCAGCACCAGCAGCGCAATTTTTCGCATCTCATCCAGCATATCGACCGGTTGGTCATGCCGCCAGGTATCGATGATCTGATCTGTGCCGCGACAGAAAGCCTCGATATGACTAGCAAACATACGTCCATGTAATGCCGGATTCATCGTCCGGCGAACAGCATCATGCTCATCGCCGTCTATCACCAGCACCCCATTCCGCAGCAGATTCGTCACCGGATCGCCTTTGGAGCGCCAGCGCAAATCGTCTCGCGCGCTCACCAGCACAAAACGCGCTGCTTCCGGCCCGGCCAGCATCACTGTCTGAAAACTGGGTAGGCTCAGGCGAAAAATATCCCCCAAGTGCTGATTGAACACTTCTAGTGCTGACAGCACTGTGCCTTCGCGCAGCATGGCTTGCAGTGCGTACAGTGAAATAATGTTATTGGGTTGTGGAATGGGGCTCGTCATGCAGGCTGTCACAAGATGTTGGAAAATAGAAGTTTATTCTACCATGCAGGGGTAAACAAGTGGGGGCGATCTCTCGTCCCGCCCCCGCTCGTTAATGGTCTAGACAGGGGTTTCCCACTTGTAAATAAAGCCGCTGGAATCAGGAACGACAAAATTCTGAAACCAGCCATCACCCGTGCGGATAGCCATTTCATCGGCGGCAGAATTCGTACCTTCTGGTGCGATGTCATTCACGAAGTCAATGTTTGCCAGCCGCACCCATGTTCCCGGAAGGCCAAATTCCAGATCGACTTCTACAGGCTGGTTTTCGAAATTCAGCAGCACTACCAGGGCATCATGTGCATTTTCGTTGGGGGTTGCCCGCCAGCCAATCACTTTTTTGCCTGCCCCACGTCCCTCCAGCCAGGGCGCGACTATCCAGGCAAACTGACCATCTTGAGCTGGATCATATCCATTCAGGCGCAGGCCTGGGTAACGCCGCCGAAGCCGCATCAAACGTGCCGCCCACTGAAAATATCCGTGATCATCCAGATGATGGGGCCACTCCACCTGAATCAGATTGCGCGAGCGCTCAACATTGAATTCCTGTCCCATGTAAATCATCGGCTGACCCAGCGCGACCATTGTGGCAAACAGCCCCAATCGTGCTTTGCGTTCTTTGGCTTGGGGGCTATCCAAGTTTTCAGCATAATCCATTTCGTGTGGCACACTGTGTTCATCATGGCTTTCGACATAATTTACTACGTTGTTGGTATGGGCGCTGAAAGCTGATTTGCTGAAGTAAAAAACATCGCCAAGCCATTGGGGATTATCATCTTTGCCTTCAAACTGACCCTCCCGCAGCAGTGCCTTAATCGTGTCATGGAATTCATTTGACCACTGTGCAAAGCCATCAAAACCTTGCCGGTTCAGGTCGCGCTCGTTTGGCATATTTTCTGCGATCAGAATTACGCCCGGTTTAAAGGCCTGAAGTTCGTCTGCCAGCCGGTTGAGAAAGCCATGATCCATGAGTGAGCTGTGTGTGAAGTCGAAACGGAAGCCATCAAGATGATATTCATGAAGCATCAACTTGCAGACATCAATCAGCATATTCTGTGTTTCTGTCCGCTCAGTTGAAATACGATTGCCCCAGGGTGTGCCACCGCTGAAGTAAAGGCCTCCTTCTGCTCCATCTCCTTCTTCGCCAGGGTGTTCCAGAATTAACTTCCATAGTGGATTGAAGTCATTGCTGGCATGATTGAATACCTGATCGCTGATAACCGCCAGACCATGCTGGTGCGCCATGTTCACCATTTCGCGGTAATCATCCGGTGTGCCGAAGTCGCGTTCCGGCGCGAAATACAGCGATGGGTTATAGCCGAGCGCGCTTGGCCCCTGTGGTGTGGAAAATTCATTAGTCGGCATGACAGACAGGGCATTTACGCCCATTCTATCGAAATATCCCGCTTTTATTCGATCAGCGACACCTGAAAATTTGCCCTGATTTTCAGCGGGAATATCCTTGTCACCTTCTGTGAAGCCGTACACACTCAGCTCATATATAATGAAATCATGCATCAGCGGTGTTTGCCAGCCCGCATCACTCCACTGAAATGCTGTCGGGTCAATGATGACGCTGTTGTTGGCCTCATAATCTGATCCAATTGCGCGTGCATAAGGATCAACTGTCAACCGCTGCGCTTTTCCACCTTCTTTTGGTACGCCACCCTGAACAAGAAATTTGTATTCCTGTCCAACCTGCACATTTTCCACTATTGCCAACCAGATATTCGGCACATCGAAATAGCCCCGGTACAACTTCATCTCGATGAACTGGTCGCTTCGTGCACGCTTGTCACCGGGGTATTGCCAGTTGTTGAAATCGCCAGTAACGTAGACTCGTGCCGCGTTGGGGTGGAAAAACCCGAACAGAACCCGCCCATCTTCCAATAGGTTTGCCCCTAGGGACGAAAGCCCTCCACTGTTTGACACATATAATCCATCTTTGAAGCGCAATTCGCTGATGAAGTCTGCTGCGGTTTGATCTTCTGGTCGGCGTGGTTCGATGGTGTAGACGAAAGCGTTATTTCCTTTACACCATAATTCCTCTCCTGCTTTCGCTCGTCCGCGCACACCATAATAGCGCGTTAGTGAGGCGTCTTCCCAGTGGTCTCCATCTCGAAAGCGAAAGCCAAAACCCGGTTTTTCCACAGCAAACTCGTAAACAAGTCCAAAATTATCCCGGCCTGTTGCCTCAAATTCATGAACCTGGTCGCTCCCTTTAAATTGAAGCGCCAGACGCGGGTTTGCCAACCCCGGAAAATTGTCGTAGTGTACCCGTAGCTGCATATAGGCACATTCCCTTCTGATTTTATGTCAACAGGGATCATTGTACTTGATAGCGCTGTTTATCCCTGATGTCATATATAATACTTGTATTAGAAATTGTGTGATGGAGTTGTGATTATGGGTTATCTAATGCGATTTTTTGTCACAGACGATCATAGGCTCAGTCTCTCAGATATCGAGGTTGCACTTCAGGGGATTGACCCAGAATATGCGCTTCGCAATATCGAATTTGACAGTATGGCTGCGCTATACCATGCGGATACCCTCCTGGCGAATATCGAGATCAATCTGCCAGAAGACGATATTTTTCAGGACGATATCGCTGAATTTCTCGATCTGGTGGGGGAAGGGGGGAACCAAGTTCGTGATGTTCTCAATACTGCCCGTATGATGGTTGTGGTGGAAGCGTTCTGGGAAGGCACCAACTCCGAACCAGTGCTGACGAAAATTGACCCACTCTGGGATTGGCTGTTTACAACTCATTCTGGTTTGTCACAGGCCGATAATGAAGGGTTTTATGATGCTGGCGGATTAATTCTCGAACGAAACTTCACACTTTAACAGGCGATACGATCAGGCAAGTTGCAAAAGAAATAGACAGTTTTGCCTGTTTCGGCATAGCGATACAGCAGTCGTTCAGAATACAAAAATTCTGATGACTGTGCTGCACGATGACAGTTGAAACAGGCACTTAACGGTTCATTAAATTGTTCACCTGTTGTCGCTTCGAATGATCCAAAATTCCAGTCACCCATACGGTGTTTGCTAACGAAATCACGCTCACGCCAGTTCGCATTCTTCTGAAGCACATGAATCATCTCGAACGGCTCACCCATCACGAGATTACCTTTTTCGTCCCCCAGCATATCGTCTACAGAATTGAAGGCAATGTTATGTCCTTCTATGACGATGATTGTCCCATCTGGCACGCGCCTCTGTTTCCGTATCGCCTCAATTGCCTGCGGGTTAATGAAAATATTGCGTATTTTCCCATCAGGACGCTCAACTGTTGCATAATGGAGGAAATCTTCGCGGAAGTGTACCGGGAATTGTACGCCGATATTGCTGCTGCTGGTATCTGATGTGGCTGACTGCACTGTGACAATCACTACCAAGAGGAATGTCAAGACGATGACGGCGATAAAAGCAAAAGGCGGGCTTTTACAAAGATAAAATTTCAATTTCCCTGCAAACTCCACAGATTAATATAGCGTTCGTAAGCAGCTTCCCATTCCTGGCGTTGCTGTGGTTCATAACGTTTTACGGCACTGCCTTGTGCGATTATGCGTCGTCCTTCAGCAATATTCTCCACTTCACCTAGCGCAATTAATTGTACCAATGCATTGCCAAGCGCTGTGGCTTCTGTCGGCCCGGCCAGTACGACTCGTCCGGTAGCATTGGCAGTCATCTGGCACAGCAGCCTGTTCTGCGATCCACCGCCGATTACATGGATAACCTCTACAGTTTGCCCTGTAAGTGCTATCAGGCTGTCCAGCACATAGCGGTATTTCAGCGCAAGGCTCTCCAGAACACAGCGCACAATCGCTGCTTTATCTTTCGGAATCGGCTGGCCGCTGCGCTGGCACAAATCGCGGATATGTGCTGGGTGATCGCCAGGTGGCAGAAAGCGGCTGTCGTCCGGTTCAATCAGGCTGACCAGGGCTGGTGCATTTTCAGCCATGCTGACGAGGCTCCCATATTCCATGTCATTGCCTTCTGCGGCCCAGGTCGCCTTGCATTGTTGCAGCAGCCACAACCCCATCACATTTTTCAGTAGGCGATATGTCCCGTATGCACCACCTTCATTGGTTACATTTGCTGCCAGTGATGAAGCATTAATGATTGGCTTTTGCACCTCCAGGCCGAACAAGCTCCAGGTGCCGCTGCTCAGGTAGGCGTAATTGGCTGTAGTTGTTGGTACACCGGCAACTGCACTGCCGGTGTCGTGACAGGCGGGGGCGATCACCGGGATGCCGTCATAACTGCCGAGTCGTGTTCCTGGTTGAATCACCGGCGGGAAAATATGTCCTGGGATGTCCAGATTGTCCATCATCGGATACGCCCAATTGAAGGCAATTGGATTGTAAAGCTGGGTCGTCGTTGCATTGGTGAATTCACACGCTTTTTCGCCTGTCAACCAGTAATTGAGTAAATCAGGCGCAGTCAGAAATGTGTGCGCTATATCCAGCAGCGGTGATCGGTTTTCGACCAGACTCATTAATTGATAGACCGTGTTTACCTGGATGAACTGGATACCCGTTTGTGCGAATATCTCTGCTTTGGAGATGCGCGCAAATGCAGCGTCCATCATCCCATTCGTGCGCTCATCACGGTAATGCACTACATTACTCAGTAATGTGCCTTGCCGGTCAAGCAGGGCGAAGTCAACCCCCCAGGTATCAATGCCAATGCTGGCCGGATGATATGAATTGCCATTGCTGGTTCGAGTTTCGATATGAGCCCAAAGTGCCAGAAAGTCACAGTAGCAAGTTCGCTGTAGGACCGCGGACGTGTTTGGAAAACGGTGAACTTCCTCCAAATCAATCCGTTTGCCATCGAAATGTGCAGCCATTACCCGCCCTGACTCTGCGCCCAGATCAATTGCTAATAGAGTCTTTTTTAACATGAAATAGTTACCTGAAAATTACAAGGGGGTCAGGGGTGGTGTTTTTCCACCCCACTGCGAATCCTTATCGAACAAAGGCTGTGTTTACGCCGCCATCCACGGTAATCATACCGCCGGTGGTTTTGCCAGCGCGGGGGCCCGCGAGAAAGCAGATTGCTTCGGCAATATCCTCTGGAAAAACAGGTACCTTCAGCATATTTCGTTTGGCGTAAAAGTCTTCAAGCTGTTCAACCTCCACACCATAATTTTTGGCACGCGCTTCTTTCCATTCACTGTTCCAGATGCTGCTGCCCCGGATGACTCCATCGGGCAGTACACTGTTAACGCGGATGCCGAGTTCGCCGCCTTCTTCCGCGAGGCAGCGGGCCAGATGCACTTCTGCTGCTTTGGCCGCGCTGTAGGCACTTGCGCCTTTGCCAGATGAAATGCTGTTTTTACTGCCCACGAAAATCAGTGAGCCACCCGTCCCCTGCTTTTTCAGGAGCTTGAAAGCCTCGCGTGCTACCAGAAAGTAGCCAGTTGCCAGAATGTCGATATTGCGCTGCCAGTCTGCCAGTGAAGTATCGAATATAGTTGCCCCTCCAGCGATTCCAGCGTTGTTCACGACAATATCCAGACCCCCATAAGCCAGCACAGCCTGCTTAAATGCATCTTCGACAATGCTTTCCTGGGTAACGTTCATTTGCACAAAAGTTGCCCGTTGATGGCCGTACTTTTGGGTAATTGTAGCGGCAGTTTCCTGTCCCCCTTCAGCGTTAATGTCCGCCACAACGATATGTGCGCCTTCTTCCGCCAAACGCCATGCGGTCGCGCGGCCAATGCCGCTGGCTGCGCCTGTGATGAGCGCTACTTTTCCGGCTAGATCGCGGTCAGGTGGGCGCAACCGCAGTTTGTAAAGTTCCAGCGGCCAGTATTCGATTGCATAGGCTTCCGCCGCGCTCAGGCTTACAAACCCTCCTAATGCCTCACTGCCGCTGATGACATCAATTGCCCGCTGGTAAAGTTGTCGGCTCACATCGGCATTCAGTGCATCCTTGCCTGTGTTGATCATGCCCACGCCGGGGATGAGAATGACACGCGGGGCAGGGTCACCCATTTCATCATCTTCACCCTTGTTCTCGTTGAAGTAGGCTTCATAGTCTGTCTTATAGGCGGCGATTTGTTCTGGAAGCTTTTTTGCCAGCGTTTCAACGCCTTCAGACGGCTGCCAGTCCACAAATAAAGGCTTACGCTTCACATGAACCAGATGGTCGGGGCAGGCCGCCCCAAGCTGAGAAACATCGGGCGTGCGTTCATAGCTTACATAATCCAGTACGTCGTCGCTATCGTCAAAACTCAAAATCGTGCTGCGCCGGTCGCTCACTGCGCCCCGAATAATTGGCATAACTTGTGCCGCGATATCGCGACGTTCTTCTGAGGGTAGGGCAGGAGCTTTGACCGCTCCAAAAACTTTTTTCCCGCTTGCTTTGTCGCGGATATAATCTTCGGCCTCCTGTACCAGTTGGATACTCCTGTCGTAACAGCTTTTTGAATCTGTCCCCCAGGTTGTCAGGCCGTGTTTGCCCATCACCACACATTCTACCCGGTCATTATCACGTACTTTGCTGCCGATCCACTTGCTCAGGGTAAAGCCAGGGCGAATGTAAGGTACCCATGCCATGCGTTCTCCCCAAAGATCGCGTGCCGCTGCTTCGCCATCGGGAGCGCAGGCGATGCTGATCACCGCATCTGGATGGGTATGATCGACGTGTTTATGCGGGATGAAGGCGTGCAAAAGCGTTTCGATACTCTGGCGCGGACGTCCTGGCTCGAAGGCAGTCAGGTTCAGATAGGTGACCATTTCCTCATCAGTCATGGCCTCGCGCTCGAACAGCGGCAGAATTTCACTCATCTTCAGCAGCGCGAATTGTTTGGCTGTGATGTCAATAATGTCCGAGCCACTCGGTTTCACGGCTAATACCTCAATCTGCCGTCCGACATGATCGGTCAGCATGAGCTTTGCTGAGGTATTCCCTCCATAAATATTGACTACAGTTCGATCACGTCCCAGGAGATTCGAGCGGTAAACCAGTCCTTCCAGATCGGGCAGTGTGGCTGCTTCTGCGTCATTCCATAAATTTCTCGGCATTTTCTGTCAAACTCCCTATGCAGTTGGGTAACCCGCGCCGCTGTTGGCCGCGCTGCCCCGATCTTCGGCTATTTTTTGTGTGTAGTTGCTACCACGATGAGCAGCAATGGGATCAGGGTTCAGCCCTTTTTCGATGCGGACTTGCGCCAGCAGCGGGCGCACATCGGTTTCATAAGCTTCCATCAAAACACGATGACTTCCCAGGACATCACCTGCCGCCTGTGCCTGAAACAATGATTTGTAATCGACGATCAGGGCTTTAGCATAAGCTGTCTGACAGTTCAGGACACTCTGGAGCATCGCTTCCAACTTCGGTTCAATATTGTGACTCTGGTCGATCATGTAAGCCACATTATCGGCCAGCGTGCCGGCGCTCACCAGCTCCGTGTAAATGGTGAACAATTCAAATGGATTCTCGCTGCCCACGATTAAGTCATCGTCGGCATATTTGCGCGCATTGAAATGAAATCCGCCGAGGCGTTTTTCGTCCAGCAGAAAGGCTACAATATGGGCGATGTTTGTTCCTTGCGCGTGGTGTCCGGTATCCACCAGCACTTCTGCTGCTGAACCTAGCTTTAAGGCCATCGCATAGGCTGTTCCCCAGTCGGACAAATCGGTATGGTAAAAAGCAGGTTCAAAAAATTTATATTCCAGCAGCATTCTTCCACCAGAAGGCAAGTGTTTATAACTTTCGCTTAAACCATATTCCAGCCGCTGTTTCCGCCCGCGAATGTCATCCTGTCCGGCATAATTCGTCCCATCTGCCAGCCACACGCTCAAAATATTGCTGCCTGTATGCTGCATGATTTCGCAGCACTCAATCATATGCACGATGGCATTTTCTCTGGCTCCGGCATCAGGGCTGCACAGTGAACCGAGTTTGTATTCATCATCCTGAAACAGATTGGGGTTGATGGCACCAATGGTAACGCCCAGGCTTTCTGCGTACTGTTTTAAGCCGGGCCAATCATCAGTTTTATCCCAGGGGATATGCAGTGCTACTGATGGCGCAGCACCGGTCAGTTGATGCATGTAAGCCGCATCTGCCAATTTCTCAAATACATTTCGCGCTGCTCCCGGCCATGCAAATACCTTGAAGCGCGTGCCACTGTTGCCATAGCCCCACGATGGGGTTTCAATTGCCTGTTTGTGAAGTTTCTTTTTTACCTTGTCTACATCGATTCCCCGCTCTGTCAGTTGCTCGGCCAGGGATGCATAAGCCTGGAGATAGTCAGTCATCATAAACCTCTATCAGGTACGCAAAGGTTAGCGTACTTTATTTTAGACAACTTGCCTCAAGCGTGCTATACTTCCGCACTGCAAATATACAATGCGCGGGAAAATATATTATAATTTGACCGCCAAATAAAAATTTTTACCGGAAAAGTAATTTATATGACATCCCAACCTATCCTCGAAATGAGGGGTATCTCCAAACGCTTTGATGCAACTCAGGCGCTTGCTGAGGTGTCACTGACACTTTACCCCGGCGAAGTGCAGGCGCTTCTCGGTGAAAATGGCGCAGGCAAATCCACTCTCATCAAAATCATGACCGGTATCCACCAGCCTGACCAGGGTCAAATCCTGTTTGATGGCAAACCGGTCAAAATCGAAAATTCGGCACAGGCACAGGCGCTCGGCATCGTTGCCATTTATCAGGAACCGATGGTTTTCCCTGACCTGAATGTGGCTGAAAATATTTTTCTTGGACATCGTAATCGTGGGCCTCTGGTGAACTGGCGGCGCATGTACTCCGAGGCGGCGGCTATTCTCGATAAATTGGGTGTTTCGCTGGATGTCAATACACAGGCACGTGGTCTCACATTGGCTGCCCAGCAGACTGTCGAAATTGCCAAAGCACTTTCTCTTAATACACGTGTTCTCATCATGGATGAGCCAACGGCTTCGCTCTCCGCTCATGAAGTACAGCAGTTATTTACGCTTGTTCGCAATCTGCGGTCACAGGGTGTTGCGGTGCTTTTCATCAGTCATCGTATGGAAGAAGTATTTGATATTTCTGATCGAGTGACTATATTCCGCGATGGTCGGGTGATCTCTTCGCGTCCAGTGAGTGAGGTCAACACTGAAAGTGCCATCCGCGATATGGTCGGACGCGACCTGGAGGCTTTTTTCGCCACTGAGGAGCGTATCCCCGGTAAGGTGCTGCTCAAGGTTGAAAATCTGGAAAAACACGGCGTATTCTCCGGGATGAATTTTGAAGTTCGCAAAGGTGAGGTGTTGGGTTTTGCCGGGCTGGTCGGGTCACGGCGTACTGATGTTGGTCTTGCATTGTTTGGTATTGAGCCTGCTGACTCCGGTCAGATTCTGCTTGGCGCTAAATCTCATCGGATTGAATCACCTGAACAGGCTATGCGATTGGGTATTGCTTATGTTTCCGAAGACCGCCGCCAGCTTGGGTTGACGCTTCCCATGTCCATTGCCGCTAACATTTCACTGCCGATACTCCGTAAATATCTCAATGCCTTTGGCCTCATTCGCCGAGGAACAGAGCTAGCGACAGCAGAGGATTTTCGCCAGCGCCTTTCTATCCGCACCAGTTCGACTCGGCTGGAAGTCGGTAAACTTTCCGGCGGCAACCAGCAAAAAGTGATGCTGAGTAAGTGGCTAAACACACAGCCTGACCTGTTGATTCTGGACGAGCCGACACGCGGTATTGACGTCGCTGCGAAAGCTGAAGTCCATAGTATTATCAACGAACTGGCTTCCGCAGGATTAGCCATTATTCTGATTTCATCTGACTTACCTGAAGTATTGGCAATGAGTGATCGTATCCTTGTCATGCGCGAAGGTCGTCAGATGGGGATTTTTACTCGCCAGCAGGCTAATCAGGAAGTCATCATAAGTGCTGCAATGGGGCAGGTTGAAGCGGTTTCGGAGATAACTGCATGAATGCCATCATTCGCCGCATTCGCCCGGAGCAAATCCGCGAATTTAGCCTGGTTTTTATCATCGCGCTGGCTGTTTTCTTCTTCAGTACACAGATTGAAGGTTATTTCAGCGAGCGCACTTTTAACCGTATTGCTGCCAGTGTTGCCATTATTGCTGTCGTTGCTGCTGGTCAAACGCTGGTTGTCATTACTCGCAATATTGATCTCTCGGTTGGTTCAATTGTTGGTTTTACGGCTTATTTTGTTGGTCAGTATGTCGCCACCAATAAAGACCTTTCCCCTGTAGTGGTTGTGCTGATTGCCGTTGGTATGGGCGGGGTGATGGGTTTCCTGAATGGACTGCTGATTGCCTATGGCCGTGTGCCTTCCATCGTTGTCACATTGGGTACATTGGCGATCTACCGGGGGATTCTGGTCGAGGCTTCTGGCGCACAGACCATTACTACCGCGAGTTTGCCGACCTGGATTGTCGATTTTCCCCGGCAGAATGCGTTTACGCTGGGTGAATTGCAAATCAGATCTGCTGTTGCTATTGCGCTGATAGTGGTTATTGTCTTTCAGATTCTGCTGGCCTACACCGTTTATGGTCGTCGCCTCTATGCCATCGGCTCTAACCCTGATGCCGCCCGGATGGCTGGTTTGCCCGCTCGTCGCATTGTCTTGCTGGCTTATGGATTGTGTGGCGCATTGGCGGGGCTGGCTGGGTTCATGTTTCTAGCCCGTTTTGGCAATATCAAGGTTGTGGCGGCTCGGGGTTTGGAACTTCAGGTTGTAGCAGCGGTCGTCGTTGGTGGTGACTGTATCTTTGGGGGT
>CAYUTY010000047.1:0-45869 GCA_964447795.1 uncultured Anaerolineaceae bacterium
AGCTTCATCCAGACCAAAGCCGATCACGTTTTATATGTACCAGAGACGCCACCACTGCTGAGTCCGGTGGTAGCGGTCATCCCACTGCAACTGCTGGCCTACACAATTGCTGTTCGTCGCGGGGCAGATGTTGACCAACCACGCAACCTGGCAAAAAGTGTGACCGTGGAATAAAGGCTATTTGCCAGCGATAATCGGGTCAGCCTTTGGCTTTTCCAGCACCAGCTCGACCGTTATCCGTACAGCGCGAGCGAGCGTGGTGTAAATGGTACAGTAGGTTTTGAAAGCTTCAACCAGATCACGCGCCTGGGATTCGCCTGGCCCGGCCATCATCAGCAGGACTTTCATCGAGCGCAGTCCGGGGTCAACCGGCTCACCCAGCGCACCGCGTGGGTCAAAATCCCCGGTGACAGTGATTTGCAGATCGTCCAGAGGAATACGTTTACTCTGGGCGATTTTTTCACAGACGAATAATCCGTGACTCGCCAGTGATGAAAACAACAGGTCTATCGGATTGATTTCTTCATTTGGACCACCCAGATAAATGGGCGAGTCCACAACAAGATGATGATCCTTAGCATTAACAATGGTACGGCCACGCACACGCAATAACTGTGCAGTGGCTGTTCCGCTGGCTAACCGCGTTCCCATAACTTACTCCGTTCCACATCGGTATATATCGAGCGACTATAAAAGTGACTCTAAAACCACTGGCACTTTTCGGCTACGAGAAAAGGCCGGATTTTATGCTACAACCTTTGGGAACAGGTAGCCTCCTACTTTTGGCGGATTGCATTGGAGCAGCAGAATAGGTTTCGATAGATTATGGTGTTATAAAAGTAAATTTTTAGTCAGGGGCAAAGGTATGACGATTTACTTACACTTACCAGTAAAAGAACTGGTGTACAATAACCTTGGCATTTATCCAGGTTTGAAGAAAATCGCAGATCAAGATGCGTCAACAAATTGCAAGGATTGAGGGAGTTTATAAGATGCCGAATCTTTCAAAACGAGGGCGGTTGTGGGCGATATTATGCCTGACCTGTCTTCTGCTTGCCACGAATATTGTGGCAATTCAGGCACAGGAAACCACGCCCGAAATAACTGTCGAAGCACCGACTGTAGAGCCGGTCATTCCGACTACAACTCCATCCGAATTACCCACAGAAATTCCCGTTGAGGCGACGCCTGATGTTACACCCGTCGTTGAAACGGATGAACCCATTGCAACAGAAGCAGCAACAGCGGAGCCAACAGCAGAAAGCACCCCAGTCATTGAAGATGCGCTGCCGCCGGAGCCAGCGCTGATGCTGTTGGTGCGCGAGCTGTTTGATAACGGCGACCTGACCCCCTGGCAGCCTTTGAACGGCTGGTCACTGGCCGGAACTGAAACGGGCGCGGCACTACAGGCTACCAATACCAATCAGGCGCTCAGCCTGCAAAAAGGTCTTTTTTATAATGTTGCCGTAGAGGCGCGTTTTCAGTTTAACACTGGCAGCGCCCAAATCAGCGTGCGCCAGTCTGCTGCTGGCGGTTACACCGCTTCAGTGGATGCAACTGGGGTCGTGCAACTGCTGCGTGCAGGTCTGGTCGTCAAGGAAGGCATCATTCAGCCAGCGGCAGGCGATGCATGGCTCACACTCCGGTTGTCCGCAATTGATGGCGCGGTACGGGTGAGCGTTGATGGCGTAACCACGCTGGAGTACAGTGATGATGCGCCCCTGCCCCCCGGCGAAGTCACGCTGGGTGCGCTGTTTGAGGATACAACCAGCGAAACCGCTCCAACGACCAATGTCCTGCTGGTAGACGACTTCTTCCTGTGGGTGCCGCAGCATGATGCAGCAGCCTATCCATCCCCCACCCCACAGTCAACGACTGTACCGGTGACAGAAGAAGCAACACCAGAGGCAACAGTTGAGACAACGCCACAAGTCACTGAAGTCCCCGTTGAAGCAACTGAAACGCCGGTGGCAACAGAAGAACCCATCATCGAAGCGACGGCAGAGGCGACAGATACTGCGCCCGAAATCACGCCGGAAGCCAGCATTGAAGAAGCAACACCCGTCCCCGGCAAAGCTGCCGCCGAACCGCCAACTGAAGAAGAACTGGTAGGGGCGCTGGCAACCGGTAACGACAATTTCGGTAGTGCTTCAACAATTACACCTGGCACTCTTGGCCAGGTCTATATTCCCTATACCGACAGCGGCGACAGCACGGGCAACCAGGCTGGCCGGGAAGCAAATGAACCCAGCTCCACCTGCGGTTACAATATCAGCTATACCTTCTGGTACAGGTTCACACCTGCCAATACTGCCAGCTATATCTTCACAACAGCGGGCAGCAGCATTGACACTATCGTCGCGGTTTACAAGGGCAACAGCCTGACCGGAGCGGCGGCTGATAACATCAACACACCTGCTAACAAACTGGGCTGCAACGATGATGCCAGCGCTGCCACCTTCACCTCACAGGTGACTGTCCCCCTGACCGCCGGAACTGAATACCGGATTCAGGTCGGTGGTTATGATGGCGCACAAGGGCCATTCCAGTTCAAGGTTATGCAGGCTGGTGTCCCTGCCCCGGCACTACCCGTTCTGGGGCTGCCCGGCGCAGGCTGGACAATCAACGACACCACGCCCACACTCACCTGGGGCGTTTCGACCAACGGCTACCGCTACGAACTCCAGGTCGATAACAACAGCAATTTCAGTTCACCCGAAATCACCCAGTCGGGCATCGGCCTGACGAGTTTCACTACAGCCGCACTGGCTGACGGAATCTACTACTGGCGAGTGCGAGCGCTGAATGTTAATGATCTGGCAAGCGCTTACACAGCAGGCCGGGCCTTCACCGTCCGCACGACAGCGCCAGTACAAAACCTTCCGGCAGCGGGCGCAGTTTCGACGACGACACGGCCAACCTTCACCTGGGCGGTCTATGCGGGTGCGACCAAATATCATCTGGTCATCAATGACAATAACGACTGTACAACGACCCCTGTATTCGAGAAGAACGACATTGTACCGGCAACACTGGCGCTGACAGCGGTTGTACGGCCACAGCCCCTGCTGCCCGGTAATTACTACTGGTGCGTGAGAGCTTATGACATTCGGAATGCAGGTGATAGCTGGGGCGTCTTCAGCACACCGCGTCCCTTCACAGTCAATCCGCTCAGCCTCCCGGCAGACAATGCAGTCTCGACCAATACGAAACCTGTATTCTCATGGGTTGCCAGCACAGTGGGAGTCGGCTTACCCGCACCTCAATACCGTCTGGAAATTGACAATAATAACGATTTCAGCAGCCTGAGCTATGAGATAGAGGATTTCCTGGCCGCCAGCCATACGCTGCCCACACCACTGACATCAGTTGATCCAGCAGGCTACGGCACCTACTACTGGCGTGTGAAAATCAGCTTCGACGGTGGGGCAACTTATGGGCCAGCCAATCCGCCGCCGCGCAAGATCATCATCAGCCCATCTGTACCGGTTGCGCCGGTGCTGACCGGGCCGCTGAACAACAGCACCACTGGTGACAATACACCGCTTCTGACCTGGAATGCCAGCACTTCGCCGCTGGGTGGGCCGTTCAGCTATGAACTGGAAGTAGCGACAGCAGCCACTTTTGGCGCTACAAACATTTTGAGCGACTCAAATGCCCCTGGCGATACCGACTATCAGATTGGCGGAGCGCTGGCAGAAGGTGCAAAATTCTGGCACGTTCGGACAATCAATCAGTTCGGCGCACCAAGTGCGTGGAGCGCGACCTTCAAATTCACGGTTGATACCACCGTCCCCGCCCCGCCGAATCAGGTAAACCCGGCAGCAGGATTGACCACCAATCTCGTGCGTCCGACTCTCACCTGGTCTGCTGTTCCGGGCGCGGTGCGTTATGAAGTGCGCGTCAACCAGAATAACAACTGCACCACCTCACTGCTGAATAACAACCCACACAGCGTCGTGACACCAAGCCTGGCACTGGCGGCGACTGTACTGACAACGCCGCTGGCACAGGGTGATTACTATTGGTGCGTCCAGGCGATTGATGCGGGCAATAACCCCAGCGGATATACCGGGCCACGTAAATTCACCGTTAACCTGTCAAACGCGCCGGCCAACAATGCCAATCTGGTTAGCGCAACCAACAATACACTGAAGCCAAGCTTTACCTGGGCAGCGGCAGGATTGCCCGCTGGCACGACCTATAACATTCGTGTCTTTGAGACTACCGACTTCAGCGGCACCCCCTTCTACACACTGGCTTCGCCGATTGCGACGCTGGCGCATGTCAGCCTCCAGACTTTCCCCTATGGAGATTATTTCTGGCAGGTGGGCGTTAACGGGGTGTACCCGCCGAATAACGTTTACTTCACCTTTGCTGTCAGTCCGGCGGCAATAGTCGCACCAGTGCTGACCGCACCGTTGAATAACGGTTTCACCAACGACACAACGCCGCTGCTGGACTGGAATGCCACAACCTCGACACTGGGCGGGCCATTCAGTTACGAAGTACAGGTCGCTAGTGCGAATACATTCGCGGCTGACACAATTGTCGAAGAAGGCACGACCCCGGCTGGCGATACGGACTTCAACGAAATTGCACCTGATCTGACACCTGGCCCGTATTTCTGGCGTGTTCGGGCGAAAAACAGCTTCGGCGCATACAGCCCCTACAGCGCGGTCTTCAAATTCACGGTTGACGGTGTAACACCTGGAACAACTTCTCAGATCAATCTGGCGGCTGATGCGGTGACAAATGTGGTACGCCCGACTTTCTCCTGGTCGGCTGCCCCCAACGCGGCAAAATACAATGTCATCGTCAATGACAATAACGACTGCACAACAACACCGGTAGTTGATTACACAACACCAACTGCTGTCCTATCGCTCAACCTGTCTGCCGCTGTGATGGCGCAGCCCCTGGCTCAGGGCGACCATTACTGGTGCGTCCGAGCAGTAAGTGCAGGCGGCAACCCTGGCCCATTCGCCGGGCCGCGCAAGTTCACAGTTAATCTCTCGAACCTGCCCGCCGCTGATGCCAATATCATTACAGCGACAACCAGCAACCCCAGTTTCACCTGGCTGACGGCTGGCCTGCCCGCTGGCACAACCTATACAGTGCGTGTCTACAGCGGTGAGAACTGCTCCGGTGGCACGGCCTACGTATCACCAGCCGTGACAACCCTGACAAATGTATCAACAACGGCGCTCAACCCCGGCAGATACTGCTGGCATGTGGCCGTCAATGGAGTTATCCCGCCTGCCTCGGTGAAGCGCAACTTCACAATCACCCCAACACTGCCCGTCGCGCCGGTGCTGGTAAATCCGGCAACCGGATCAGCGCACGCGACAATGCCAACACTCGACTGGAATGCTACAACAACAGCACCAGCGAGCGGCGGGCCGTTTAAGTACATCGTCGAAATTTCCGACCTGCCGACCTTCGCTGTAGGTTCCATCGTGCGGACAGTGACGGATCTGACGGCGACAGAATATCTGATTGCGCCCGCGCTGGGCAATGGAACGTATTACTGGCGCGTAAAAACGGTTAACACCTATAATGCTGTTGGTTCGCCCAGCGCTGTACGTTCGTTTATCATCGACGATCAGGGTACTGACGCGCCAACACTTCTGACGCCGGTCAATAACTCATCAACGACTTCCAAACTGCCGTTGATGACCTGGAGTGTTCCACCAGGCGCAGTGAAATACGATATTCGCTTCGGCACAAATCCTGACCTGACGGCTGTACAGACTATCAGCGTCAACCAGTTGGCCGTTGCCCGCTTCACACCGGTCTCGAATCTGCTGGCTACAACCTACTACTGGCAGGTGCGAGCGCGTGATGCGGCTGGAAATCCGTCACCCTGGAGCAGTGTGTTCTCCTACAAAGTCACATCGCTGCTGACCGACTCGCCTGTTCCGAACCGCTACACGGACAACACCCCGCTGCTGACGTGGGGGCCGATTAGCTGGGCGGCAAGCGGCGGCTACTATGAAGTGCAGGTGGACGACAACGCCAATTTCTCCAGCCCTGTCTTCCAGCGGACAGCCCTGCTGGGGAATGCAGTAGCGGGTGGGCAGAATAACGTGGAAGTCACCCCGGCGCTGCCGAATGCAACCTACTATTGGCGAGTACGCGCCTGCCCGGCGGTTGGAGCCTGCGGAGCATACAGCTCCACCGGTGTCTTCACCGTCGAAAACTAAGGTCAGAACTGCAACATCTGAGTGGGGGTTGGCTCCGGCCAGCCCCCATGAGGCTCAAAATTTATGCTGAAACACTACCGCCTGCTCTCTGGCATTTGCATCGTAGCGCTGGGTGGATTTCTTGCCCTTGCTTCCGCAGCAAATAAGACTACCGGGCAAACCAGCCCTTCTCTCCCCACCGCGCATATCCTTCCAAACGATTTACCAACCACAGCTTCACAAACGGAAACGGGCGCATTCGGCAGCAAACCGGAAAATACAGCGCTGCCGCCAACGCCGCTGCCAACCGAACGGGCAGTAAGCGTTACTGCTGCCACAACACCCATTTTTACGACCGCTGCATCTGTTGTGGTGAACAATCCACCTGAACAGCCTGTCCCCGGACAGTTGACGATTCAGTTCGCGCCGGGGACATCAGCAGCAGCGCAGATAGCCTATATTGAACAAATCGGCGGGCAGGTGGAAAGCCGGATTGAAGCGCTTGATACAGTGGTGGTTAGAGTGCCGGAGGTGATTGCGGCAGGGTCGCTGCCGGAGTCGCCGCTGGTGATCGAAGCTGAGCCGGATTATTATGTCAAGGCACAGCAAACAACCAGTGACCCCTATTTTCAGCAGCAGTGGGCGCTGCCTGTTATTGGTGTGCCAGGGGCATGGACGCAAATCCCAGCCAATCCAGCGACGGTTGCTGTCGCGGTCATTGACAGCGGCATCTGCGCCAGCCATCCCGACTTAGCCGGACGGATTTTACCGGGCTGGGATTTTGTCGAAAATGACGCGACACCACAGGATGCTTACGGGCATGGCTGCGGGGTTTCTGGCGTCATCGCGGCTGTTACCAATAACCATATCGGAATGGCAGGGGTCGCGCCGAATGCGCGGATTATGCCGCTGCGGGTGCTGGACGCGGGTGGTTCCGTCACATATTCCAATGTGGCGTCGGCGCTGGTTTACGCGTCAGACAACGGCGTACAAATCTTCAATCTGAGCCTAGGGGGCGCGAACCCTTCCACCACGCTGCAAAATGCGATCAATTACGCCATCGCACGCGATGTGCTGGTGATCGCGGCGGCGGGAAACACCGGTTCGAACGTGCTGTACCCGGCGGCTTACACGCCTGTTGTCGCGATTGCCTCGGTGGACAGCAATTTACAGCGCAGCAGCTTCAGCGCCTATGGGCCGGAGATTGACCTGCTCGAGCCGGGGCGTGACATCCTGACAACGGGCATTGACGGCGGCTACCGTAATATGACTGGCACTTCACTGGCAGCGCCCCAGGTGGCCGGGTTAGCCGCGCTGGAAATGGCCGTCGGGCGGACGCTGGCGCAAACCGGCGGTCTGGCCTATTTTGGCGGTTCACCACCGGCACCGTCCACTGCAACGCCGACGGCGACACCGGAAATACCGGATTACCTGAGAAACTTTAAACCGCCCGTTCCGTCAGATTTATGGCTGGTCGTCCTCCAGCCAAACAGTGACCCTAACAGCGTTGCTGCTGATCTGGGTTACGAAAATCTGGGACAAATCGGAACGCTGGACGACACCTATCTGTTCCGCGCTCCCAACAGCAGCTCATCATTTCAGGCGATGCAGGATACCGCATCAGCGCTGGAAGCATCACCTGATATAACCCTGTTTGAGCAACAAATCGCACGACAGAAAGTTCCGCACACGCCAGAAGACGCCCCCCGCTATAACGAGCAATGGCATTTAGGCAGCGCATTTATGGGGGTCAATGCACCGGGGTCATGGGCGCAGAGTTACACCGGAAGCGGCGTACAGATTGCGATTGTCGATGATGGCCTGCAATATACCCACCCGGACATCGCGCCGAATTACAACGCCAATGGAAGCTGCGATGTAAACAACGGCACTGTTTTGGATGGTGGAACCGGTATTCCAAGCTGTACTGAGTTCGACCCTGCCCCTATAATTGACTCAACGCATAACGATTATCACGGCACGTCAGTCGCAGGGGTGGCGGCGGCGGCAGACAATCTGGCGGGGGGCAATCCCGATTACTGCGGCGTTGGCGCGGCCTACGATGCCAGGCTAGCCGGTATTCGGCTGATTTCAGAACCAAGTTATGATTATCAGGATTATCTCGCCCTGACTTACCGCAACGATATCAACCACATCTACAACAATAGCTGGGGTCCCGGTTTAGTACAGACGATACCGGGTGCGCCCGGTTATCTGGGCGAACTGGCCCTGCGGCAAGGAGCAAGCGAAGGACGCGATGGTTTAGGCAGCATCTTCGTCTTCTCAGCCGGGAATAACCGCACGCTGGGAGCCAATATCAACAGCAACGGCTTCGCCAATTCGCGCTTCGTCATTCCGGTTGGGGCAATTAGTTTTGGTGGCGGCTTTGCGCCATACAGCGATTATGGTGCGCCGCTGCTTATCAGTGCACCTGGCGGAGATATGCCTGGGGCGGGCATCACAACGACTGATTTACTAGGCTCACAGGGAGCGCACATTAATCCCAGCCCCACTGGTTGTACCAGTAATTTTACTGGTACTTCAGCCGCTGCCCCGCTGGTGTCGGGCATCATCGCCCTGATGCTGGACGCCAACCCTAACCTGACCTGGCGCGATGTCCAGCACATCCTCGTCAATACCGCCAGCAGGAATGGAATACAACCTTCCGGCTGGACAAAAAATGCCGCTGGCTATTTTCACAGCTATGATTATGGCTTTGGCCGCGCCAATGCGCTGGCGGCGGTTGAGGCAGCCGAAACCTGGCAGTATGTGCCGGAAGAAATCAACACACAAACAATCGCTATCCCGGTCAATCAACCTATACCAGAAACCACCACTGGCGATGGCATCACCAGCACGGTCCTCATTCCGGCAAACATGACCATCGAACATGTTGAGGTCATTTTCAACATGGAAGCCCTAACCGGCGGGCGCGGTGATCTGGAAGTGACGCTGATTTCGCCAGCGGGGACGCCAAGCCTGCTGATGACCAAACGACCCAAGGATAATAATATTGAGTACAACAAACTCAATCAGTTAGGGATTAGCTATCCACCTGCTTTGTGGGGTTACAACAACTGGTCATTCACGACGGTTCGCAACTGGGGCGAAAATGCTGCCGGATACTGGACGCTGAAAGTGGTTGACCGCACCCCGAATGGCCAAAGAGGTACTTTTAAGGATTGGAAGCTAATCGTCTACGGCACAGAGGGGCCGCCGCTGCCACCCCAGCCAACTACTCCTGCGGATGGCGCGACGATCAACAGCACCCTGCCCTGGAATGAAATGGTGTTGTCCTGGGATAACACACTGGTTTACGGCGCGGAAGCACTGGAACTGCAACTGGATACCGTTAGCCCGCCCGTAAATACGATCACCCTGACTGGCGGCCCGCTGCCCACCAGCCACAGCGAACTGCTGCCACTTGGCACCTATTACTGGCGGGTGCGTTCAGTCAATACAGATACGGTTGAGGGCGACCCAAGCTATGCCACTGACTGGGAAGATGTGCCAGTGCGAACCTTCACGATCGGCACACCATCCAACGCTGCCCCCATCCGTAATTATGAGGATGGCGGAACAATCACGCTGCGGTGGAGTCACGTGAGCTTCGCCGCTGGCTACCAGATCGAAGTCAGCAGCAGCGCGACCTTCAGCGGAACACCCTTACGTACAACCCTGGTTGAGAGTCAAACCACTTGGACAGTTGACCCGCCACTGGTAGCAGGGTTGTATTACTGGCGGGTGCGCGGCTGCCAAACGCTGACTGACGGGGTGTGCGACAAACCAGGTGGATGGAGTGTGGCAGAACCGCTGCTGGTGGGGCTGCCATGATAAGCTGCGGGGCATGTCGTGTCATGTCCCGCTTTCAACAAACATTACACGATGAGCATGACTTAATGAAAGAAACTCCGTAAGCTTACCTGTTCCCACCTGTTTATCAGGCTGGCAGTGAATACTGTGTGACAGAGCTATGTGGTTCGTTTATCACATCTGCACAAATGACCTTAGCTCCGGTTCGACTGGCTTGCACATTGACAGATAATGGGGCGCATGTCACAATGCCCTTCAATCAAAGTTTGAGCAAACGAGTAGCCTGATGTTTTGCGCGATTGTTCGCACCAATGACACCACTGGCATGACAACACCCTGACGGGGGCTTGTCTCGTTTGTGCATCCGCGACACAGCACCCCGACAAGGGGTGTTTTTGTTTTTATAACAATGGAGGAACGAGATATTGGCTACAAATGTACAAACCCTGACCGACCTGGATACGCCAGAATTCGCTGTCCCGGCGGCCAACCGCATCCCGGTCAATCACTACCCGGCGGATATGCTCCCGATTCCGCCATCGCGTATGTTCCTGATTCGAGATGCACTGAATAAATACAAGGAAACTGCCGGGGCGGATGCGCCAACTTACGATGCCTCGCAGGGGGATGGTGGTGCGAGCCTGCCGGGTGTGCCGGTGGAAGTCCTCAACCGGGCGCATGAGCTTCAGCTCAAACAGGGAACAGCTTATAATCAGCCTTGGGGAACAGCCCAGTTCCGCAAAGCTGCCGCCGACCTGTACTGGAAGTTCGAGCCGGATACCGGATTCGGCACGGAAAATATCGTCTTTGTTCAGGGCGGGCGGGATGGGCTGCAAAAAGCCTATGCGGCAATGGCGGCAATGGGCAACGGTGAAATTGGCGATGCACTGGTTGTTTCCCGCGTACCCTGGATTACCTACAACTGGGGGCCGTATTCTGTCGGTCTGAATGTGCTGCTGGCACCAGGTCAGCCGGAAGAAGGCTGGCGCTACACGCCGGAAGCCATCATTGCCAGCGCTGACTTTGCCGCCCGCGAAGGTCGCAAGGTAGCCGGGATTGTCATCACCTCGCCAGACAACCCGACAGGACGGACGATTCCACTGGAAGAACAGATTTTGCTGGCGCGAACGGCGCTGGAAAATGGCTACCCCTTCGTGCTGTTCGACTGGATTTATCACTGGGTGACGGACAATGGCCCGTCAGACATCAACACCGTACTACGGGCATTCCCGCCGGAACAGCGCGAACGACTGATTTTCCTCGACGGTATTACCAAAAGTCTGGGCGCGTCGAATATTCGCAGCGCCCAACTGGTCGCAGGCAAAAAAGTCGTCAGCTACATCACCAGCCAGGCATCGCACGGCGTCATTCCCAGCTTCTACGCGCAGGCCGTCGCCATCGCCGCTTACGAGATGGGCTTTGAGAAAGCAGCAGCCAGCATCATCGAACCAGCAAAAGCCAGTCGAAAAGTTCTGCGGGCCAAACTGACTGCCGAGGGTGCGAATTTCATCATGGGGGATGGTTATTATGCCTTCATCGATTGCACACCCTATATTGAAGCGGGCGGATTGGGTGATTCCGAGGGCATCCTGACTTATCTGGGCGAACAGTATGGTGTGGCGGTGGTAGCGGGAGTCTACTTCTCGCCAGCGGGTGCGAACTGGATTCGCTTCTCCTATGCCCTGCCGCCAGAGAAAACTGAACAGGCTGCTATTCGACTGTTCGAGGGGTTGAAGGCGCTGGTGTAAACATGGGTTTGGGGGACACGGTGCGCTGTGTCCCTACAAGCACCTAAAGCGAAGCAACAAACAGCTGAAGCGTGGCAGTGCTGTTGATCGATGATCCAGTTTTAGAGCGGTCAATGCGCTTGAGCAGACCAGTCAGCACATCTTTCGGGCCGAGTTCGATAAAATATTCCGCACCAGCGGCCACCATTGCCATGACTGATTCTGTCCATCGCACTGAATGGGTTAACTGCAAATCCAGTTCACGGCGGATAGCATCGTCAGTCGTCAGCGGTTCGGCGTCAACATTGGCATAAACCGGCATCTGCGGTGGGCTGAAATGTGTAGCAATGAGCGCCTGCCGGAAAGCAGCAGAAGCGGGTTCCATCAGCGGGGAATGGGCTGCGATGCTGACGGCCAGTTTGACAGCGCGTTTTGCACCGGCAGCTTTCGCCAGTTCCATGCCCACTTCAATGGTGGCATCATCGCCGGAAATGACGATCTGGCCGGGGCAGTTGTCATTCGCCAGCACCAGTACACCACCCGTTTGAGCGCTGGCCTGGATGCATAATTCGCGCACCGGGTCAGCGTCAAGGCCGCGCAGCGCCGCCATCGCGCCGGGGCTGACCTGCCCTGCTTCTTTCATTAGGCGACCACGTTCGCGCACCAGCTTCAGACCATCCTCAAACGACACTGCTCCCGCCGCCGCCAGAGCAGTAAACTCGCCCAGGCTGTGACCGGCGACAAACGCTGGAACAGCATCATGAAGTTCAGACTGGAGGGCGCGCAAAACAGCGATGCCACAGGTATAAAGCGCGGGTTGAGTATTGAGGGTATCATCAAGGACATCCTGCGGGCCATCAAAACACAGCTTCGACAGCGAGAAGCCTAAAACAGCATCAGCCTCTTCAAAAACCTGCTTTGCTGCCGGGTAGGCCTCGGCCAGGTCTTTACCCATCCCAACCATCTGCGATCCCTGACCGGGAAACATGAAAGCTGTTTTCGTCCAATCCATGACTTGTCCCTTTGGAAAAAGAAAAGCCGCGCTGACGTTTAGCAGTGCGGCTTCATTACATGTGGCTGTCGCGTTTAGTCCTGGACTTCGACAACGGTTTCACCCTTGTAGCTGCCACATTTCTGGCACACATGATGCGAGACATGGTATTCACCACAGGTTTCGCAGATGACCAGATGGTTCAGGGTAAGGGCGTCATGTGCACGGCGTTTGTTACGGCGGGTGCTGGAAACTTTACGTTTAGGCAGGGGGCCCACGGGTTTGCTCCTTCAAAATCGAACATAAAGCGCGGCCATGCCTTGACCGAGCATAGCGGATTATAAAGGCCGCAGCGCTCGCATGTCAAGGCGGGGTATTGCGCCATCTCAATTCATGATAACATGACCTGTGTTATGCTGTTGTTAGACCATCGTCCTATAAATAAGCCGTTATTATCACCCAGAGCATCCCTGAGGGTCACTTACATATGCGGATTGGCATTGATGTTCGTTATCTGTCGCATGGGCTGGTTGGCGGCGTCCATCGCTATATCACTCACCTCGTCCCTGCGTTGATCGAGGCCGGGCCGGATCACAGATTTTTTCTCTATGCGGATACAAAACGCCCCTTCGAGCTAACTGATCTCCCAGCTAATGTATCGCTGCGACTGCTCAATTACCGTAATGGGCTGTCCAGCATTTATCATGACTTCACCATGCATCGGGCAATGGAAGCTGACCAGGTGGATGTCGTCCACTTCCCGGCCAATTACGGCTTTGGGCCATCACGGGCAAAATCAGTCATTACCCTGCACGACCAGATCAACGTCCTGCCGCTGCGCGAAATTTATCGCGGCCACCGAAAAAATCTGAAAACGATGGGCATGATGACTTATCTGCACTTCTGCTCGACACGGGCAGTGCGGCAGGCATCTCTCATCATTACAGTCTCAAATTATTCCCGCCAGCAAATTTTGGCCCATGTCAATCTTCCACCAGAACAGGTTATTGCCCTCCACTACGGCCCCTCGCCATCGCTGCATCGGGTTGAGGATAAAGCGATTCTCGAAGAAACCCGCACCCGCCTCAACATCTCCAGGCCGTTCGTTCTGGCCGACGCGATCAAAAATCCTGGCGTGTTGGTACGTGCCTGGAAGCTACTGCCGGAAAACCTGCGTGAATCTCACCAAATTGTCTTTTTCTCGCGCACTCCTACCCCGCCGGAGGCCGTGCAGGAAGCAGTCGCCGCTGGTTATGCCCGCCTGCTGGTTCGCCCTGCCAATGACGATCTGATGACACTCTACAGCATGGCGGAAGCCTTCATTTTTCCGTCGTGGATTGAAGGCTTTGGGCTTCCCCCTGTCGAGGCGATGACCTGTGGCGCACCAGTAATTGCTTCGGATCGCGGCTCAATACCGGAAGTGGTCGGCGATGCCGCACTCATCATTGATGCCGAAGATGCTGACGGGTTGGCAAAGCACATCATATCGGTTCTGAGCGATTCAGCACTGGCCGAAAAGATGCGTCAGAAAGGGTATGCCAGAGCGGCTACCTTTACCTGGGGCAGCACCGCACGTCAGCTTCTTCAGCACTATACTACTATCTGTGCCTCACCTGCTCATTCCTCTCCGGTCACAACCCGGCAGATGTTTTAGCAGGCTGCAAGTCAAGCTTTACCGGAGTTTTCATGACTGATTCTCAAGAATCGCTATCAGAAGCGCCGCGCCGCAGCGCCAGCCGCACCATCGCGCGCAATACATTGTTTGGCATTGGCGCACAATTCGCATTGAAATTCATCAATGTTATATTCAACGTATTGATTGTCCGGTCGCTCGGTGGTGCAGATTTCGGCCAGTACCAAATTGTCCTGGCGTGGACAGGCTTATTTTCGGTCATTGGCGACCTGGGTGTAACGCAATATCTTCAGCGCGAAATCGCACGCGATAAAGCAAAAACCGAAGAGCTTTTCTGGGATACAGTCAGTCTACGCTTGATTCTGGCCGTCATTTGTTCAGCGATCACAGTTCTGGCTGCAAACCTGCTGACCGATTACAGCGAAGCGATGATTGTCGGCGTTTTTATTACGACACTCGGGTACCTGTTCCAGGCCTTTATGGTGCCATTGGGCAGCATTCTCACGGGGCATGAACGGGTGGATATCATGTCCGTCTTTGGAGTTGCCCAACAGGTCATTTTTATGTCCATGGTGGCGGTTGTGCTACTCCTCAACCTCGGTTATGTTGGGTTGCTGACGGTTGGCACACTGACCCTACCACTGATGCTGGGGTTATATATCTGGTCTGTTCGTCGCAACAAACTCAGCACGCCCCGCTTCAAAATACATCCCAACACATGGTGGACGATCCTGCTGCGGGGTATTCCTTTCGGATTCCAGCAGCTTTCACTGACATTCGCTTTCCGTGCTGATACGGTGCTGCTGCGCCAGTTTAACGTTCCAGACCTTTTTACCGGTTGGTATAGCATTGCCTATACCAGTCTGACACTGGTTCTTTTGAGTTTTGTCACCTCTTTCAACAATGCGGTGATGCCGACACTGGCCCGCGAACATGCACAAAACCCTGATGTCATTCGCAACTGGTATTTCCGCTCAGTCAAAATGCTGCTGTTTATAGGGTTGCCACTGGCTGTCGGAGGCACGGTACTGGCATGGCAGATAGTTGGGTTTCTGTTCCCCAAAGAATTACCGGCGGCGCTCCCGTTTACCATTCTCATCTGGGATGTGCCATTTGTTATGTATCATTCATTCTGTGGGATTATCTCCACCAGTATTCAGCGTGAAGGCGCCGGAGCTCGCATCTATGGCAGCCTGGGTATTCTGAATATCAGCTTAAATCTGATTCTCATACCCCAATTTGGCATCATCGGTTCCTCTTTTGCGACTGTTATAACGGATGTACTGGGGGCGGTGCTGTTTTACCTGCTCTATCGTAAGGAATTCGGGCCGGGGTTGGGCTTCACACGGTTAGCACGAATTGGCCTGAGCGCTGCCGCCATGGGAATTGTCGCTCTGCTGCTGCGCGATATGTCTATCCTCATCTCTATACCTGTTAGTGGTCTTGTCTACCTCATGCTGGTTTTCCTCACTGGTGCCTTCACGGATGAGGAAAAAAGCGATTTATATCGAATTGTCCAACGCTTACAAAATGCGATTGCCAGTCGCCTGCGTCCACAGGCAGCATAAGGAAAAATCACGATGCGTGTACTGCTTACTGTACATGGTTATCCACCTTCCCACTCTGCCGGGGCAGAACGGCAAGCCGAAAGGATGGCACAATGGCTGACCAGACATGGGCATCATGTTGAGGTATTCGCTGTCGAACAACTCGACGCTCCTTTCCGCATAGATACAAGTGAACAGGATGGAGTGACTGTACATCGTATTTTCTACGATCTGCGGGGAAAAGATGATGCCTTCACTAATTCCTATGACCACCCTCAGATCGGGATTGCACTCAGACAGGTGCTGGCACAACGAAATTTTGACCTGATCCACGTCATCAGTGGTTATTTAATGGGTGGGCAGGTCATCCATACGGCTCATGAAGCGGGGCTTCCAGTTGTCATCAGCCCGATGGAATACTGGTTTCTTTGCACTCGCCTCAACTTGCTCCAAATTACAGGATCACTCTGCTCCGGCCCGGAGAGTGACGAAAAATGTATGCGCTGCCTGATGGAGGACAAACGCCGCTACCGTCGGCCTGCTGAGGTTGCACCGGTTATGATGGATGCGTTCTGGACAGTCGCCCGGCATTTACCGTTTGCCCATCACACCACAGATGCCATTATTCGACGGCGCATCACACTACAAAATGCCCTGAATGCCGCCGACCTGGTAATTTGCAATTCGCGTTTTCTGATTGAAAAATTTGGTGAATTCGGCTTTGATACCAGGCGTTACATTCACATTCGCCAGGGCTTAGCATCTACCGGGGATGTGAAACCTGTTCCAACACCACGACCCGATAAAACCTTGCGCGTTGGTTACGTCGGCCAAATCAAACCGCACAAAGGTATTGATCTGCTCATTGAGGCAGTCCTTAAACTGATTAATGCTGGTACACCAATTAGCCTCAATTTGTGGGGAAACGAAACTGAAGATCGTATCTATACAGAGACACTCAAAAGCCGTTCCGTGAATTATCCAGCCATTCAATGGAACGGCCCCTACACGGGAGCAAAAGTATGGGATGTTCTCGCCAGCCTGGACACCTTAGTCATACCCTCACGCTGGTACGAAAACAGTCCGAATGTCATCCTGGAAGCCTTTGAAATGCGCCTGCCCGTCATTGTTGCCAATCTGGGAGGCATGGCAGAACTGGTTGAACACGAAAAAAGTGGTTTGCACTTCCAGCATAATAATGTTAGCAATCTGGCACATCAGCTTCAACGCCTCTTTGATGAACCAGCATTGTTAGCTCAGTTACAGAACGGCATACCAGTCGTCAAAACGATTGACGAGGAGATGGAAGCAGTTGTCGCAGAATACAGACAGCTTCTGACGACACACCGAGTCCCAGCCGCTTAATCCGCATACTTTTTTTCCAGCGCAGCAATTTCATCCTCGACATTTTTGAGGAGTTTTTGTGTCATCTCCAGCCCGGACTGCTGGCCAGCCGGTTTGGCTTGCAGCGTAGCGATTTTCTGCCGAAACAAAGACGCCGAAGCATACAATCCATTTAACTTCTGTGCCACTTCAGGCGGAAAATTAGAATTCTCCGCTATAACAGGAGCGGGTGCCGGCGGTGTAACCGGGGATGAAGGCTCATTCGCCACCTGTGGATTACCTGCCTTTTCCTTCTGATCCTGACGTTTCTTCGCTTCTAGGGCTTTGGTGGTCACACTCATCGCATAGACAGCCATACCACCGATTTTTTCATCATAGGCGCATGTGCCTTCAATGATGAGCATATCTTCAGGATTGGCAATCGGTTCTTCCACCCGGCGCCATTGTTTAGCAGCAATATAGACTGTGTAAAGTGTTGCTTTCTCTGGCGGCTGAGGAACGCCTTTTGGCAGTGTTGCGTTCCGGGCGGCATGGGTCATAGCTGTGATAACTACATCACGGTTGTTCAGGTCAATTTTGCCGGGTCGGCCAATGAGCGTAATCTTCACAGTCGATGCCTCTCCTTTTTCATCCACCAGTGGGCGTAAAATCTCAAGTCGGTTGCCCCAGTTAAATTTGGGAAGTTCCGGCTGACGTTCACTGGCTGGTTTGGGTTTAAAGTAATTGGGAAAAATGACTTTAGCGGTCGCTTTGGGCATCCGCCCGCGTGCCAGATGAAAAAATACCCCTCCCACTGTCCGCCGACGTGACTGATCAGACAGCATCATGCCACCATTAGCTTCGGTTTCCAGGGTATCCTTGAGGAGTGTTTCGGCAAATTCAACCCCACAATGCTCGACTATAGCAGCAATCTGATGGCGTGGTTTTTTATCTGACTCGCCAAGCTGCTCGGCAATATACACTGCAAGTGACTTATTTTGCTCTTGGGTCACGTTTTCCTCGCCTCGATTTCTGCTCCTCACTAAATGATTGTACCACAACGCATCAAGCCTCAAAACAGACTTATGCTAGAATGAGAGCAGGTTTTCCAGAGGAGAAATTTATGCTTGCTGTCGTTCGCGCCTGTGCCTTAGTCGGATTGGAAGGATGCATCATTGAGGTGCAGACCGATTTCAACCCGCGTGCTGGCATTCCCATGTTTACCATCGTCGGCCTGCCAGACAGCGCAGTCAAGGAAAGCCGTGAGCGAGTGAGAGCAGCTATTCGTAATTCTCATTTAAGTTTTCCCAACAAGGTTTATACCATCAATCTGTCACCGGCAGATTTACCCAAGCACGGGCCAGCTTATGATCTTGCCATTGCAGTTGGCGTCCTGGCCGCAACCGATCAGGTACCGCTGGAAGCATTGGAACGATCATTATTTGTCGGCGAACTTTCGCTTGATGGCAGCGTGCGACATGTCAAAGGCGTTATGCCAATGGTTTATGCCGCTTATGAGGCGGGATTTGAAACGGCTTATGTGCCAGAATCTGACGCCGCTGAAGCCGGGTTGGTTGAAGGCATAGAAATTATCCCTGTGCCGAGCCTGGGCGCACTGGTTGAGCATCTTTATGATTTGCAACCACTACCACCCTATCGTGCCAACCTCGCTGAACTACAGAGCAATAACTACACCCCGGACTGGCTGGTCGATTTTTCAGCGATTAAAGGACAAGAGCATGTTAAACGTGCGCTGGAAATCGCTGCAGGAGGCAACCATAACATCCGGCTGAACGGACCACCCGGTGTTGGCAAAACGCTCCTCGCGCGTGCTATGCCCGGCATTCTCCCCCCCATGACAATGGATGAGGCGCTGGAAACCACACGTATCTATTCCGTAGCAGATATGCTGCAAACCGGTCAGCCACTTCTGCGCGCACGACCTTTCCGCGCGCCGCACCACACGATTTCTCAGGCCGGACTCGTGGGAGGCGGAACCATTCCCAGGCCAGGAGAAGTATCATTGTCGCATCGTGGCGTGCTTTTTCTGGACGAATTTAATGAATTTGGAGTCAAAGCTCTGGAAGTGCTGCGCCAGCCGATGGAAGATAAAATTGTCACCATCAGCCGGGCAAAAGGTTCACTCACTTTTCCAGCAAACTTCCTGCTGGTGGCTGCTCATAATCCCTTTCCTAGATGTTATTATGGAGATAACCTGAAAACCTGCACCTGTACACCCACTATGATTACCCGTTACCAGAGCCGAATTTCTGGCCCGCTCCTTGACCGAATTGACATTCATATCGATGTGCCGCGTGTCGATTATGACAAGCTTATGAGTGACAAAAGCGGAGAAACTTCTGCTGCTGTACGGGAAAGAGTTGAACTCGCACGAGAGCGGCAGCGGCAGCGCTTTGCCGAACATGCCGGTCTTTATGCCAATGCGGATATGGGAGCGGGCGAAATTCAAAATTTATGTGTGTTGACAGCGGAAGCACGCCAGCTTGCCGAACTCTCCGTCCGGCGGATGCAATTGAGTGCCCGTTCCTACCATCGCATTCTCAAACTCAGCCGCACCATCGCCGACCTGGATGGCAGAGACCTGATAGAAGTCCAGCATATTGCTGAAGCGCTGCAATATCGACCAAAGCAGTAATTGGTTACAGCTCTTTCAGCAGAGTTGCAAAAATCTGTTCCAGGTTAAGGGCTTTCCCCCGCTCCCAGGCAGCATTAAAATCGCTTTGCCCCAATTCATCATGCAAATTTTGGCGCAGCCGAACCAGCAGCGGCCATTTGTCCATCCAGTTCTGTGCCGCAGCAGGGTGTGTCAGGGTCAAGGCCAGCAGTTCCACCGCTCGTTCTGGCTCAACTTCATGTGCCAGCATAATCGATGCCAGAGGCAAGCACAGCACGCCAAATGCCGGACTTTTCAGCGCGACAGCCTGCTCCAGAGAAGCTCGAATATGATGGCGAGCGACGGTATAATTGCCAGAGCCGCTGTATGATGCAGCCAGCCCAAAGTGAAGAAAAACAGCGGTGATTGGATCATGCTTCATATTCTGCTGGCTGGCTTCGCAAAGCTGCCTGCATCGTTCAAAATCTTCTTCCACACCAGCCAGCACCCCCAACGCTGCCAGTGCAAATGCCTTATCTGTAGCATCACCACTGTCAGATGTTGCCTGCAAGATTGACTCCGCCAGCTCTCGCATTTTGCGGAAATCGCCTCTTACCAGTGCCGACCAGGCTACCACTTTGCTGCTTCTTGTACTCAGGTTAACCAGATCAAGCGCTTCCAGCTTGCGTTCGGCATACTGGCGCAGCAAAGCATGAACTGCATACTGCTCACTACCGCTCTGTTGAAGGAGTGATTTACCGACCAGTTCCGACAGAATTTCGACAGATGCCCCCGCTACCTGCTCGGCTGCCGCCGCGCCAAAAGCGCCACGAAAGACTGACAGACGCCGGAAAACCTGTTGTTCTTCGGCGGTCAGCAAATTCCATCCATATTCAAATACTGCCTGCATACTGCGGTGACGTTCTTCAATGTCGCGGTGTTTGGAGGCCAGAAAATCAATATTGCCCTGAATCTTATTGGCGACATCCTGGCAGGTAAGTGTCTTTACAAAAGCTGCCGCCAGTTCAACTGCCAAGGGCACGCCATGAACCATCCGGCAGATATGGGCAACCGCATCAATATTCTCTTCCAGGGAAAAGTCACCTCGCACACGTCGAGCGCAGTGATCGAACAATCGCACCGCATTATAATTTTCGGGAGCGCTCCCGGAATCCTCTGGCGGAAAATCCAGTGCATCAAGTGACCGTACCCACTCATAACTAAGGTTGAGCGATACCTGGGATGTTATCAGGATTTTGACACCTGGCGAATGCTCCAGAACGGCAGCAACCAGTTCCGCGCCATCTGGTACCTGCTCAAAATTATCCAGCACCAGCATGAGGCGGCGTGTTTCAAGATACTGAAGCAGTTGGGGACGAGGGGCGTGATCATCACGCAAATGCAGATTGAGTCGATTGGCGATTACCCGGTCAAATTCATGAGCTGATGTCACCGTCAGCAGCGGCACAAAAAACACGCCATCAGGCAGGTGAAGCGCCTGCTCCCGTGCCAGTTCAACACAGAGACGAGTTTTCCCTACCCCACCCGGACCAACCAGCGTAATCAGCCGCATATTGGCCTCGCGCAGCAGACTGTTCAACTCGGCAAATTCAGCTTCGCGCCCAACAAATGGCGTTGTATAAATGGGGAAACCACGCATGACAAATTGAAGTGATGAACTGCGTGTATCGGCAGTTCCATTTTCTAACAATCCCAGGTCACGTGCCCGCATACTGGCCTCTGTGCGCGTATGTACGCCGAGTTTGCTATAAATCTCTTTGGCGTACCAGCGCACTGTCTCCACCCCAATGAATAATTTTTCGGCAATCAGGGGGTTAGACATTCCAGCCGCCATCAGCCGCAGCACTTCTAATTCTCTTTCCGTGAGGGGGTCAAGGGGCAGCATTATGGGTAAAACATACTTAATGTCCATCCTATAAGGGGAAATATAGCATTCACCGAGCGATGATACAACCAACTCACAGGTTTAAATTCAGTTAGAAAGTTCCCAAAATCATAAACTCCCCCCATCGCCTCCCCCTAAGCGGGTGGGTACAAAAGCACACCACCAGCACTATCCTGATAACATCATCAGTGATGAGCAGTAAAGGTTCAAATATTATGGACAAGGATATTTCAAAAACAAGCCTGTTTAACAGCAGCGAAATCCTGGCTGCCTGCGGTATTAAACAGCCTAGTGCTGCCCTCCAGTGTGCCATCGCTGAAGACTCCAATCTGACAAGTGACTGGCTCTGGCACATGGAGCAGATGAATACTACTGCTGAACGCCATTACTGTCTGGAGCGAGCGCTTTATATTGATCCCTCCAACGCAACTGCCCGGCGTGAGATGAAAATGGTAGCATACAGACCTTCAGCAGCACCCACTCCAGGCATTTCCGTTAATCTGGGTCGACTCCTGCGGTTCTGGATGCGTCCTACACCGAAATTTGAACTCTAGTCTATTGAAGTTTTGGAGCAATAAAATGGTCTACTTACCCATCACCAGCCAGCGGCAGGCGCAAGTTGCCCAAAAACGGAAAACCGGCGAGATAATTTCTCTGCCGATGAACCTGGAGACATTTCCGACAGAAGTGAACGAAACAGGCAGCCTCATTACGATAATCGCCGATTTGCATGGTCTGGATTATGCTGATGCGTCGGTCAAGCTGCACAACAGCCGAATTGTGATTGATGTAGCCCTGCGTGCAGGAGCAGGAAAAGACCCATCACATCTGGTATTCGCCCGGCACGAGTTTCCGTTGTTTAGGCCCGTTGAAACAGAGGCTGCTGGCATTACGCTACGGCAGAATGTACTGCGTATCACCCTGCCAAAAAAAGCATCGCGCTTCTCACGCCGCTGGAGCAACTACTTATAAGCTCGGTGTTCATCCCCCCCAATCGGGTGGGGACAAAAATGAGACAACTGCCTATGCTTAATAAATGTCAGGCTTTAACAGCCTGCTGCTATAAAATCCGAGGCTTCGGGCCTTCGATTTCGTAAGGGACTGCCGATTCGTGGGGGATTACGTCGGCAGTCCCTTACACTTTTTAGCCCCTGCTCAGATATTCCTGAAACAGCCGAACCGTATGCTCCGAGGGAGCGCGGTAGAATTCTTCTGGCGTCACATCAAGCGTCACCGTGCGTTTCGCAGGCTGAACCATTGGCTGCGTTGCCGCAAACTCCTTGATGACCAGAGCATGTGGTTTCAGGCTGCCATCAGGGCGTACCAGCCCAAAAAAGCGCTCATGTTTCGACTCCTTACAGGGTGGCTTGTCCCACAGCGCTTCGATGTAATCCGCATAGCACCACAACATCGCCCCTGTCGCGCCGACTTCCACCAGTTTCGGCAGCACCGCCCGCAGATAATCCGCCAGTTCTTCTTCTGAGGCCATAAACTGGGTACGTGGATTGCCATACGCTGTCCATTCCCATGTTGTTGAGGCCTCGCCCGGTGCGGCGGTGCAGCCACCAAATTCTTCCATCAGTGTGGGTTTGCCACACAAAGCAGAAACCAGCGCACAGGTGTATGGCACCACATCCGGGTCAAGGTTGTGCCGTGACCAGTCCAGGTACATCGGGTAGCTGTGCATCACTGCTACATCGGTTTCGCCATAAACATGATTGACCCACAGCCGGTTATCAACCAGTAGACTTGCAACATGCAGGCCACAGGTTACCGGATGTTGTGGATCAATGCTTTTGATGAGCTGCGTCATCTCCTCTACCCAGGCCCGTCCGGCTTCCGGCGTGTCCGGAATGGCGAACAAATCCGGCTCATTACCAAGATTCCACATCCACACTGCCGGATGATCTTTTAATGCGCTTACCACCGTTCGCAGCAGCAGCCGTTCGGCATCCAGCGCCACCGGGTCATGGAAGGGATTGCGGTAGCCGCGCTCGACAATCTGCCCGCCGCTCACAAGTTGATTAACAAAAGGTGACGGATACGAACCATCATCATTCAGCAGCCAGCCGGGCGACCAGTTTGGCCCACTCATGTGACCGGTGAAAAAAGTGATGTCCAATCCCAGGCCATTTTCCGCGGCAATGTCACAGACTGTGGTGAGGTTTTTCAAGGCTTCCGTGGAAACACTGTCAGGCGTCGGCTGCCAGTCATCCCACAGCAGGAACAGACGCACCACATTCATACCGATTTCTCGAATGATCGCAAATTCTTCCCGAACTTCACCTGCATCAAAATCCGACCACCAGTACATGGCTTTTTTCCTCGGCCAGTAATTCACGCCGAGGGTGAAAGGTTGTGTCAAAAGATTTACTCCGAAAACTGAGTAAGCAAACGCAGGCACAAGCCTAACCAATCGCTACAACCTTGACAAATAGAACAAAAGTTCATATCATAGAGGGATGAATATTCAGCGAACGCTCGACACATTCGAGAAACTCAGTCTGATGGCTGACTCAACTGAATTTGAACCAGCCGGCGACCAGCCCCAGGCGGAAAAACGTGCGCCACGCGTCAAGCGGGATGTCCCTCCCTGTATCAGCGAAGTCAGCACTCCTACAGGCGCCATGCCCATCATGAAAACGATGATGACCACCGCCTGCGAGCGCGACTGTTATTACTGTCCCTTCCGTGCCGGGCGAGGGAAAACCAAACGGCTTACCTTCCAGCCAGACGAAATGGCGGGCGCATTCGACAGACTTGAGCGAGCGGGCGCGGTGAAAGGGTTGTTTTTAAGTTCCGGTATCATCAAAGGCAGCATAACCGCACAGGACAAAATCCTCGACACCGTAGAGATCATCCGCCGCCGCTACAATTATCAGGGCTATGTCCACCTGAAAATTATGCCAGGGGCGGAATACGACCAGCTTTTCCGAGCAATGCAGCTTGCTGACCGGGTTTCCATTAACCTGGAAGGCCCAACGCAGGAACGTCTGACCGCTCTCGCACCGAAAAAGGATTTCGCGGGTGAATTGCTACAGCGCCTCGCCTGGGCGCACGAAATTCGCAAACAGGGGGTACGCGCCAGCACGGTAACACAGTTTGTCGTCGGTGCAGTCGGGGATACTGATCTGGAACTGCTTTCTGTCAGCGAACAACTTTATCGCCAGATGGGGGTGACACGGGCTTATTATTCTGGCTTTCACCCGGTTGCCGATACGCCATTTGAAAATCTTAATGCTTCGCTGCCAATGCGGGAATTTCGACTCTATCAATCCAGCTTTTTGCTGCGTGATTACGGCTGGAGTGTAGAGGAACTGCCTTTTGAGGGTGAAGGGCATTTGCGGCTGGATGTTGACCCTAAACGTGCCTGGGCTGATGTCCACCTGCGCCCTGCCCCGCTTGATGTCATGTTCGCTGACCGCGATGCACTCATGAGAATTCCCGGCATCGGCCCTAAAGGTGCGGACGCCATCCTGCGCGCCCGCCGTAAAGGATCAATCAGCGATCTGGCGCATCTGCGGAAACTTGGCATCCGTGCGCCGGAACAGGCCGCGCCTTATATTCTCTTGGATGGCAGGCAGCCGCCGCTGCAATTGCCGCTGTTTTGATCGGGCGAATGTCATATTCGCCATATGAAAAGAACTAAATTCTGCCTGAAAAAATTGCCTTTATGGCAAAGATGGCGGCGGCAGACCCCCTGTCACCATTGCCATCCTCGCCACCATTTTGAAAGTGAAATCCGGCTAATGACAAAATCAATTCGTACCATTACCCCGGCGCTGGCTCGTCAAATCGCGGTCACACGCCAGCATCTTTCCGGCACGCCACGCCCTACCGAACATATGCTGAATGTCGTGCGCGATATGGGCTGCCTTCAGCTTGACCCCACCAGCGCTGTCGCCCGCAATCACCTCCTCGTTCTGTGGAGCCGCATGGGGATTTATGACCAGTCCCATCTGGAAAATCTCCTCTGGAAAGAGCGAACCCTGTTTGAATACTGGGCGCACGCCGCCTCAATTGTCCTCACAGAAGATTATCCCATCCACGCCGATATGATGCGCCGTTACGGGCAGCGCGAGTCATGGGGTGAGCGCACAAAAAGCTGGATGAAGGAAAACCAGGCCCTGCGCGATCACATTTTGAGTCAGCTTGCACAGCATGGGCCACTTTCCTCTAAAAGTTTTGAAGATAAATCCACAACCGGGTGGCAATCTTCTGGCTGGACAAGCGGGCGCAATGTCAGCCAGATGCTCGATTTTCTCTGGACAGAGGGCAAAATTCTGGTCACAGAACGACGGGGTGGAACGCGCTATTGGGATTTAGCCGAGCGCGTCCTGCCCGATTGGCATACACATGACCCACTCCCACAGGAGGAAGTCGTGAAACGCGCCGCACAAAAATCACTGCGAGCGTTGGGCGTCGGGACAAGCAGGCAGATAATTCAGCACTACACGCGCAATCGCTACCCGGAACTTCCGGCGGTCATGAAGGCACTGGAAAAAGAAGATCGCATCGAAAGGGTAGAAATTACGGAAGCTGGCATAACCTGGCCGGGCGAATGGTACATGCATGTTGACGATGTACCGCTGCTGGATGCGCTCGAAAGGGGAGAATTCACGCCGCGCACCACCCTGCTCTCGCCTTTCGACAACCTGATCTGCGACCGCACCCGCACGGAAAAGATGTTCAATTTCGAATTCCGAATCGAAATTTACGTACCGAAAGACAAACGCAAATACGGCTATTTTGTGCTGCCTATCCTGCACGGCGATCGACTGATAGGGCGTATTGACCCGCTCATGAACCGCAAGGAAAACCGCCTGATGGTGAATGCTGTCTATGCAGAGCCAGATGCACCAGCAGATGCAGGCGGCGCAGTCGCAGAAGCAGTACAAAATCTGGCTGCTTTCCTCAGCGCGGAAAGCATCAGTTATACAGATCGCCTGCCAGATATATGGAAATTGGCCTTAAAAAGTGAATAAGTCCTTGTAGAGAACCTTACTGATTGGATAACATAGCCTCACTTTGACAGCACAGCCCTTGCAAGTGGAGGCATGGTGATTCTCTGCGTTTCTCCCAACCCGGCAATAGACCGGACAATGGTGGTATCAGAATTTGAAACCGGGCGGGTCTTCCGCGCCTCTTCGGCGCTGGCCGCAGCCGGGGGGAAAGGAATTAATGTCGCCCGCGCCATTCACATGTTGGGAGGTGAAACGCTGTGCGCCGGATTCCTCGGCGGGACAAGCGGTCAGATTGTCGCTGAACTGGCCCAGAACGAAGGTATCCCCGGTTTCTGGACATGGATTGAAGGCGAGACGCGCACCTGCATCATTGTCATCGACCCCGCCACCGGAACGGCTACTGTCGTCAATGAAAATGGCCCCACCGTCAAGGCTGAGGATTGGGTGCGGCTCCAATACGATGTGCTGCACCACGCCGCCGGAGTGGAATGCATCTGCTTCAGTGGCAGCCTCCCGCCCGGTTCACCCCCAGAAGCCTTCATGATTTTGCTGCGTGAACTCCTGCGCGGCGGTAAGCGCGTGTGGGTCGATACCAGCGGCGGCTGGATGCAGGCAGCCCTCACGGTACCGGGAATTGGATTAAAGGTGAATAATGAGGAAGCAGGCGCGATTCTCAACATGGACATCAAAGATGTGCCATCCGCACTAATGGCCGCTGTCGCCTTACAGCTCACCGGCGTCAACCCAATTGTTGTTACGATGGGCGCGGCGGGCGCAGTGATGGTTGATGGCAGTCAGCGCTGGCACGCAGTCCCGCCACAGGTGCGCGTGATGGATGCAGTTGGAAGCGGCGATTCATTTCTGGCCGGGCTGGTGCTGGCTTACAACTCCGGTTTGCCGCCGCACGAGGCACTTTGCCATGCTGTTGCAGCGGGCGCAGCCAATGCTCTCTCGGTTGGCGGTGGGCAGTTCGAGCGTGGCGAGTTCGAGATCATCCTCGGTGAAACGAAATTCGAGGCTTTGTGATAAGTTCTGCAACTGTCAGCAGCGAATGCATGGAAAAATCCCCATCCTCACTCACCCTCCGGCTGGATGTAAATGATCTGCGGCTGCTTCAGATAGCGCTCGCGGATGGGCGCGGTCAGGTCGAACTGCGCGGGAGTGAGCAGTGACCAGAAAAAATCCGGTGTAACAATCTGCCCCGCCCCGGCATCGGCATAGCGCCGCAGCCAGTTAAAAAAGGCATCCGTTCCGAGTGTATCGCGCAGGTCTTTCAACATTCGCACGCCGCGCAGATAAACCGCATTAATATATTCACGACGGGTGGTGAAATCGTACACGGTGCTGTCTACAAATCCTTCCGGTGAAAAGTTATCGACTCGAAAACTCCACCACCACTCCCGCAGTGCAGGATAAAATTCTTCGATGAAGACATATTCGCTGTAAGTCGCCAGTGCTTCATCAAGCCAGGGATTAACCGCTGGATCATTGCCTACACGGTTATACCACCACTGGTGGGCAATCTCGTGGATGGTAATCAGCATAAGATAGGAGGTCGGCCCGCCAAAATTGCGGAAGTATTCTCCACCGACAAAGACTATACCGCTGAATTCCATACCATCGGGAAAATCAGACTGTACGATCACCAGCCGCTCGTAGGGATAAGCGCCGTACAAATCAGCATACATCCCCAGGCTGCTGACCGCCGCATCAAGCGCGAAAGCGCTGCTGTCGATGACGCCAGAATCGGCTTGAATCAGTGCGTCATCGAAGGTATACAGTTCAACCAGAGTGCCGTTGTCAGCCTCGCGTTTGGTGCGGGCAAACTGATCGCTCAGGCTCAGGCTGAAATCCCGTGCATTCGACAGGGTGAAATGCCATTGTCCCCGTTCACCTTCTTCAATTGCCCCCGGCGCAGCGATGAGCAGATTGTCAGGCGCATTTTTCATCTCAATCGTCACATCCCAATCGGCCTCAGCCAGCACATCCTGTTCACCAATCCGGTTTTCTTCACGCAGCGTCCAGTCATCATTGAGGCGCGGTGCAGCCACCGGTAGCCAGTGGCCAAGGTTGAACTGGCGCTCGCTATACCCCAGATAACCCCGATACGCATTCGGGCCACCAATATCAATCGGAGGAACGATCAAATCAAAATCCAGCCTTAGCTTCACCCTGCAATCGGTCTCAAGCGGTTCCGGTAAATCAACTGTCAGACGCTGCCCGGTCAGTTCGTAATTCAGCCTTTCATCCGTTGAAAGGGTGACATTCTTCAGCGTAAAAATGTCCGGCCAGTTGTTAGGCTTGACGGAAAAAACAAGTTGTGCGAGGGTAGTGCTGCTTCGGTTGATATAATCAATTTGCTGATTTACTATGATGCGCCGACTGGCATAATCGATTTCGGCTTCAACAGTATAGGTTGCAGAAGCCCTTTCACTTTCTGCTGAACATCGATCAACATCCGGTTCAGGAGTTAGTTCTGGTTCTGGCGTCGCAACCGTATGTAACTGGCGTTCAATCGTCGGCACCAGCGTAGTCTGTATCACGCGAATCGTTGTTGGCGTCGGAAAAACGGTTAGCGAAGCTGGGGTTGTAAAAGCACAGGCTGTCAGGCATAAAAGAGTGAACAGTGTAGGGAAAAAGTTGGTCTGTCGCATAAACTGCATCATAACCTGTACATTTGAAATTGCCAACTGTGCGACCTGATACGAAGCTTAAACGTACTTTAAGTGTTATTGTTTGCGTGGATCTAAAATCCCGTTCTGATAAGGGGGAGAAGTTGAAACAAACACCCATTCGCGCCCAATTGCAGGGCCTGGTTCGGCTGACACGCTGGAAAGAATATGTCCCGTTCGTCATCCCACTGACCATTCTCGGCGCACTGCTGGCCGCCCGTCCCAATGATCTTTTGCTCGACTGGCGACTGATAGTTGTCACGATGGCAAATATTTTAGCTGTCGCTTACGCCTTCATGATTAATGACATTGAAGATGCGCCCGACGACGCCCGTGACCCAGCCCGCGCTGCACGCAATCCCATCAGCACTGGCGAAATTGGAGTACGCATTGGTTATGCGGCCTGCCGCATTGTCGCCGCTGCCACTCTTATCATGTATGCTTTTGGCGGTGTCTGGGCCTTCGCCATTGGCCTGGCAACCCTGCTGCTGTCTCACCTTTACTCATGGCGTCCCGTTCGCTTGAAAGCCTGGCCCGTAACAGATATTGTTTCCCATTCACTGATGCTGAGTGGATTGCTGCTGTTAGCGGGTTATTTCACCTATCATACTGAGCCGGGAATCGTCTGGTTCGTTGCGGCTAGTGTAACTCTCGTCTCCGTCTACGGGCAGCTTTACAATCAGCTCCGTGATTATGATATGGATAAAGCCGCTGGTCTGAAAAACACCGCTATCATTCTGGGCGAAAATAACACACGCCGTATGATGTATTTGACGATTGGACTGGCTGGTGTCTGCCTGTTGGCTGCTATTGTTCAGGGTGCTTTTCCGCTCTGGCTGGGACTAGTGCTGGTTGCCTCTATTCCTGTTAGTGTGTTCGTCAGCCCCAAAACCGATATGCGCGGTGGAGAAGCAGTTGAAATCAGTGGTGGAGTGCAGATTCAGGCATTGGTCGCCGTCAATCTGACAATCGCGGCCTGGCTCATCTGGGTTATCGCCAATCAGGTTTTGCTGTAAAGTTTTACCTACACAAACCATTGTCAGCGGGGGCCTCATGCTCCCGCTTTCGTTTTCTACATAAGCCCCCTTACTATAAAAATTTACAAATCCAGCGCGTAGCGCAACATCCCCCTTTACCCTATAATTACAGTTTGTAGCTGAAAGCAACAGGCGCAGATTTTAATGAGCGGGAAAGAACTAAAAGCAACCATTCTGATCGTGGACGACATCCCCGATACAGTGCAACTTCTGAAAGACTGGCTAGAAACACATCACTTCAAAACCATCGGCAGCACCAGCAGTCTACAGGCGCTCGACATTGCTGCCGAGGAAAAACCTGATCTGATTTTGCTGGATGTCATGATGCCAAAGATGGACGGCATGGAAACCTGCCGCCGCCTGAAAGCCAACCCACAGACAGCAAGCATTCCGGTGATTCTTGTCACTGCTAAAAATCCCAGCGATGCCCGCTCGGAAGGAATGCTGGCAGGTGCTATCGACTACATCACCAAGCCGATCAACTTGCATGAACTGGTTAACCGTATTGAAACAGCGCTGGCAAATACGACCCAATCACCGGTTGATGTGCAGCGTTTGCTTGAAGAAGTCGTTCATTCCGCCCTGACTATTCTTCAATGTGAAATGGTATGGCTGCTTGGGATTGATAAAGAGGAGCTGGCGCTCAAAAACCGGATTCTGGCAACAACCGGCGGCCAGCGGATTGAGACAGATTTTCTGGTCATGGCGGGCAACGGGCAACCAACCCCCAAATACGCACTTCAGGATGCCAATAATCTGATTTGCGAAACCTTTAAAACCCGCAAAATGGCTGTCAACATCAGTGTCGATTCATTGATGGAAAACCCGACTACGCTGCCCTTACACCGTGCTACTCAAATGCTTCGCCTGAGCTATCTCACAATTGTGCCGCTGGCTGCCGCTGGTAAAACATCCGGCGTCATGGTGCTGGGCAGCCTGCAACCACATAACATGGAACAACCACGCGCACCGCAAATCCTCACCGCACTGGCAAGTCAGGCCGCCATCGCCCTTGATTACTCGCGCCTGATTACTGACCTGACCGAAAGCGAAAATGAGATGCGGCGGGAGCAGGGCTTTCGTCAGATGATTTTGGATACCATGAGCGACGGTCTTGTTGTAATCGACTCAAAAGGTACCATTAAATATGTCAATCGCCGCCTGCTGCGGATGACCAGCTACCCACGTGGTTATCTGGAAGGCCGTTCTGCTGGTGATCTGTTTCACCCCGATGACCGCATGGAGGTAATGCTGGGACTACTGCGGGAAGGCGCAGCGACTATGCGCTTTGACCAGCGTCTCATTACCCGTGACAATCGCGTTATCCCCGTCTGGCTAAGTCGTTCGCGGGCACAGTCAGATGATCTGAATAATCAGGTCATCGTCCTGAGCGATATGACTGAACAAAAGCAGCGCGAAGGCGAGCTGGAACGCCAGACAGGCCGCTTGCAAGTACTCAATAAAGCTGCCCATACCATCACTTCTAATCTCTCGCTCCACGATACGCTTCAGAACATTCTACGCTCGGCCATGGATGTCGTTGAGGCGGAAGGAGCATCAATTTTTCTGCTCAATCGAGATAAGCCTAATGAACTCATCGCCGTTGCGGCTGTCGGTTCTGGCGCGGATGTGTTGCAGGGAATGGGGATGCCAGTTGGTGAAGGCGTAGCAGGATGGGTCGCCCGCGAGGCACGCTCTCAGCTTGTTGCAGATATCAAGCGCGATCCGCGTTTTTATCGAGGTGTTGATGACCAGACAGGCCTTAAAACACGCTCATTGATTGCAGCCCCCCTCATCAACGCCGAACAGGTTATTGGCGTCGTTGAGGTTATCAATAAACTCAATAATGGCTTCTTCAGCGAAGACGATGTAAGCCTGCTGGAGAGCATAGCTGGTACGGCAGCGGTTTCTATCGTCAATGCGCGCCTTTTCGACGAAACTCAGCGCCGGGTCAATGAACTCAGCACACTACTGGACACCAGTGGTGCTGCCTCCTCCACACTGCAATTTCCACAAGTATTGGAAAGCATCGCCCGTAAGCTGGCTGAAGGGTTGGACGTTGCCCGCTGTACCATCATGGCCTGGAATGCGCCGAAAAACAGACTGGAAACGCTGGCTGAAGTTTGCAGTGTCACATGGGAACCATCACAGGCACCTCGCCGTCCAGTAGCGAGCGAGCCACTCATTCACATCACACTCACATCTGGTAAATCAATCACCGGATCACTGCTCGAATCTGATTTACCTGAAGCCCATCGCGTCGGATTAGAAATGATGGGCATGGCAAGTCTTCTGGCTACCCCGCTGTGGGTCAATGGCAGAGTAGCCGGTGTCGTGAGCCTTTATAGTAATAGTACCCGCATCCCTTATAGTACCTCCGAAACAGAACTGGTCAACGCCCTCATCAGAGCCTGGCAGCGGAACATAACTGATAACGACCCCACAAAAGCAACTGAAGTCGATCTGACCCGTCTGGCTGAGCAGTTATTATCAGTCGGCGAAACCTGTTGGACGATCATTCGTCTATGGACAACAGGAGACGATTTCACATCAGTCATCTGCGAGATGGGTTTCACGGAGTGGACACAGCGTCCCGGCACGACATTACCCATTGAACAATATCCGACCATGCGGAGCATTATTCAGAATGCACATTACCAGATGGGTACGCTGACAGACATAAGCCAGGACAAAGCAGAAATTGCCTGGATGAACTATCGTGGCGGGCAGGCATTTCTAACACTGCCGCTTTTGGAACGCGGGGTAGCTACTGGCCTCATCAAGTTAATTGACGCGGATGCCCGCATATTTGATGAAGGCGAAGTACGTCTGGCACAAGGGATTGCTAACGTCGTAAGCAATGCTATGGAAAATGCACGACTCTATCAATCACTGGACAGCCGCGCCCAGGCGCTTGAAAGTGCTTACGAGGAACTTCAGCAGGCGGATAAAGCCAAAGATGAATTCATCCAAAATGTATCGCATGAACTGCGAACACCACTGATTTCTGTCATTGGCTATGGCGGATTGATGGCTGAAGGTGAATTTGGCCCAATTAACAACCAACAGCAGGAAGCACTGACTATTGTCATGCAAAAGGCACAAAAGCTGGCCGATATCGTAGAAGATATTGTCGCCGCACAGGACTCGGACAATCGCACCTTTGAGCGTATCCCTATCAATGCGATCGAGGTTGTTCAAGCTGTTCTGGAAAAACAATCCGCGCGCGCGCAGGAGGCTGGTCTGCGATTCGAGACACATTTCCCTTCCGAACTTCCACTCATTCTTGCCGACACAAAAGCCATCAGCGAAGCTCTGGAAAAACTGGTTGACAATGCGATTAAATTTGGCGGCGGGGGGGAATGTATTGAAATGACTTTGCAGGATACAGACGGACCGGTGATACAAATGACGGTAAAAGACAGCGGCATCGGCATTGATCCATCTGAACACCACAAAATTTTCCAACGCTTTTATCAGGTTGATGGCAGCGCTACTCGTCGTTACGGGGGAACTGGGCTGGGACTGGCTATTGCCAAAGCTATCATTGAGGGTCATGGCGGGCGAATTAGCGTTAAAAGCAAACTGGGTGAAGGCTCAACTTTCGCTTTCACACTCCCAAAAGCGACAACACTTAATCACAGTTAGATCATATGGCACTCAACGATATTCACGCAATTCTGTTCAACATGCATATTCTGTACTCGCTTGCTCTGGGTATCTGGGGCGCAGTCATGGCATCGCGGAACGAGTCCATTTCCGGTAATTACTGGGGCGCGGTAGCGACTGGTACCATTCTGGCAGCACTGGTATTGCTGCTCGGCATCATTATGTCGCTGCAAGGGTTGCGAACAGCACGGACAACCACCTATTACCTCTATATGGCCTGGTTAGTCATCATCATGCCCGGTTTATATTCGATTTTGCGCGGACGGGATGACCGGAGCGCGGCAATTGCTTTCGCTATCCTCAGCTTCTTTAATGCAGCCACATCTTCCAGCATGTTCCAGCGCGGGTTGATCGGGCCCTGGCTCCCTGAATAGTTATAATCGGGAAATGATATAACCTTGAGAGTTGGACTCGAAACCATTGATCTGCATGAATTTAGGCTACAAACAGTGGAGCTATTATTGTCGTGCTGGCCGATGCATCATCATAGCAGTTATGCTGCTGACAGCCTGTGGGCCAGAAGCAACTCCATTTCCAGTGGATATACCAACGATTAATGGAGACTCCCCATCAGCGCCCCCCACTACAATTCGTTATGCATTGGCAGACAATACCCGGAATTTCGTCAGCGACCTGCCGCTCATTCAGGCAGCAGCCAAGCTAGAACAGCTAACAGAATCTTTCGACCCGACTGATTTAGGAAGCCGTTTTGATATCGTGGCAGCCTATGGGGATTTACCAGGCAGTACACGTTCACCTGTTACAATCCACATGGCACTGGTCATTAACACTACTCTATCGCCACTGGACTCCCCGCCACTGGCAACCCTGATTCGCAGCAGCCCTGACACAGACGCAATTGTCAACAATATTGCCATTCCCGGCATCAATGCACTGCCAATAGAAACCCTCCCAGCATCACCGCTCCGAACCAATCTGGCAAACGCGGGATGGCCAGATGGCATTCTAGTACGGTTGATTTTCGTACCGCTGCCCGGTATAGACATCACAACTGATTACTTGGCCAGTAGCAGCATCAGAACACAGGGAGAGTCCGTCACCGAACAGGAAGCTTATGATAGATTGTCAGATGAAAATATCCATCTTGCCCTTGTCCCCTGGCGAACATCCGAAGAGCGCCGTCAGCTTGAAGAAGCGGTTGGAGAGATCAATGTCCTTGATCTCTACGATATACCTATCAGCTATGTGGCAGTACCAAATCTTGAAGTGACTTTCACGCCGGGCGGATGGCCTATTCCGCAATCGACTAGCCAATGACCTCAATTTGTATTTGTCAGGTTAACATACTGTATAATTCTCACCAGATACGGATGGACAGGCCTAAGCGTAGTGGAAATTATCCTGACGCATGACAATACAGATTTTGATGCAGTTGCAGCGCTCCTTGCAGTACATAAGCTGAAACCGGGATCGCTGCCGATTCTGCCAGATCGCGTGAACAAGAATGTGGCACGCTTTATGGCACTGTACCAGAATGGGCTGCCTTTTGTCTGGCAGCGCGACTTCCGCGCCAAAACTGCAAAACAGGTGATTATCGTTGATGCCCAAAAGCCGCCCCAGTTAAAAGGCCTGCCATCTGACCTGCCAACCCATATCATCGACCATCATCCCCCAGCACGGGAATTCCCAACCAATACAGTTTTTACCACTGAACCCGTCGGTGCAGTTACCACCTGGCTGGTTGAGCAAATCCAAACGGCAGGTACACCTCTAACATCACTGGAAGCAACTTTACTGGCGTTGGGTATTTATGAAGATACTGGCTCGCTGCTGTATGGGACAACCACCCCGCGCGATCATCGAGCAGCGGCCTGGTTACTCGAACAAAAAGCATCCCTCGATACAATACGACGTTTTTTGACACCGCCGCTTGACGAAGCACAACAAGCCTTATTGGATCTCCTTATGGCTGGAAGCGAAACCCGACTGATTGAAGGCTTTGCAATCACGGTTTGTAGTGCCACAGTCGATCACTATATCAGTGAAATCAGCAGTGTGGCGCACTGGCTGCGCGACACATTAGATACTGCAATTCTGTTCATCGTCGTTGAAATGCCTGAAAGTATTCAGCTTGTCTGCCGTGCTACCGTAGATTCCCTCGACCTGGGCGCTATCGCCCGCATATTTGGCGGCGGGGGTCATTCACGTGCAGCGGCAGCGGCCATTCATGATCGAAATTTATCTGAAATTATCCGGATATTATGGCAGGAAACGCAGCGGCTCATTCAACCCCTGACTCGTGTGTCCGATTTGATGTCCTATGGCGTTCAGACAGTGAATTCGCAGGCATCCCTTCATGAGGTGGCGCGGCAAGTCAGACAAATCGGTCATGAAGGTTATCCTGTCACGGACAATGGTCGCATAACTGGTCTGTTAACCCGCCGTGATGTTGACCGTGCTACCGAACATGGCCTACAAAACCTGAAAGTGGCCGATATCATGACTGCGGGCGAAGTTACCCTCAGGCCTTCAGACTCTGTATGGCTTCTGGAACAAAAAATGGTTGAGAGCGGATGGGGACAAATCCCAGTAGTTGATGAAAATGATCGATTGATCGGCATCGTCACTCGAACTGACCTCATCAAACACTGGGCGCGAATACATCCTGTTCCCGCCGCATCCGATACCTATCTGGGCGATCATCAACTTGAAAATGTGCTGGGGAATGATACAACAGCGCTTATCCAACACATTGCTGACCACGCCCGACAAACCCAGGCTACCCTGTATCTGGTGGGCGGTGTGGTACGTGACCTGCTGTTGGGTCGTAAAAATCTGGATATTGATTTTGTCGTTGAAGGGAATGCAATCGCACTGGCAACAACTTTACAAAATCAGTACGGTGGACGAATTAACGCCTTCCCGCCCTTTGGTACCGCAAAATGGAAGCTGGACAAAACGGCGGCCCAGGCACTCAATCTGCCAATGGAAAATTTACCCGACCACATTGACTTTGCCACCGCACGCAACGAGTTTTATGAACAGCCAACCGCATTACCGACGGTGTACAACAGTTCCATTAAACTGGATTTACAACGGCGGGATTTCACCATCAATACACTGGCCGTTCAGTTAAGCCCGGCAGCGGTAAGTGGCAAAATCCTTGATTTTTATGGTGGACTGAATGATCTCAAGGCTGGTCTCATCCGTGTGTTACACAGCCTGAGTTTCGTTGACGACCCGACCCGGATTTTACGGGCGGTACGCTTTCAACAACGTTTGGGGTTTAGCATTGAACCGCGCACCGATGAACTCATTGCTACAGCTAATTCCATGTTAAGTCGCATCACGGGTGAGCGCATCCGTAATGAACTCAATCTGCTGCTGAGCGAACCGCAGCCAGAAAATGGATTGCGCGAACTGGAATCACGTGATGCCCTTCGCAGTATCCATCCTGCTTTCGATTTACCAGGGTCACTTGAGCAGCAATTTGAAGCCGCCCGGCTAACTGAATTTCCCTGGGAAACACCAAATCTGAATAGGATTGACTTGTACTGGCATATTCTGGCGTGCAACATCAAACAAAATGAGATAGAAAGCCTGTGTGAAAGGCTGCTATTTGGGCAAAAGGATATCCAGTCTTTTGTGGCGGCACGTCATCTCGCAAAACAGATTACTTCGCTGGCTGAATTGCGCCCCAGCCAGATTGTTGAGCTGTTAAAAGAGTCAACTGAATTAACACTTCTGGCGAACTGGCTGCGAAGTGACAGTCAAATAACACGCACACTTCTGAAGCGTTATTATCTGGAGTGGCAGCATATACACCCAATCAGCAATGGCAATACGCTCCGTAGAATGGGGCTCAAACCCGGCCCATGTTATGCGATTATTCTGAAACGACTTCGGGCTGCAAAACTGGACGGTGAAATCAGTAGTTTGGATGACGAACTTCACTATATTCAGCGGCTTGTTCATGAAGAAAGTTTGTGCGATGACTTCGCTTGAGCATACTTCAATTATTGTCCCGATTGCCGTCATCTTCAGAGAGGCGACAGCAGCCGATTTACCCAAACTGGAATGGTATGGACAATATACGCATCATCGCAATCTCTTCCAGCGCGCCTATCGTGAACAGCAATTGGGACGGCGGCTCATCCTGATTGCCGAAAGTAACAACTTCCCCATTGGTAATCTGTTCATCCAATTTGTTCGTGAGACCGAAACGAAAAACCGTCCGCGCCACCACGCCTATTTGTATTCCTTAAGGGTTATGGAGATGTTTCGGGGGTATGGTATTGGGACACGCTTTTTGAAAGAGGCCGAGTCAATCATCGCAGCTCGTGGATTCCATTGGGCAACCATCGCCGTAGCAAAAGATAATTCAGCAGCCCGGCGATTATACGAACGATTGGGCTACGAAGTTTTTGCGGAAAATGCCGGACGCTGGAGTTACATCGACCACGAAGGACACCCCCGCCAGGTGAACGAACCCTGCTTGCTCTTGCAAAAACAAATACTACTGCGGTAAAATGCGCGCCGTTTTGGTTGTGCTGTTGAAAAACACTTTCAACACCCAATGGTTACGTGCCATACAACCAGCAAAACTTATCGGAGGTTATCGAATTTATGAGTATCCGTAACACCAGCGTCCGTGTCACGCGCTGGCAAGGCAGCCAACATCCCACATTCTCCACCATAACCCGACAAATGAAAAAAGAGGGTTTACGCCCTTACATGTGGGTCAATATGCCAAACCACCGTTATGGCGTCCGCAGTCACGGTTACGACAAAGTTCTGTATGTCATCGAAGGCACGTTGGAAATCACCTTGCCTGATGCCAATCAGCGTATGACCCTACGCGCTGGTGATCGACTTGATGTACCAGCAGGCGTTCGTCACGGTACAATTGTAGGCGTTGGCGGCGCAAAATGCGTTGAAGCCGCGGTAGCACGCCGCTGAACCCGAACGCGATTGCATCCACGCAATCAAAGGCGGGAAGCATGAGCCTCCCCGCCTTTATTTTTCTTCCTGATCTGTTCTTCCATCCAATTGACCATAACCCCATACCTGAAAACAACCTGATGCCAGTAGGCATTATGAGGATAGTGTTGTTAAATAGGGAAACTTACCATCACGACGCCATTATTGTAGGATCAAGCATTATTTTATGACCTCTCAACGAATCACACGGCGAGACTTCCTGAAACTCAAGTCAAGACAACAGACTACCCTAAACAGCACACGCCAGTCTACAAAGCACTATTTACTGGATGCGGATGGATATACCTTAACCGAGAATTTTTTTCGGCGACGCATAGGATTTCTGCCACAAATCAATACAGCGCAGTGGGCTTTAAGAATAAGTGGGATGGTAGAAACGCCACTTTCGCTCAACTATGCATCACTCATGAAAGAACCTCAGATTGAGATTGCCGCCACAATTCTGTGCCAGGATAGTAGCAGCAGCAATTTTCTGATGGGGAACGCACGATGGCAGGGAATCCTATTTCAAAATTTGATCGACCAGGCGCAGGTAAAAACAGAAAGCAATGCTGTTCAGTTTATCGCTGGAGATGGGTATATGATGACCTTTCCCCTCGATCAACTTGATCGCGCTGTATTAGCCTTTAGCATGAATGGGGAACCATTGAAGCCAGATCATGGCTATCCTGCTCGTATAATCCTCCCCGGACAATACGGTCAGAAATTGCCCAAATGGATTCAACGGATTGAATTTATTGATACCGTGAACGCTCACGCAAACACAGACGATGATGTAGCCGTAATTGCCGCCATCCTCAACCCCAAGCCATTCGAGCCGGTAGAACGATCAATAACCCTCAGCGGGGTAGCTTATGCTGGTGATCGTACAATTTTCGAAGTCGAACTGAGTGTTGATGATGGCCCCTGGATGCCGGTGCAGATATCAGGGCAATCCCCTTTTAGCTGGACGCAGTGGCATATTGATTGGACAGCGCCCGCACCGGGTGACTACCTCTTTAAAGTGCGGGCCGCCGATAACAGCGGTTTCACGCAGACCCAGGAACATACGGTTGTCATACGGGTGGCAAAATGAACAAACAGCAGCCAAAAAACCACTACACCAGGCGGCAGTTTCTCTCCATCATGGGTGTTGCCAGCGCCGGAGCCTATTTTCTGCCGGATTTTTTCCAGAATTCGACTCCCACACGTTTTCAGGGACGGGCACTGAAAGCTGCACTCGTTTATGCCTCGCCTCATCCAGCCAGTCCCATCAGGTCACGACTCTGGCCGGACAGCATCACCACTATTCTTGATTTAAATGACGGCTGGTATCACATCAGCGAAGGATTCGTACAACGCGAAAGCCTGCAACCGATGGCACCTTTCGAGCCTGTTTTTCCATTATCTATTCCACCAGCGCCATTCTGGGCAGAAGTCAATGGCCCAGTGGCCTCAGTACGCACCTTTTGTGCAGCGAACGCGCCGCTTGTCACACGCATCGGCCATGGTGGTGTGGCCCAGGTTATTGACTTTCTACCCGGTGAGCCGTTCGGATGGTATGCAGTGGGAGATGAAAGAGGCGAGCTAACAGGTTGGTCGCAAGCAGCCGTGTGGCAGGCAATTACATCTGAGCCAAAGCTTTCGGAAAGTCGAAATACGCTCCAAATTGACAGACCATCTCAGCGTATAACTGCATGGGAAGGGAGCCAAGTTCTTTTTGAGTCTGCCTGTTCGACAAGTTAGCGGGCTCAACCGGGCAGTTATAGTATCCAGTCCCAACAGCCACACGACACTCATAAAAGCGGCGTGAGCGAGAACTTAAATTTTTATGGTATCCCCTGGGTTACGAAATTTGCCGACTCGCAAGTGCTGGCGGGAGCATACTGGCACAATCGTTTTGGGAAATCGCTTCCGGGGCCAGCCGTACAGGTCTCGCCACTAACGGCGCGCTGGCTGTATCAATGGCTGAACGAAAACAGTACAATCATCATTGAATAAACGTTATTGTTTGTGTCCCATCTCATGTTAGACTCAGGAAAGATTTAGAGGATAGTGTTAATCTAAATGAGATTGGTCATGGCGCTAGAGGGCTAGATTGTGAATACGGAAAACCTCACACTCGGACTGGCATTTGTTGCCGGTTTTATTTCTTTTATCTCCCCCTGTGTACTGCCACTGGTTCCAGCTTATATTGGCTATATGGGCGGTCGGGTGACCAATACAGTAGCAGCGCAAATAGCGACCACTGGCAGCGGTCAGATGGCGCTCCGACAAACAACCAGTCTGCGTTTTAATACTGCGCTTCATGGCTTATTTTTTGTAGCTGGCTTTACCTTTGTATTTGTAGCCATTGGAATTTTCTCCACTGCTTTTGTGCAGCAGGTCGGTGGGCAAAACATTAACCTGACGACAGATATTATTGGACGTATTGGCGGCGTCCTCATCATCTTCTTTGGTCTGCATTTCATGGGCGTGATGCCTGCAATTTTCAGGTGGCTACTTGGTAAGCCGAAGTTTCTAAGCAGTCCGATGATTACCCCTGTTATTGCATTAGCTGGAAGCGCACTCATTCTCTGGGGTTTTACGGGGACGCTGCTGCCATCCCTGAACCGAACGCTGGTAACAACTGCCGGTGAACAAAATATCACCCAATGGACAACCATAATCGCCTTTGTGCTTGTTGCTGCTTATTTGTTGTGGCTGTTCATGAGCGGCGCCTTTACTAATCCTGGCGGCTTCTGGACAAAAACACTTCAGCTTATTCAAAAAGCTTTATACACAGACACCCGCCGCCAAATGACTGCTCGCGGTGGACAGGGATACACGGGATCAGCGATTATGGGTGTCGTTTTCTCCGCCGGATGGACACCCTGTATTGGGCCGGTTTATGGTGCAGTGTTGACACTAGCGGCCAATACAGGCGATGTGGGACGCGCTGCCCCACTCCTGGCAGCCTACTCACTTGGCCTCGGTGTACCGTTTGTGCTGACCGCCCTGTTACTGGACAGCGCTCAAGGAGTGCTGCGCCGATTGCAGCGGCACATGCACAAAGTTGAGTTGGTCAGTGGCGCGTTCCTGGTATTGATCGGCATCCTGATCGCCAGCGGGTCACTTCAGAACTTAAGCCAATCGCTCGCCGGAGAATTTGCTGATGCAGCCATTGAGTTAGAAGAACGTGTCTTGAGCGGCCTTACCGGAGAAGCTGAAACATCTGTTATTGAGCCAACTGTCCTGCCAGCCACACTTGCACCCAGCGCGGGTGTAGGTAGTATTACGGGTGCGGCAGCAGCGGTTGATGCACCGGTGTCTGGCACTGACACCGGCAATATCGCGCCCGATTTTGAGACAAAAAGTGATAATGGCGAAACCATAAAGTTAGCAGATTTGCGCGGACAGGTAGTATTGCTCAATTTCTGGGCAACCTGGTGTGGGCCATGCAGGATTGAAATGCCTGAATTTGAAGCTGCATTCAAAACAAAAGCTGATGAAGGTTTCACTATTCTGGCAGTCAACAACCGGGAATCACTTGAAGATGTAGCAGGTTTCCGCGATGAGATGGCAGTCACATTCCCCCTCTTGCTGGATGAAAACGGCACCATCCAGAATTTATATGGTGTTTTCAGCTATCCCAGCACCTATGTAATAGACCGGAATGGCATCATCAGTGCGCGTCACTTTGGCCCACTGACTGCCACACAAATCCAGGAACTCATTGATAAAGCGCTGGCCTGACCTCACTCGCTGGAAACGCAATCTGCTATTGTTGGGGGCGGCATTCTCATTCAGTGTCGCCTTTTGGCTGATTACAGCTAGCGGAATACCAGAGCGTGTTCAATACACGAGTATATCACTTCAGAACGATGATCTTCCTGTAGCGCCGGAAATCAATGCTAGTGCACCTCCCTTTGTGCTAAATGAACTGAGTGGAAAGCAGATTAACCTGCTGGCGCTACGTGGCAATCCTGTCATTATCAACTTCTGGGCAACCTGGTGTGATCCTTGCAGGGCTGAAATGCCAGCATTGCAAATGATTTATGACAAGTATCAGGAAAGAGGCCTGCACATTCTGGCTGTCAACCTGGGTGAAAGAATTACCGTAGTCCGGGAATGGCAGCAAACAATGGGATTAACCTTCGACCTCCTAGTCGACCCGCCTCAAGCGATAGCGGCCCTTTATCAACTGCGTGGGCAACCTTCAACTTATATTCTCTCACCTGATGGCGTCATCACTCACATTTTTTATGGCCCTGTGGCAATCAGCACCCTGGAAACCGCAATAGCGTCATACCTCTCCAACTGATACACTTGCCGGGAATCAACTTGTATTGTTTCATCCGGGAACATCAACATGACTACCCCTAAGACTGAGCGCAGCACAGCTTTACGATTGAACCTGGCGACGTTATGGGTTACGGAACACTGGCTGCGGGTGGCTTTGATTATCATCGGTCTCTACGCCGCGCTACCCTTTGTTGCTCCAACACTCATGAAACTTGGCGTAAGCGGGCCAGCAAATTTCCTCTATACCCTTTACAGCCCTTTCTGTCATCAGTTCGCCTTCCGCTCCTTCTTTCTTTATGGTGAACAGCCTGCCTATCCACGTTATAACACCGGGTCACCCTTAGTTCCATTTGAAACTTACGCCCGTGAATTACCTGAATTTGCTCCAGATCGGATATTGCCGCTGTTTGGACAGGTAGGTGATATTTACGCTTTCACTCCCGGCTATCAGGGTGCCTCACGTGAATTCATCGGTAACGAGCAGATGGGTTATAAAACAACTCTGTGTGCGCGCGATGTTGCCATTTACACGGCACTCTTTATTGGCGGGCTGATATACACTCGCATTCGCAAACGCCTCCGTCCTGTCCCGATCTGGCTCTATGCGCTGCTGGGAATAATGCCCATAGCCATTGACGGATTCAGCCAGCTCCTCGGCTACCCTCCTTTCACCCTCTGGCCCCCTCGCGAGACCGTTCCCGCTTTCCGTGTCTTAACTGGCGCACTTTTCGGGCTGATGAATGCCTGGCTTGGTCTGCCTTATGTCGAGCTTTCTATGCGCGACACACGAGCGCAAATTCTTCAAAAACTAGCCCGTGCAGGTATCCAACGGTAGCGCCAGCTTATTTGATGAAGTGACAATATTCCTGAAGGGATTTTGTAAGGTTAGCTGCACTATTATGGAGTGTATGAATACAGATAAACGCCTGCCAATACTCCTGTTTTTCATCATTGCATTAGGCTACATAGGTTGGAACATTCCAGAGAGTGCTTCCGCTCAGTCCGGCAACACACCTATTCTGGTGGTCGTCAACGATAGCGCCTCCAATAAATTCGGTCGCTATCTGGGGGAAATTCTGCGTGCCGAAGGGCTGAACAGCTTTGACCTTATCGACATCAGCAACCTGACAGCACCCACCATTGCCAGTTACCCCGTTACACTGCTCGCTGAAACATCGCTTTCGAGTGGTCAGGCGAGTCTCTTAAGCAATTATGTCAACAACGGCGGTAATCTGATCGCCATGCGGCCTGATGCCCAAATCACCGGTCTGCTGGGGCTTGGGAGCGCGGCTGGCACGCAAAACAACGGCTACATGGACATGACTGGCAGTGGCCCCAGTCAGGGATTGTCTACCCAAACGCTGCAAATTCATGGTACTGCTGATCGCTACAATCTCGCTGGCGGTGCGACCATGATCGCACAGTTGTACGCCACTGCCAGCACCTCCACCCCCTACCCTGCTGTTGCTCGCAGCGCGAATGGGCGTGGTGTAGCCTTCACCTATGATCTGGTGCGCACAGTAGTCTATATGCGCCAGGGCAACCCGGCTAATGCCAATGTTGATACTGATGGTGACGGCATCCTGCGTACCATTGACCTCTTTCAGGCTAATGGTGGTGGTTCGCCCTGGGTGAATCTGAACCGGACACAAATCCCACAGGCTGATGAACAGCAGCGACTGCTGGCGCGTTTGATCAAAGACATGATTGAGCCAGTGATGCCCCTGCCGCAGTTGTGGTATTTCCCCGGTGCAGCAAAAACTATGCTCATTCCCACTGGTGATGCTCACGGCAATCCAGTGACATGGCATCAAAATCTCATCAATGCCATGAATGATTATGCAGGTGACATCACCCTCTATATCACCTTTGGTGGCGATATAACCAACGATGATGTTCAAGTCTGGCGTTCACAGGGGCATGAGTTCGGTATTCACCCGTATGCCTATCGTGAAGACAGTTATGAGCCTTACAACATTGATAATCTTGAAGAAGGCTATGACGTTTATACATCCTGGTATAGCATGACTTACAGCAGTCCAATGTCGCGCACCGTCCGCAATCACCAGGTAGCATGGGAAGGCTGGACAGATGCGGCTGAATATGCAGTTAGTAAAGGCATTGCTATGGACACCAACTTCTACAGTTGGGGCGCATGGCTGCAAAAGCCGGACAGCAGTTGGGCGCGCGGCTATATCACTGGCAGCGGCCAGCCGATGAAGTTCATCAAGGCGGATGGCACTATTCTCCCTTATTACCAACAGTTGACGACACTAATTGACGAGCAATTTGTCGATCAAGCCGGTGCAGGGTCAATTTATGAGGCTTTGAATCCTGCAGATGCTGTTGCCGTCTCACGCCAGATTATTGATACCAGCCTGGCAGGCGATTACGCCGCCTTGATGACCCAATTCCATGTTGACTATTTTGGAATTGCCGACGAATGGGTAGCGGGGACACTGGCTTATGCACAGAGCAAAGGTATTCCGATCTGGAATGCTGACCGCTGGCTGAACTTCACAGAAACGCGGCACGATGCCAATTTCAGCAACATCAACTGGAA